>NZ_LR733413.1:2542500-3142500 GCF_902506345.1 Flavobacterium sp. 9R | reverse complement strand
TCAAAAGTCGCTATGATTTTAAGAGGTAAGTACAAGCCAAGTTATACACCACACGTGGACTGTGGGGATAACGTAATTGTTATCAACGCAGAGAAAATTAACCTTACAGGAAACAAAATGGATGACAAAATTTATATGCGTCATACAGGTTACCCAGGAGGACAAAGAACTTTAACTGCTAAAGTTTTGCAATCTAAAAACCCAGCGTTATTAGTTGAAAAAGCAGTGAAAGGGATGTTACCTAAAAACAAATTAGGAGCAGAACTTTTTAGAAATTTAAATGTTGTTGTAGGAGCTGAGCACAAACAAGGGGCTCAAAAACCTAGAACTGTTAACCTAAACGATCTTAAGTAATGGGAGTTATTCACAAAATCGGTAGAAGAAAAACCGCTGTTGCACGTGTTTATGTTTCAGAAGGAACAGGAGTAATCACTGTAAACAAAAAAGAATTCGCAACTTACTTCCCAACTGCTACTTTACAGTACAAAGTAATGCAACCAATGTCTATGACAGAAAATGCATCAAACTTTGACGTAAAAGTAAACGTTTATGGAGGTGGTGTAACTGGTCAAGCAGAAGCTGTAAGAATGGCAATCGCTCGCGCAATGTGTGAAGTAAATGCTGAAAACAGAGGAGTATTGAAACCAGAAGGTTTATTAACAAGAGACCCAAGAATGGTTGAACGTAAGAAATTCGGTCAGAAGAAAGCTCGTAAGAGATTCCAATTCTCTAAACGTTAATATTGCCTGTCTTGTGCAATACGTACAAGACTTCGTTTATTTATTGAATTTAAAAACAATGTTGTTGTTGTCCCGATGCGTCGGGAAATTAGTTTAGCATCTAAATGTAAGTAGCCGATTTATCGCCATTCTTACATTGCTATATTCAACAGAACGTAAACTAGTACAAAAAATGTCAAACAAAGTAGAAGTAAAAGAATTACTAGAAGCAGGTGTTCATTTTGGACACATGACTAGAAAATGGGATCCAAATATGGCTCCTTATATTTATATGGAGCGTAATGGAATCCACATTATCAATCTATATAAAACTGCAGCAAAAATTGAAGAGGCTAATGAAGCATTGAAAAAAATCGCTGCATCAGGTAGAAAAATATTATTTGTTGCTACCAAAAAACAAGCAAAAGACATCGTAGCTGAAAAAGCAAAAGCTGCAAATATGCCTTACATCACTGAAAGATGGCCTGGTGGAATGTTAACAAACTTTGTTACTATCCGTAAAGCTGTTAAAAAAATGTCTTCTATCGACAAGATGAAAAAAGACGGAACTTTTAACACACTTTCTAAAAAAGAGCGTTTGCAAGTAGATCGTCTTCGTGCTAAATTAGAGAAAAACTTAGGTTCAATCGCTGATATGTCTAGACTACCTGCAGCATTGTTCGTAGTAGATATCAAAGCGGAACACATCGCAATAAAAGAAGCTCAAAAATTAAACATTCCAGTTTTTGCAATGGTTGATACTAACTCTGATCCACGTGAAGTAGATTATGTTATCCCTGCAAATGATGATGCTTCTAAATCAATTGACAAAATTTTATCTTTAGTTACTACTGCTGTAATCGAAGGCCTTTCTGATAGAGGTGCTGAGAAAGAAGTTGAAGCTGCTCCTGCTACCGAAGAAGTAGCTCCTGAAGCTCCAGCAACTGAAGAATAAATCAAATTTTAAATTCCAAAACTTAAATTCCAAAATCCAAAATCAGAAAATTAACTTTCTGATAAAGTTGGAATTTGGGATTTGAGAATTGGAATTTTTACTTTTAACATTTAAATACAAAATATTATGGCAACAATTACTGCTGCAGACGTAAATAAATTAAGAACAATCACAGGTGCAGGTATGATGGACTGCAAAAAAGCCTTGGTTGAAGCAGAAGGAGATTTTGATTTAGCTATCGAAAACTTACGTAAAAAAGGACAAAAAGTAGCGGCTAACCGTTCTGATAGAGAATCTACAGAAGGTGCTGTTATCGCTGTTGTAAATGCTGAAAAAACTGCTGGAGTTGTAGTTTCATTAAACTGTGAAACTGACTTCGTAGGTAAAAACGAATCTTTCGTAAAATTAGCTCAAGATTTAGCTGCTTTAGCTTTAAACTTCAATACTAAAGAAGAATTATTAGCTGCTGATTTCAACGGAATTACTGTTGCTGAAAAATTAATTGAGCAAACAGGAGTTATTGGAGAGAAAATCGAAATTGGTGCTTTCGAAAGATTAGAAGGTGCTTTCATCGGTTCTTACATCCACGCTGGTAACAAAATCGCTACTTTAACTGCTTTATCTAAAAACATTGAAGGTGCTGACGAAGTTGCTAAAAATATTTCTATGCAAGCTGCTGCAATGGCACCTATCGCTCTTAACGAAGACGGTGTTGATGCTGAAACTATCGCTAAAGAAATTGAAATCGCAAAAGACTTATTACGTCAAGAAGGTAAGCCAGAAGCTATGTTAGACAATATCGCTAAAGGTAAATTAGCTCGTTTCTTTAAAGACAACACTTTAGTAAACCAAGATTACATTAAAGATAACAAATTAAGCGTTGCTGCTTATGCTAAATCTTTAGATAAAGATCTTATTGTAACTGGTTTCAAAAGAGCTGCTTTAGGATAATAAACTATTGATTTTACTTCTTGTAATTTCAAATAAAAGTCCCAACTTTAATAAAGTTGGGACTTTTTATTTACAGCTATATATGATTTAATTCCATAAAAAAAACAGTAGTAAAATAATCACTACTGTTTTTTTTTATTTTATCAGACGATGCTTATTTTCTATCGTCGCTTTCTACTGGAATCATCGTTGCTTTACTCAACTCTTCTTTCTCAACCATTGCAAACAACTTAAACACAAGTAAAGAACCTACCACTCCAAGAATAGACATAAAAACCCAATTCGTTTCATATCCAGAGTTTTGAATGATTTCCATCCCTGTTTTAGCACTCAAAATGTGCGCAAAACTGTAACTCATCGTAAAAGCAGCCATATATTTTCCTTCTCTTTGCTCATAAGATCTTTCCATAGCAAATGAATTAGCGAACGGAAAGGTAAGCATTACTCCACAAGTCATAAAAAGCATCATAGGAATCAACATACCTTCCCATGGATACAATAAGAACAAAAAGCTTGTAGCCATTAAAACTAATCCAATAAAGATAACTCTATGATTGTTTATTTTATTTCTACTTACATAGTTGACAATTGGAAGTTCAAAAAGTAAAATCAATAAACCGTTCAAACTTAACAACAATCCACTATCAAACTCCGACATATTGAATTGTTCTTTGTGATACAAAGGCAATGTTGTGAATATTTGAAAGAATAAAATTCCAGTAATCAAGCATATAACCAAATGCAACATAAATGGTTTATCTTTCATAACTGATACATTTTTTGGCAAAGCTCTTTCTGCAGCAGTTTTAATCGGCAATTGTTTTTCTCTTACAAAAATCATAAAAACAATAATGGCTAAAATACAAGTAGCACCATCTGCATAAAAAATGTACTCATAACCTGATTGCATAATAATCAAACCTCCTAAAACAGGACCAAAAAGAAATCCTAAATTCACAGCCGCTCTAGTCAATGAATAAGCACTTGCTCTGTTTTCTTTAGTAGTAAACGTTTTAAGACATACTAACATTGCTGGCCTGAACATATCAGCAATTGTAGTAAGGACAAGTATTCCAAGGCATAACTCTTCAAAAGTTGTAGCATAATGGAGTAAAATAAAAACAATCCCACTAGCAAACAAACTAAAAACCATCACCTTGTAAAATCCTATTTTATCAGACAGCTTTCCACTAAGCCAAGTCCCAACTATAGAACCAATTCCGAAGAAAACCATTACCCAACCAATCTGGCTGTAGCTAAAATGTAAATTTTCTTTCATGTACTTTGACAGAAATGGAATAACCATTGTTCCTGCTCTGTTGATAAATGTAATTAAAGTCAAAATCCAAACTTCTCTTGGAAAATCCTTAAAATTGTCGAGGTATTTTTTTATCATAATTAATTATTTTTGGGGCAAAAAATATTTTTATAAAAGCAAAAATAGATTTTTTTTTGACCCCAACAACAAAGAAATGTTAAATTATAATGGAGACATCTAAAAAAAATAGTATTACTATTTTTAATAAATAAAAATTAAAAAAAACGAATAAAAGTTTCATTTTTTAATATAGATTTGCAATCGAACCCCAAATTAAAAAAGCATGAAAGAAAAATTTTACTTTGTCGCAGCGCTTCTTATTTTTTCTTACTCTTCGTATTCACAACTTTATGGAGGAATAGAAATTGGTAGTAAAGGTGTAAAAATGACTGTTCTTGAAGTAGAAAACTTGAAGAAAAACAACTATGACGTAAAAGAGTTTTGGACAGAAAACGTTGGTATCGCAACTGGTATCTCGATAGATGGTACATTATTCAAAGAAGACATAGAAAGAGCAGTAGCTGTAGTTTTGTTGAACTACAACAAAATGCTAACTGAGTACAAAATAGAAGATAAAAATATTTTCATAGTAGCTTCATCAGGAGTTGGACTTGCAACTAATACAGCTGAACTTACAGACAAAATCAAAGCGGTAACCAAGAAGAACGTTGAAGTTATCTCTTCTTCATTGGAAGCAAAACTACTTTTAAAAGGTTGTATCCCTCCAAAAAATTATTTGAGTTCAGTAATTGTAGATATTGGAGGTGGTAACACAAAAGGCGGTTATGCAAAAGAAATTAACGCTTCTGGTGTATTCTTCCCTATCTCTGCCGATATTGGAACAGTTACTTTAACCGAGCTTATCAACAAAAAATGTAAGCAAAAAACTGTTTTCGAGTTTAACGAAGAAATGTTCAACTACTTACCTACATTGCGTGAAACTTTCACAAAAATGTACACTAACCGTCCAGAATCACAACAAAAAAACAATGTATATATTTCTGGTGGTGCAGCATGGGCTATGTACACTTTGTTAAATGGAAATGTAGCAGAAGAAAACTTTACTCCTGTAACTTACGATGACATTTTAACGATTAAAGCTATTGCAGAAAACAATTACCAAAGATTCGTTTTGGATGCTGAAAACAATGCTGAGAAGAAAAAAGTATTAAAAACCTACCAACAAAAAAACTTAATTGCAGCATTTAACCTTTTGGAAACATGTCTTGAAGTAATTCCAGATATGAAAAACAAAAAGATTTATTTTGCAAAACAAGGTCAAATTGCTTGGTTAGTGAGTTATGTATTCGATAATGCTAGAGGAGTAAAACAGATTTACTAAAAAAGTATTTAATCAATTTAGAAAAATCCCATTCGTTAGACTGCCCCCAAAAAGTTAGACACTATTTGGGGGTATTTTTATGGAAAGAAAAGTCAGATATGATGCTTCATTTAAACTTGAATGCGTAAAATTAGTATTAGAAAAACATTATTCGTGCAATTATGTTTCTAAACAAAAAGGTCTAAATGAGTCTAACATTCGTAAATGGGTTCGATTTTATAAGCAATATGGCAGTATTGGTTTGCTGCCAAGAAAAAACCAAAGTTATTCGGTTGCTTTTAAATTGAAAGTATTAAAAGCAATTGATAACAACTCATTGTCTTTGAGAGCTGCCAGTGTTAAGTTTAATATACCTGACACTAGTATTATTGTTAAATGGAAGAAGGATTTCACTACTTTTGGTTTAGTAGGCTTACAACCAAAAACTAGAGGCAGACCAACATTTATGGACACCAATAAAAGAAAAAAGCGAAAATCAGACAAGCCCTTAACCAGAGAAGAAGAACTTCTATTAGAGAATGAAGCATTACGTTGTGAGAACGAATTGCTAAAAAAGTTGCAAGCCTTAATTCAAGCAGAAGAGAAAGCCAGAAAGCGCAAGCCATAATGGAATTAAGGCATGAGTTTGATTTGAATTTACTTTTAAAGCAAACCAAAAAAATAACTTATGAAAGGCACAACAAACCTTCGTGTAATTCTTATTCGAAGGCTTGTTATGTCTTTTTTTTAAACTAAAAAATAAATAAATTTTTAGTTTGTATATATCATAGTAATCGGGGCTAGAGATTGACAGGGTTTTCTTTTCGGATACAACCAAAAAAAAAGCGACAACAAAACCAAGATTTGTTGTCGCTTATGAAGTAGGATTAAAAATTACTTTATCACCGCATTTATTTTATCCCAAAGTGCCGTATCAAAACCAGAAAGTGCAAAATTAGGATTCGCAGGATCCGAAGCGTCACCCATTCGTATCACCACCATATTCTTACTCGGAATCACATAAATACGTTGGTCCTCTGCTCCCATTGCTGAATACATATCAGCAGGGGCATTAGGTACCAAAGCCCCTTGATAAACTGTTTGCCCACCTGGAACCATATACTTCGATTTTCCATTCAACCACCACAAATAACCATAAGAAGGATTAATCGTTTGTGACGTACTGATACTTTCCTTAAAAAAAGCTTCATTAATAATTTGCTCATTATTCCATTTGCCGTTTTTAAGTGCCAAAAGTCCAAATCGAGCCATACTTCTGGTAGAACTATTGTAAATCGTAAAAATAGGGCCATAGTTCCAGAAACCATCCATTCCTATTTTGTTTTTCAACTTGCTATTGAAATACACTTCAAAGTCTTGTTTACTTGCCGCAGCCACTACATCCATCAACTTCTGAAACACATTATGATACGACCATCTTGTGCCTGCATCGGCCAAATAGGTCAAATTTGATTTTATAACAAGTTCTTTTTCGTCATTCAAACCAGAACTCATCGTTAGTAAATGTCTAGACGTAATCAGATTTTCTTTATCCAATGTTTCACTTGTCCATCCAGTACCTAAATACTGAGACGCTTTGTTGTTGATGTTTAGCAAGCCTTCTTGTTGCGCAATTCCTGTGGTAGTAGCCACCAAAGTCTTTCCAGCGCTATTCCATTGCCAAGTTGCCGCTGCGGTGTGTCCGTTGAAGTATTCTTCCATCACGATTCGCCCATTGACTAGAATCATAAAGGATTTAGTATGTTTATCTGCCAAATAATCTTTTAAGGGCTGAACCGCGCTTTGGTTCCATCCCAAACTGGCTATGGATTTCGTTTCCCAAGTGCTTCCTGTAGTGGGTGGATAATAAAAAGCTTCCGTAGTTGGATTTTGTGGAATATCATCGCTTTTTTCACATCCTATGAACAAAATAGCGAGTACAAGTAGTGGTAAGTATCTCATAATAGGTTATTTTGGGTTATTTGGTTGGTTTTGTATATAGACTTTCCAAATCTAAAAAGGTTTAACCCAGATTCCAAACTTTGAGAACCCAATACAAACTACTTTTTAGTATGCTTGTTGAGCGGATTTGCCGTTGGAACCAATTAGATTCTTGCCACTCATACAACGAAATACTAACTGTTATGCTTTTCTATTTCGTCAATTGTTTTTTCAATACCGTTTTCACTTTCAATTAATCTTTTCATTTCAATTGCATTTTTATATAATTCATCGTTTGTCAATAATTCCCTTACGCTTCTTATAAATTTTTCTTCGGTCATTTTACTAATTGGTATTGGACGAACAGCTATTTTTCCTCTGTATCCTACTAGTCCCCAAAATTGCTGGTCACCTATTGGATGTAAAATAGGACAAATGAAAAAGGGTTTTCCCGCTCTCAAACATTCTGCAGTTGTACCAATGCCGCCGTGATGAATGATTGCTTTTGTTAGTGGAAATAATTTTTCATAAGGTGCAGCATTAATAACCTTGATTTTGAGATTGTTCTCTAGTTTTTCAGTTTGCTCAAGTCCCCAGCCTTTAATTACAATTATTCTTGTATTAAATTGTTCGGTTAGTTTTATGATAGCCTCTTGCAAATCAAATTTACTTTTAAAAGGCATACTTCCAAAAGTCAAAAGTAGCGGCGCTTCCTCAGCTCCGCAAAGTATTATGATGAATCAAAATAATGTCGTGCTGCGCTGCGCGAATGTCTCTGACTTCGCGCCATCTTAATTGTCTATTGCAATCGTTACAAGTGTCAAAAGTCTCCTGACTTTTTCCGAAAACGTATTGAAAATGAATTGTTTTGCTAAAACAACACATCCAAAGAGATACAATCAATACAAATTGATTTTTGTAACAGAATTAGGATTCAATACATCAACAACGGGATTATCAGCTTTTTCTATTTTAAGAAGTCCCGTATCGTTTACATAATTACTGGCACTTGAATAAACATAATGTGATGCCTTTTCAACAATTCCTGCCCGAACAGGATTCAGATGAATATAATCCAACTTCGACCACATAAACTTGTTGGTATAGATTTCTTCAGGATGATTGCCATATTGCCAGAATTGGTAATTTTTGTTTCTAGAATGACTCTCGGTTGCCAATTTAAAACGTTCTAACATCCATTCTCTTCTACTTTCAGGTTCTATTTGTATTTTTTCTAAGACTTTGGCAGCTATGAATTTTTTGAAATCACGTATTAAATCAGAAAGATTACCTTCACTGGATTGAAGAACTAAATGGATATGGTTACTCATAATTACATAGCCATAAAGAACCATTCCTTTGTTTGCGATACAATAATCGAAACACTCGATAACTGTATCTCTATATGTTTTTCTTGTAAAAACATCAATCCAATCCACAACAGTTGCCGTTATAAAATGGGGCAAGGTTTGGTCTCTTATTGTATAGCCTTCTTTCGTCATTGTATTCTTTTGAATCATCTTGCAAGTTTATTTGCCTCCAATTCAAATATATAAAAACTGCTATATTATAATATTACTATTTTGAAGTTTTATAAAATGCTTTGAAACGTGTATCATTCTAAAGATATTTACGTAAAAAGTCGGGAGACTTTTACACTTTTACGGTTTACAAAACGATTTAAAACAGCGCGAAGTCAGAGACATTCGCGCAGCCTTAACGACAAATTTTATCAATTGTTTAGAACACTTTGCGGAGCGGGGCAGCCTTAACGACAAATTTATCTATTACTAAGAAGACTTTGTGGAGCGGGTTTATTTCTTTTTCGCGATTTCCCTTACTTTAGGATTAACAAATTTTGGGTCTATTTCATCTGTCTTTTTTATGTATTTTACCAAACTGTCTTTTTGTTTTAAATAAGCATACGAGCCTGCTAATTGTCCCAAAGCTCTTCCATTTTTTGGTTCTATCTTTATTGCTTTTTTTAAGTTCTCAATTGTTAGGTTTAAATATCTAATATCTTTTGTTTTAAAAAATATTTGGCCATAACTAGTGGATATACATTCGTAAACATTAGCGTTGTTCGGTTCTAAATCAATTGATTTCTGAAAATATTTAACAGATTTTTCGAATTCGTTTTTTCTACCTAGTAAGTTACCAAAACCCCAATACACTTCTGAATTTGTTTTATCTAAAAGCCAAGCCTGATTAAATCGCTTCATAGATGTATCATTATCATCTTTATAGAAATATTCCCAACCTTTAGACACATAGTATTTGGATGCTTCTTTTCTGTCTTTGAATTGTTTTTCTGATTCTAAAATAAATTCATTGTCTAATTCAATTTGCTGTTCACATTTTTTTACTTCTCCATACATCGGCAATAAATTAATCCCTTCTGGACAATTTGTTTGGGATTTGCAACTCCATTGACTTAAGATTATTAAAAATAATATTTTCTTCATTCTATTTAATATATTTTTCTTTTTGATTTTTTTTTAGATGTATACCAACTTTCTTGTACTGCAGTGGTTTAAAACCAAATTAAGTCATTATTCGGATTTCCATCGCGAAGCTTCGGGACCTAAATATAAAAGCAACTTCCCATTTAGCTAATTGCCCAAATCCGTGGTAATGCTGTTAGCCGGCGTTTTGTAATAATTCGATTAGTTCTTCAAGGTTTTTATTTTGCATTTTTACAACTGATTCAATTTTCGAATTTCCATTCGAAATTACAAGAATTCCTTTATTGTCATCTTCATATCCAATCGGTTTAATTGAATACATCATTAAATCTTTATCAAGAGTTCTTTTCCCATCTTTAAACCAACGATAGTCAGCGACATATTCTATTTGGTCATCATTAAATTGAATTATTTCTTCACCAAAGCTATTCCACAAACTGATGCGTAACATAAAAAAACCTATAAATGAAAACACTCCAAATGCTAAAATTCCTCCGAACTTTATTCCGTTTCCCTCAATAATATTCAAAACTATTCCGAATAGAGGAAGTACAAAGCAAAGAAATGTAATTATAAATAAAATGAGACGAACTAAAATAGGTGATTTTGCAACTTTAAGTTTTAATTGTTTTTTCTCAAACGAAAATTGATTCATAAGTTGTATTTTTTGTATAATGGTAATTAAAATGAAGGCTAAAATTCTGGAACTACAGCGGGGCGAAGTCAGAGACATTCGCGCAGCCTTAACGACAAATTTATCTATTACTAAGAACACTTTGTAGAGCGGGGACATTCGCGCAGCCTTAACGACAAATTTTATTTATTAATAAGAACTCTTTGTAGAGCGGGGTCTAAAGACAACAAATTTATTTATTGGTAACGACACTTTGTGTAGCGGTTTTTTTTATTCGTCAATATCTTCAAATGTTAGTGTGTTTTCGTTTTTGTCAACTTCAATTTTCCTCCAAGTTGGGACATATCCTTTTCCTTTCGGTTCAAAAAGTTCTCTTATAAATTGTTTTTCAGTTTCATAATTTTTAATTCTTTTAGGACCATTGTAATAATCTTCTTGATTGTCGAAATAATTCTCGATTTTAGGATCAAGATTGAAGTTTTTAGAATTTCTAATTTCGTTAATTATCTTTATCTTATCTTCCGCAGTAATTTTTAAAGTAAACGTATGGTAGTAATCGCCAATTGCAGACATTGATTTATTTTCGAGAAGTTCAAAATCATTATTCAAAGTAATATTTTGTTCAGCTAATAAATTTTCGGCTTGATTTTTTGAAAACAATTCATCTTCAAATATCATACTCACAGCTATATAAATAAAAAATAATCCAACTATTGAAGAAAGAAATATTCCAAGTTTCTTTTGTCCGCTTTTGGCTGGGATTGAATATAAAATATACACTAACCAAATACAAAAAGCCGAAGGAATCAGAACTACTAAAATTAAAATTATTATCAGAAAAATGCTGTCCATTTATTGTTCTTGTTTAAACTGCTTATCTTATAAAATTATCACTAACTAGTTCATAGTAAATACAAAGTAACTTCGTTACATTCATTATTGGGTAGATAGTTGAAGGTTGATTTCGTTATATCGTCTCCCAAATATATTCCTTTTTCCTCTAAAAATATAAAATTTTTCTGTAAGAATGCTGTGCAGTCTGCAAAATCCCAAATCCCAAATCCCGTCTTCTACCTTCGCATAAGGGATAGGAATGGCATCCTTTGCTGGCGGTTCTTTTAGCCAGCAAAGATATAATGGATAGCCCGACCCCGAGGAGCAGGGTGTTGTGGTTTGCGGGGTTGTGTAGCTCGGGGGTATGCCCAAAACAAAAAGCTAGTAAAATTACCAGCCTTGGGTGAGGCCGTTTTTTACGACCTCTTCGTAGCGTTCTTTGTCAAAACGGTACAAGTTGGGCGCCTTGTGTGCGACGTTGCTTTTCTTTTCGTCGAGTTTGATGAGGATGCCTATGGCCGTGATTTTTCGGAGGAAATTGCGGCGGTCGAGCTGGCGTCCTAGTATGGTTTCGTAGAGTTTTTGCAACTCGGGTATGGTGAATTTTTCGGGCAGCAGGTTGTAGCCTACGGGCATCAAATTGAGCTCGGTGCGGAGTGTGGCTAAGGCGGTGTCTAGGATTTCGCGGTGGTCCAAAATGAGTTCGGGTACGGCGCTGTGGTCAATCCATTCTACCACTTCTTTGTTGCCCTCGGATTGTGGCACGGTTTGCGAGAAATCGACCAAGGCGTAATAGCCCACGGTGACAAATCGGTTCAAATACCATTGTGCGGCTTCGGGGGTAAGTCCATAAAATTGGACGACTTTTTGACTAAAATCGGACTGGTTGCGTTTCACTTTTCCGAAGGTGGCAAACTGGCGCAGGAAGATGCCTTTGACTCCCGTTCGTCCGTACAAAATAGAGACTGCTGCTTGGTCCAAATCTTCGTCGACGGGAACAAAACCGCCAGGCAATGCCCATTGGTCGCTGTATTTGGTCTTGTTCAAGAGCACTTTGAGTTGGTTGTTATGAAAGCCAAAAATGACACAATCTATGGATAGTCCAGGTTGGTATTGGTCTTTATTCTCGAGTATTTTCATTAACATCTGCATCTTCTTTAAATTAATACGCCGCTATTGTGAGCGCAATTTAGTTTTTTTTGAGAAACAAAGCGGTAAATTTCTGCTCAAGCCAAGCAATCGCTTTTAAAATTTCCACCACAAATTACACGAATGCACACTAATTCATAACTGTTGGGTGAAAGTGAAACAAAATAAAAAAATAACCACATAGAATCATAGATAAAATTTTGTAGAAGAAAATAACAGAAATAGCACTATTTCTCACATAGGAATGGCTATGTGAATAGTAAAACGTCTATTTCTTTCTTTCAAAAACTATAAACTCTATGAAACTCCTATGTGGTGAAAAATTAAAATAGCTAAGTGGCAGCACTTTAACCAAATAAATTCTCATATTTTTTTTAGATAACTTCTTAATCCTTAAAATTTTACGTACATAAAACTAGATTTCACTAAAAAAGAGGCTTTTTTTTGAGCGAAGTGTTTTTTTAATCAAAAATAAATGTACATTGCGTCAAAATAACACATTACTATTTCACTATAAACCAAACTCTTACCGTTATGAAAAAAAGATATGTTTTGGGATGCTTCTTTTTTGCTGTACTCTCAGCGAGTTCGCAAACGACCGATTATCGTGAGAAAGCCAAGAAAATAGTGGCACAAATGACGCTTGAAGAAAAGGCTTCGTTGTGCTCGGGCGAAACCGCTTGGTCGACGCAGGCAATTCCAAGATTGGGCGTTCCGTCGATTTTTATGACCGATGGCCCACACGGTTTGCGTAAAGCAGAAGGTTTTGATTTTACGAATAGTGTTCCTGCGACTTGTTTTCCAACAGCCTCAGGTTTGGCTTCGTCGTGGAATAAAGAATTAGTGAAACGAGTGGGCGAAGCCTTAGCTACCGAATCACAAGCCAATGACGTACAGATTTTGTTGGGTCCTGGCATCAATATGAAACGTTCTCCGCTTGGTGGACGCAACTTCGAATATTTCTCTGAAGACCCCGTTTTGTCTGGAAAAATTGCCGCTGCTTTTATCAATGGCGTGCAAAGCAAAGGCGTGGGAACTTCGTTAAAACATTTTGCAGCCAACAACCAAGAATTTGAACGTATGTCGAATAGTTCGTTGGTGGACGAGCGCACGCTGAGTGAAATCTATTTTCCTGCTTTTGAAATTGCGGTAAAAGAAGCCCAACCTTGGACTGTAATGTGTTCGTACAACAAACTAAACGGCGTATATGCCTCAGAAAACGAATACTTACTGACCGAAATCTTGAAGAAAAAATGGGGATTTCAAGGTTTTGTAGTGTCGGATTGGGGCGCTGTAAACGACAGACCATTGGGCGTAGCCGCAGGTTTGAACTTAGAAATGCCTGCCAGTGGAGGTTTTAACAACAAAAAAATTGTAGACGCGGTTAGAAAAGGCACTTTATCTGAGTCAAAACTGGATGAAATTGTCATCGAAACCCTAGCCATCACGCTCAAAGCCAAAGACAGTCACCAACAAGGTATCGTTGTCGACAAAGCCAAACATCATACTTTGGCAAGAGAAGCCAGTGCAGAATCGATTGTTCTTTTAAAAAATAGTAAAGGTATTTTGCCCTTAAAAACATCTGCCAAAAAAGTAGCAATTATTGGCGCTTTTGCCAAAAAACCACGCTATCAAGGCGCGGGAAGTTCGCAAGTAAAACCTACTCAAGTAGAAAATGCTTTCGATGAATTGCAAAAATTAGCAAAAGGCACTACTTTCAGTTATGCCGAAGGTTATACCTCAGCGGGAGACACTAACGCTACTTTGCTTAACGAAGCCGTAAAAAATGCCAAAGGCGCTGAAACCGTTCTTCTGTTTGCTGGTCTTCCAGACGTGTACGAATCCGAAGGTTATGACAGAGCCAATATGGATTTGCCCGCAGGTCACAATCAATTGATTGAAGCGGTTGCGAAAGTAAACAAAAACATGGTGGTTATATTGTTGAATGGCTCGGCGGTAAGCACTCCGTGGAAAAAAGAAGTCGCTGCCATTGTAGAAGCCTATTTAGGCGGACAAGCTGGAGGTGGCGGCATAGCCGATGTGCTTACGGGCAAAGTAAACCCTTCTGGAAAGTTATCTGAGACCTTCCCGATGCGTTTAGAAGATACACCAACGGCTATCGATTTTCCGTCAAAAGATGGTGTTGCTAATTACGGTGAAGGCATTTTCATTGGCTACCGCTACTATGACAAAAAGAAGATTGAACCTAATTTTCCTTTCGGATTTGGGTTGAGTTATACCACTTTTAGCTATTCGGATATCAAAGCCAATATGACTTCTGCCAAAGATTCGGATGCGATTACTATCTCTGTAAAAGTAAAAAACACTGGAAAAGTAGCTGGAAAAGAAGTAGTACAATTGTATGTTCACGAACAAGATGCCGCACTCAGTCGCCCTGAAAACGAATTGAAGCATTTCGAAAAAATAGCCTTGGCACCTGGAGAAGAAAAAACGGTAGAATTTCAATTGACCTCACGCGATTTTGCGTATTACAGCACAGTAGCTCACGACTGGATAGTGAAATCGGGTAAATTTGATATTCGTGTGGGAAGTTCTTCTAGAGATTTGCCTTTGCAACAAACGCTAGACATACAGTCTACCAAAATTCTAACGCCTGTTTTTACCCGTAACTCCTTGTTGAAAGAGTTCAAACAAACTAAAAACAGCGCTGTAATCTACGAGGCCTTGACGCGAAGCTTTACGGGTAGTACTAAAAAAGCGGAAACAGAAGAAGAGAAAAAAGCCGAAGCCTTTATGATTGCAATGCTTGCCGATATGCCTATCAATAAATTCTTGTTGCTCTCTGGCGGAAAATTTACCGAAGAACAGTTACAAGCCTTGTTGCAAGCGGCTAATGCTAAATAAATATTGAGTTTTTCCATAAATTTTGGTTGTTATAAATGTTGTTTCAATTGAGGCTGTTTTGAGCGACAGCCTCATTTTTTAAAATCTTTGCTAATGCAAAACCCAACACTACCTACAAAAAAACATTACGCCATTTTAGATGGTTTGCGGGGAGTGGCTGCTATTATGGTGGTCGCTTTTCATATTATGGAAGCACACGCCACGAGTCGGTTTGACCAAGTCATCAATCACGGGTATTTGGCGGTTGATTTTTTCTTTTTGCTTTCGGGATTTGTGATTAGCTATGCCTATGATGACCGTTGGAGCAAAATGTCCCTAGGCGATTTTTTCAAAATCAGACTCATTCGATTACAACCGATGGTTATTATGGGAATGATTGTGGGCGCCTTGTGTTTCTATTTTCAGGATTCGGTTTTGTGGCCCAACATTCATCAAGTGCCGCTTTGGAAAATGCTGCTCATTATGGTCATTGGCTTTACTTTGATTCCCGTGCCAACTTCAATGGATATTCGAGGATGGCAAGAAATGCATCCGCTTGATGGTCCAGGTTGGTCGCTGTTCTTTGAATATATTGGTAATATTTTATATGCTTTGTTCGTGAGAAAATTTTCGAATACCGCCTTGGCTGTGCTCGTTTTTCTTTCAGGCTGCTTTTTGATTCATCTAACCTTGACCAGTCCAAATGGTGATGTAATCGGTGGTTGGTCATTGGTTCCTGAGCAACTTCACATTGGCTTTGCCCGACTTCTTTTTCCGTTTTTTGGTGGGTTGTTATTGCATCGAATCGTGAGACTTACAACAATCAAAAATGCCTTTCTGTGGTCGAGTTTGTTGCTTGTAGTTGTTTTGGCAATGCCAAGAATTGGAGACAGCACGACTGTTTGGCAAAACGGATTATACGATTCGTTGAGCATTATTATTCTTTTTCCGCTCATCGTTTATATTGGCGCCAGCGGAACCATAGAAGGAAAAAAAGCTTCAAGGGTTTGCCAATTTTTAGGCGACATCTCCTATCCTATTTACATCACGCATTATCCTTTAATTTATATCTACACCGCTTGGGTCGCCAATGGAAAAATCCCGTTTCAAGAAGCATTACCAATGAGTATTTTGACCGTAGTAAGCTCAATTGTTTTGGCCTATGCCTGTTTGAAATGGTACGACGAACCTATTAGAAATTGGCTTAAAAAGAAAGTCGTCAAGTGATTAGTAATTAGTGATTAGTAATTAGTGATTGGTGAATAGCTGTTAGTGAATAGCAGTTAGTGATTGGTGAATAACTGTTAGTGAATAGCAGTTAGTGATTGATTAGTTAAAAAGTAGTAATAACTCGAAAAGTTTAGAACCCATAAAACCATCGAAGGGAAAATTGCGTATATCAGAAGATACATTCCTAAAAAATAAAAGGAACACCTCAACAACATATCGACCATTGGCTAATAAAAAAATCGGATAAATACCACACCCCCCAAATTCTTTCACTACGAAAGTTCTCCGAAATTTTATTACAAAAAGCCAATGGTTAACTTACCAAAAGAGCGATACTCTCACACAGAAAGTATCGCTCTTTATTTTTATCAAAATTCTTAATGGTTTATTTAACTTGGACGCTTACAGCATTTGAAATCGCTTTTGACGAAGTGCCTAAATGGAAAATGAATTCTCCTGGTTCCACTTTCCAATTGGCATTTTTTTCATCATAAAAAGCCAAATCTTTCACCTTAACTTTAAGCGAAACTTCTTTTTGTTCGCCCGCTTTCAACACTACTTTTTCAAAAGCTTTTAATTCTTTTTGAGGTCTAAGTACCGAACAAACGGGTTGGCTAGCATACAACTGAAGTACTTCTGCACCTTCAAGTTGACCTGTGTTTTTGATGGTACATTTTAGCGTTACCGTATCGTTTACATCAAAGGTTTTTTTATCTGTTGCCACATTGGAAATTGCAAATGAAGTATACGATAATCCAAAACCGAAAGGATAAAGTGGTTCTATTTTCTTAGTATCATACCATCTGTAGCCAACCAAAATATCTTCTTCATAATTCACTTTTAGGTCTCTTCCCGGATAATTTCCTAAAGCAACATCGGGTGATTGTTGCAAACTTACTGGCAAAGTAATCGGTAATTTTCCAGAAGGATATTGCTTTCCGCTCAACACATCCATCACAGCATTTCCAGCTTCCATTCCGCCGTACCACGCCCAAACGATTGACGGTACTCGTGTCTGAATTCCAGATAATTCTAAAGGAGAACCTGCAATAATTACCACAATAGTTTTCGGATTGGCTTTGGTTACTTCTTGAATTAAGGTTTCTTGTCCGTAAGGCAAACGCATATGAATTCTATCAAACGACTCCGAATCGAAATCGTGATTTAATCCTGCAAAAACAATCGCCACATCGGATTTTTTGGCTTGAGCCACTGCTTCATCGATTAATTTCCAATCGACAAAATCAGAATTCAATTGTCCTTTGTTGCTCCCTTCTCCTGGTGAAGATTGCTTATTGTAGCCTTGAGCATAATTAATTTGCAATTGGTTTCCGAACTTATTGGTAATCGCTTCCAATGGAGTGATTTCGTATAAAGGCTTAATCTCGGAACTCAATCCGCCACTACAGTGTTTTCTGGTTGCATTATCTCCAATAACCGCCACCGATTTCAAAGCATTCATTGGCAAAGGCAGCAGCTGGTTTTCGTTCTTTAATAAAACTATAGATTCCACTGCCGATTGATACGCTAGCGCTTGGTGTTCCTTGGTATTCACACTGCCTTTGATTCTGGTTTTGGGATCTAAAACTTTCGTTTTAATCATCACTCGCAACACATTGGCTACTTTTTCATCTACTACACTTTCTTTTACTTTTCCCTCTTGCACCGCTTTAATCAAAGGATCCGCAAAATACCATTCGTTATAATTGGTTTTATTAGTTCCCATTTCTAAATCCAATCCAGCCAAAGCCGCATTGACTGTACTGTGAGTTGCATCCCAATCCGACATATAGACGCCTTTGAATTGGTATAAATCGCGCAAAATAGTTCGTCCCAACAACATATTCTCCGTGCAATAATCCCCTCTAAATTTATTGTAAGCACCCATCACGGTTAACACTTTTGCGTCCATAACTGCAGCTTTAAAACCAGGCAAATAAATTTCGTGCAAAGCTCTGTCGCTCATCGTTACATCAATCACAAATCGATTGTCTTCTTGATTATTCGCCGCAAAATGTTTTACACTAGCCGCCACATCTTTGGTTTGCAAAGCTTTAATATAGCTAACCGTCAATTGAGAAATTAGAAAAGGATCTTCACTTAAATATTCAAAATTTCTTCCACATAATGGACTTCTAATAATATTGATGCCAGGTCCTAAGAGCACGTCTTTTTTTCTAAATCGGGCTTCTTCACCTAAAACGTAACCTCGTTGGGCAGTCAAATCTAAATTCCAAGTGGCGGCCATAGCAGTACCAGGAGGAAAACAAGTAACCGCATCATCTTTCCAACCAGCATATTGCCAATTGTGTCGGTTCATTTCGGCACGCACGCCGTGGGGTCCATCAGACAAAGCCCATTCTGGTATTCCCAATCGTTTAATATCGGAAACATAAAACTTAGAATTACCGTGCAATAAACTCACTTTTTCTTGGAGCGTCATTTTTTTTACTAATGACTGAATTCGTTTTTCAGTTGTGGCTTCATTTTGGGAAAACGAAAGCAACCCAACTAATAAAACAAATAATAGCATTATCTTCTTCATAGCATTGATGTTAAAATTTAGCATTAGTTACAAATTGAAGGTCACAAGCGCCAATAAAAACTTCGCAACTTTCTGTATTACAATATAATGAAATTTAATTATGATCCTCTATTTCAATTAGACTAATTGTGTTGCATTTCTGGGTGATTGCTATCTTTCTTGTTAAGATTTACAATGGCTTTGGCAAATTCTTTTCCCAAATCTATATATCCCTCGCTTTTGTAATGGTATTTATCTGAGTAAAGATACTTGGAGGTGCTTCGCACAATACGCACATTAGGTTCTGTAAGGGCAAATTTTTCTTGTCCGTATTGAACTAATTCCCCAAAACCCCAAACTTTCCCATCGGGATCATCTCCAGAATCGGATATTTTTCCGATGACAATTGGTAAGTCATTGTTTCTAAAAGCGGCTCGAATGAGTTGCATCAATCGTTTCAAATTGTCATAATAGTGGTTTGCAATTTGTTCTGTTTTGTCGGCATCGCTTTCTCCTTGCATCCAAAGAATTCCGCTAGGCACTAACACATCTTCAACTCCATCGCCATTGATATCCTTCACAGCCATAGCGGCTTGCACTGTTTTTAAAAAATAATCGTATTGATTTTTTACTCTTCTAAAATCAGGCTCCCAAGAGCCAAAAAAATTGTTTCCGCTACTATCAATCGCGGAACCGTTTCGGGCATATTTTATAATGGCAATCTTTTGATTGGGATATTCCTCTTGTAATTTTTGAACAAAAGAAAGCTCAACCCCAAATCGGTCAGAAAGCGTATTGCTTTTGCCATCCGAAGCAAAACCCGTTCCGTGGCCAGGTTGCAAAACGGCCCACTTTCCTAAACCGCCATTAGCATCATTATCCCCAACTGGATTGCCTTGATATATAAATGCATTTTTACTTTTTTTGCGTAAGGCTTCTGGTAACTCTTTCACATAGCCAAAGCCTTCCATATTAGATTGTCCTCCCAAATAATATACTCTGATGGTATCTTTTTTTGTCTGTGCGAAAAGCATAAAAGGCATCAAAAGGAAAAAGGTCAAATTTTTCAATTTCATTTTTTCAAATATTAAAATACTAATTCAAAATTGTCTTTCAAGCGAATATCTGCGGATGAAGATCCTAACTGCACTTCGAACGCACCCGGTTCAGGCGCCCATTCCAATTTGGCATTATAAAAAGCTAGTTTTTCTTTATCAATCGTAAACGTAATCTTTTGCGAAGCTCCCGCTTTTAAAAACACTTTTTGAAAATCACGCAACTCTTTTACCGGACGCACTACGCTACCCACTTGATCTTTTAGATACAATTGCACCACTTCTTCTCCATCGAATTTTGCGGTGTTGGTAAGGGTAAAAGAAACTGTAATGGTTTCATTTTTCTTCATTACTTTTTTAGACAATTGTAAATCGGAGTAGTTGAAAGTGGTATAACTCAATCCGTAACCAAAAGGAAACTTCGGGCTGTTCTTTAAGTCGATATAAGCCGAAACATAATTCGTAGCCGTTTCGTTCGGCGCTGGTCTTCCGGTATTGAAGTGATTATAATAAATTGGAATTTGTCCTTCTTCTCTTGGAAAAGACATTGGCAATTTTGCTGAAGGATTGTAATCGCCAAACAACACATCAGCAATGGCATTCCCCGCTTCAGAACCCAACCACCAAGTATATAAAATAGCAGGTACTTGATCTGCTGTCCAATTAAAAATAAGTGGTCTACCCGCATTGATCAACACGACTACCGGTTTGCCCTTGGCTTGAATGGCTTTTACTAATTCTTCTTGTACTCCTGGCAAACGCAAATTGCTACGGCTTTTGGCCTCGCCACTCTGATCTCTTCGTTCGCCAATGCTCAAAATCACCACATCGGCTTGATTTGCCACGGCAACAGCCTCAGCAAAACCTTCTTTATTGTCACCTTCGATGTCGCACCCTTTGGCATACAAAAGTTGTGTGTTCTTCCCTACTTTATTTTGCAATCCGTCCCACTGCGAAACAATCTCTTTGGTATAATCCAATTCGGGTAATTCTACCGACCAGAAGCCCATATTTTGTTTGTATTCTTTTACCAAAGGACCTATGAATGCAATAGTTTTGGTCGATTTTGAAAGTGGTAAAATTCCTTTTTCGTTTTTCAACAAAACAATACTTTTGGCAGCCATCGCTCTAGCTACTTTTCGATGTTCTGGATTGTTTAAGGCTTTTTGCTCACGTTCTTCGTTATTGAATTTGAACGGATCATCGAACAATCCCAACTCAAATTTCTTGCGCAGTATCCGTTTTACCGCATCATCAATCAAAGCCATTGGTACTTTTTTCTCTTTTACCAATTGTGCTAAATGATAACGATAGGCATTGCTTTCCATATCCATATCGCTACCAGCTGTAATCGCGGCCAATGCTGCCTCCTTGTTATCTTTTGCAAAACCGTGATTGACCATTTCGCCAATAGAGCCCCAGTCTGAAACTACAAAGCCTTTAAAATTCCACTTCCCTTTAAGAATATCGCGTTGCAAATAGGCATTACCTGTGGCTGGAATTCCGTTCAAGTCATTGAAAGAATTCATAAATGTTGCTGCACCCGCATCTAAAGCCGCTTTGAAAGGAGGCAAATAGGTTTCCCACAACATTCGATTACTCATATCTACCGAATTATAGTCGCGTCCGCCTAACGCAGCACCATAGGCCGCAAAGTGTTTGACACAAGCCATCACCGAAGTAACGTCACCTAAATTTCCTTGAAAACCTTTGACTCTTGCATAAGCAATTTTAGAACCCAAGTAGGTATCTTCTCCAGCACCTTCCATCACACGACCCCATCTTGGATCTCTAGAAATATCGACCATAGGCGCAAACGTCCAGTGAATTCCGGCAGACGCAGCCTCTGTAGCTGCTATTCTTGCCGTAAGTTCCATCGCCTCCAAATCCCAAGAAGCGGCTTCTGCTAAAGGAATTGGAAAAGTGGTTTTGTATCCGTGAATGACGTCTTGACCAAACAACAACGGAATTTTCAAACGCGATTGCATTGCCAATTCTTGGTATTGTCGCGTATATTTGGTACCCAAAATATTCAACATAGAACCAATTAGTCCTTGTTTGATTTCGGTTTGTTTGTTGGGATTAATGGTGATAGGTCCAGTAGCAGCATTATCACCAGTATATTGATTGAGTTGCCCTATTTTTTCTTCCAAAGTCATTTGTCGCAACAAAGCTTCGACTTTTTGATCAATGTTTTTGGATTGTGCAAAAACCAGCACATTGCACCCCAAAAATAGCAGTAGTATTACCTTTTTCATTTTCTTTAGTACTTATTTAGTTGTGGAATAATCCACACATTCTTTTTAAAATCGACGCTTCCTTTGCTTTCTTCTTGTACGACTCTATCTATAATTTCAATTCCTTTTTGAGCCATATTTTCAAAAGTGTCGATGCCGTTGTTTGGGAATCCCATTCGGGTTCTGTGAATATTAAATTGATTAGAAAACTTTCGATTAAAGGCTTTTTCAATACCTTCTTTACCCAACATAAAACCCAATAAACCTCCCCAAGTAGCTGTAGGATTATCAGAATCCCAACCTGCTAATGTTCCTATTTTAATCGTTTCGACGATATTTCCTTCTCCATAAAAAAGGCTGATTAAACTCGAAGCGAAATTAATTCCAGAGGCAAAGCAGCCATTGCAATACCGATACTTTGAAGTCATATCGTAACCGTCTTTTTGTTCGACTTGATAGCGCTGGTACACCTCATCTCGGGTTTGTTCCCAAGGTATGTTTTTCAAATACCTGCTTTTTACAAAATCATACATTTTGCTAGCATACGAATCTTTAGGAAGTTGCTTTTTAGCAACCTCAGCCATCCAAAGAATGCTATCTTTATTTGATTTTTTGGTATCAGCAACAGAAGCCAAAGCATACATCGACACATAAAAATTAGCAATCCATTCGGAGTCGTATCTGGCGGTGTTTTGGATGGGAAGTTTCGCCATTTTTAAAGCAATGTCTGGTCTTGATGGCGCAAAAAACCCAAAAATTTCTGTGGTCAATTGTGCGTCAATCATTTCGTATTCAGGATTATTCTTTGGATCTCCAGTAGCAGGTGGAACCATTCCAAGTTGCATTAAATCAAATGCTTTTTGATTGGAAACCCACAAATAATTTTCCTCTTCTTTTTTGATATGCCGCAACCAGCCCTCTCTTATATCTTCGCCTGAAAGAATTGATTTTTGCTTGGTATAAAGAAGTTCTTGGTAGATGTATTCTATGTCGGTATCATCATCGGAACCCCAAATGCCCTCAGGACCTACAAAAACAAAATCGATGTTTTTAGACAAATCGCTCGGCACACCTTGTCCCCAAATACTTGGCTGATCTGGTTTTCCCCAATCCAATCGGGTATAAAATTTACCCGTTTTGATCTCCCCGATATCGCCTATTTTGTCCATCTCGGTAACCAAACCTGTCCAATTGGCAATGCATTGTCCTAACCAAAAACCATAAAGTTTGTCTTTATAATCCCTTCTGGAAATGACCAAATCAGTAGTTTTAGGCAGAGTGGTTGTAACTACAGATTTTCTTTTTTTAGTGTTTTTTTGATTTTGACTGTTTAAGGAAACACTCCAAAACAAAAGCAAAACAGCTATGGCAACGGGGTACTTCATCCCTATTTTTTCTTTTTAACTACCAATTCTACATAAACTGGAAAATGATCTGAAGGATAGCGCAAGTCTTTAGCATCAGTCAAAACCGCATATTTTTGAACGGTCAACCCGCTATTTTTTGACAAAAAGATATAATCAATTCGGTCTTTCACCGCCACATCATAACGAAATCCATTAAAAGTTCCCTCAGGTCCAAAAGGTTTTTCTTGGGATAATTCTCTGGAATCTTCCATCACTTTTTTCAATTCCAAAATTCTACTCTCGTTGGGAGTCGTATTGAAATCGCCCATAAAAATAACGGGGTAATTTTTAGTATTTAGTTCGGCTATGGTTTTTGAAATAAGCTGAATTCCTTTGGTACGGGCTTCCTGACCCATATGATCCAAATGCGTGTTGAATACCCAAAGGAATTGCTTACTTTTTTTGTCTTTCAATAAAACATAAGTACATACTCGGTTGCACGCAGCATCCCATCCCATAGAAACCTGATTAGGCGTTTGGGACAACCAAAACGTATTGGATTGTAGGAGATCAAATCGGTCTTTTTTAAAAAACACACAAGAGGCTTCTCCTTTTCCTTCCAATTCTCTACCAATTCCTACCTTAACATAATTAGCAAAAGCTTGCGTCAAATCCGTTACCTGATTAGGTGTTGCTTCTTGTACCCCAAAAACATCTGGGACATAAAACTGCATTTGCGCAATCCAAAAGTCCTTTCGGTGCGACCAATCATTGAGCCCATCACTGGCTATATCCAAACGGATATTGTAAGTCATAACTTTTAAAGATTGTGCCGAAACTGTTGTTCCAATCAGCAGTACTAAAAGTCCAAGGATAATGTTTGCTTTGCTTTTCATCAGATAAAAGAATTCGTTTGTATTAATTATAGACTCTAATATAATCAATTTCGAAAGTAGATGAAGTAAAATTAGGATCTACGTCTCCACCCCAAACACCACCCATTGCCAAATTGACAATCAAGTAGAAATTTTTATTGAATGGAAATTTATCAGAATTTTGAAACGTGTAGAACAACACATCATCTACATAAAATTTGATTTCGGAAGCAGACCAATTGGCTTTGTAAATATGAAACTCGGTGCTGCTGTTTGGAACTTTTATGATTCCTGTATCAGGAGTCGCTCCAGAACGTCCAGGGGAATGCAGTGAGGAATGGTTTTGATCCAAATTCTTTCCAACCGATTCTAAAATGTCTATTTCGCCACAAGCTGGCCATCCTACTGTTCCAATATTGGCGCCAAGCATCCAAACTGCTGGCCACGTTCCTACTCCAACAGGTACTTTGGCTCTAATGACTATCGTTCCATAGGTAAATTCAAACTTGCCATTGCTCTCGATTCTGCCTGAAGTAAATTTACCTTTCCCATAATCTTCTCTATAAGCCGTAACTTTTAAAACGCCATTTTCAACGATTAGATTTTTAGAACGATTCGTATACGATTGCAACTCATTGTTTACGTGCCCTGGATCCCAAACTTGAGTGTTCCATTTTGAAGGATCTGGAGCTCCGTTTACGTTAAACTCATCAGACCAAATCAATTTTGATTCTACTTTTACCGTTACCGAAATAGTAGTATTGATGTATTGCGTACCATTATAAGCCGAAGCTAAAATTGTATAACTATTCGTGCCAACAGTTTTAAAAACATAAGCATAATCGGTAGTGGTTACATCAATCACTTTGCCTTCTATCAATAGTTTGTATGAAGTAGCATTGGTGGCATTAATTTTAAAATTAACTTTTCCGCTTCCGTCACCGGCAGGGTTTTGCGCATCGGCACCCACAATAGTTGCGGTAACCGAAAGATTGGAAGGTGTTGGAATAACAGGTTCTTCAGAACCGCTACCCGAGCCACTACAAGAAAGAAAAACCAATAAAAACAAGCCCAAAACGAAACCTATTTTTGCATTAAAAGTGTGTATTTTCATCATTAGTTCATTATTTTAAATTGTAAATACGTAAAATGGATTCCTCCTTTTTCAAAAACGACTTGTACGGGTGTATCCCCTTTTTCTAAAGCAATGTTGGAAATCGTGACAGTACTATACTTGTCATTGTTTCCTGTAGCGGGAAGCAGAACACTTTCTGTTTTTTTGTTGTTTCCAAAAACCAAATGCACTTGCCCCTCTGTTGTAGCACTCGCATAAGTAATGCTAGCCGAATAAGTAGCTTTCTTTTTGGAAGTTACTGTGTATTGCAACCATTCTCCCGCCTCAATAAATCCTACTTGAAAACCTTTGCTCTCTTTATTGCTTGAAGGAACAATATCAACGCCGTCATTTCTTCCTATGAAACCTTTGTTGTACGGAGTAAACTTTGTACCATCGATATTTTGAAAATCGGTATCATAATAAGCTACTCCTTGTGTGCCCAAGTCATAATTGGTAGCTAGAATTCGAGCTGGAAGTAGATTTTTTTTGAAGGCTTTGGCCGTAGAATTTTGTACTTGTCTGAACATAGCATCTACCACATCTGGTCTAATTGTAACCTTTTCTAGCTTGTAATTATTTGCCAATTCCATCAGGACTTTTGTGGCAAATGCTGGGCTTGGTTTTGATTTTCCATCTTTCCAATACTCCAGTAATTGCTGATAGCCTTGCGGCTGAGTTACCGAAGTTACTCCAGCGATACTTTCTATTTTTTTCATTGGCCAAAAAGCCCAACCAATATTGTTTTGCTCTACTAGACGAATCGCATCTTTGAACCAAACGTTGGAGTTTTCACCACTTTCGCCTAACCAAATCGGAACATCATATTGGGTTCTGTAATCCAACATCGTTTGAATGGAAGCTTGGTCATTGGTATTCCAATATTTATGAAAACTCAAAGCTAAGTTATTATCCCAAAGCGGAAAAATTCCGTTGTAGTTATTGCCCCAACAATTGCCCTCAATAAAAATCAAATGGTTTTTATCAATGGCTCTAATGGCCTGAGTGGTCTCCATTAGCAAAGAACGCAATGGACCATTCGAAGCTTCGTCGCAGCCATTGGCATTGGTTCCGGTAAAATTCCAATTGGGCTCATTGATAATATCATAGGCTCCCACCCAAGGATTGTCCTTGTAGCGTTCAGCTATTTTTTTCCAAAAAGCTATCATTTTATTGCGATTAGCAGCACTCTCCCAGAGCGATGGTTTTGACCCATCATAGTCTGATATTGCAGCATCTTTTCCTTGACCTCCGGGAGCGGCATGCAAATCTAAAATCAAATATATTTTATTGGCTTCACACCATTTTAGCAAAGCATCGGTGCGTTTGAAACCTTCTTCTAGCCAGGTGATTTCACCATTTTTTTCGTTTTCAATAGCGGGTGTATACAAATTATAATGCATTGGCAATCGCACTGAATTGAATCCCCAAGCAGCCAAGGAATCGATATCCTTTTTGGTGATGCCGCTGTCTTTGTAGGTTTGGTAAAATTTTTCGGTGGCCTCAGCGCCAATTACAGCTAAAATTTTTTCCTTAATCTTGTATTGTGGTCCAGCAAAATTGCCCGTTTTGAGCATATAGCCTTCTTGCACCATCCAACCTCCTAGACCCAAACCTCGAAGTACTATATTTTGTCCTTTTTCATCCACAATCTTTTGATGGTCTCTGTGCAAAAAGCCTTGAGCCCATCCGACTGTTGGCAGCCAAACAAGAAGAATAAAAATTATTTTTTTCATTTTTATTGTGTTTAAAATAACCCTTTTAAAGTTTGATACTCTAAAAGGGTTGTGAAGAAAAACTACCAAACAAATGTGGCTACAGCACCCGCATCAAGTGAGGTGGTTACCCATTTTCCGTTGTTTTTAATATTAAAAATTTCGTTGGTATTACCATCGTTTTCTACAATCAAAACTTTTTTACCTGCAGGTGTTTTGAAAGCCACATTGTTTAAATTTCCTACTACGTTACTGCCAATTCGAACGGAACCTGCAGGTACGAATTTAGAAGCATGGGCAATGATATAATAGGCAACATTACGATTGAAAGATTCGCTAGTATTTACTGTTAATGCACCTTTGCAAGTAGAACAGCCACCATTAGTGTGCGGCCCGAAAGTACTGTTGTTGGCCAAATTCCATTCTAATGCATTTTTACTCCAATTGCGCATAGAGCCAATGATTACATTTTTTACATGCCATTTTAAATCCCCTCCAAAATCCCCATCTGCTCCTGTGTATTGTTCTGTGAAATAAACATTCTTGGTAGGAAATGCATTGTAGATTGAAGAAAGTGCATTGATATTGCCACCGTACAAATGATAAGCAGATCCGTCTACAAATGGTGCTGCTGCAGCATCATTAAAAATGGTAGTGGCATATTGTATGTTATCGCAGTTGTGGTCATAAGCAATAATCTTAGTCGTTATTCCAGCTGTTTTAAAAGCAGGACCTAAACTATTTTTGATAAAATTGGCTTGTTCTTCTGCTGTCATTACCATACTTGGATTATTACCTCCGTGCAAAGGTTCGTTTTGTGGCGTAATTGCATCGATAGTGATGCCCTCGGCTTTCATAAGTTGGATGTATTTCACAAAATAGTTTGCGTATACTCCATAATATTGTGTTTGTAAACTTCCTCCAACGAAACTGGCTTTGTCTTTCATCCAAAGTGGTGCTGACCAAGGCGTTGCAAGAACTTTAATGTTTGGATTGATGGCTAAAATTTCTTTTAAAAGAGCAATCACGCCATTTTTATCTGGGGCCAAACTGAATTTTGACAAAGTCAAATCTGTGTCGCCAGCAGGAAGATCATTGTAAGTGAAAGGAGCCGCATTCAAATCTGAAGCGCCAATACTGATACGAATATAGCTTACGCCGATACTAGTTTCGGAAGCACCAAAAAGTTCTTGCAACAATTCTTTTTTCTTAGTAGCAGTCAGCTGGTTGATGACATCGGCACTTCCTCCAGTTAGGGTATATCCAAATCCGTCGATGGATTGAAAAGTTTGTGCGTCGTTTACTTCGATAGAGGCATAAGCATTGGGCAAAGTTCCAAAGGCAAGAATCGCATTTTGTTTGGTCAATAGTACGGATTGGTCGCCTTTGGTAAGCCAATACTCTACTTCGTTTTTGGTAGCGGGTGGATTGGGCGTAGGTGTGGGCGTTGGAGTTGGATCTCCTCCATCGCTTGGGGAAGAACAACTAATTTGCATGGCAATAGCCAAACTGTATAGTAAGTATCGTGTTATTTTGGTTATATCAAATTTCATAAGTAGGAATGTTTATAGAATTTTAGAGTTAGTTTTGATATGAATACTTTGCTGCCAAAAAATCACTTTTGATAGCTGCCTAGCCCCGACAGGAGGGATAAGCAGCTGAGCCGGTGTTCGGCTCGGCTGCTTAGGAAGGATGGCGGGAACGTTGCCTACAGGTACTGCCTAATGTTTCGCTCCTGCTTTTCCTATTCCTGTTTTTGCTGTTTTAATACAGCAAGGTCTGAATACTATGTGGTGGTATTGTGGTTACGGTTTTCTCGGAAGCAATCATCAAATTGTAAGTGACTTCTTTGTCGCTTTGGTTCATGACCACGGTGACCATTGAGCCATCTGCATTTTGAAATGATGTGCTGATTAGACTACTGCGACTAGAGGCGGTGGCTACTCTGCGCGCTTGCGGACGAATGAATTTGGCAAAATGACCAATATAATAATAAGACGGCGTGTAGATTAGCGATCCCGATTGAGAATCGGCATGGATGGGCGCGAAGCAAAAATTCCCCACGTGATTAGGTCCTCCGTTTTCATCGAGGAGAATATTCCAATCGGTCCAAGCTACAGTTCCGTTATTAAAATCGTGTATCATTGAGGCTCCGTATCGTTCGGCGTTAGGCCAAAATTGGTATTTTTGAGCATCGAATTTTTCGATACAACCTTCGGTAAAAATGAGGTTTTTATCTGGGAAGGCTTCGTGAACTTTGGCTACGTTATCATACATTGGCGCGCCTCCTGCCCAAGTTTCGTACCAGTGAAATCCCATTCCCCAAGCATATTTTGAGGCTTCGGGGTCGGTAAAAATCACATTGGCTCTTTGATTCATCAAATCGCGGTTGTGGTCCCAAACAATGATTTTTTTGTTGCCTAGTCCTTCTTTTTTTAAGGTTGGTCCTAGGTAGTTTTTCAAGAAGTCTCTTTCGGCTTCGGCAGAGAAAACACAAGATTCCCAAGTTTGTACTGCCATAGGTTCGTTTTGAATGGTCAATCCCCAAATAGGCATTCCTTCTTTTTCGTAGGCTTTGATAAACTTGGCGTAATAATTGGCCCAAGCTTGGTAATATTCTGGCAAGAGTGTTCCGCCTTTTAGCATTTGCTTGTTGCTTTTCATAAAGGCTGGTGGGCTCCAAGGAGAAACATAGGTTACTATTTTTCCGCCTGCAGCTTGAGTGGCTTGCTTAATCATTGGGATTCGGAATTGTTTGTCGTGGTCAATAGAAAATGTTTTCAAATCCTTATCGCCTTCTTCGATATAAGTATAGCTTCCACTGCTAAAATCAGAGCTATGAATTGTTGTTCTTAGCAATGAATAGCCTATGCCTTTTTGTGTATCGTAGTAAGCAGTTAAAAATTCTTGCTGTTTTTCTTTTGACAACTTGGCAAACACTTCGGCACTTGCATCCGTAATGGCACCTCCAATTCCCATCAAGGATTGGAATTTTCGTTGTGGCTCAACAAAAATGGATATTTCTGTTTCTAGCGGTTGCGCTGCTTTTGCAAAAACCAAATGAGCTGTCGGGCTTAATCGCAAGTCGGTATTGGCTGCTGTTGTGTAAACGGTTACTTTTTTTCCAGCTGTTGTAAACGCTTGTTTTCCTTTGCTTTCCTTTTGTTGTGCAAAAAGGGTTCCCATAAGAAGCAAACAGAATAGAGATATAGCCGATTTATTCATGTGTGTATATTTTATTAAATGTCTAATAATGAATCATCTAAGTTACGTCCTTTTGTTAAAAAATAGCCCATAATCAGGATGAGAATGGGCTATTACAACAAAACTCAAAACTTAACTCAACTAACTTAAACAATCTTATTTTCCTCTAAACTCCACTTTGGAAATGGTAATTCCGCTTGGAGTAAATGTGTTTCCGCCGCAGCGAATCACTAGATATATTTTTCCGGTTTGACTAAATTTTACAGTGTTCGAGATAACTCCAGCGGCATTTTTTACACAGCCCACAACTGATAGTTTTCCAGAGAAGGCCGCTTTTGCACAACCGTCCCAAGTACTTAATCCCATCACTTTGTTGTCTTTGTATTCTACTCCTGAAGCCGGTACTGTAGTTCCAGCATACACTTCGAACCAAGTTTCGTTCGAACCATCGTTTGAAGAAACATTCATATCAATCGTGTATTCTTTATCTTTTACCACATCGATAGCTTGATAAATGGCTTCTTGAGCCCAACCACCATTAGAGTTGATGGTAGCGCTTCCGGTTTTGAAGTTCCATTTGGCAGCGCCAGAAGGACTCAAATTACAACTGCTCCATTGTGCGTGATCGGCAGCAGTGGCGAAATTGCCCCCTTTTACCAAATTCCCTTTTTGTGGGTCTGAAGTAGCAACAACAATTTCTTTGGTAGTTGCATTTTCTGAGCCACCTCTTCCTACAGCAATATGCGTGATTTTGTAGGTTCCTGCATCTGGAAGTGAAATTTTTTCTGTCATTTTTCCAGCGTAAACTCCATCACCAATGTTCCATTTTGAGGCGATAACATTTTTGGTTTGTGCTTCTAGTATATAAGTATTCACTGCACCTTCTACAGGTGTAATAGTAAATGAAGCGTCAACATTAGCATCAGTCAATCCGTTTCCTTCAACAGCATCATCAGGCTGACAGCTAAGCAAAGTACTTATAGATGCAAAAGCAAAGAATAAGTAAATGGCTCTTTTTGAAATTATATTTACAAACATATTTTTTGATTTACGATTAATAATTTGGATTTTGAACCAGTTTGGTGTTTTCTAATTCTTTCAACGGAATAGGCCAGATTTCGTTTTTACCTGCGATAAAACCTCTACTTGCCAAAACAGCTGCTGCTCTTCCTGTACGAACCAAGTCGAACCAACGGTGCCCTTCGCAAGCCAATTCTAGTCTTCTTTCGGCCATAATTGCATTTATAGAAACTGGAACAGATGGTAAACCAACTCTAGCACGAACGGCATCAAGAAGCGCTTGAGCTCTAGCTCCTGTTCCTCCCAAAGCTTCGGCTTCCATCAAATAAGTATCTGCCAAACGCATTACGTATACGTTTTGTTTGTAGTTCAAAACTGCATCTCCACCACCAGTAGTTACATCGGCAGTTGTAGGCATGAACTTTTTGATAAAGTACCCTGTGTCTTTGTATCCTGGAGAATAATCAGCAAGACCTTGAGCTTTCAAATCTTTCATATCAACAACAGTTGAACTAAAACGAGGATCTGGTTTTAAGGCATTGTACAAATCAACAGTGATTGGATTGAAACTCCAACCCGCAGCATAATCTGGTGCTGTAGAATTAGTTGATCTAGAATATCCTCTAGGTCCAACCATTACGTTAATAGAATTTCCTTCATCAGAACCTGAGCCCCAGTTACCCCAACCGGCATTACTTTTACTCGTGTGAGATACTTCTATTATCGATTCAGAATTGAACTTGTTACTGATTACCCATAAATCAGAATATTTAGTCAATAATTTGTAACCAAAAGAACTTGTTCCTCCAGGTGTACCATTTACTTCAGCTAATTCAGTAGCAGCCAAAGCATTTTTACCTTGGTATAAATACACTTTACCAAGTAAGGCTTTAACAGCTCCTTTAGTAAAACGTCCAGCCTCAGTAGTAGGGTTAGTTATGGTATTGGGCAAATTAGGGATGGCTTCTTTCAAATCTTTTTCGATTTGAGCATAAACTTCTTCTGGTTTTGCTTGCAGTACATTGTAAATTTCACTGGTAGGGATTGGGGCCGTAATCAATGGAATGTTTTTGAACAAACGAACTAACTCAAAATAGTAGTAGGCACGTAAGGCTTTAGTTTCTGCAGTAAATCTTACTTTTTGAGCGTCGGCCATAGGAACATTTGGCAATTTTACTAACAAAGTATTCGCTCTAAATATTCCTTGGTAAAAATTATTCCAAAAGCTTCCTGGAATTGTTGATGAGCTGATGGAATAATCAGAAAATGATTGCATTCCTGTTCCATCTGTTGCTCCACCACCACCTGCGTAGTGATCGTCAGAACCAGCGTTCATCATACATACCATATTTTCAAAACCTCCAGATTGTTTACCTAATATGTCATAAACAGCCACAAGTCCAGAAAAAGCTTCGTCTTCATTTTTATAATAATTAGCTTCCAAAGGAGTTCCTTTTGGTTCTATTTCCAAAAAAGCATCACTACATGAAGTTGCCACAAATAATAGGGCAAACGCATGGATAGTATATTTTAAATTTTTTAGTTTCATGATTTTACGTTTTATTATAATTGTAAATTAACTCCCAACATAAATGTTTTTGCTTGAGGATAATACCCTCTATCAATTCCCATTACACCACCACCAATTTCAGGATCAAATCCAGAGTATTTTGTGATAGTAAATAAGTTCTCAGCTGTAAGATAAACTCTAGCTTTTGCCAAACTAACTTTGTTAATTACACTGCTCGGTAAAGAATATCCGAACTGTATGGTTTTGAATCGGAAATAATCTCCATCCTCTAAATAAAAATCAGAAGGATTATTGAAGTTTTTATTGGTATCATTTGTAGTCAATCTTGGGTAAGTATTTGAAGATCCTTCTCCTGTCCAACGCCCCAAAGCTTCAGTTTGATAATTGGCATTAGCAATATCTAATCTTCGTAATCCTTGGAAAATTTGATTGCCTACAGCTCCTTGGCCAAAAACTAATAAGTCGAAGTTTTTGTATTCTAAATTCAAGGTAAAACCAAAAGTAAAATCTGGTAATGGGTTTCCGATAAAAGTACGGTCATCAGCAGTGATAGTACCGTCACCGTTTACATCTTTCCAACGGAAATCTCCAGGTACCGCCCCAGGCTGAATCAACTGTCCTGAGCTATTCGTATACGCATTAACTTCTGCTTGATTTTGAAAAATGCCATCTGTTTTGAATCCAAAGAAGGAATTAACGGGTTGTCCTACTTGTGTTCTTGTAATTGGGTAAGTACTAGACTGGAATCCTACTCCTCCTGATAAAAAGTCAATTCCATTTCCTAAATAGGTCACTTCATTTTTAACATAAGATAAATTTGCATTAGCAGAAATAGACAACTCTCCTATTTGCTTTTTATAACCTAACTCCACATCAAAACCTTTATTGGTCATATCGGCCACATTACCCACTGGGCTACCTGTTGATCCTACATAACCTGGAAGAGTAACAGTTTGAAGAATTCCTGTTGTTTTTTTAGTATATAAATCAAATCCTAGATTAAAATCATGGAACAAACGAGTTTCAAAACCTATATTGACTTGGCTAGTTTCCTCCCACTGTAAATCTGGGTTGGAAGGCGCATTTGGGCTATTTCCTACAGTTACAGACCCTGAATTACCAAAAGTATAGTTTCTACCACCTCCAATTGTGGCTAAATATCCAAAATCTCCGATAGCATCATTACCTGTAACACCATAACCTCCTCTAATTTTTAACAAGTTTACGATATCATTTTCTTTCCAAAACTCTTCTTTAGTGACTACCCAACCTAATGAGAATGAAGGGAAAGATCCGTATTTTTTATTAGCTCCAAAACGAGTAGAACCATCTCTTCTTATAATACCTGTAAATAGATACTTTTCGTTATAATCATAATTCAATCTTGAAAAAATAGAGGTCACAATATGATCATTGCCTGTGTAAGCATAAGCATCAATTTGATCCTGAGGAACACTAAAATTGAAAGAGGCATCTTTGTAACTTGTAACTGGTATATTAAAATAAGTTACACCATGACCACTTGTAATATTATCAACATAAGAACCTTGACCTAACAAAACATTAAAATTATGATTGGATATTTTATTAGAATAGGAAACCGTATTTTCAATATTCCATCCAAAACCTTTATTAGTGCTTCTGAAAATATTATTTTTCAAATTAATCGTTGAAGAGTTCAAATAAGAAACAGGTGTAAAACTCTCATCTCCCCAATAAGCCAGTTTTCCTCCCAAAGTACTTCTAACTTTTAAACCTTTGATTGGTTCAACTTCTAAATAAGCATTCCCAACAAAATTATCAGACCAACTGTAGTTTCCTAATCTTGTTTGAATGTAAGCAAGAGGGTTAGTCATTTCTTGCAATACAATATTAGAAATTCCATAAGGATTACCATTATTATCTCTAATTACTCCATTGTTAGTATAGGGTGCACCACCTGCAACTATAGGATCTGTAACCACAACAGGTGTAATTGGATCTAAATTGATAGCGGAACTTAAAGGCCCTCCAAACTCACTATTTGTGTTACCAATTCCAACGTTTTTCTCTCTAGAATATCCTAACGTTTGACCAAAAGTGATCCCTTTAGCAATTTTATGAGTAGAGTTTAAACGGATGTTTTTACGGATGTAATTAGAAATGTCTTTAGCAACAATTCCTTCCTGATCCAATATACCAAATGATACAAAAAAAGTAGATACTTCATTACCTCCTGACAAGCTAATCTCGTGACCAACTCTTTGAGCATTATTACTAAAAATAACATCTTGCCAATCTGTACCTCCACCTAATGCACTTGGATTAGGAAAAAGAATAGGCTGATTTGCCGCTGCGCGTGCTTCGTTATTCAATGTCGCATATTGCGTAGCATTTAATAAACTTAATTTTCTTGATGGAGAAGAAACTCCAGTGTACCCTGTGTAGTTTACGCTAACTTTTCCAGATTTCCCTTTTTTAGTGGTCACCAAAATTACCCCAGTAGCAGCTCTTGATCCATAAATAGCCGCAGAAGCCGCATCTTTAAGAACCTCAATAGATGCAATATCAGATTGGTTCAAGTAACCAATACCTCCTGCATCAACAATAACACCGTCTACAACCCAAAGTGGCTCATTATTACCAAAAGTAGTAATACCCCTAACTCTAATAGTTGCTGAGGAACCAGGTTGACCAGAGTTTGCCGCTATAGTTATACCAGAACTTCTTCCTTGTAAAGCTTGTTCAACTCGGGTAAGTGGTAAACTCTCTAAGTCTTTAGCCCTAATACTAGAAATTGCTCCCGTTACCACACTCTTCTTTTGAGTACCGTAACCAACAACAACAACTTCCTGTAATTCTTGAGATTGAGACTTTAATTTAAAATCAATTTCTGTTCTTCCATTAATTGCTTCTTGAATTGTGTTGTAACCAATAAAGCTAACAACAAGAGTACCGTTCGAAGGAGCTTTAATTGAAAAACCTCCATCAAAATCTGTAGTTGTTGCTGCTTTTGTCCCTTTTAAAGCAACGGTTGCTCCAGGAACTAAAAGTCCATTTTCGTCTACTACTTTCCCTTTTACTACAGCTTCTTGAGCAAAGCCATAGAAGGAAAATAAGAGTGACGAAAAACAAAAAATAAGTGTTTTTGTAAATTTCATTTTTCTAAAAATTTTGGTTAATTAATTTGTAATTTCTCGCAATACTACAGGTTTTTTTTTGTGATTCACATTTAAAAATCCTTACAAAAACACATCAATTACCAAAAATAAACTTTACAAAAACTTATCAAAAAAAACACAAAATATTCAATATCAATATTTTAAATTCACAGTAATGGTATTTTAAAAAATTACAAAAACTAAAAGAAACACTACATTTGTATAGAAAATTGCATTTTTGAGATTTTAACAAAATTTAAACAATAAAAGCCCCCGTTTGAGTCATTTTTCAAACAAAAAGAAAACGTTTGCGTATAATTATCGAATTTTTAGCCCCATTGCTTTATGATGAACAACTTCAAAAAAAAATTATATTCTTTTGCACTACTCTTATCCATTACAACTATGCTAGGCCAAGTTAAAAGCATAGGGCTCCCAGATATAAAAAATTACACCCGATCCGACTATAAAGGAGGGACACAAAACTGGGACATCGATCAAGATAGAAATGGAAATCTATATTTCGCCAACAACAATGGTCTATTTCAATTTGACGGAACCACATGGCGCAACTATAAAATGAGCAATGCAGATGCTATTAGATGTGTGAAAATAGATCCTAGTGGCAAAATTTATGTTGGAGGATACAACGAGTTTGGCTATTTCGAGCCTAATGAAAAAGGAAGACTAATTTACCATTCCCTTACCCATTTGGTTACTAAAGCAAAAATCAAAACCATCGACTTTGTCTGGAAAATTCATTTGTTTAATAAAGGAGTGATTTTTCAGGCGTTCTCGAAAGCTTTTTACTTTAAAAATAATACCATTCAAACGATAAAAGCACCTAAGCGTTTTCAATTCTCGTTTTTGGTAAACGGAAGACTGTACCTACAAGACATCGCCAATGGTGTATTGGAATTCAAAAACAATACGCTTCACGCATTACCTGGGACGAAACAACTTAATACTACCGAAGTTTGGAGCATAATTCCTCTTCCCAATCAAAAACTTTTAATTGCCACATTAAACAAAGGACTCTTTAGCTATTCAAATGGTATTCTGCAGCCTTGGAACACGGAAACCAATGCTTTTGTTAAAAAAAACAGCTCTTTAGGAGGTATAGCCATCAAAAACAACTTTATAGTAATCAATACCGTTTTAAATGGTATTGTCGTTTGTGATACCAACGGAAAAATCATTCAACACATCAACCATAAAAAGGGCCTGCAAAACAATACCGTTTTAACCTCCTTTATAGACAACAAAAACAATATTTGGCTAGGACTAGACAATGGAATTGCTTTCGTCAATGAGAGCTCTCCTTTTACCTATTTTGGCTTCAGTTATGACATCAGTACCGTGTATGCTTCTATCGTACATAATCAAAATCTTTATGTAGCTACGAATAGAGGAGTATTTTATCACAGTTGGAGTCAAAACTTCAAAGAAGATGTCTTCAAATTAGTGGAAGGAACCACTGGACAATCCTGGAATATTCAAGTGATAGACAATCAATTATTATGCGGAAACAATAATGGAGCTATGATAATTGATGGTGATCGTGTTGTGAAAATATTAGACAACAAAGGGTATTTTGGATTCAAAAAAATACCAGGTAAAAACAACTTTTTAATTGGTTCTAATTACAATGGCTTTGCCTTATTTGAAAAAAAAGCCAATACTTGGACCTATCGCCATCAAATAGCTGGCTTTGATAAATCATCCAGCACTTTTGAAATCGACGAAGAAACTATTTGGTTAAAAAAAGATGGTCTTTTGTATCAAATGTCATTATCATCAGATTTTAAAAGATACATCCAAATAAAAACACATAAAGAAATTTCAAAATCTTATCCAGGAATTGGAGGTGTACAACGTTTAAATAACAAAGTATACTTTCAATCACAAAACCACTTTTTTAAATACTCTAAAGACCAAGAAACCTTTTATGAAGATAAGAAGATAAGTAGCCTTTTCCATAAAATACCATTTGTAAATTTGGTTTACGAAGATCAGTTGGGCAATATTTGGTATACTTATGGTGAAGGACTTGGTATGCTGCAAAAGAAGAACAACAAGTATACAAATAGTGTGGCACCATTTTCTAATTTAACTGGAGAATTAGTTAACGATTATCTTTCCATCAACACGATTGACCCAAACAACATCTTTATAGGCCTAACAAATGGATTAGCGCACTACAACGCCAAACAAGCCAATAGTTTTGTGACTAGACCAAAAGCCTTCATTCGAAACTTTACTTTTCAAAAAGACACTTTACTTTTAGGAAATGGACAAAAAATTACAACAAAATATACGCTTCCTTATTCTTCAAATCACGTACAATTTTCGTTCTCTTCACCTACCTACGAAAACCTTGAAAACGTAGAGTTTTCATACAAATTAGAAGGTTTTGATGAAAAATGGAGCCCTTGGTCAAGGATGTTCACAAAAGAATATACCAATTTAAGCGAAGGAACTTACATAATGAAAGCCAAAGTTAGAAATAGCTATGGTATCCAATCTGAAGAGGCAGAAATCAAATTTACTGTACTTCCTCCTTGGTACCGTCACTTTTTCGCATACATCATTTACATCATTTTAGTAGTTGTTATTATACTTTACATCCAAAACACCGTTAAAGCCAAAATTAGAAAAAACAAATACTATGAAACCGTTGAACAGAGAAGACTATATCTTGAAAAAGAGACAAAAATTAGACAAGAACAATATTCACTTGAAAAAGAAATTGAAAAATTAAAAAACGACAAACTAAAAATAAAAATCCTAGCTAAAGATAAAGAACTAGTAAGCAACTCTTTACAAGTGGTAAAAAAGAATAAAATTCTAAACGGAATCATCCATAAACTTAAAGAAATCAATCACGACAACTTAGATGATACCTTAAAAGCACAATTTACAAAACTTCAAAAAAGCATTGTAAAAGAAGTTAACTCGGATAAAAGTTGGAAAGATCTTGAAAAGCACATTAAAAACGTACACTATGATTTCTTAAAAAGACTGAAAGAACAGTATCCAACGATAACCCCAAGAGAATTAGACTTAGCCACCTATCTCCTAATGAATATGTCTACGAAAGAAATAGCAGAGATTATGAATATCTCTAATGGAGGGGTGGAATTGGCAAGATACAGACTGCGCAAAAAACTAGAATTGAACAAAAAAGAAAACCTAATTGGTTTCCTGATGAAAATCTAACCCAAAAAAAAACGCAACTTAAAGTTGCGTTTTTTGTTTACAAGTAATTTAGTGTTCTTTCCAAGGCCATACCTCTTGAACCTTTAATCAACAAGGTGGCCTCTGAAAAAGGATGATCGGTCAAATAAGCAGAAAAAACATCGAAAGTAGCATAAAATTTAAAATTTTCTTGGACTATACTACAATCAAAAAAAGCTTTCCCTACAAAAAAACAACGAACGTCAGGAACTCCAGAAAGGCGTTGAACCAACTGTTGGTGTTCGAACAGACTTTCTTCCCCTAGTTCAAACATATCCCCTAAAACCATTATTTTGTTAGGTTTTTCCAATTGAATAAAATTATCTATAGCAACCGCCATACTACTCGGATTAGCATTATATGCATCTAATAGAATTGTATTCGACCCTTTGACAACCATTTGAGAACGATTATTCTCAGGAATATAATTTTCTAATGCTTCTTTAATTGAGTCCATTGGCACTTCAAAATACTTACCTATAGTAAGAGCTGCATTGATATTATTAGCATTATACAAACCTATCAAATGAGTAACTATAGAATATCCATCATATTTTATTGTTACAAAAGGATTCGCCTCTATTACTGTAATATTGACAGCAGCACTACTTTTATTAATACCAAAAGAATAACAAGTTAGTGACTGTGATTTTTCAACCTGAATTGGGTCCTCAAGATTAATAAAAGTTGTTTTATTAGCAAAAGACAAATAAGCATACATCTCACTTTTACCTTCAATCACACCTTCAACGCCACCAAAACCCTCTAAATGTGCCTTACCAAAATTGGTAATATAACCATAATCAGGTGTAGCCAATTGGCAAAGAAACTCAATCTCTTTTTTATGATTCGCCCCCATTTCAACTACACCTATCTCAGTTTCCTTTGTAAACGAAAGCAAAGTCAAGGGAACCCCAATATGATTATTCAAATTACCTATCGTTGCCTTAGTATTGAATTTCTTAGAAAGAACGGTATGAATCAACTCTTTTGTAGTCGTTTTTCCGTTGCTACCTGTCAAGGCAATAATAGGAATTTTGAGATAATTTCTATGAAATTGAGCCAATTGCTGTAGTGCCAATAAACTATCATCTACCAAAATCGTTCTTTCATCTATGTAATAACTTGAATTATCAATTAGAACAAATTTGGCACCTTTACTTAGAGCCTCAGCGGCAAATGTATTGGCATCAAAATTTTCACCTTTAATGGCTACAAATAATGAGTTAGGTAAAATTTTACGTGTGTCAATAGAAACGGAATCACACTGTAAGAATAGGTTATGAATGCTAGCTATATCCATAATAAATAGAATTAAAACAATAAAAGCCCTAATCAAAGGGCTTTTATTATAAGTATACTAAAGTAAATTAATTTCTTGGTGATTTTCTTTTTTGTGCTTTTGGTCCAACACTAGACATTGCGCATCTAAAACCAATATAATCAGTTGCCATATCTTGTGGCAAATATCTTCTTTGAGCTGGATCTAACCAATACGCTCTATCTCTCCAAGATCCTCCTTTGAAAACACGAACTTCATCGTTAATCAAAGTTGTTCTTTTACTAGATGAATCATATTTTCTAGACATTTTACCTAAACTATCTACAGCTACATTATGTTTAGGTGAGTTGTACATTTTACGCGCATCTTTTTCGCCTTTAGTTTCATCACCTGTGTTTCCGAAATCATAAAAACGAGTAGATTGTTTATCACCATCTCTATAGTTGATGTTGTTACTCTTATCAAAATTTTGTCTCAAATAAGTTTCATTTTCATCAACAGGAACTTGTGCAATTTGACCTGGATACGCTCTAGCAACTAATTTACCATTACTCAATGTATCGTATTCGATAGTTTTAGAAGTAACTATTTCAACTTTACCATCTTTACCAATTTTATTTTTTGTATAAAGATTACCTCTGTAATAATTAAAATCATTCCATTCATTGTCAATAATAGGACGATAAACATCGGCAACCCATTCGGCAACGTTTCCAGCCATATCATACAAACCAAAATCATTTGCAGGATATTTTTTTACTTGGTTAGTAATGTCTGCTCCGTCATCAGACCAACCAGCAATTCCACCATAATCACCATTTCCTTGCTTGAAGTTAGCTAACTGATCTCCTTTAGAAACACGTTTTCCTGAACGAGTGTAACTACCAGACCAAGGGTATTTCTTTTGACCTTTATAAATATTGTATTCTCTTTGCCCCACATCTGCTGCTGCAGCGTATTCCCACTCAGCTTCAGTTGGTAAACGGTACTCAGGTAATAAAATTCCTGAAGAACGTTGTGCATAAACATTTTTGTGCTCAGCTACTTTTCCATCTTTACCAGCCTTAGGCGCTTTTCTTTTAGATCTTTCTTTAAGAACGATTTCTTCATTTCCACCATAAACAGATGTAGGTGAAGCCAAATATGTTTCAGTACTAAAAGTACTTTCAGCAGAAACATCGGTGTTTTTTGCATTTTTCTTTATGTAACCTGTTTTCTCAAGCATACTTTCATTTACACGTTCCGTTCTCCATTTAGCAAACTCATTGGCTTGAATCCAATTTACTCCTACTACTGGATATTCAGCATAAGATGGGTGTCTCAAATAGTTGTTGGTCATAGTTTCATTATAACCCAAGCGGTTTCTCCATACCAAAGTATCTGGAGATGCTCCTTCATATATATTTTTGTAATTTTCTTCAGTTGGAGGGAAAACTTTTTTCAACCATTCTAAATACTCTAAGTACATAGAGTTGGTTACTTCTGTTTCATCCATATAAAAGGATTGAACGTGTTGTTGTGTAGGAGAATTGTTCCAATCGTGCATTACATCATCTTGAACTTTACCCATAGTAAAAGTTCCTCCTTCTACGAAAACCAAACCAGGGCCAGCTTGATTTTTGTTTTTAGCAGCAACGTTTTTTTGACGATCTAAGTTCCATCCAGTTGCTCTTGAAGAATTACTAGAGCTAGATTTTTTACTACAACTAGCTAATCCTGCAATCAGTAAAATTGATGTGATCAATTTTAAGTTCAAAATTTTCTTTACTTTCATACTATTAATAGGTCATAATTTGGTGCCGCAATATAACAATTAACCTTATACCTACAACACCAATATTTAATAATTTTAACGGGGCCAATTAAATTTATACAATCCCTGAATACCAACGCAAAAATATATTTTTTATTATTAAAACCTAGAGTAATTAAATTATTTTTACCCTTTAAAATATAAGCAACTAAAGTTCGTTAGAATCAAGATGAAAAACAGATTTTTTACATTGTCACTACTGATACTGCCTTTTTTTATTTTCGCACAGTATAATGGCACAATTGTAATTAATTGGTTTCCAGCAAAAAAAACTAATATCGGCGATTATTCGGTCCGAATTCCAACTTTTGACACTAATGCTTTTCAATTTGACCCTATTAACAAAACCATTATTTATAGTAGCCCGATAAAATCGAATTCATTCAACGAAAACATTATAATCAACAACGTTACATACGAAAACATCACAAACGAGGAATTAGGTGACTTAATAATTGGAAACATTCCTTCAACCCTAAACGAAAAAGTTACCACAACTATCTCAAGAGATGTTACAACCGTATTTTTAACTTTTTCACCACTAGTAAAAGATAATTTTGGAATAAAAAAAGTCACTTCAATCGCTTATTCATTGGTTCAAAACTCAAATAGAACAACGAACACAAATAAGACCAACACAACACAAACTATAAGTAATTCTGTATTATCCTCTGGCAATTGGTATCAATTCCAAATCAAAAAATCAGGAGTTTACAAAATATCAAGAAGCTTTTTGCAGCAATTAGGATTATCTACCAATGCAATAGACCCAAGAAGAATCAAAGTTTATGGTAATGGTGGAAAAATGATTCCGCTGACCAACAATAATTCATATCCACTAGACATTGAAGAAACGCCTATTGAAGTAATTGGCGAAAATGACGGAGTCTTTAACAACGAGGATTATATTCTTTTTTATGGAGAAGGAACCGACACCTGGAATACAGAAAGCAAGACCTTCAATAACCTCTATGAAGACGAATCTTATTATTATATAACTATTGATGGCGGTACCGGAAAAAGAATTCAAACCTTTACACAACCTTCAGGAAACCCAACCCTTAGTTTATCAACTTTTGACGATACCCAATTTCATGAATTGGACCAAATCAATATCGGACAATTAGGACGGCAATGGTTTGGAGAAAAATTCGACATTAACAACGAACAAGAATTCGATTTTGACTTTCCCAACATTGATGCAACAATACCAGTAAAAATTAGCACCGAGACCGCTTCCGCAGCCTTTACCCCAACATCCTTCGTAGTTTCTGCAAATAACTCCCCTGTTGGAACCATAAATTTTCCTGCCGTAGCTAATAATTCAGGAATTTCTTTTTACACAGGCAACCTTCCAAGCTCCGCAACTTTTTTAGGCTCCGAAAAAAACAAAATAAAATACACCTATAATAATGGAGGAGTCCCAAATGCAATTGGGTACTTAGACTACATAAAAGTGGTAGCTAAAAGAAAACTAGTAGGTTACGGAAAGCAATTTCATTTTCAATACGACAATGCTTTTTCCACAATCGGAATTGTTGAATATACACTTTCCAACGCCACAGCTATAAATCAGATTTGGGATATAACCGAACTCAATGCTATTCGAAAAATTGAAAACAACAACCAAAACCAATTTAGTTTTAAAGCCAATTTAGGTGAAGTCCGAAAATATATCGCACTAGATACTAATGATTATTTGACACCAACTGTTTCGAAAAAATCAAAAATTGCCAACCAAAACATTAAAGGAACCATTTTCAAAAACAATCAAGGACAATTTCAAGACATTGATTATTTGATTATTACACCCCATTTTTTAATTAATCAAGCCGAAAAACTGGCTACTTTCCACAGAAATTACTCTAATCTAAACGTAAAAGTGATTTCAACCGAATCCATTTATCACGAATTTGCATCAGGAAAACAAGATATTGGAGCCATTAGAAATTGCATCAAATACATTTACGACAATGCCTCTACCCCAAATAAAAGAATTAAATACGTCAACCTTTTTGGGGACGCATCCTACGATTACAAAAACAGAATCAATAACAACAGTAATCTAGTTCCTATTTATCACTCCTTAATAAGTAATGCCACTGGAGAATCTTCTTTTGCGTCAGATGATTTTTTTGGATTAATGGATACCAACGAAGGAAACATAACCTCTAGTTTTGGCGGAATTGATATCGCTGTAGGCAGAATGATAGTAAACGATACTAAACAAGCCGAAGAAATGGTGCAAAAAGTAATCGACTATCACGACTTAAAATCTTATGGAAACTGGAGAAACAACTTTGTACTCATAGGCGATGATTCAGATGTTCCCTCAGACGCTTCTTTACAAGAAAAACAAAGTAGTTTAGGAGATTTAATCACCACTGAAAAACCATTTCTAAATGTATCCAAAATTTTACTTGACTCCTATATACAAGAAGCATCGGCTGGTGGATTTCGATATCCTAAAGCCCGAACAGATATATTTAATGCCTTTGAAAAAGGTGCTTTGGTTTTTAATTATTTAGGACACGGTGGTGAAGACGGATTGGCGGCGGAACGTATTTGGGAAAAATCAGACGGACAAAATTTAAACAATCCATTCAAATACCCTCTTTTCGTAACGATTACTTGTGAGTTTTCTAGATTCGACAATCCGTTACGTCCAACAGCAGGAGAATACACCTATTGGAACCCAAAGGGAGGCGCAATCGCAATGATTACAACAATACGCTCTATAGGACAATTTAGTGCCGAAAATTTCAATCCATTATTGACTAGAAATTTACTATCATTTGGTTCGAACACTTACGTTTCGATGGCAGAAGCACTCCGAATTTCAAAAAACACAAATCCAAATTCATCAACAAATGTTGTAGTTTTTATTGGCGACCCAGCTTTACACCTCGCCATAGCAAAACCTAAAATTAACCTAACAAAGGTAAATGACATTGCTATTTCACAACCAATAGACGACTTCAAGTCATTGGCAAAAATGAAGCTCTCTGGTGAAGTCACAGACGAAAACAATAATTTATTGTCTAATTATAATGGAGAAATCGCAACAATTATCACTGATAAATTAGTCACTAGAAATACGCTTAATAACGACGGAAACAGTCCCAGCATACCATTCTCTGTTTTAGGCGAAGCAATCTTTCGAGGAAATGCAACGGTAAAAAATGGTCAATTTAAATTTAGTTTTGTAGTCCCAAGAGACATTCGTATTCCAGTTGGTAATGGAAAAATTAGTTTTTATTCAAAAAAAGACAATGCTCTTGAAAACCAAACTGGACAAAACACAACTATCAGAATAGGAGGAATTAACGAAAATGCTGTTGCAGACAATATTAGTCCAAAAGTGAAGTTATATATGAACGATGAAAATTTCGTTTCTGGCGGAACGACCAATCAGTCTCCTATATTAATAGCACAATTAGAAGACGAAAACGGAATTAATACTGCCAGCGGAATTGGTCATGACATTGTTGCTATTTTAGACGGAGACGAAAGCAATCCATTTGTCTTAAATGATTATTACGAAACAAAATTGGATGATTTCACCTCAGGAACCGTTAGATTCCCCTTTCGAAATCTTTCAATAGGACTTCATACAATAACCATTAAAGCATGGGACGTGTATAATAATCCTGTCATTAGTGAAATTCAGTTTTTGGTAGTAGGAAATGAATCCATAACACTTACAAACGTTTTGAATTATCCCAATCCATTTGTAAACTATACCGAGTTTTGGTTCACACACAACAGACCATTTGAGCCTCTAGAAGTGCAAGTACAAGTGATGACAATTACCGGAAAAGTAGTTTGGTCAAAAAACCAAATCATAACTACTGATGGATTTTTATCAAGAGAGATTAAGTGGGACGGAAAAGATGATTTTGGAGACCGACTAGGAAAAGGAGTCTATGTTTATCGATTGACTGTAAAATCATCTTTAAACAACAAAAAAGCTGAAAAAATAGAAAAATTGGTAATACTTTGATTTAATACTATATTTGTTTAATGATTAAAAAAATAATGAAGAAATTAATTTTGATTTTTATTTGCGTTGTAACAACCAATGCAATAGCACAAGATAGAGCAATCACAACAGGAGTCCCTTTTTTACAAATAGCAGCCGATGCAAGAGCAGCAGGTATGGGAGACATTGGAGTAGCTACTTCACCAGACACTTATTCACAACAATGGAATCCTGCCAAATATGCATTTGCCACTGACAAACAAGGATTTTCTGTAAGCTACACACCTTATCTTATTGACATTGTTAATGATATTTCATTAGGGCAAGCAACCTATTACAATCGTTTTAATGACAGAAGCGCTTTTGCCGGAAGTGTAAGATACTTCAGCCTTGGTGAGATAGAGCTTAGAGACGATGCAAACAGCATACCGAATATTGTAAAACCATCAGAATTCGCTCTAGATTTGTCCTATTCTTTGCACTTAAGCGATTATTTTTCAATGGCTGTTGCTGGGCGATTCATAAGTTCAAACCTTGGGATAACCACTAATGGTCAAAGTCTTTCGGCTGCAAATTCTTTTGCTGTAGACATTGCCGGGTACTATCAATCTGAGGAAATAGCCTATTCGGACTTTAACGGAAGATGGAGAGGTGGTTTTAATTTTCAGAATTTAGGACCAAAAATTAATTATGATTTAACGGAATCTGAAGAAAGCACAAATTTTTTGCCGTCTAACTTAAAAATCGGAGGAGGTTTTGATTTTATTTTAGATGAATACAACAAAATTGGTGTGAATCTAGAATTCAATAAATTATTAGTTCCAACACCTCAATTCGAAAGTACAGATACCACCGATGAAACTATTCAAAAAAGAGAAGACTATCGCAAAATAGGATGGGCTTCTGGTATTTTTAAATCTTTTGGTGATGCACCAGGAGGCTTCAGTGAAGAACTAAAAGAAGTTACCTACGCATTGGGAGCCGAATACGAATACCAAGATTCATTCTCATTGCGTTCTGGATATTTTCACGAAAGTGACGAAAAAGGCGCAAGAAAGTTTTTCTCTCTTGGAGCTGGTTTCAAATATAACGTAGTCAAAGTAGATGTATCCTATTTATTTTCCGCATCAAAAGTTAAAAATCCTTTAGAAAATACCTTACGCTTTTCTTTAACCTTTAATTTTGGCGACAAATACGAAAATTATTAGAAAACGCATTTAGTTGATAATAAATCCAAATTTCAAAAGCAAAAGCCTTGAAATTTGGATTTTTTTTCCTCGATAATGAAAACGAGATTGTACTAAAAACTAATTTAAAAGTAAATAGTAGCTACACAATAAATTTAGAAACATGAAAGAAATTAACATTACTACCTCATTCAAACAGTTTGAGAGCATAACAGAACTGCCAGCTGAGATTCAGGAATTAATGCACGAAGCGATTACTATCCGCAAAAACGCTTATGCTCCCTATTCGAATTTTAGAGTGGGAGCGGCTTTACTTTTGGAGAACAACAAAGTAGTTTGTGGTTCTAATCAAGAAAATGCAGCCTATCCATCTGGTCTTTGTGCAGAACGTGTCGCTATTTTTTATGCTGGAGCTAATTATCCTGGAGTAAGAATAAATAAAATGGCTATTACGGCAGCTTCTGACACCAACCCTACTACTGAACCTATCCCTCCATGTGGCGCTTGTAGACAATCCATAGCCGAATATGAAATCAAACAAGACCAACCTATCGAAATTTATTTTATGGGAGAAACAGGTGTAATCTACCAGTCTAATTCACTTAAAAACCTGCTCCCTTTTATGTTTAACAAAAAATTCCTCTAATCAGAATAAAAACTGGTTGTTAAATTTTATTGCTTACTCGGAATGTCTTATTTTTGCATTTCGCAAATTTGTGTTGGATTAGAGGTTCGGTTTTCAAAAACCGCACTTCGTTATAATAAATTTTACACCATTTCGAATAGTATTAACACTTACAAAAGAATTATTTCAGATGAAAGAAGTTACGAAAGAAGTATATTTAAAGTGGTATGAAGACATGCTTCTTTGGAGAAAGTTTGAAGACAAACTAGCTGCTCTATACATACAACAAAAAATAAGAGGTTTTCTTCATTTGTACAATGGTCAAGAAGCCGTTTTAGCAGGAGCACTCCACGCTATGGATTTGACAAAAGACAAAATGATTACCGCCTATAGAAACCACGTACAACCAATCGGAATGGGTGTGGACCCAAGAAGAGTAATGGCTGAACTTCTAGGTAAGGCTACAGGTACTTCAAAAGGTATGGGAGGCTCTATGCACATTTTCTCAAAAGAACACCGTTTCTACGGAGGACATGGAATTGTAGGAGGACAAATCCCATTAGGAGCTGGTTTAGCTTTTGGAGACAAATACAACAATACAGGAGGAGTTACTCTTACTTACTTTGGAGACGGAGCTGCTCGCCAAGGTTCACTCCACGAAGCGTTCAATATGGCAATGCTATGGAAATTACCTGTAGTTTTCATTGTAGAAAATAATGGATATGCAATGGGTACTTCAGTAGAAAGAACTGCCAATCACTCTGACATTTGGAAACTAGGATTAGGTTACGAAATGCCTTGCGGACCTGTTGACGGAATGAACCCGGTGAAAGTAGCCGAAGCAATGACAGAAGCTATCGAAAGAGCAAGACGTGGTGACGGACCAACATTCTTAGAAATGAAAACATACCGTTACAGAGGACATTCAATGTCTGATGCTCAATTGTATCGTTCTAAAGAAGAAATCGAAGAATACAAAAAAATAGATCCAATTACTCAAGTTTTAGATGTAATTATGGATCAAAAATACGCAACAGAGGAAGAAATCGAAGTAATTGACCAACGTGTAAAAGATTTAGTAGAAGAGTGTGTAAAATTCTCAGAAGAATCTCCATACCCAGAACTACAACAGTTATACGATATGGTATACGAAGAAGAAAACTATCCATTCATCCCTCACAAATTATAATCCATTATGGCAACAATTATTACAATGCCCCGTTTGAGCGACACTATGACGGAAGGAACGGTAGCAACTTGGCTTAAAAAAGTAGGTGACAAAATAAATGAAGGAGATATTCTAGCTGAAATCGAAACAGACAAAGCTACAATGGAATTCGAATCCTTCAATGAAGGAACACTATTATATATTGGAATACCAGAAGGAGAAACTGCACCCGTAGACTCGCTACTTGCTATTATTGGAGCAGAAGGTGAAGATGTAACTGCCTTAATTGCTGGCGGAGATACTGCTCCAGCACCAGCTGTGACAGAGGCTCCAAAAGAAGCAACTACCACTCCAGCATCAACTACTAGCGCTACAGAACTTCCAAAAGGAGTAATCGTAGTAACTATGCCTCGTTTAAGCGACACTATGACCGAAGGTACCGTTGCAACTTGGTTAAAAAAAGTAGGAGACACCATTGCTGAAGGAGACATCCTAGCTGAAATCGAAACGGACAAAGCTACAATGGAGTTTGAGTCTTTCAATTCTGGAACTTTACTTTACATAGGAATTCAAGAAGGAAATACTGCACCTGTTGATAGTCTTTTGGCTATTATTGGACCTGCAGGAACTGATATTACTGGAGTAGCAGCTGGCTTTACTGCTGGCGGAACTACTGCTGCACCTGTAGCAACAGAAACAGCAGCTGCACCCGCAACTACAGAAAAAAATATTGAAACTGTTCAAGAGCCAAGTGCTGACGGACAAAGAATTTTGGCTTCCCCTTTAGCTAAAAAATTAGCTTCAGAAAAAGGAATCCAATTATCACAAGTAAAAGGAAGCGGTGAAAATGGACGTATCACAAAAAGCGATATCGAAAACTTTACACCACAAGCGAATACTGCTCCTCAAACAGCTTCACAACAAGCACCAGCTGCTAAAACAGAAGCTGTAGCAGCTCCAAAACCTTATATTCCTGCTGGTCAAGTAGCAACAGAAGAAATTAAGAATTCGCAAATGCGTAAGATTATTGCAAAACGTTTATCAGAATCTTTGTTCACAGCACCTCATTACAATTTGGTAATTGAAGTGAGTATGGACGAAGCTATGAAATCAAGAGCCGTAATCAATACTGTGCCAGATACCAAAGTTTCTTTTAACGATATGGTTATTAAAGCAAGTGCTTTGGCATTAAAAAAACATCCAAAAATCAATTCACAGTGGAAAGAGGATGCTATCACTATCAACTATCACGTAAATATTGGTGTAGCAGTAGCTGTTGAAGATGGTTTAGTTGTTCCTGTATTATCTTTTACTGACGGTATGAGTTTATCACAAATTGGTGCTAGTGTAAGAGATTTAGCAGGAAGAGCAAAAAACAAAAAATTATTACCAACTGAAATGGAAGGAAGTACTTTTACCATTTCTAACTTAGGTATGTTTGGAATTACTGAATTCAACTCTATCATCAATCAACCAAATTCAGCTATTCTTTCAGTTGGAGCAATCGTTGAAAAACCTGTAGTGAAAAATGGACAAATTGTAGTTGGTAACACTATGATGTTATCGTTAGCATGTGACCATAGAACTATTGATGGAGCGACAGGCGCTCAGTTTTTACAAACATTAAAACAATACATTGAAAACCCAGTAACTATGTTAGCATAACAAAAGTTTTCTTTACTATAGAAATCCCGTTTTGAACTTTCAAAACGGGATTTTTTTTTACTTATTCTTGGCTTCAATCCACTTGGACATGTATTTTGTACTTGCAAGCGTATGATGTTGCAAAAGCGCACCGTAAAAATTATTCCGACGATGTTCCTCAATTGTAGAGAACAAATACTGTAAGCGTTCTACAAAAATACTTTCAAAAAGATCCTTTTGATATCTTTTTTTCAAAATAGAAAACCCATTTTGTTGTGATGTAAGCCAGCTGGATTTATCTGTATACAATTGCACTGCTGCATCTACAAACTCTTCAACAGCATCAATAACATAGCCATTCCAAGGCAAATCTCCCTGCATAGATTCTGCACCAATAGTAGTGGTTACGCTAGGCGTACCCGTTTGCATTGCTTCCAATAATTTACCTTTTATACCCGCACCAAAACGCAAAGGAGCCAAAACTACTTTTGATTGTTGAACAACTTTCTGAGCGTCTTCCGCACGTCCCATAATAAAAAAATTTGTTTTAGGATGATGCAATTGTAGCACTTTTTGAGAAGGATATGCTCCGTAAATTTTTAAAGTTGCGTTCGGTAATTTTTGAAGTATTTTAGGCCAAATCGCCTCTTTCAAATATTGAACGGCATTCCAATTGGGCTCATGAAGAAAGTTTCCAATAAAGACAAAACCTTCTCGCTCTTCAAAAGAAGGTAATTTTTTCTCAAAAGAAGCTTCGAATCCGTCCAAAAGAATTGGCAAATAAAACAATAACGAGAAATCGATTTTAAAAACAGTCTGCAGAAGATCCATCTCAAATTCGGATATCATTAAAATCAAATCACATCTCAAAATACTAGCAATCTCTCGCTTTGCAACATCTTCAACTAGCAAATCATTGATGGAAAATGGTCGATTTTGCTTAAATGCCTTTTGTCGCGCTATTCGCAAACAATGTAAATCTTCTGTATCTAAAATTCGAATAGCATTAGAGCAATTCTCAATTACTCTCCACCCAAACTGTTCTTCAATCATAAATCGATCAAACAAAACCACATTGGGTTGCAGTGCTTTGACAAATTCATCAAAACTAGAATCATTTAGCTTTATAGCAACTTTATGAATACCGAATTCCAGCAAATCAACCATAAAATCACTATCCTGTGCAGCACTAGCAAAAGTAACTTCATATCCTTGCTTTTGAAACAAACCAATGAGTTGCATCATTCTACTTCCCGCAGCCGAAGAATTGGGCTCTGGCCAAACATAACCAATTACCAATAGTTTTTTCATATCAAATCAATTGTGGGTACAAAATAATACTATTTCATTCTGATTCTAGCTTTTTGAAAGAAAAATCAAAACTAAAAAGCTAAATTTGTAGTCAATAAATTGAATAATATCATGTTAGGATTAAAATTAGCTACTGACCCACGATGGGTTAATATCGTAGAATCAAATATTGAAGAGATTCTTACCGATCATGCTTGGTGCGAACAAAAAGCGGCTTCAAATGCCATATATATTATCATCAATAATTCAGAAAAAGAAGAATTAGTGACAGAAATGACCAGAATTGCTTTAGAAGAAATGGAACATTTTCAAATGGTTCACAACATTATTAAAGAAAAAGGGCTAACCTTAGGAAGAGAAAGAAAAGATAATTACGTGAATGATTTGGTCAAATTTGCTAAAAAAGACGGAAGCAGAAATGACGCCTTAGTAGAAAGATTATTGTTTGCAGCTATGATTGAAGCCAGAAGTTGTGAACGCTTTAGAGTACTTTCACAAAACATAAAAGACCCAGAACTTGCAAAATTCTATTACGATTTAATGGTAAGTGAGGCGGGGCATTATACAACATTTTTGAAGTTTGCCAGACAATATACAGAAAAAACAGATGTAGACAAACGTTGGCAAGAATGGATAGATTTTGAAAGTTCCATTATTGGAAATTATGGAAAATCAGAAACTGTACACGGATAAATAACATACACTTTACTTAAAATGGCGATAGATAAAAAAAACATCTTCTTAAAAACAGTAAAATATTTAGGAATAGCATTCGGTAGTATTTTGGTTGTAATGTTCCTTACACCCATTATTTTTTCTGATACAATAAAAGAAGAAGTAAAAAAATATGCCAATACCAAACTAGAAGGAGAACTTAATTACGGAGACGCTAATCTATCGTTTTTTAAACATTTCCCATCATTGACGTTGACTTTAAACGATGTCAATTTAAATGGTTCCATCCCTTTTGAAAAAGAAAAATTTGTATCTGCCAAAGAAATTGCTTTTGGTATCGATGTATCGAGTTTAGTTTTTGGTAAAGCCATAGATATTGACCAAATTATTGTAACCGAAGGAAACATCAATGTAAAGGTTGACAAAAATGGTCAAGCCAATTACAATGTGTACAAAGGAAGCGAGGAAACCCCTAAAGAAAATGAAGAAGAAAGCAGTACCGCTTTACAACTTGAAAAAATCGAAATCGTAAACAGTAAAGTAGTTTATGACGACCAATCAACGGCGATTCATCTTGACTTATTTGACTTTAATTACACCGGAAAAGGAGATTTAACATCAGATGTTTTTGATTTATATTCTAACATTAACATTTCCAAAATGAACTTCATCTACGAAAACGAACCGTATTTGATGAATAAAAAAGTAGAAGGTGATTTAATTACGAAGGTTAATGTAAACTCTTTGTCTTTTGTTTTTGAAGAAAACAATCTGAACATAAACAAATTATTAGTGGATTTCAAAGGCAAATTTGATTTCCTAAAAGACGGATATAATATTGATTTTAACATTAAATCGAAAGATAGCGAACTCTATGATTTGATAAATGCTTTTCCACCTAAATTCATCACTTGGCTAGAGAAAACAGAAATCAAAGGAAAAACCGACCTGCTTTTAACCCTAAAAGGAAAATACATTGCTTCTCAAAAAATAGCACCTGACTTACATTTAGATTTAAAAATAAAAGACGGTTTTGTCAATTACAATAAAAGTAAATTTCCTGTTTCTAATCTAAATTTAGATTTTAGCGCAAAATTACAATCTCTTGACCCAAATCAATTACTATTGGATGTAAATGGTATTTCTTTAAATATTGAAAAAGAATATTTAAAAGCAAAATGGCATTCCAAAGGTGTTGAAAATATTGAACTGAATGGAGAATTGTTCAGCTTTATTGATTTAGAAAAACTAAATAATGCATTAGGGATTCCAAATCTAACCGTAAAAGGGCTTTTGACTGGAAAAGGAACAATGAATGGAACGTATAATGCAAAAACCAACAGTTTTCCTATAGCTGATATTACTATTGATCTTAAAAATGGTTTTATTCAAACGGAATATTATCCAAATCCAATCACCAACATCAATTGCAATGCTACCATAAAAAATAAAAAAGGTTCTATCGATGATTTAAAAGTTAGGCTACAACCCGCAAGTTTTACTTTTGAACAAGAAGCCTTTACAGTTGAAGCGAACTTAGAAAATTTCAAAGATTTGACTTACGATGTAAAGGCAAAAGGTGTTTTAAACATCAGCAAAATATACAAAGTCTTTTCTCAAAAAGGATTAGATGTTGATGGCTACATCAAAACTGACTTGGCTCTTAAAGGAAAACAAAGTGATGCTGAAAAAGGCAACTATAACAAATTGAATAATAAAGGAACACTAGAAGTTAGAAATATAGCGATAGCATCATCATATCTTCCAAAAAAGCTTTTAATCAAAGAAGGCATTTTTAAATTCAATCAAGACAAAATGTCTTTCAACACTTTTTTGGCTAGTTACAGTGAATCTGATTTCAAATTGAATGGTTATCTAAAAAATGTTTTCAATTTTTTAAGTCCAAGAAAAGGAACACTAAAAGGTGCTTTTACCTTACAGTCAAAATATATTAATGCGGATGAGTTTATGAACTCAGTAGAAACCAATACTGCGGCTACAAATTCTACCAAAGAAACTCCTAATAAAACAACAACTAGTACAGGAGTTATAATTATCCCAAAAAATCTTGATCTACAATTCAAAGCCATTGCTCAAAAAGTAGATTTTCAAGAATTACATCTTACTAAAGCTAATGGTAATCTGAAAATGAAAAACGGTAAATTATACCTTCAAAACACTAATTTCAACCTGATTGGATGTCAAGTTGGAATGAACGCTTTATACGAAAGCTTAACAAGTAAAAAAGCTTTGTTTGAATACCAAATCAAGGCTACAGACTTTGATATAAAAAGAGCCTATAAAGAAGTTAAAATTTTCCGTGAGATGGCAAGCGCTGCTGAAAAAGCCCAAGGAATAGTTTCTTTAGATTACAAACTTAAAGGCCGTTTAAACGCAAGTATGGAACCCGTTTTCCCATCTTTAGTAGGAAATGGAGTTTTATCTATCAAAGACATTAAACTCTATGGAATGAAAATGTTCAATGTGGTTGGAAGCCAAACCAATCACGATAAAATGAAGAATCCTGAACTATCTAAAGTTGACATTAAAAGTTCGATTAAAAATAACATAATGACCATTGAACGTTTCAAATTCAAATTCGCAGGTTTTAGACCAAGAATAGAAGGAACTACAAGTTTGGATGGTCGACTAAATTTAAAAATGAGATTAGGATTACCTCCTTTTGGTCTTTTTGGAATACCAATAACCGTTACTGGTAATAAAGATAATCCAAAAATTAAAGTTGGAAGAGAAACACAAGATTTAGAAGAAACAGAAGATAAGGAAACTGAATAAACAATTCAAAATAAAAGCCAATAGTACTTATTGGCTTTTATATTTTATGTGATTATCTAAGACATTACACTTTCCCCTCATTTATAAAATAATCACAAATTGTATTAATTTGACAAGACTTACAATTCGGAATGGGTCTACAAATCAATCTCCCATGAAAAGAAATAGCCATACCAATTTCTAACCAAGTCGAAGAATCTAATTTCGAAAGTAACTGTTGTTCCATTTTATCCGCATCTTTAAAATCAGGTACAATACCCAATCTTGGAGCAACCCTCAAGACATGCAAATCAACCATAATGCCATTAGGATTATACCCTAATTCCTTTAGAATTACATGAGCTGATTTCCTACCAATCCCCCTATATCGAGTAAAACCCAATATTGTTGTTGGCAATTCTTTATCATCAAATTGTTTTGCTAAATCAATAATCCAATTTGCTTTATTCTTAAAATTAGTAATAGAATCCAAAAGTGGATACAAATCGGAAGCATTAATAGACATTAAAGAGAACCAATTAGGATACTTTTCAAAAAAAGGAATAGTTAATCGATTAACGTTTTCATCAGAATCTTGAGCAGCAAGAATAACCATAACAATAAGTTGGTAGCTATTCTTATAATGCAGAGGATGTGTTTTCCCTTTATAACTGAATATTAATGGTTCTAACAAAATAGACCAATTACGATCGTCAAATAAATCCATAAACACATTCTTTAAGTCAATGATAAAAAACATTAGTAAGATAAACTAAAATCCTTTACCTCCATTATTTTCATTAAAATAGTTTACTGTTTTAAAAAAAAGGGCAAAAAAAAACCCTTCATTTTAGATGAAGGGTTTTTTAATAAAGAAAGGCGGCGACATACTCTCCCACAAATTGCAGTACCATCTGCGCAGGCGGGCTTAACTTCTCTGTTCGGAATGGGAAGAGGTGAGCCCCGCCGCAATAACCACCTTAAGGTCGTTCTTATTTCTTTGTTTCGATTTGCATCGAAACGGCTGTCAATTCAATATGTCTAGGAACGTATTCTTCTTTGTTTTTCCGCCTTTCGTTGTTTCTCAAAGCGGGTGCAAAAGTAGTAATTCTTTTTTTAACTGGCAAGAAAATTTGAAACTTTTTTTGAAAATTTTTATCTCAATTTAAATCTCATTCTCTTATCAATTTTTCAAGGAACTTTCCGTATTTTACGGGGTGCAAAGGTAAGCAACGTTTTTATTTCTCACAAGCTTTTTTTGATATTTTTTTTTCAGAAAACTAATCCCGAATATCTCAATAACCTGCCAGTATTTAAATGAACGTCTGCGTTGTTGCGGGTGCAAAAGTAGCACCTTTTTTCGTTTAAACAAGCCTTTTGCAAACCTTTTTTTGATTTATTTTTTAATGTACTAATAACGTGAAGTTTAAAATCTACTTTTTTGATAATTTCTATAAAAGTGATTTGATATGTTGGCAATTTTGTAAAATTGAAGCCCAAAAACAGATACATAATGACAGATAAGCAATAAATGCGTTAGGGATAGTAGTGAAAAGCCCACAGACTAGTGTAGTGCTAACGAAACTAGTCGAGGACTTGTAACGTATAGCCCGGCTCCTTATATATAGTAGAACCAATATCTAATAAAACCAAAAACTCCTATATATTAAGGAGAATGCCAAAAATCAATCGTAACGAATAGCTCGAACAGGTGATATACGAGTTATTATGTAGGAAGGAATTAGTAAAACCAGAAAACAAACCAAAACAGTCATTAGATTTAATACTACGATATATACTAAATTAAAATAGACTGGCGCTTCATTAACATAATAGTTCTCTGGGTTTAATTTGATAATACCAAAATAATATTGAAACAATAAAATAGCTATCCCGATAAGATTCCCCCAAAACAAACCTCTTGCAACTAAATAGAAAGCATTGTAAAGGAATATTTTTCGAATGGACCAATTATCCGCTCCTAAAGCCTTTAATATCCCTATCATTTGAGTACGTTCAAGTATAAGCACTAATAACGCGACCACCATATTAATAGTAGCCACCAGAATCATAACAACAAGTATTACGATAATATTTATATCAAACAACTTTAACCATTCAAAAATGTAACTAAACTTTTCTACAATAGTTTTGCTATCTAAAACAGACGAAGTCTCTTCATAAACTTTCTCTCCTATTTGTTCTATAGCACTAAAATCATTCACAAAAACTTCAAAAGCGCCAACTTGATCTTTATTCCATTTATTTAGTTTTTGAACATGTCGGATATCACCCAAGATGTAAGAGGAGTCAAATTCTTGAAAACCTGAATTGAATATCCCTACAATTTTTAAATTCCGAATAGAATAACCGCTGGGCTTCATAAAATAAGTATGAAAGGAATCCCCTAATTTCAACTTCAATCTTGAAGCTATAATTGATGAAACAACTACTTCCTGATTGAGTGAAGCCATACAATTCGGCAATCTCCCCTGTGTCAAATATTCTTTTATAAACTTCCAATCATAATCCCTGCCTACGCCTTTAAACATAATGCCTTCAAAAGCAGTTTCTGTTCTAATTATTCCTGCTTTAACAGCGACGGCTTGAATGTGTTCTACTTCAGGAACATTCTTGAAAGTCGGATAAAAAGATTGTCGAATTGAAACTGGAACTAATGTTGCTTCTGATTGATTGCTGTCAAAATTAGATATAACAATATGCCCATTAAATGCAGCAATTTTCTCCCTTATCTTCTGTTGCAGACCTATCCCCGTAGAAACAGAAACCAACATCATAATAATACCTATTGCGATTGCAGCAATGGCAATATTTATAATAGGAGCAGAAATACTACTTTTATAATCCTTTGACGTAATTAATCGTTTGGCGATAAAATATTCTAATTTCAAAAGTGTGTAATAATTAAATTAATTCGAAGTACATCTCTACAATACAATTTTCTTTTTCATTTCCTCTACAATATTATATACCGCAGGACAAATTGGAATGTTTTTCATTGTAATAGCAGTAATCTGTTGGAACTTTTTTCTGTCGGTATGCGGAAATTCCCTGCAAGCTTTGGGACGAACTTCATATATAAAACAAGTGTTGTCATGATCCAAAAAACTACAAGGCAACTTTTGCAAAACATAATCTTGATCTTCATCAATTCGCAAATATTGAGAAATGAATTGTTGTGGTTTAAGCCTAAGATGCTTTGAAATTCTTTCAACATCTGCAGATGTAAACAATGGGCCCGTTGTTTTACAACAATTAGCACAATTTAAACAGTTTGTTTTTTTAAACTCACTATCATGCAGTTCTTGCATTATATAATCTAAATTTTTAGGCGGTTTCTTTTTAAGCTTATCGAAATACTTTTTGTTTTCGTTATTCTTATCTTTGGCAAGCTTATTTATTTCCGATAAATCAGGCTTCAACTGCATGGCTTTTTTGTTATTTCACAAAAGTAAACTTAAATCACTAAATACCGATAAAAAAATGAAAGACCTTTTTGGACAAGCAATATATGATTATCATTTCAAGAACTCACCAGAAAACATATACACAGAAACCTCCATATCAGAAGAAGATGAAATGGATGTTAGCTACTTATTTAGAGAATTCAATGAAATGCCAATAATTGAACAAAAAGCAATTACATTATCAAAAGGAAAAATACTCGATATTGGATGTGGTGCCGGTAGTCATAGCCTAGAATTACAAAATAAATTGCAACAAGATGTAACCGCTATTGATATCTCTAAAAAAGCAATAGTAACATGTATTGCACGCGGAATAAAACAAACTGAAGTCTGCAATATATTAGATTTAAACGAAAACACACAATACGACACAATCCTTTTACTAATGAACGGGACGGGTATTTTTGGCACAATAAACCAAATACCAATCTATTTGAACAAGTTAAATAAAATACTTCTTCCAAACGGACAAATTCTTATAGATTCATCGGACATAATATACATGTTCGACGAAGATGAAGATGGTGGAAAATGGATTCCGGGAACTAATTATTATGGTGAATTAACATTCAAATTAAAATACAAGAACGAAGTAGAAGAAGAGTTTCCGTGGCTTTACTTAGATTACAATACTTTACAAAATGCAGCAATTGCCAATGGATTTAAATGTGAATTAGTCCTTGAAGGAGAACATTATGATTATTTAGCTAAACTAACACTATAAAGAATGGAATCAATAGAAAAACTAAAGTACCCAATTGGACAATTTGAAGCACCATCAAAATATACACGAGAGTATTTAATTGAAAAAATAAGAGAAATTGAGATTTTCCCTGAAACTCTTAACAAAACAATTAGTCAACTAACTGAAGAACAGTTAAACACACCTTATCGCCCAGAAGGATGGACTATACGCCAAGTAGTACATCATTGTGCGGATAGTCATATGAACTGTTTTATAAGAATAAAATGGGCATTAACAGAAAATGAGCCAGTTATAAAATATTACTATGAAGAGTTATGGGGAGAAGGAATTGACAATAAAACAATGCCTATTGAACCAACAATTCAACTTTTAAAGGGTTTACATTTCAGATTATCGTTTTTATTAAATTCCTTAAATGAAGAAGAACTAAACAAAACTTTTATTCATCCAGAACACAACAAAACTTTTTCAATAAAAGAAATAATTGGAATGTATGCTTGGCATTGTAATCATCACTTAGAACATATCATCCAACTAAAAAAGAGGAAAAAATGGTAATCATTTTTTCCTCTTTTTATTAGCTTTGACTCATAAGTTTTAAAGAAAACTCGTAATATACTCTAACAGGTTTACCATTATGCTCTCCTGGTTTCCACTGAGGGCATTTGGCCATAACCTTTTTGATTTCACTTGAGGCTGTAGTATCAAGGTTTTTTAATACTTTGACGCTTGAAACAACACCATCAACTTCTATTACAAATCCGACTTTCAAAATACCAGTTGGACCATCGTAATCAGGTAATGAAAAATTTTTTGCAACAAAATCCATAAAATTAGTATAAGACCCCGGAAATTCAGGCCTCACTTCAACCGTATTATACTCTACAATGTCGTCATTAGCAATACTAAGACTCTGAGATTTAGCACTATATAAAACAAAAAAACAAGCTGCAAAAAATAAAATTCTTTTCATAAATATATAGATTACATTAAATAAAAAAATATTAAGTCATAAATAACATAATTGTAAATATATCTAAAAAGAGCTTAAAAAAAACGATTACCGCAAAAAAACACTTGCTTTTTTTTACACATCATAATTGACATATTCTACATACTTGATATTTAAACAATTAAACAATTCCACAAAAGAATCTTCTTACTTAACAAAACTGTGAAAAACAAAAAAAGGCCAAAAGGCCTTTGTAAAACAACTTATTCCATAACAAATAGCTAAGGTATATTCAGATATTTATGTGTCTGCAATGAAACTCTCCACTTAGGATTATTCATAACGTAATCAACAATCAAAGGGGTCATCTCTTCTTTTTTGCTCCATTCAGGTTGAAGAAACAACAAAGCACTATCATTTACTTTTGAAGCTTGTTCTTCTGCAAAAACAAAGTCATGTTTATTATAGATTATAACCTTTAACTCATCAGCATTATCATAAACCGTTTGAGTGGGTAATTTATTTTTTTTAGGAGAAAGACAAATCCAATCCCAAGAACCAGATAGCGGATAAGCACCAGAAGTTTCAATATGCAATTTTAATCCACGCTCCCTCAATTTAGAGGTCAACAGCGTCATATCCCAAGTCAAAGGCTCTCCACCAGTAACAACGACAGTATCTGCATATTTAACCGCATTCTCAACAATTTTATCAACACTAGTCGGTGGATGTAATTCTGCATTCCAGCTCTCTTTAACATCACACCAATGGCAACCAACATCACATCCGCCTATACGAACAAAGTAAGCAGCTGTTCCTGTATGAGAACCCTCGCCTTGTATTGTATAGAACTCTTCCATTAAAGGCAACATAGCCCCTTTATTAACTTCCAATTGTATTTCTTTTGACAACATCTATTTACATTAAAAGTGCAAAGATACTACTTTAACTACTATGCTAGGCAAAAGAAAACTAGTTGATATAAAAACAAAAAAAACGACAACCCAAAGATTGTCGTTTTAAAATATTAAATAGTACTTCTTATTTTAATGTAGCTAAAGATTTTGTAGCATAATCATTAGTAGGGTCGATTGCTAAAGTCTTATTAAAATATTCAATCGCTTTAGCTTTATCCTTATTAGCATAACTAGCTGCTAGATTGTTGTAACTTTCAACAATCTTCGTTTTGTGAGTTGCATTTGCTAATTCACCTTTTTCAGTAAGTTTTGCTAGATAAGATTCATAATTTTTAATGATTAAATCTTCATTCTCTGCCAATCTATTAACTCTTGCTTTGTACAAAAAAGCATCTTGATAAGACGGCGCCGCAACAATAACTTTATCTAAAGCAGCATCAGCATTTTTAAGATCATTTAAATCAGCTTTAACATCTTTTTTACTGTTTGCGTAAAATAGTGATAATGCATAATAAATGTTATCATCTACAAAGTTTTTATCTTCAGTGTTTTTAGTCCCTAATTCAAAAACAGGAGCTGCTTCTTTATAGAATTTTTTAGAAAATAATTTTTTTCCAATATCATTCAAATCCTCAGTTGCTAATGGTTCTAACTCCAAAGCTTTCTTCAAATCTCCCAATCCAGAAGAATAAAGAGCTGCATCCATTGTAAGTCCATCAGCAGCAATAGCTTTTTTAAACTTAATTTCAGCTAAATAGATATAATCCTTAGCAATAACTTTACTATTTGGATTAGAAATAAAACTTTCTAATGATTTCAATGCAACATCAACATTTCCATTCTCAAATGCAGAATATGCCAAGTAACGATATATTCTTGGATTAACTTTATCCAACTCAATCATTTTATTAGCTTCTTTTTCAAGCTCAGGCCAGTTTTTTAACAAAACTAAGAAGTCAGCTCTTCTCATTCTTGATGCCAAAGAATAATCTGTCATTGACATATACTTATCATAATTAGAAATAGCTAATTGCATGTTCTCAGAAGCTTTTGAAGGCTTATTTCTACCCCATTTATAATAGGTTTCCGCTAACTCTCTGTAAACAGGTCCATAATTAGGATTAATAGCAATTACTTCATTAAATGAATTAATCGCTAAATCATAAGATTTAGCACCTTTTAACAAAACACCTAACTGCATCTTTGCTCTCAACATAGTAGGATCAATCTGAAATGCACTTCTATATGAAGAATACGCTTCATTTTGTTTGTTTTCTAAATAATAAGCATCACCCAAAGCCAACAACAAATCAGCATTTTGTGGACTATCAATTTTGGCTCTTTCAAGTATTGTTATGGCATTCTTGTAATCAGGTTTAGAGACATTCATGTAAGCACGTGCAATGTACGTAGGCACAGTAGCGTCTTTTCGTTTAGCGTCTTTAATTGCAATATCAAAATTACTTTGAGCAGCAGTTTGATTTTTTGCTTCTAAATCCAATTGCCCTAAACCAATGTAGTTTAGTTTTGCACCATCAGAACCAGTAATTCCCTTTTGATAAAATATTTTTGCAGAATCCAATTCCTTTTGAGACATGTAAACATTCCCAAGTAAAAAAGATGCTGTACCATTTGAAGGTTTAGCTTGCAAAAGAGATTTCAATATCGTTTTGGCCTTTTCAAACTGTTCTGCATCAATTGCTTTTTTTGCTTGATCTATATCTTGTGCATTTACAAGAGTAAAAGAAGCAAAAAATGCAACACTAAAAAATTTTAATTTATTCATCTTCTTTTCTATTAATTTATATTTATTCTTTTGCATTCTCAATTTCATTTCTAATGTTTAATTTTCTTCCAGGTACTCTAACAGGAAGTAATCCTGATTTTAGTACTATTCGTTGTCCAACATCACCAGCTATAAAAGAGGCAAAGCCCATTCCTAGTCCTGAATAACCTTGACAATTAACAATAAACAAATCCCGTGCCAAGGGATATGTACCTTCGGCTATATTATTTTGTGTAGGACTAATAAAAGAACTTCCATTAAGTGTTTTCACACTCAAAACATTGATATTCTCAAGATATGGCAACATTTTTGAAGAAGGTTCAGATATCCAATTCATCCCAATGACACCAATCATTCCATTATTTTCAGAAACAAACTTAATTACTTCTTCATTTGATTTAAAGGAATACACTCCATTTTCTGGAAGCACATCAACATTTGCTAACTTCTTAATATAACTAACCGTACTGGAATTAGGATTATCAAAAACCAAACCTTTAATCGTATTACTAGAATTCCCTTTCATAAACTCTATAACGTCTTTTAAGGCCAATAAAGTATCATTAGAAGTTTTATTTCTAACCAATGCAATTGCGTCAATCGCAAAATTAGTGATTTTAGGTATAATCTTTTTTTGAGAAAAGTTAATTTTTTCTTTTTCCGATAAATTTCTAGTTAAAACAGCAACACCTGTCTTACCATTAAACAAATCGTTTAACGTTTCTGCTTCTGACTTAGGCACTAACTTAATAGTCGCATCATATTTATTTTGAAAAACGTCTGCTTGAGCTTGTAGTAAAGGCAAAACAGTTTCATCAACCGTAATTGCAACATTTCCTTTCAAAACAGTCTCTTCTTTTTTATCATACTTACATGAGCCTAATACAAGAAAACCTAAAAAAACTAACAATAAATTAATTCTTCTCATAACAACTATTTATTAGAATTATAAAATCTAAGAAAACGTATAAAAGCATAAACTACCAATAAAACTCCTAAAGCAACTCTATACTTAAATTCCATTTGTAACGGGAATTCTTTCCAGAATATTACTGCTAAGCCAAGTACCAAATAGACTAAAAAAAACAATAAGCCTATAACGAGAAGAAATCGCTCTTTAGGCGATTTCTTCTTCATATTATCAACTAAATTTGCAATCATTACTCGGCTGATTGAATAGTAATTGGAAGAGAGTACAATACCCTAACTTTTTTACCATTTTGCTCACCAGGAATCCATTTTGGACATTTATTCAAAACTCTAATTGCTTCTTTTCCTGTTCCATATCCAATATCTCTTAATACTTTGATATCAGTTAATGAACCATCTTTCTCAACAACAAAAGTCACATAAACTTTTCCTTTCAAACCTTCTTCTTCTGGAGCTTGGTAATTGTTTCCTACGAATTTGTAGAATTTTTCCATACCTCCTGGGAATTCTGGTTTTTGCTCAATACCAGCTGTATTATAAACCGTGTTATCTTCTTCAACAACAGCAGCTGTACCAGTACCAACTGGCTCATCAACTGTTAAAATTGCATCCGGATCACCTTTAATAGTTTCAGCACCAATGTTCTTGTCTTTGATTTGTTTAACCTCAACAATTTCTTCTACTACTTCTTCTGCTTTCGCCACAACTGGCTTAACAAATTTCACTTGATCCACTTTTGGTTTTGGTGGAGGTGGTGGTGGAAGATCTGGTTTTTTCTCTTCTTGTTTTTTAGGTGGTAATTTTACCGCTGTGATTTTCACATCAAGATTTTCATCATCATCAGAAGAGTTTGGCAATAAACTTGCAATAAGAGGTGCACTAACCGCTAAACTGAAAACGATAGCACCCATAATAAGTGCTCTCATTGAAGTCTTACGATTAGATTTTCTTAACTCATAAGCTCCATACAATTTATTACGTCCTTCAAAAACGATATCAAGCCATTGATTTTTTAATATATCTAATTTCATTTTTCTTAATTATTAGGTTATAGGCAAAGTAGCTATACTATTTTGCCGCTAACAATTTTTGTTCCTCTGGCGAAAACTCGTTTACTATAGCATAAGTAGGAACATCTACTATAGCCATCTCATCCAATATATCTACCAAGTTGCGGTATGTTGCTTTTTTACTTGGTTTAATAATTACAATAATTCCGTTCTTTGGTTTCCCTTTAGATGCAGAATATTCTAATACTGATTGTCTTCTAGATAATAATTCTTTTCGAATACCATCTTTTCCATAAGCAAAATCTTTAGGAGCAGCAAGTGGAGCACTAATCATACCCATATAGGATACTAACTTTCCGTTCTCACCAAGCAGAATAGTCATAGTACGATTTTCATCAACTTTAATATCCTTATTATCTTCTGGTTTATCTGCTTTATCTGGCAACCCCAAATTCATAGATTGAGGTTTTGATAGCGTTGTGGTCAACATAAAGAAGGTAATCAATAAGAAGGCCAAATCCACCATAGCAGTTAAATCTACTTTTGAATTTTGTTTTTTACTTCTTACTTTTCCACCACCTTTTTTGCCTCCACCGCCACCGGTATTTAATTCAGCCATTATAGTGTGTCTTTATTAATTAAAAATTCTTTCCTCTTAAACCAGTAACCAAACTAAAGTTGTTGATTTTTTGATCTTGCAAAATATCCATTACTTGTTTAATTGTAGCATATTCTTCTTTAGCATCTCCTTTGATTGCTATTTCCAATTCTTTGTCATTAATATCAATATTAGCACGTCTTGCATTTAAAAGCCATTCTTTCAATTGATTGTCTAAAGAATCTTTTGGAATACCTGGTTGACCTGCTTTAGCTCTATCTGACGCCTTCATATCCAAAATTTGTTTTAAATTTTGAAGTGGCACACCAAAACTTTCCATCAAAGCAAATTTGTTTGTATCGTCATCAGAAAATTCCATTTCGTACTTTTGCCCCATTAATTCTAGGGTTTTCTTACGAACTTCTCTTCCTTTTAAGTCAAAAAACACTTTTCCTTTACCAATTGTGATTGTAGCCAAGTTATCTGTAGGCAATTTAGTTTGCACTGTAGATTGTGGCGTATCCACTGGTAAAACTTCAGGAGCTTTAGCTGTAGCAGTCAAAATAAAGAACGTTAGCAAAAGGAAAGCAACATCACACATCGCGGTCATATCAATCGATGTGGATTTTTTTCCTCCTTTAGTATTTAATTCTGCCATTTTCTTTGTTTTATTTTAAATTAAACCTAGAGTTTTAATTCTATAACTCTAATTTAATATTAATTATTGTTTTAAGCTACCTCTAAATTTTCTGTAAGTGTTAACGATAGTAGTACCAGCCTCATCGATAGAGTAAGTTAAATCGTCAATTTTAGAAGTAAAGAAGTTGTAAGAGATAATTGCTAATACAGAAGTAGAGATACCTGTAGCTGTATTGATAAGTGCCTCAGAGATACCATTTGCAAGAGCAGCTTGGTCAGGAGTACCTGCAGTTGCTAACGCACCAAACGCTTTAATCATACCTGTTACTGTTCCTAACAAACCAGCAAGAGTTCCTAAAGATACTAATGAAGAAATGATAGTCATATTTTTCTCTAACATTGGCATTTCTAATGAAGTAGCCTCTTCGATTTCTTTGTGGATAGTTTCAGAAGCTTCTTCACTATTGAATCCTTCTTTTTTAACATCTTGGTATTTTACCAAAGCAGATTTAATAGCATTAGCTACAGAACCTTGTTGTTTATCACAAGCTACGATAGCTTCATCAATTTTTCCTTCTTTAATATCACCTTGTACTTTTTTCATAAAAGTATCTAAGTTACCTTTTCCAGCAGCTTTAGTGATTACCATGTATCTTTCGAAAGAAAATACAATCACCATTAATAATAATCCCATCAAAACTGGTACGATAGGACCTCCTTTATAAACCATTGCTAAGTAATTTCCTGGTAGTGGGTGGCCTGTATTTACTCCTCCTTCAAAGTTAGCACCGTCTCCCATAATAAAAGTCCATACTAACCATCCTACAAAAACACATGATGCGATAATAATTCCTGAAACCATTCCTCCTCCATTTGAAGTGCTTTCTTTTTTTGCTTTAACGTTTGCCATTTTTTTTAATTTTAAAAATTTTAAATAATTTATTTTTTGTTATAATAAAACTTGTAGAAAGGCAAATTTATATGTTTAGTTTAAATAAAAAAATTTTTTTGAGGCTAAAATTCTTAGTTCTGATTTGAAAAACAAAACCACATTAACCTATTTTAATATAATTCTCAGTAAAACAATAATTTTAACATTTTATTCTCTAAAATGTATTAAAATTTAAAACCAAACATACGAATCTATCAACATTAAAAAAGCGTTAAAAAAAACAGGATTCCTACAAATTTATGACAAAAGCCCATACTATCCTTAAAAAACTTAATTGATGGTTTTCAAAAAAAAACATAACTTGCAAGTATCAAAATAATCAAAAAATGAATCAAAAATCTGATTTTAAAACCACGATATCCGAAGGTTATTCTTCTAAAGGAGAAAGCATTATCTTAGGAGGAGCCATTTTAAATGGAGAAGCAATTGCTGATGCATTTGTAAAAATTCCCTTAAAAACTTTAAATCGTCACGGCTTAATTGCTGGAGCAACCGGAACTGGTAAAACAAAGACGATACAAGTGCTTTCGGAGCAATTATCGTCTAAAGGTATCCCCGTTTTGATGATGGACATCAAAGGTGACTTTAGTGGCATAGCAATGCCTGGAGAAGAAAAGTCTTTCATAACAGAACGTCATCAAAAAATAAACATTCCATTTAGCGCCTCAAGTTACCCTGTAGAACTACTTTCGCTGTCTGACCAAAGTGGTGTTCGGCTAAGGGCTACAATATCAGAATTTGGCCCCGTTCTTTTCTCTAGAATACTTGATTTGAATGACACTCAAGCAGGTGTAGTTTCAGTGATTTTTAAATACTGTGATGACAATCAAATGCCGCTTTTGGATTTGAAAGACATCAAAAAAGTCATCAATTACATTACAGAAGAAGGAAAAGAAGAAATTGCCAATGCTTACGGGAAAATTTCAACAGCTACAACTGGAACTATCCTCAGAAAAATTATCGAATTAGAACAACAAGGAGCTGATTTGTTTTTTGGAGAAAAATCATTCGAAATTGATGATTTAATGCGAATTGACGAAACCGGAAAAGGCTACATCAACATCATTCGCCTCAATGACATTCAGGATAAGCCTAAATTATTCTCGACTTTTATGCTCAGTCTTTTGGCGGAAATTTACCAACAGATGCCCGAAAAAGGAGATTCGGAACAACCTGAATTGGTTTTATTCATCGACGAGGCACATTTAATTTTTAATGAAGCCAGTAAAGCGCTTTTAGACCAAATAGAAACTATTGTAAAACTAATTCGTTCAAAAGGAATAGGGATTTACTTTATCACCCAAAACCCAATGGATATTCCAAGTGGCGTTTTGGCACAATTAGGGTTAAAAATTCAACATGCTTTGAGAGCCTTTACCGCCAACGACCGTAAATCCATCAAACAAACCGCCGATAATTATCCTTCAAGCGAATTTTACAATACAGAAGAACTATTAACCAGTTTAGGAATCGGAGAAGCTTTGGTCACTGCTTTGAACGAAAAAGGGATTCCTACTCCACTTGCAGCAACCATAATGCGAGCTCCAACAAGCCGAATGGATGTTTTGACCGAAAGCGAAATACAAGCTATAAATTCTAAATCAAAATTAGTCAAAAAATATAGCGAACTTATTGATAGAGAAAGTGCTTACGAATTGCTTACTCAAAAAATAAATGCAGCACAGGAACAAGCTACACAAGCTTCGACTGAAGCTAAAGAAGAAAAAACCTCTTCAGGACCAAGCACAACTGAAGTAGTCACTAAATCCGTTTTAAAAGTCGTAACAAGCGCCTCCTTCATTCGAGGAGCCTTTGGCATTTTATCGAAATTATTCAAAAAATAGTCTATGAAAGGCGCACTAACTATTGGTTTATTAATTTTGTCGAATATATTTATGACCTTAGCTTGGTATGGACATTTGAAATTTAAGGAACTAAAATGGTTTGAAAACGCAGGACTCATCACCATCGTTTTCATCAGCTGGGGCCTCGCGCTTTTTGAATATTTCTTTCAAGTACCTGCTAATAAAATTGGATATCAAGAAAACGGAGGACCGTTTAGTTTGATGCAATTAAAAGTAATTCAAGAAGTCATAACTTTAATTATTTTTGTTTTGTTCTCTTTACTTTTTTTCAAAAACGAAACCTTTCGATGGAATCATGCTGTTGGCTTTTTATTTCTAGTGCTAGCCGTTTATTTTATCTTTAAAAAGTAAAATATAATTATTAGGGCGTGACCCCATTTACAAAAGGGGGCAACTAGCAATAGTGTTATGCCCCTTTCTGTAAATGTGGTCGGGCTATCCATGCTACTTCGGTAGCTTATTCCTATCCCTCACGCAAAAAAAGAAAACCTATAAAAAATGAAAAAATACACCTTACAAAAATCCCCTTTTATTGTCCCTACAACAGACGGTAAACTAATCGAAGAACATCACGGCATCCCAACTACTCAAAATAGAGACGTTTCTATCGCGCATATGATTGCGCCTCCTAGATGGAGCGAACCTTTTCAAACCCCAGAGTTTGACGAATACACTTACATCATCAAAGGGAAAAAGCAATTTATAATCGAAGGAGAAACGATAATTCTGGAAGCAGGACAATCGATACATATTCAAAAAAATACGCGTGTTCAATATTCGAATCCATTTGAGGAGCCTTGTGAGTATATCGCTATTTGCACTCCCGCTTTTGATTTTAATAAAGTCCACCGCGAATAACACCAATTTTTACTGAACAATATAAGACATTGAAGGGCATGTAAGTTTGGGTGGAAAATTTTAAATCATTGGAGACCTTGAAGGACATTTAAGAAAAAGAATAAAATTGAAATAATATAGTATCTACCATTTAAATCGGTCTAACATTTATTTTCAAATCGAATAAAACAAAAATCCCAAATCTAGCATCAATTTTTGATTTGGGATTTTTTTATTTTACATTCAATAACTGAATAATTTTTTCTTCTACTTCTGGGCTGTCCCATTTTTGGGCAATATCAGGAAACTGCATAATTTCCTCCATAATTTTATTTTGAAAATCACCAATAGCCAAAGCTTCAGCATAAGGTTGCAAACTAAATGTTACACGGCTGTACAAGGGCATCCATTTTTTAGGATGCTTATCCGAAAACCATTTCTCGATTTTCTTTTGCAGTAAAAATTTTGGGTCGGCAGTTTTGGAGCTCATTTCTTCAAAATTTCGTCTTGAAAGTTCGGCAATTGCATCTGCATTAGGTTTTCTTGACTTTTGATATTCTGAAAAAATAGTTTTCCAATCGTCTCCATATTTCAAAATCATTTCATTTAGCGTGGTAATATCTTCAAAACCAGCATTCATTCCATGACCATAAAAAGGAACTATCGCATGAGCCGAATCTCCAATTAATGCAACTTTATCACTATGCGTCCAAGGAAAACATTTGGTCATCACCAAATAGCTTGTTGGGTTTCTAAAAAAATCTTCGACTAAATCTGGAATTACATCTTTGGTATCTGGGAAGTATTCTGCAAAAAAATCAACTAAAGTCGTTTCGTCTTTTAAATTTTCAAACGAATTTTCACCTTCAAAAGGCATGAACAACGTACAAGTAAAACTTCCATCTAAATTGGCCAAGCCCATCAACATAAAATTACCACGAGGCCAAATGTGCAGTGAGTTTTTATCGATTTTATGAGTACCGTCTTCATTCGCTGGAATATGCAATTCCTTATAGCCAATCTTCATAAACTCTTGAGAATAATCAAATTGAGATTGACGCTGCATACGATGACGTACTCTTGAAAAAGCACCATCGGCTCCAAAAACTATATCATACTTTAATTCCTTCCATTCCCCTTGCTCCGTTTCTCCTTCATAAAGTGAGGCATTCGCTAAAGAAACATCCCAAATTTTTCTATTAAAAAAGAATTCAGCTCCTGCTTCTTCCGCTAAATCAATCATTCTTCTGTTGAGAACTCCTCTGGAAAGCGAAAAGATAGACTCCCCTTCTTTTCCGTAAAATTGTGTGGTAAAAGTTCCATCTTTGAGATGAATCCCTCTTTTATCTACTTGAATACCAATTTTTTTTATCTCTTCTTCAAGACCAATATCCTGAAGTGTTTTCCAACCACGGTTAGACATCACTAAATTAATAGAACGTCCAGAAAACTCAACAGTTCTGATGTCTGGACTTCTGTCGTAGACATGCACTGTGTGCCCTAATTTTTTCAGGTAAATTGCCAATAAAGTTCCAACTAAACCAGAACCTACAACGGCTATTTTTTGAGGTGTTTGCATTAAAAGGGTATAAAAAGTTAAGCAAAATTAGGGATTAATATGGGTATCCCCTTTATAAAAATCTATTTTTTAATGGGATTAAAGATTAATTTTGTTGAAGTTGTAACGATTTCGGCTTTATTCATTTTCATTTTTCTGAATTTGCCTTCGTTATACATTTGCGTTTGGTCGGCATAATGAGCACTCATTGGATTACCAGATTGCCCAGTAGGAATGATACTCCAACTATTTTCCACATCCGAAAAATCGATAACTCTTCTGGTAGAAGGCCCTCCAGTCACTTTATAATTCCCTGAAGCATTCAGACCAAACATCAAATTGTTAATCACTTCGTTAGTTCCCGCAATTTCGAAAGGCCCCACATTGAAAATTGGCTTCAAAGCACTGACCTTACCTAATGGATGTTGGTGTTCTACTGTATGCACTTTGTTCCAAGTCCAAGATGCGACAGTATTCCCTAATTGCTTCTCGAGAGCAGCTATAGCTTCTTTATAAGACTTTTTGAAAATAAAAGCTTGCGTTTCTTCGGTTCCTTTTGTAGTGGTATCATCCCACCAAATTGAGTTAGGATTCGCAATTAGCTTTGTAGCTACTTGTTTCCCGATATGTGTTCCTAAAAACTGCTCGAATTTGTCATTACCTAATTCATCTTCAAAGGTGTTTTTCAAATACAAATAGAGCCATTTGTTGTAAATTGTTGGAGCCACTTGATTGAGATTATTATCGCCCTTCCAATCCTTTAAGATAGTAAAAGCTTGTTTTTGATTTTCTGAAAGTGATTCCGAAGCAATAGAAGCCAACATCACTTTAAGCGTCTCAGTTACTGTTGAAGAAGTATTATCAACTATCATTTGACTTACGGCTTGTTTGTTCCATTTTTGTTTGGCATCTAAAAGCGTTGTAATTCGCTTGGCTCTATCTTCTGGTAAATAATATCCTGGATATAGGAAACCATCAACAGCTTCGGGTTGGTTATTGGCCGAATAAACATAATTCCACGATGGATTTACAGCGGACGGATTTTTAGAAAAATCCAAATACTCAGCAATATCTTCCTTCCCTGATGCCCCATTCAAAATAAAATTAGGATTTACTCCAGGTTGGTGTTTGTATAATTTACCTGTTGCCCACCAAGCCACATTTCCTTTCGCATCACCATACATAACGTTCAATCCTGGAGCTGCTATTAATGCCACACCTTTCTGAAAATCTGATATATTTTGGGCATGAGACAATCGATACACTGCATCTAAAATCTGTATTGGTTGTTGGGTATAAATCCAAGAAAGCGCAATAGGCTGCTTAGTATTCAATCCTTTGATTAAATCATTTACAATAGGGCCGTGACGGCTAATTTTTACTTTCAAATTAACAGCAGAAGAATCTTTAACTTGGATAGTTTTGTTACGGATTTGGTAATTCATAAATCCTTTTGGACTCAAATAGCTATTGACATCATCTGCTTTGTTTTCTTCTTTATACAAATCCAAATCATCATTTTCGAACATCGTTAACCCATAAGCATACTTCCTATTGTGTCCTAAAAGCGGATAAGGTGTTCCTGCTAAATAATACCCATACAATTCAAAATCAGGTGTGACGATGTGGGCTTCATACCAAGTAGCTGGTTGAGAAAATCCAATATGAGGATCGTTGGCAAAAATAACTTTACCGTTCTCTGTTTTTGGCGGCGCAATAACCCAACTGTTACTACCAATAAAAGGTGGAATTGGAGATTGGTCAAGCAATGCAGTTACTGATTTTGCAATTTCCGAATATTCCTTTATTTTTTCTTTTGCATTTTTGATTCTTGTAGTTCCCAAAGAGCCATCTAAACCAAAATCCTTTAAATACTCTGGTCCTAATTGGTCACGAATATCAGTCAATAATGGGTCTGTTTTTTGTGCCATAGCAAAGCTGAATGACATGTATCCAAAAATATTATAGACATCTTTGAGTGTGAATTTTTCTTTTTTAACCCCAACTAAATAAAACTCAATAGGTGTTTTACCTTCTTCCAAATATTGGTTAATTCCATCTAAATATGCCATAGCTAATTGATAATCCTTTCCATTTTTATCCAATTTGGAAATGGCAATTTCAGAAGCTTCTTCGATGCCTAAACCCGCAAAAAACATGTCATTTTGCAACGCAACTGAACCGAAAATCTCTGATAGTCTTCCGGGAGCAATGCGTCGCATCAATTCCATTTGCCATAAACGGTCTTGAGCATGCACATAACCCAAAGCTACCATCGCATCTTTTTGACTGTTAGCATAAATATGAGGCACTCCAAAATCATCAAAAAATACAGTGGTGGTCTTCTCTATATTTTTCAAAGCAAGTTCACCATTATATTTAGGTTTGGTGTAAAAAGCATAGCCAACTATAGCCAATACTAAAACAATTAAAAACAAGAAAATAAATAGGGCAATTTTTTTAACTACTCTCATGGTGTGAATTTTATTATAGGCTATGATTTAATTATGTTATCCTAATTGATTTGAAGTATCAAGAAAGACATTCGCAATTCATTTTTAATAAATTAGAAAAACAAATATAAAGGAATCCTAATGACATTCATCAAAGAAACAAACGAACAAAGGAATCTTTTGTCAAAAAAATCATAAATATATGCAAATTTTGTTTAATAAATATCCAAAATAGATAAACAAAAATTATCTTTGACAAAAAAACCCATGAAGCATTTAACCAAAGAAAGCATCGTACAAATGGATAAGATTTCAAAACTAAACCTTATCAATTCGTGTACAGGATATAAATCTGCCAATTTGATTGCTACCAAATCTATTGATGGAGATACTAATGTGGCTGTATTTAGCAGCATTACACATTTAGGGAGTAGCCCTGCTCTAATTGGATTTATTATGCGTCCTACAACAGTCCCCAGAGACACTTATAAAAACATTATGGAGACTGGTTATTTTACTGTAAATCACATCACGTTAGATATGATTGCCGATGCGCACCATACATCAGCCAACTATGATACTGGTGTTTCAGAATTTGACAAAACCAATTTAGTTGAAGAATACAAAGACAACTTTCCTATCCCTTTTGTAAAAGGGAGTCCAGTACAACTATACTGCAAATTTGTGAATGAATATTACATCAAAGAAAATGACACCATTCATGTAATTGCCTCCATCGAGCATTTATTTTTTGAAGAAGAATTGCAACACAAAGACAGCTGGTTACAACTAGACAAAGCAAACGTAATAACACTAAATGGTTTGGATGGCTATTGTCTTCCAAAATTAGTAGACCGCTTCAAATATGCGAGAAAAGACCAACCCACTGCTTCTTTTTTTGAATAATGGCAAAACTACGACTCATCTTAGGAGACCAACTCAATGAACAACACTCTTGGTATACTACTCCAGAAAGTGACTGTATCTATCTGATGGCCGAAATGCTTCAGGAAACCAATTATGTAAAACATCACATTCAAAAAGTAGTCGCTTTTTTCCTTTCGATGCGTAATTTTTCAGAAAGATTACTATCCAAAGGACACCAAGTAAAATACTACACCATCAACGACCCAGAAAATTTACAAGACTTAGAAAAGATAATCAATCAATGCATTAATCAATTTGGCATTGAAAAATTCGAATACCAATTGCCTGATGAATACCGCTTAGACCAACAACTAAAAACTATTTGTCAAGGTTTAAAAATACCATCAGAAGCATTCGATACGGAACATTTTTATACTTCAAGAGAAGAATTAGCCGCTTTTTTTCAAGGTAAAAAGACACTTTTAATGGAATCGTTTTATCGCCAAATGCGAAAAAAACATACTATTTTAATGCATGGCGACACACCAATTGGCAATCAATGGAATTTTGACCATGATAATCGCAAAAAATATGGTGGTGAGGTCCCTATTCCTAAAAACATTGAATTTCAAAAAGAGGTAACTGAAGTCATTGAAGAAATCAATCGAGCAGGCGTAAGCACTTTTGGCTTCATTGATTCTGAAAAATTTGTGTGGCCGACCTCAAGAACAGAATGTCTCGAAATGCTACAGTATTTTTGCAACCAACTGCTGAGCCATTTTGGCGATTATGAAGATGCGATGCATACCGAAGAAAAGTTTTTATTTCATTCTAGATTATCGTTTGCATTAAATAGCAAAATGCTTTCACCAAAGGAAGTAATTCAAACGGCGGTATCCTATTATCATAAAAACCAAAGCACAATTAGCTTATCTCAAATAGAAGGATTTGTTCGTCAAATTTTAGGTTGGCGTGAATATGTTCGGGGGATTTACTGGAAAGAAATGCCAAACTATTCGTCATTAAATAAACTGAAAAACTTCAATCCTTTACCTAATTTCTTTTGGGATGGTCAAACCAAAATGAACTGTATGCACCACGCCATACAGCAAAGTTTAGAAGATGCCTATGCACACCATATCCAACGATTAATGGTTATTGGCAACTTTAGTCTACTTACTCAAACCCATCCTGACGAAGTGGACGCTTGGTATCTAGGGGTTTACATAGATGCAATCGAATGGGTAGAATTACCCAACACCCGTGGTATGTCGCAATACGCTGATGGCGGAATACTGGCTACAAAACCCTATGTTTCCTCAGGAAATTACATCAACAAAATGAGTAATTATTGTGGAAAATGTCACTACAATGTAAAGCAAAAAACAGAAGACAAAGCTTGTCCATTCAATGCTTTATATTGGAACTTTCTTGATGATAAAAAAGAATTCTTTCAAGGCAACCAAAGAATGGGAATGATGCTCAATTTATTGGCCAAAATAAAACCAGAGGAATTGTACCAAATAAAGAAAAAAGCAAAAGACATCATCAGCAATATCAATGATTATTAGACCTGTATGATATTTATCAGTTTTTTAACCAATGCAATTGACAATATTTGCAGGGAATAAAATGCTATAAATACATGACCAACAAAAAATCACCACATACTTTTCACATCCCTGTGATGGGATTGGCTTATACTATAGACAGTCCTATTCGTGTCGCTCATTATGGAATTTCTTCGGTAATTTCAATTGCGGATGATGAATTAATCGAAAAAATGAATGCTTTTTACAGCGAAAAATTTGAGATTCCTTACAAAGAAATCACTCAGAAAATCCACGACTATAGAGCCGAACGAATTACATCCTATCTTAATCTAGTAGATCGTATTGTAAAGAAAAAATTCGAAGACTTCAAGACAGAATTGGTTGAGAGCAAACAGGCTTTAGACAATTACATCGCGCAGCTACCCAATACATCTGATTTAAAAAAAGGTTTTTTACAATTGATGGATGAAGGTATCGCTTTTAAAGAAAACCTAAAACATTATATTGAGAATCAGCTAACACCTGGTGCCATTGATGTAAATATCATGACCAAACTAGACAAGGACAATTCTGTAGGCAAAGAGCAATTACCAGTAGAATTCAATGATGCTCATGCAGCTCTAAGAGGGTTTGCAAACAGCAATTTAGCTTCTTCTGTTGTTTTAAGTGCCGGAATGAATCCAAGATTGTACAGCTATTTCGAGAACTTTTCTTGTTTCTTTCCTGATTTGAATAATACCCTAAAGAAGAAGATAACGCTAAAAGTTAGCGATTTCCGTTCCGCGATGATACAAGGTAATTTTCTAGCTAAAAAAGGCCTTTGGGTTTCAGAATATCGTATTGAATCTGGATTAAATTGTGGAGGTCATGCTTTTGCCACCGATGGTTTTTTACTAGGACCCATTTTGGAAGAATTCAAACAAAAGAAAGAGCAACTCATCCAATCAGCACACGATTTAATGGTTAAAGCATTGGGACAAAAAGAACTTCCCGTTCCAGAATCACCTTTAGAATTAAAAATTACGGTTCAAGGTGGTGTAGGAACAGCTTCAGAACATAACTTTTTATTAGAACATTATCAGGTAGACTCTGTAGGATGGGGTTCCCCATTTTTATTGGTTCCCGAAGCTACTTCTGTAGACAACAATACCCGAAAATTATTGGCGGAAGCCAAAGAAAATGATTTTTACTTGAGCCACATTTCACCTTTAGGCGTTCCTTTTAACACCTTGAGAGGAACTAGTAATGAAATTGTAAGAGAAAAACGCATACAAGCCAATAAAGCAGGTAGTTCGTGTCCAAAGAAATTCTTGGCTTTGCATAAAGATGCAGAGGGCAATGGTATTTGTACCGCTTCGAAAAAATTTCAAGACGAACAACTGGCTACTCTTGAAGAGAAAAAGCAAACACTCAGTCTAGAACAATATGAAAGTTGCAAAAACAGCATTACCGAAAAATCTTGTCTGTGTGTTGGATTAGCCAATGCTTCTTACTTGGAGAACAATATTCCAATAAAAGGGCAAGACCAAGGAATTGTAGCATGTCCTGGACCGAATTTAGCTTATTTTGACCAAGAGGTTTCTTTGAAAAAAATGATTCAACACATTTATGGAAATGATACAGTGCTTCGAGTGACTAATCGTCCAAACGTGTTCATCAAAGAACTAAAGATGTACTTGGATTATTTCAAAAATGAATGCAAAACTGTTGCTTCAGAATCAACTGCGGCACAAGTAAAAAAACTGCAATCATTCAAAAAAAATATGTTAGAAGGAATTAGTTATTATCAAAATCTGCTACCAAAAACAAGCTATTTTGAATCGATTACTAAAGAACTAGAAATGCAATTACACGCTTTTCAACAAGAATTAAATTTTATAGAAGTAAAATAAAGAATAGTAGAATTAGCAGCGTTTGAGACAAATGAATGCTACTCAAAGCACCATTTAGTATGTACCTGTACTAGATTTTATGAGTATAGAAGCACCTGAATTAGTTATAAGCTTCTCCCTATATTTTGTCGTTCCTGTTCATTTTATTACATAAAAAAAGTCGGCTAGATTATTCTAACCGACTTTTGGATTTTATAGGTATGTCATTACTTTTTCTCTAAAATACCACGCTTGAGGATTTGTCCAAAATGGTACATATCTTCATAAGAAGTATACAAAGGAACAGGTGCTAAACGAATAACGTTGGGTTCTCTCCAATCTGTGATTACACCATTTTTCATCAAATAATCGAACAAACTGCGTCCTTCACCGTGTAAAAAAACAGACAATTGCGAAGCTCGTTCCTCAGGATTACTTGGAGTGATAATCTCAAAAGTACTGTCTACTTCTTTATCTATTTCGTGCAAAATAAATTCTAAATAAGAAGTAATATGGTCACGTTTTTTAATCAATGCCTCCATCCCAACTTCGTCAAATAAATGAACCGAAGCCAAATAAGGCGCTAAGGATAAAATAGGTAAATTACTAATTTGCCAACCGTCTGCTCCGTGAACAGGGTCAAATTGAGGTTCCATTTTGAAACGTCTTTCTTTGTTATGTCCCCACCAGCCTGCGAATCTAGCCAAGGTACTGTCGTTGTGATGTTTTTGATGTACAAAACAACCCGAAGCATTTCCCGGACCTGAGTTCATATACTTGTAACTGCACCAAGCGGCAAAATCAACATTCCAATCGTGTAGTTCTAGTTTGATATTTCCTGCTGCGTGTGCTAGGTCCCATCCTACTTTTGCTCCTACTTTATGACCTGCAGCAGTGATGGTTTTAATATCAAAAACTTGGCCGGTATAATAATTCACTCCTCCGATTAAAACCAACGCCAACTCATCGCCTACTTCGTTTATTTTACTAATAATATCTTCGATACGAATGTTATGCTCTCCTTCTCTACGTTTGATTTCAACTATGGCATCGTTTGCGTTAATGCCGCTGTTTTGAGCGTGAAATTGCACCTGACTCTGAAACATATATTGGTCTGAAGGAAAGGCTTTTTCTTCACAAATGATTTTATACCTTTTAGCCGTAGGCTTATAAAAAGAAACCATCAACAAGTGAAGATTGACCGTTAGGGTATTCATCACCGTTACTTCGCTAGGTAAGGCTCCTACAATTTTACTTAATGGTGCTGCAAAGCGTTCGTGGTAATCCCACCAAGGTTTGTCGGCATAGAAATGACCTTCAACAGCAAGATTGGCCCAATCGTTCATTACTTCATCAACATAGGTTTTGGTTCTTTTGGGTTGCAAACCAAGAGAGTTTCCAGTAAAATAAATTACTTTTTGGTTATTGACTTGCGGAAAAATAAATTCGTTTTGATAGCTTCTCAACGAATCTTGTGCATCTAATTGCTGTGCAAATTCGAGCGTATTTTTGAAATTCATAAAAGTTGTTTTGAAGGGTAAATGTAGTAAAAAAAGGTTAGCTACAAATTGCAAAAATGTCTTTTGAAAAGGAGTTGCGTTAGGGATGGTAATGGAAATAAAGAGCGCTGGCACTGTAGTATTGCCCTAACGAGGAAGCGACCAACGGAAGCTCCCGCAGTAGGAGCAATAGTTAGTGCCAGCGCTCTTTATTGAAATGTACAGCCCGTAATACGCCCAAAAAAAAATCTCGCCATTGCTGACGAGATTAATTGAATATGTTTTTATGTGATTTAAAGAATCAACATAGCGTCTCCATAAGAGTAGAATTTGTATCCTTCTTTGATGGCTTCATCGTAAGCTTTGCGCATTAAATCGTGACCACAAAAAGCAGAAATCATCATTAACAACGTTGATTTTGGCGTATGAAAATTGGTAATCATACAGGTAGCAATACTGAAATCGTGCGGTGGAAAGATGAATTTATTGGTCCAACCATCGTAAGGATTTAAAGTGTTTTGAGAAGAAACTGAACTTTCGATTGCACGCATTGAAGTAGTTCCAACAGCACAAATTCTTTTCTTGTTGGCTTTTGCTTCGTTCACAATATCACAAGCTTCTTGAGTAATTTTTAACTCTTCAGAATCCATTTTGTGTTTGGATAAATCTTCTACCTCAACAGGATTGAAAGTTCCTAAACCTACGTGTAAAGTCACTTCGGCAAATTTTGCGCCTTTGATTTCCAAACGTTTTAAAAGATGTTTTGAGAAGTGCAAACCTGCTGTTGGTGCAGCTACAGCTCCTTCTTCTTTAGCATAAATAGTTTGGTAACGGTCTGCATCTTCTGGAGTTACCTCTCTGTTGATGTATTTTGGGATTGGTGTTTCTCCCAATTCTGTCAATTTATTTCTGAATTCTTCGTAAGAACCGTCATATAAAAAACGAAGGGTTCTACCACGAGAAGTTGTATTGTCAATCACCTCAGCTACTAAAGAGTCGTCGTCACCAAAATACAATTTGTTTCCGATACGGATTTTACGAGCTGGGTCTACCAATACATCCCATAATCTTTGTTCAGCATTCAATTCTCTCAACAAGAAAACTTCGATTCTAGCTCCCGTTTTTTCTTTATTTCCGTACAAACGAGCAGGGAAAACTTTGGTATTGTTTAAGATTAAAACATCGCCATCATCAAAATAATCAATTACGTCTTTGAACATTCTGTGCTCGATGGTTTGTTTTTTTCTATCGATTACCATTAAACGAGATTCGTCTCTATTTTCTGCAGGAAATTCGGCTAAAAGTTCTTTGGGTAAATTGAAGTTAAAGTGGGATAATTTCATATTTGAGTATTAAGATATTAGAAGTAAGTATTAAGACTTGCTGACTTAATAAAAATCTGGCTGCAAATATACGATTACGAGATAGGCGTTGTCAAGTGTTTTGGTGTTTATTTTAATTTTCGTAACAAACACGCCTCTTTACAACGCTTTACTTTGTAAATTAAATAAAAAGAAAAGCGTTGTAGATTAGAGTATTAAATTAGACCTCAGCAGATTGAAATCCAAGAGTTGTTAAATCTGTCCAGAAATCTGGATACGATTTAGAAACCACCTCAGCATTGTTTATGATAATAGGAACGCGCAAGGCTAAAGGAGCGAAAGCCATAGCCATACGATGGTCGTTATAGGTATCTATGGCGATATTAGGCAAAATGGATTTAGAAGGTTCTAAAGTCAAACTATCATTAGTAACAGTAATGGCTGCGCCTAATTTTGTTAGTTCAATTCGTAGCGCTTCCAAACGGTCGGTTTCTTTGATTTTTAGGGTATGTAGTCCAGTTAAATGACAACCTATACCAAGTCCCAAACAAGTAACTACAATGGTTTGCGCAATATCTGGTGTATTATTCAAATCAAAAGTAACCGATTGATAATCGAAATTAGGTTGTTTCACTAAGGTCAGTTGGTTTGCTTCAAAACGAGCTTCGACTCCCATTTTGGCGTAGATTTCAACTAAAGCCGAATCGCCTTGCAAACTTGATTCTTTATAGCTATTCAATACGATAGTAGCTTCGTTCGACAAAGCTGCCAAACTGAAAAAGTAAGACGCAGAACTCCAATCGGATTCGACTGTTAGCGTTTGTTGTTTTGAGTTTGTTGTTAATGGTTTAACTGTGATGACATTTTCTTCGAATTTAGTTTCGACACCAATTTCATTCAGCAAAGCCAAGGTCATTTTGATATAAGGAACAGAAGTAATTTCGCCAACCAATGTCAATTCGATTCCGTTTTCTAGTTTTGGAGCTACTAGTAAAAGTGCCGAAATGTATTGGCTACTCACATTGGCAGGAATACTAACTTTGGATTGGGTTATTTTTTGCCCTTTGATTCGGATAGGTGGGAATCCTACTTCTTTCTCGTAAGCTATCTGAGCACCTAATTGCTGCAATGCTTCAACCAATACTTTTATAGGGCGCTCCGTCATACGCTGAGAGCCTGTCAAAATCACTTCTTTTCCTTCGCTTACTGCAAAAAAAGCCGTTAAGAAACGCATTGCAGTTCCTGCGTGATGAATATCTATAAGTTGGGAATCAGCACCCGAAAACTGAGTATTCTGCAAGGCTTTGGTCATCACTTCTGAATCATCAGAATTCGAAGTATTCGTCAAAACAAGATTGGGATATAATGCCTGCAACAATAACAATCTATTGGTTTCGCTTTTGGAACCTGTGATTGAAATAGTAGCATTGAGAGTTGAAATTGCAGAATGTATTTGTAAATTCATAGCTTTAAATATGAGTTGTGAGTTGTGAATTGATAGGCAACTCCACTATTTTTTTGGGCTGCAATTTACAATTCACAACTCACAATTCACAATTTAGCCTTGACTAATTATTTTAGTTTTTCGTTGTTTTTGTGACGATTTTTATCTCGAACAGATTTCAAATCCATTTTTTTATCAAAAGCGGCTTGCAAATCAATTCCTGTTTGATTGGCCAAACACAATACAACAAAAACAACATCGGCCAATTCTTCGCCTAAGTCTTTGTTTTTATCGCTTTCTTTCTCGGACTGTTCTCCATAACGGCGAGCAATGATTCGGGCTACCTCGCCTACTTCTTCAGTTAGCTGAGCCAAATTCGTCAATTCGTTAAAATAACGAACACCATGTTCTTTAATCCAGTTATCTACGTCTAGTTGCGCATTTTTCAAGTTCATAATAGCTTATTTTGCCTCAAAGGTAACTAAAGTCTATAAAGTTTGGAAGGATTGATAGTCGAAACAAAGACGACTAAGCCTTTTTCAAGACTATTTTTTCGTTCTGCTTTTCGATGATTCTTTGATAGTATTCTTTTAGCAAATCATAATTTTGAGCCTTAATAACTGATTCTCTTATTTGATGAACAACTGAAATCTGAATTTCATTATCAATAACTTTTGTTAAGAACTTAAATTTTGCAATATCCTCAATGATTGAAATCTCAATGGGATTTGGTACACTCTCAATACTATATCCTTCTGGAATTCTAACATTAATCTGATACTTATTTTCAAATGGAAAATCATACTCTATCGGATACTCTCTCGTTTCTTGTTTAAAAGGATTTTCTTTTAAAGCAAAAAACAACATAGGACTAAAGTAGATTTTATTATGAATTACTTCACATAAACTATTTCCAGAAAAGGAAAAATATTCTACTATTGGCTTTTGTAATTCATTTACATTTTCTCTATGATAATCCTTAATTTCTATCTTTCCACTTTCAATTTCTAATTTTTCTATATACGATTCTAAGTTTTCATTAGCCACGTAGTCCCGATATAACATTGCGTTGTGGTTATTTTGCTGTTGCTTTAATTTACCTTTTACCACTCCATCAGGAGCTATCTCGAAATTCATTGAAGTAAATTTATAAGAACTTTCACTTTTTACTAAATTAATCTTTTGCGAGTTCCCTTTGTTTACAATTAAATACCCATACCAATTTATTACCCGAAGAGGCAAAATATTGGGCATACTATTATATTCAGAAGCATCTAATAAAAAAATTTTGTCAGGAGTTTTTACTGAAGAAATAACATAATCAAAAGCTGAAGTTACAGGAAAAGCTGCAATTCCGTTTTCACGAGTACTACTAAGAACTAGGTTTGCATCTAAGCCTGCATATATTAGCATACTCGTAAGCAGTATATTAATATCTCCTATATTACCAGATTTAATTTTAAAAGCTTTTTTAATGCCATTTTCTGCTTCATAACCTAGGTCACCATTCCACTTTATATTATTTTTTACATATGATAAAATAGCTATTATTTTTTCCTCTGGGGTGGATAGGGAAACAATTAAAGGTTTAATATCTTGTTCAAAAAAAGTGTTTTGGCTTAACTCTTTAGCAAACTCCAAATCATAAATTGACTGAAGTACTTTATTCCATTGTTCAGCCTCTTCTTTTTCATCCCTAATCTTAAAATCACCAGAGGCCATTTGCTGGATGAGACTAGAACAATAATCATTTACATTATTTACATAAATTTCATTCCTTAAAGCAGGTAAATTTTCAAGTATATAAGTTGTGTGTTTTTCTTTATACTCCTCAATTCTAAGAAGACTAGATATCTCTAAAGTAGCCTTCTTCTCTTTCAATTTGAAATCAATCTTCGGTGAAAAAAAACCTTTGGTTATCGTATTGTATATATAAAATTCTGGAATTATTGTTTTGTATTCTGAATAATTAACTGGTATTTCCGTTTGAAAATTCCAATCACGTGGACGTTTGTAAAAAGGAGTTTTTATAGAGTATTCGTATTCGATTACTGAACCCTCTTTTACATTGGGAAAAACTATGTTCTTTTGATTCCAAAACTTATTAATTCTATTATCAAAAGTGGCTTTATCATCCATTTTGGACTCTACAACTACTCCATTAACTAGGTTATAAGTTGAAGCTTTTATAAAAGATATTTCCTCCTTGACTTTTTCAGTAGCATATAGTTTAATTTTTTCAACACCCCATTGATATCCCTCTTTCTTATAAACTTTCAGTTTCATTTTAACTATGGTGTTTAACATAAAACCGTGTTTTTGAGAAAGCATTAACTCCATTCTCCCTTTTTTAAACAAAACTGCGGCAACCGCAGAAGTATCTTTAGGATGCCTTTTTTCTTGAAGCTCTTCAACCGTAACTTTTCCTAATTGAAAGTCTTGAGCTTTACCAATAATTGTAAAACTCAAGACAAATAACAATGTGACTATTTTTCTTATCATTAAGCTTTTCTCAAGACTATTTTTTCGTTCTGCTTTTCGATGATTTTTTGATAATAATCCTTTAGCATAGGATATAATGAAGCATCTACTAAGACTTTACTTATTTCATTGGTTATAATAATTTGAATATTTTGATTGACAACTTGTGCATTACAAGTAAACGACCCAATACCGTCTTGCGCCATAATTCTTAGAGGTGATGGTAAAGATTCTACAACGTACCCTTCTGGAATTTCTAAATTAATCACATACTTATCTTGTTTAGGAAACCCAAAATATATCGGCATTTTTCTTTCTTCTGCTATAAATGGATTCTTCTGTGTCGTAAAAAACAGCAATGGGGAAATAAAAAATTTTCCTCCAATCCTATCAAAAGCGTTTTCTATTTTAAAAGAATACGACTCTACAAGAGGCTTAGACAACTCTGTTTTTGCATTTTCTATAGTATAGTCAATTATCTGTAATCCATTAAATTGATTTTCTAGTCTTTCTATATGCCCTTCATGATTTAGATTTGCATTTTTTTCTCTAAAACTCAGTGCCTCAAAATCGGTCTTTTGGTTTCTCAAAGCCCCTTCTAGAACACCTTTAGCATCTAACTTCATATTTATTCCATACATATTCTTTGAAGTAGCTACATCTGTCATACTCACCTCGCTTGAAGTACCGTCAGATAAGACTTTTCTACCCGACCAATTGATTAATGAAAGTGGGTAAATATTAGGTATTGTAAATTTATTTGAGGCATCTAACAAATACGTTTTCCCATCAACGAATGCCGAAACAATTACATAGTTAAAGCCCGTTCTACCAGGAAAAACAGGAACACCATTATCCAAAGTACTAACCAAAACAGGATTCGCTTGAATTCCTGCGCTATTCAGCATATTAATCAGGATAAAATTTATCTCTGCAATGTTTCCTGTTTGACTTTCATAGGCTTTTCTAACACCTTTATCAGCATAAACTCCATATTTGTTATCCCAATTCATTCGCCCTTGAACATGCTTAAAAACAGCATCCATTTTTTCAATTCCGGTAGATTTTCCATTCAAACATTGTTGAAGATAAGGCGTAAAATAATCAGTAAGTTTTAGCTCTTCACCAAACTCTTTTTCTTTGTAAATAGTTTTAGCGACTCCCTCCCAAGTTACAGAATAATCCTTGTCTGGTTTATCAGTATAGCGAATTCTTTCCAACTCCTGTTGAATTGCAACTTTGTAATTATCGTGATTATCAACAAACTTTTCTGGATAAAAGGCAGGAATATCTTGAGCAGAAAATGTTGTGTTTATTTGCTTGTACCTCAAAGTAGCACTCTGTCCGAGTTCATCTTCATAATTGTTAGACCCAGAAGACACATCATAGACAGTTTTGACCTCTTGTTTTCCTTTTAGAATACTTTTGTAAATATAGACCTCGGGTATTTGTGTTTTATAAACAAAACTATTCACAGGAATATCATACTGGAGTTCAAGATCGGGGAACTTAAAAATATTCTCAGACTTATGAATGTATTTGAACTCAATCACAGTACCTTCTTTTACATCAGGAAAAGTAATTGTAGCCTTTTTCCAATTTTTATTGATTTGCTCTTTGAAACTGCCTTCATTATTCAATTTGGTTTTTACAACTTTATTTTGTTCCAAATTATAACTATAAGCCTCCGAAAATTTCACAATGTCTGGTATATATTCTTTATACCCTACATAATAGGGAACTTCGAAGGTAGCCCATTTCAACCCTTCTTTTTTATAAATTTTAATGCGATATTGAATTTCATGATTTGCTATAAATCCCTCTTTTACTGTGTAAGTAAAAAAAGTTCTTGCTTTTTTAAACAAAACTGCCGCCACCGCTGACGTATCTTTGGGATGCTGTTTTTCTTGAAGCTCTTCAACCGTAACTTTTCCTAATTGAAAGTCTTGAGCTTTACCAATAATTGTAAAACTCATGACAAATAATAATGTGACTATTTTTCTTATCATTAAGCTTTTTTCAAGACGATTTTTTCGTTTTCCTTTTCAATCATTTTTTGATAGTACTCTTTTAGCATTTCATAATAATCAGAGGCTACGATTGGCACTTTTATTTGATGCTGTACCGAAAGTTGAATCATATTACCTGACACATTAATTAAAAACTTGAAACCCCCTAAATCATCTTGCATCACCATATTTACCGGCGCAGGAACACTTTCTACGACATATCCCTCAGGAATCTGAATATTTATTGCATATCTGTCTGTAAAAGGATAACTATAATCTATTGGATACTCTCTGGTTTCTTGCTTAAATGGATTTTCTTTATAAGTGTAAAACAACAAAGGATTGATATAAATTTTATCCTGAATGACATCACATAAATTAGACCCTGTAAAAGAAAAAACTTCACCTAAAGGAGCATTTAATTCTTTTTCATTATGCCTTTTGTAATCTTCAATTTCTATTTTTCCATTTTCGTTTTCTAATTTCTCTAGATAAGCGTCTTGATTTTCACCGTTTACGCGGTTTCTAAATAACATTGCATTGTAATGCGTTAACTGTCGTTGCATTTTGCCACTAACTTTTCCAGTGGGTTCTATAGCATAACTCATTGTTACAACAACATTGGACAATGTTTTTGGCATCAAATCTACTTCTGAAGAAGACCCATCTTTTCTAATTAAGCGTCCAAACCAATTTAAATCACGAGTTGGAAGAACGTTTGGCATAGCATTAGCCTCAGTAGCATCTAACAAAACCAATCCATTAGAACTCTCTATGGCTGCAATAACATAATCAAAAGCTGTTCTACTTGGAAACAACGCAATTCCGTTATCTCTTGTACTCACCAAGACTGGGTTCGCTTCTAATCCCGCAAAACGCAACATAGCTGTCAACATCAAATTAATGTCCCCAACATTACCTGTTTTGTTTTTGAATGCAGTTCTTACACCTTGCTCACAATAGAATCCATAAAGACCATTCCATTTTACACTATTTTTTACATAAGTAAAAATTGCTGCAATCTTTTCTTCTGGCGAGTTTAATGGCGCAATTAAGGCTTTTATTTCGTCTTCAAAATAACCAGTTTTGTTCAACTCAGGACCAAAATCTTCGTAATTATAAATCGTTTTAACTACCGAATTCCAGTCGGTTGCAAAAGATTTTATAGGTTCTCCCGGAAATTGAATGGTTGCTAATTCATAGACCAAACTAGAGGTATAATTATCAATATTATTTACAAAACTCTCGTTTTTCATTGCTGGAAGATTCTTTGTAACATATGTAGATACTGTTTCCATATACGTATAAGTATCATTAGAATAAGACGTTGTAGTTGGACTAAGTCCTGCGGCTTTATATCGTTCTTTTGAAGTAATATTTATAGATTTACTATTCTTCACTACATTTATTTCAGGTGAGATAAAACCTTTTACCGAGGTATTGTAAGTATAGTATTCCGGAATAAAGGTCTTATATTCGCAATAGTTTACTGGAATTGAGGTTTGAAAATCCCAGTCTCTAGGATGCACTTTATTTGGTGTTCTTATTGCGTATTCATATTCAATCACTGAGCCTTCCTTTACATTAGGCATTGTGATTTTCTTTCTATTCCAATACTTATTAATTTTTTCAACAAAAATACCATCGCTTTTTAATTTCGTTTTCTCAATTTTTCCATTGACCAAGTTATAAGTCACCGCATCGGAAAAATCTAGTGACTCTTTAGGCGATGAATCTATCGAATAATTTATCGCTTTATTAGCCCAATCGTATCCTTCTTTTTTATAAATCTTAATCCTAACCTTTACTACAGTTTGCAACATAAAACCATTCTCTTGCGAATACTCAAATGAAGTTTTCCCCTTTTTAAACAATATCGCCGCTACTGCCGAGGTATCTTTTGGATGATGTTTTTCTTCAAGTTCAGCAATTGAAACTTTTCCTAATTCAAAGTTTTGTGCTAAACAAGTAAGATTGAGTAACAAAACAAATGAATAGATAATAATTTTGGTAATTTTCATAAAAATTAAAGGGTTTTGGTTAGGACAATTTTGGTGTTATCATTTTGACTGACTTTTTCCATAAAAAGGCGGTAGTCATCATATTCTTTGTTGGTATACTTTCCAGTATTGACCAACAAAACTCTTTTATAGATCAAAGTATGATCCTCTTTTTTGACTAATAAAATGGTGTAAGTTCCAAATTTGGTTTTGCTCTCAAAGGCTGGTGGAATAAATTCTATAGCAAAATCTAAAGGTAAATGGATGGTAATTTCATCCTCATCATAAAACCCACGCGCAATTTCAAAAGGTGTTTTACGGTTTCTAATTCGTTTTACACCACTTGAAATGCGATTAAAAGCATTTACAGTTACCATCATTTTATCGGCAGTAAATGTGCCATATTTCGTAGCGGACAACTTTGCATTCTCTACAAAGCGAATCTCTTTTTTGTTGTTTTCGAAAGTGATTTTATCAATTTTTAAATTGTTGATGTCATCCCAAAATTCTTTATAATGCTTTTCTTTTTGATCTGGCTGCAGGCGCTCTACTTGTTCTTTATCGCCATACTGTGTTCCTTGAGAGACGATTTGAATTTGGCCCAAAAAGTCTCCATTAGAGGCTATAGTATAAGAACCTTTACTTAATTGCGAATTCTCATTGGCTGAATAAATTTTGGTGTGAACAATTTGTCCCCCTTCAGGTTTGATAATCAAAACATCTCGGTCATCTGTAAAATCGGCTTGGTATCCAAAGGGTGTGGTTTGACTTGTACATTCTAACCAAGTATATTGATTGCCAACAGGAATCGTCAGAATAATGTGATTGCCTTGCATCGAAACAAAATCAGCATCAATATTAATTCGTTTTCTATCGCCATACAAAATAGTGTAATAAGAAGGCACATCAACTGCTTTTAATAAAGCCTGAGTATAATTGGTTAAGGCTTTACAATCGCCATAACCTAATCGATCTACATCCGAAGCAAGCATAGGTTTCCAACCTCCAATTCCGACTTGAATACTGATATAACGTACTTTTTGCTGTACAAATTCATATACAATTTTGGCCTTTTTTACAGGGTCTTGTTCTGTCCCAACTAACTCTTTTATTTTGGAAACAGTTGTTGGTGGCAAATCAATTGTTCCTGACAAAATTTTGCTAGAATACCACTTACCAAAATCTTCCCAAGTTTTGGCATTTCCATCAACTCCTTCGAGGTGGAAAGATTCTAACCCCATAATGACTCTTGGCAAAATATCGTAAAAATAAGGACTATAATCCTCTGGTTTCATTGCTACTAAATTGGTAGCAGTATAACTTAGCTGAGTGGCTGTGTCGAGTGTTTTTTGGATATTCTTGTTCGAAAAATTGTTTTCTTTTTTCTTAAAGCCTAAGTTATTTGGAAAGGTTACATTCAAAACACTTTTTTCAACACTCAACAAATAATCAGGTAAAGGAAACCATTGTGGAATAAAAGCAGTAGTAGAAGTTTCTGTTTCGCATTCAAAAACCATTGTAAACGGATAATTGATAGGTGTATACTCTAAATACAACACTCTGTTGTCCGAAAAAATTGTACCACCATCAACTGCACTATGATCTTTGAAATCTTTTCTTTTGAACTTTTTTAGTTCATTTCCTGTAGCATCTACTATCCTTGCTTGTATGCTAGAAATACTCGTCGATTTATCATAATGAGCATAGGCATCCAAAGCGCTCATTCCCGCTTCATTCAGCACAGTTACTACTCGCTTGGTTTTAATCACCATTTTTCTTTGAGAAAGAATATCAATAGTAAGTTCGCTTAATCGAAGTACTGCATTCGCATTCGTTTTTAAACTATCAGGAATGGACGATACCTCATATTTAGCTTCTTGGGCTCGAACACAAAATGAGAAAATGAACAAAAAAACAAACGAAAATAACTTACGATTCATAAAATCAGAAGGGGTTAACAAATTAATTTAAAAATAAAAAGCCTCAACTATTTACAGCTGAAGCAATTGAATTTGTTTTTCTGACTTTAATTTGTGGTACTCAAATATATAGTAATTCTTGTAATAAAAAAATAAATTATTCTCTATTTTTTGAGTCTATTTGAATGGTTACTGGTCCATCATTTAACAATAAAACCTTCATATCCGCACCAAAAATACCGGTGGGTACTTTTTTTCCTAATTTACTCTCTAAGGCTTTTACAAAACGCTCATACATAGGAATGGCGATATCAGGTTTTGCGGCTTTGATATACGAAGGGCGATTCCCTTTTTTGGTAGCTGCGTGAAGCGTAAACTGACTGACCACAAGCACATCTCCTCCAACATCTTGAATAGAAAGATTCATTACCTCATTTTCATCACCAAAAATACGAAGCTGCGTAATTTTGGTCACTAACCAATCCATATCTTCTTGATTATCGGCTTCTTCAATTCCAACAAAAACCAACAGCCCTTTTTGGATTTCGGCTACTATTTTGCTCTCAACTGTTACTGAGGCATTCGTTACTCTTTGGATTATGACTCTCATTACTCCCTCGTTTTATCACTTGCTTTTCTATCTTCATCATACGTATCCACACGGTAATGTTCGTCGTCGCCTTCAAGGATTTTAAGGTAACTATTGTAACGCGACCAAGCGATTTCATCTTTTTCTAAAGCTGACTTTATAGCACAATGCGGTTCTTCTTTATGCAAACAATTGTTGAACTTGCATTGTTCTTTCAATCTAAAAAATTCAGGAAAATAATCGCTAATTTCTTGAGGCTCCATATCTACAATTCCAAATCCTTTGATACCTGGTGTATCAATAATACTAGCATCAAAAGACAAATCATACATCTCTGCAAAAGTAGTGGTATGCTGACCTTGCTTGCTTTGCTCGGAGATATTCTTGGTTTTCAAATCCAAGGTGGGTTCCAAAGCATTAACCAAAGTCGATTTCCCAACACCCGAATGTCCCGAGAACATACTTGTTTTACCTATCATTAATTCCTTCAACGCTTCGACACCTTTACCTTCAGCAGCCGAAACGCGCAAACATTGATACCCTATTTCCTGATAAACGTGTTGCATATACAATTGATCATCTAAGGTAACATCGTCTAAAGTATCTATTTTGTTAAAAACCAAAATAGTCTCAATACCATAGGCTTCGGCAGTAACCAAAAATCTATCGATAAAACTAAACGTAGTTGGAGGATTGTTGATGGTAATCAACAGAAAAACACGGTCAATATTGGCCGCAATAATGTGCATTTGATGCGACAAATTCACTGATTTTCGAACAATGTAATTCTTACGGTCGTGAATATGATGAATCGTACCCGTAACGGTATCCGAAGTCTCTTCCAATTCATAATCTACTACATCGCCTACTGCAATGGGATTGGTACTTTTAATTCCTTTCATTCGGAACTTCCCCTTCATCCTGCATTCAATAAAATCGCCTTGATTGGATTTCACGGTGTACCAACTTCCTGTAGATTTATAAACGGTTCCTGTCATTTTCAGATTTTAGATTTAAATGTTTGCAAAGATAAATGATTTATGATTGAAGAGTAACGATTTTATATTTATGATTTTAGAACCCTAAAAAAAAATAAAAAAATCCCAAAACTAGACTGCCCCCAAAAAGTTAGACACTATTTGGGGGTATTTTTATGGAAAGAAAAGTCAGATATGATGCTGCATTTAAACTTGAATGCGTAAAATTAGTATTAGAAAAACATTATTCGTGTAATTATNTTTTTCTTGGCAGCAAACCAATACTGCCATATTGCTTATAAAATCGAACCCATTTACGAATGTTAGACTCATTTAGACCTTTTTGTTTAGAAACATAATTGCACGAATAATGTTTTTCTAATACTAATTTTACGCATTCAAGTTTAAATGAAGCATCATATCTGACTTTTCTTTCCATAAAAATACCCCCAAATAGTGTCTAACTTTTTGGGGGCAGTCTAAAATTGGAATTTGGATTTTTTAAAGCTATAATTTAATAATTTACCCTACCAAGTTAATAATTTTCCCTGGCACAATAATCACTTTATTTGGCGTTCTGCCGTCTAATTGTTTTTGGGTTCTTTCATCTTGCATTACGATTTCCTCGATTTGTTCTTTGGTTAAATCCAAAGGCAATTTGATGGTGAAACGCATTTTTCCGTTGAAAGAAACTGGATATTCTTTTTCACTTTCAACCAAATGTTGCGCGTCAAAAACTGGAAACGGAACAGTTGCAATAGACCCTTCGTGACCTAACAACGACCACAATTCTTCTGCAATATGAGGCGCATAAGGCGAAATCACCACTGCTAATGGCTCTAAAATGGCACGAGAATGACAGTTTTGTGATGACAATTCGTTGACACAAATCATAAATTGTGAAACCGAAGTATTGAAAGAGAATCCTTCAATGTCTTCTGCCACTTTTTTGATGGTTTTGTGTAATGACTTTAAGTTGTCTTTGGTAGGTTCGTCGTTGTTTACAATCAAACCGTTTTCATCAAAATACAAACGCCATAGTTTTTTCAAGAAACCAAAAACTCCAGAAATTCCTGCCGTATTCCAAGGTTTGGCTTGTTCCAATGGTCCTAAGAACATTTCATACAAACGCAAGGTATCCGCTCCGTATTCTGCACAAACATCGTCTGGACTAACTACATTTAACCAACTTTTAGACATTTTACCTATTTCAGTTGTTGCAAATAATTTTTCATTTGACATTTTAATCGCAAACGGAAACATTGTATCCTCTCTTAGTTTCTCAATATTTATTTCAAATGAAATCGGATCAATACTTTTATATGGTATCCTTTTAGGAGTGACATTTGTCGAACGATTTACTATTTCAAATTTTATATCTTCATCTGAAATTTCTTCGTAATCAAACTTCTTCTTAAATAAATCAAGAAATTTTTCTTTAAATAATTCTTCATCTATTAAAAAAGATGAATCAAAAATTAAATCCTCATTTTTTGTGTTTTCTTGATCTTTAAAAATGTTTGAAACTATTTGCAAATCATTATTTGGATGTTTATAAGAATCGACAGAGATATTTACTGTAAAATCAAAATATGGATAATACGCACTCGTCCCCAAAATCATCCCTTGATTAATCAGCTTCTTAAATGGTTCTTCGGTCGGAGCAAAACCCTTGTCTTTTAAAAATTTGTTCCAAAAACGAGAATACAACAAGTGACCTGTCGCGTGTTCGCTTCCGCCAATGTATAAATCTACGCTTTCCCAATATTTCAAAGCCTCGGCAGAAGCAAATTCGGTTTCGTTTTGCGCATCCATATAACGCATCCAATACCAAGAACTTCCTGCCCATCCTGGCATCGTATTCAATTCTAAAGGAAAAATGGTTTGGTTGTCTATCAACTGAGTACTAACCACTGAACACTGAACACTATCCCAAGCCCAAACTGCTGCATTCCCCAAAGGAGCTAATCCGTCTTCAGTTGGTAAATATTTCTCTACTTCTGGTAAAACGATTGGCAAATGTTTGGCATCAATCATTTGTGGCAATCCGTTCACATAATATACTGGAAAAGGCTCACCCCAATAACGTTGACGCGAGAACACTGCATCACGCAAACGGTAATTGATTTTCCCTTTACCTTGACCTATCGCTTCTAGTTCGGCAATAACTTTCTGAGTCGCTTCTTTGTAACCTAAGCCGTTCAAGAAATCAGAATCGATTAATTGAAACCCTTCTTTGGCGCCATAAGCCGCTTCTGAAATGTCTTGGTCAAAGATATTTTTGATAGTTGGCATCCCGTTTTGACCTTTGAAGAAATTTGCAAAAGCATAATCTCTTTCGTCTCCACAAGGCACCGCCATTACGGCTCCAGTTCCGTAACCCGCCAACACATAATCGCCAATCCAAACTGGAATGGGTTCTTTGGTAAACGGATGTTCCGCATAAGCACCAGTGAACACTCCCGAAATAGTTTTCACATCGGCCATACGCTCTCTTTCGGAACGTTTCGCTGTTTTTTCAATATAAGCGTCTACAGCTTCTTTTTGTTCTGGAGTTGTAATTTGAGCCACCAATTCGTGCTCTGGAGCCAAGGTCATAAACGTTACTCCAAAAATAGTATCAGGTCTGGTTGTAAATACGTCAATACTTGCTTCGTGATTTTGCACATTGAAAGTTACCATCGCCCCAACCGATTTTCCAATCCAGTTGCGTTGACTTTCTTTGATACTTTCGCTCCAGTCAATATCGTTTAAACCTTGCAACAAACGTTCTGCATACGCTGAAATTCGCATACTCCATTGTGTCATTTTCTTGCGAATCACAGGATAACCACCACGTTCTGAAACGCCATTTACAATTTCGTCATTTGCCAAAACCGTTCCCAATCCAGGGCACCAGTTTACTTCAGTTTCTGCTAAATAGGTTAATCGGTACTGTAATACAATTTTTTGTTGCTCATCGGATGAAAATGCGTTCCATTCGCTTGCTGAAAAACTAATGATATTGTCATCGCAAACAGCATTTACAGTAGCATTTCCTTCTTTTTCGAAAATAGCTGTCAAAGTCGAAATATCTTCGGCTTTGTCGGTGTCTTTATTGTACCAAGAATTAAACAATTGGATAAAAATCCATTGTGTATGCTTATAATAATCAGGATTGGAAGTTCTCACTTCTCTGTCCCAATCAAATGAAAATCCAATGTTGTCCAACTGTTTTCGGTAACCCGCAATTGCATTTCCCTCTTTATCTACTCCCCCGTCAATATTTACACGTGTGGTATCTTCTGGACGTTGTCCTGTTTGAATGGCATATTGTTCAGCAGGTAATCCAAAACTATCATAGCCCATTGGATGCAAAACATTAAAACCTTGATGTCTTTTGAAACGCGAATACACATCTGATGCGATGTAACCTAGAGGATGTCCAACGTGTAATCCCGCTCCAGAAGGATAAGGAAACATATCCAAAACATAATATTTTGGTTTATCAGAGTTGTTTTGCGCTGCAAAAGTCTTGTTGTCAGCCCAATATTTTTGCCATTTGGCTTCGATTTCGTTAGGATTGTATTTCATTTTCGAGTTGCAAAGCTAAAAAGTAGCTGAGTTTCTAAGTTTTAATAATAAAAATTTTAAAGCGCAAATTTACATTTATTGTACGAAAGTTGAAAGTTTGGGCGTTATTAACTTCAAATAAAGAATTTGTTTGTTATTTTTACGCCATAATTAAAGTATGCTATGAGTTCTAACTTCGACAAATTTCAAAAACGCAGGTTAATTTCCTCTTATTTTTCGGTAGTATTGAGTGTTTTTTTGGTGTTATTCCTATTGGGAACATTAGGACTATTCATCGTGAATTCTAAAAAATTAGCCGATGATTTTAGAGAAAAAATTGCGATGACTGTTTTCTTCAAAAAAGAAGCTACTGACAGTACTTTTCAGGCCTTTGAAAAAGAATTAAAAGCGGCTAAATTTCCGAAACAATTTGTATATGTTTCCAAGGAAAAAGCAGCCAAAGAACACACAGATATCATTGGAGAAGATTTCCTTACTTTCTTGGGAGAAAATCCACTTCAAAATTCCTACGATATCAACCTAAAAGCGGATTATGTGGTTCGTGATAGTATTACTAGAATTGAAAGTCATTTTCGTAAAAACCCAATGATTTCTGACATTGTTTATGACAAACAATTGGTAAATCTAGTAAACGATAACATCAAGAAAGTTAGTATGTGGATTTTAATCATCAGTGGTTTTCTAACGATAATTGCAGTGTTATTGATTAACAGCTCCTTGCGTTTGTCGATTCATTCCAATCGTTTTATCATCAAAACGATGCAAATGGTGGGCGCTACCAAATCCTTTATCCGCAAACCTTTTGTCATTAAAAGCATAAAATTAGGAATGATTGGAGCTGGTTTGGCTATCGTGGCTTTGATTTCTTTATTAATTTATATTGAAACGAACTTCCCAGATTTAGGAATTTTAGAAGACAAATTAATCATTGCTGTGATTCTCTTGGGCGTATTTGGTCTTGGCGTTTTAATCACTTGGTTGAGCACGTACTTTGCTACTCAACGTTTCTTGAACCTAAGAACAGACGATTTATATTAGTCTTTCAATATTCAGCTACAACTATTCGATAATTCATTAAGTTGCCATAAAATGAAAAACAACGAAATAAAAAAAGAATTCCTTTTTGAAAAAACCAACTACATCATCCTATTAATAGGTATTGCAGTAATTGCACTTGGGTTTCTACTAATGTCTGGCGGTGGTAGTGATGACCCTGCCGTTTTTAGTGAAGCTATTTTTGACTTCAGAAGAATTCGTTTGGCTCCAACAACGGTACTTATAGGTTTTGGAATCACTATTTATGCTATTCTTAAAAATCCTAAAAAACAGTAATTAGTGATTAGTTACTGGCTTTTCTCCATTTTACAAACATAAAAATGAATACACTACAAGCAATCATCCTTGCAATTATTGAAGGAATTACTGAATTTTTGCCTGTTTCTTCGACTGGGCATATGATTATTGCTTCGTCTTTTTTTGGAATTGCGCACGACGATTTTACCAAATTATTCACTATTGTGATTCAATTGGGAGCGATTTTATCGGTAGTAATTTTGTATTTCAAACGGTTTTTCCAATCCTTAGATTTCTATTTCAAGTTATTGGTGGCTTTTATACCTGCAGTCGTTTTGGGATTGCTATTAAGCGATTTTATAGACGGATTGCTTGAAAATCCAGTTACCGTTGCAGTGTCATTGCTAATTGGTGGTTTTATTTTATTAAAAGTAGACGAGTGGTTCAATCACACTACTACAGAAAACGAAAAAGAAATCACCTATCAACAAGCCTTTAAGATTGGTTTGTTTCAATGTTTAGCAATGATTCCCGGAGTCTCTCGAAGCGGAGCGAGTATTGTGGGCGGAATGTCGCAAAAATTATCTCGTACTTCTGCGGCAGAATTTTCTTTTTTCTTAGCTGTTCCTACGATGTTGGGCGCTACAGTCAAAAAATGTTACGACTATTATAAAGACGGATTTGTTTTGAGCGACGACCAAATAAACTATTTGATTATTGGTAATATCGTGGCTTTCATAGTAGCCTTATTGGCAATTAAAACCTTCATTGGTTTCTTGACTAAAAATGGTTTCAAAGTATTTGGTTACTATCGTATATTGGCAGGGATTGTCTTGCTTATTATTCATTTTTTCATTCATCCTCTGACCATCATTTAATGACACCCGAAGACTACTTAGAAGGTCAAGTCCTTTTGATTGACAAACCCTTGCATTTTACTTCTTTTCAAGCGGTAAACAAGTTGAAGTATTTATTGATTAACAAAGTGGGATTGCCAAAAAAATTCAAGATTGGTCACGCAGGAACCTTAGACCCATTGGCTTCTGGTTTATTATTAATCTGCACTGGTAAATTCACTAAACGCATAACAGAATTACAAGGGCAAGCCAAAGAATATACAGGCACTTTTCATATTGGAGCTACTACTCCATCCTACGATTTAGAAACCGAAGTAGACCAACACTTCCCAACCACACACATCACTGATGCGTTGATACACGAAACGGTAAAACAATTTTTGGGAGAAATTGATCAAAAACCACCTATTTTTTCCGCTATAAAAAAAGATGGCGTACGCTTGTACGAGCACGCGAGAGCAGGAGAAACCGTTGAAATTGCAAGCAGAAAAACCACCATTCACGAATTTGAAATCACCAGAATTGCACTTCCAGAAGTTGATTTTAGAGTGGTTTGTAGCAAAGGTACTTACATCAGATCTCTAGCCTTTGATTTTGGACAAGCTTTGCAATCTGGAGCACATTTAACAGCTCTGCGAAGAACCAAGATTGGTGATTATGATGTTCAAAATGCTGTAACACCAACTACTTTTGAAGAACATTTAGGATAAAACATAAAAAACACATGACAATTTCTTATTCTAGAACTTGCGATGTGTTTTCCTTAAAATTCAAAGTACTTTTAAATCATACTTTTAGCTTTTAACAGCTGGGGCTAAACCGAAGTTAATAATGAATTGTTGTCTTTCCTCCAAACAACATTGAAGAAAAGAAGTCATAAAACTTTTCAAATAGCTTTTTCATAGGTGTGTGTTTTTAAATGATAAGCACTATTTCAAACACCAATAAAAAAGTAAATCAAATTTGATAGATCGGGTTACTCCTTGCTAATTTACTAATTAAATTCCACAATAAAGCAGTTGACGAATATAAAATAATTGTTAATTATTTGAAATAAAGAGTTTTACGTCACAAACTAAACCTCTATAGATTCAGTAATTAAACCCAAAATTTCTTCTTGAGTACTTATTCCTTTATCATGTAAATACCATAATTGCAGCTCTGATTTGGCCGTTTCATCAACCACACCGTGCTCTTTTTTGTAATTCAAAATTAAGTCTTTGGCTCCTTTTGGTCTTGGTCCCCAATCGCCAACCACCTCAGAAGTAGCTTTATCAATAATAATCAACTTAGGGATAGCTTTTCCGCCATTGGTCAAAAAATGCTGCATTAAATCGTCATTTTCATCTCTAAAAACAACTTTCAAATCAATTTTATCGGTTTCTAATGCCATTTTATTCATAACTGGCAATAATTGAGCAGCATCACCGCACCATCCTTCAGCTAAAACCAACCAAATATATTCATTTTGCAATCCCTTTAGTTGTTCAGCAATGGCTGGATCAATTTTTATTGTTTTATCTAAACGATTCATTCTTGTTTCGTTTAGAGCACTATAATGCGTTAAATCTTCACTTTGTTCGTTCCCAGATGATTTTCCTTCTTTTAGTAAATCAGAAACTATTTTTCTGTAATTCGTATAAGGATGACTATGAAATAATGCTTTTGCTATTGAAGTTTTCATTTTATTATTATTTTTAGACAAAATTAAACATATCCGTTCAAAACTATTGTGATAAAAATCACCTAAATCAGAACAAAATACACATTCGTAATGCAACAATCAAAACCTATAGGTTTGGTATTATCAGGAGGCGGTTCTAAAGGCATTGCCCATGCAGGAGTTTTACAGTTTCTAAATGAACAAAACATTTATCCGACACAAATTTCTGGATCGAGTGCGGGATCCATAGTAGCCGCTTTATATGGATGCGGAAAAACACCCAAAGAAATTCTGGATTTTTTTAAATCCATTTACTTTTTCCACTGGAAGCATTTTACTTTTTCGAAAGCAGGGCTAATTGATCCTGAATCCTTCAAAGAATATTTTATAGAAATTTTCGAAGATAGCGTTTTAGGCGACTTGAAAATCCCCATTCACATAACTGCAACCAATATGGTAAAAGGAAAATTGACTGTTTTTGATGCCAAAACTAAAACAATAGACGCCATTTTAGCTTCAAGTGCTTTTCCAGGAGTCATTTCTCCCTATGAAATCAATGGGGAATTATACAGTGATGGCGGCATATTGAATCATTTTCCAACCGAATTAATTCAAGATAAATGTGCCTTTTTGATAGGTGTATATGTAAGTCCTATGCAAAAAATTCAAGCCAAAGATTTAACATCGATAAAGTCAGTTACCAGTAGAGCCTTTGATTTGCTTACCGCTAACTCAAGTTTAAATAAATTCAATACGTGTCATTGGCTGATAGAACCAGAAGAATTATGTGCTTATAGTACCTTTGAAACGAGTAAAACCAAAATGGATGCCATATTCAAAATTGGCTATGAAGCCGCCAAAAAAAGCTATAAAAACATAATCTTAGATATTTAAGGCACATTATTTCAGAAAAAACAGAATATCGCTATATTTGCACAAACAATTCAACAGACAAATGAAATACAAAAGAATCCTTCTAAAATTAAGTGGTGAAGCGCTAATGGGCGATTTAAACTACGGAATTGATCCTAAAAGATTAGCTGAGTATGCCCATGAAATTAAGAAAGTGCATGCTAAAGGAGTAGAAATAGCCATTGTAATTGGTGGAGGAAACATTTTTAGAGGTGTTGCTGGTGCAAGTTCTGGAATGGATCGCGTTCAAGGTGATTATATGGGAATGCTAGCCACTGTAATCAACGGAATGGCGTTACAAGGAGCATTAGAAGATAACGGAATGAAAACCCGTTTGATGACTGCTTTAAAAATGGAATCTATTGCAGAACCTTATATCAAAAGAAGAGCAGATCGTCATTTAGAAAAAGGACGTATTGTGATTTTTGGAGCTGGAACAGGAAATCCCTATTTTACAACCGATACTGCAGCCGTTTTGAGAGGTATCGAAGTAAGCGCAGATGTAATTTTAAAAGGAACACGCGTAGATGGTGTGTATGATTCTGATCCAGAAAAAAATGCTTCTGCTGTAAAATTTGACTACATTACATTTGACGATGTGTTAAGCAAAGGGCTCAATGTAATGGACACAACCGCTTTTACTTTAAGTCAAGAAAATAAATTGCCAATTGTAGTTTTTGACATGAACAAAGAAGGCAATTTATTGAAAATCTGTGAAGGCGAAAACATAGGAACAGTAGTTAATATATAAGTTTATGGTTAAAGGTTTGTAATTCATAGTTGACTGCGAACCACCAACAACAAACAACAACATAAGATTATGACTGAAGAAATTGAATTTATATTAGATAGTACAGAAGAATCTATGAATGGTTCTATTGCGCATTTAGAAAAATCATTTTTGAATATCCGCGCGGGGAAAGCTTCTCCAGCAATGCTTGGAAGTGTTTTTGTAGATTATTACGGGTCTGCATCACCGCTTTCTCAAGTGTCGAAAATTAGTGTTCCTGATGCGAGAACCATTACTTTGCAACCGTTTGAAAAAAGTATGTTGCACCCAATAGAAAAAGCAATTATGGTGGCTAATTTAGGGTTTAACCCAATGAACAATGGAGACATTATCATCATTAGCGTTCCACCTTTGACAGAAGACCGTCGTAGAGAATTGGCCAAACAAGCCAAAGCCGAAGCCGAAGACGCCAAAATTGGAATTCGTAACGCTCGTAAAGACGCCAATACCGATATCAAAAAATTAGAAAAAGACGGTACCTCGGAAGACATTTGCAAAAGCGCAGAAGAGCAAGTACAAAACTTAACCAACACTTTCATCAAAAAAATCGATGAATTGCTAGCCGTTAAGGAAGCCGAAATTATGAAAGTGTAACTTTCACAACAAACATATACTAAACCGTTTCCAAAAGTATCTTGGAGACGGTTTTTTTATGATTAAAAATCACTAAATGTGGGTATTGCTTTTAAGACATAATTTTGTGTTATTTACTTTTATATTCATCATTTACAAAACAACCTAAAACTATCACAATTTGTAAATAAAAACATTTCTAACAATATTATTATAAACTGGAAAGATATTAAAAGAGAAGAAAAAGAAGGCTATGAAATATTTGAACTCGAAGCTAAAGAAAAAGATTCTGTGAAAATCAATTCTAAGTTATTTCAGAAGACATTAAAATATGAACTTATAACTTTAAAAAACAATAATACCTTATATTCGTATCTCATAGAAGCTTTTTCAAACACAAACGGCGATTTATATCCAGGAACCATAAAAAAATTAAATAATTATTCAGGAACATTAAATATTTTCAATTTGGATGGAACATTACTAGGACAATTAGTCATCAACAAAGGAAAAATATTAAACCCTTCTAATGAAAAAAAAATTGAGCCTCTTGAAAATGTGATTCAACTATTTTACAAACCCAATAAGAATTCAACAACCAACAAAATACCTGAGTGTAATGCTTTTTTTGTAGTAAAATTAATTACCGAATACTATGTAGATCGATATGAAATATGGAAATACGCATCAACTGGCGAGGTTTTCTTAACTAAATACATTGGACAAGTACTTGTAAAAACAGAAGTGACATATAAAAATATGGCTGTAGCCTATCCATGCGATTCTGAATATGGAAATGACGACATTCATATTCCCTACTTATCAAAAAATTACCAAACTGTCTTCAAAGAAAATGCAGATATACTAGAAGAAAAAATTGATTATTCTCAATTAGACCCTTGCACCAAAGCAATAATGGAAAAGTTGAAAAATAGTAATGAAAAAGATATTGCAAGTATATTTAAAAAATTTGGAGCAACTACTATTTACAAACTTACTATGATGATGGGAGCTATGCAAAAAGTAGATAGTTTTGCCGAGACAATAAAGACTTCTACTAATAATTATTTAATAACCGTTTCAAAAGACAATTATACTACAGCATCAGACCTTTATAGAGCCACAGCTTTATTACACGAAATAATTCATGCTTATATGTTAAGTATTGTAGATGATAGCAATTATCCCACAACAACAACACCACAATTAACAAATTTTCCGGAATTATTTAAAGCGTTCGTTAATAAACGTAATAATACACAAGCTGCAGTTATGGCTCAACACGAGGATATGGCCAAAATATATGTTGAGGCAATTGCAACTGCTTTAGAACAATTTCAATGGAATGAAACAGGAGGAATTCCAAGTACTCTAGCTGATAAGCAGATATTTTTAGATATGGCATGGAGTGGTTTACATAAAACAGCAGTATTTGACAAAACATACCCTATTGGAAATCCAAATCGAGATAGGATTTTAGCTAGAATACTTGCTGAACAAAATGGAGTATACTCACAGGGACAATATGCAATTGGAAAAAAGTGTAATTAAATAAAGAAAAAATAATTTATCAATTCAATTAAAGCCTACAATAAAAATATTTATTGTTTCTAGCCATAAAAAAAATATAAACGATATGAAAAAAATTATTTATTTAATTATTTCAGCAATTTTTATAATAAGTTGTGCTGCAAGATATGAAAAAAGCAAAGTTGAAACTGGTGCTCCAATTACAGAGGTTAATGACACATTAAAAGAAAAATATGCAGTAATTAATGATTTTTTAGCAACAAAGATTAAAGATCGTTCAAAAGTAGTTCTAATTCATAGCAAAAAAATCAACACAGATATGACATTAAGAATTCTTAAATTAAATGAAATTTATGCATTGGATTCAATAGACAATACAAAAGACTACGAAGATAAAACATTCTACAAAGAAGCTGAGTGGGAAATAGCAAGAAAAAAATACAGCAAAAACTCTGCATCAGAAATAGAAAAAGCGACTTTCCAAGGAGGTGAATGTTGCTGGGGTACCGAAATTTTTAACCATAAAAATATAATTTTTGAACCGTTGGAATTTGGCACTCCAGCCTATGAAAAAAAGTATTTATTTAAACCTAATGATTATGAAGATTTTTATTTTTCTGAGCCTTTGTATTATCAAAACAATGAATACCTTATTTTTACTTTTTCTCACGGAATAGTATCTCCTACCTATAATTATGGTACAAATATCGTTATCTATCGAAAAAAAAATGGCAAATGGGTGCAAACGCATATAGGAATGCCAAATTGGTTTAGTTAATTCTACTATAGATTATCTTCATCAAAAAAATCGATGAATTGCTAGCCGTTAAGGAAGCCGAAATTATGAAAGTGTAACTTTCACAACAAACATAAACGAAACCGCCTCCAAAAGTATCTTGGAGACGGTTTTTTTATGCTATTTTTGTCAATCTAATACAAAAATCGCTTGGGTTCAAAACACACTTTTATGAAGCAATTGAGTTGGTTGTTGCTACTTTTTACGTTCTCCCTGCAGGCGCAATTCCAATGGAATGGTTTGGTGAAAGACGCGAAGACCAATCAACCCTTGCCTTTTGCGAGCATTACGAGCAACACGGGTGTACAAACCATCTCGGATGTAGACGGAAAATTCCAGCTCTTGAGCCCAAATCCTATTTCGGATTTTACGGTTTCTTATTTGGGTTACACGCCCTTCCAACAAATCATTATGCCCAACAAAACGTTTTATGTAGTGGCCTTACAAGAAAAGTCCAATGATTTGAATGAAGTCTTGATTCCTAAAGAAAATGATGCTTTGCAAATTATTCGAAAAGCCATAGCAGCTAAAACAGTCAACAATCCGCAGCAAAAAAACAATAGTTTTTCATTTAAATCCTATAACAAACTCCTAGTTACCGCCAATCCTGACTCTATTAATGGAAAAATCGACTCGGTTTTTGTAGACAAAACGTATGGTAGAGAACTCGTAAAAGTAGATTCTTCTAACTACAAATTTAAAGAAATCATCAGCAAGCAGCATTTGTTTCAAACGGAGAAAGTATCGCTTTTTCAGTACCAAAATACCCACTTAAAAGAAGTCATTTTAGGAACAAAAATGGCTGGCTTCAAGCAACCGATTTATGAAATCATCGCGTTCAATTTGCAATCTTTTTCGATTTATGAACCCAAATATGAGTTGTTTGAAACCAAATACAATAGTCCCATAGCCGATGACGCGCCAGAGTATTACAACTACAAACTACTGGATTCGGTAGCCATTGACGGCAGGACTACCTATATGATTTATTTCAAAAACAAGAAAAAGAAAAATGCCACAGGACTAGAAGGCGTTTTGTACATAGACACGAATTCTTATGCGATTGCAAAAGCCATTATGCGCATAAAAGGTGTGTTGGATATCAGCGGGACTCACGAATTTGTGTATTTGCCTACCGAAAAAATTTGGTTCCCCTCGGCTAAGACGTTCCAAATTGTAAAAGGAAAAAGCGATGATGACATTAAAATTCTTGGTGGAACCATACAGTTTGATGGCGATGTTGAACAAGGATTCAAACCGCGAAAAAAGGAAGCTACCGATATTAGTTATTTGATTTCCAAAAGCTACAATTTTGATATAGAATACAACAAAGCTGTCAAAATCAAACAGCCAATGATAGCGATTGACATACAAGAAGACGCTATCAATCAAACGGATGCCTTTTGGGAAGCGTATAGAAAAGAAAAGTTGGATTTGCGCAGTCAAAAAACCTATGCAGCTGTCGATAGCATTTCGATAAAAAATGGCATTGAAAGCAAACTGCTGTTTGGTAGAAAAATTATCAATGGGTATGTGCCCATTAGTGTGATTGATTTTGATTTAAGAAAGTTTGTAAGCTTCAACAACTACGAAGGTTTTCGATTAGGAGTTGGCGGCATCACCAATGATAGCTTTTCTAAAAAATGGAAAATAGAAGGCTATAGCGCTTATGGCACAAAAGACGGGACTTTTAAATACAGTTTAGGCATTGGTACCCGAATCAATAAGTTTTCGAATACTTGGTGGGGCGTTTCATTTACGGATGATGTGCGAGAAATAGCGAGCACTACTTGGACTGTTGACCGAAGAGCGTTCAAAATTTACGACCCAAGACCTATCAACATTAGTACTTTTTACCATTATCAAACGTGGAAAACGGGTGTGGAAACCAAGTTTATTCCAAAAACGGAAAGTATTTGGGAACTCTCGAATACTTTTGTGGAGCCAAAGTTTAATTATGCCTATAATCTAGACGGCAAACTTTTTACGAAATACAATTTGACTACGGCTATGGTTTCGTTGCGTTGGAATCCGTTTAGTGATTATATGCAAACGCCAACGGGAAGAATTGAAACCGAAAAAAGGTATCCCAAATTTACGTTTCAATTTACCAAATCATTACCCAACGTGGGCAACAATGATTTTGAGTTTAGCAAAATCGATTTTAGAACCGAATATCAAAAGAATTACTTGAACGGTCAAAAAACCAGTTTGCTATTTGAAGCAGGCTATACTATTGGCGACTTGCCTTTGACGCATTTGTACAATACGTCTCCGAATAATTTGAATAAAGAAACGATTATTCAGCGTGTGACTTTTGCAGGTAAAAACAGTTTCGAAACGATGTTTTTTAATGAATTTTTCTCGAGTAAGTTTGCTTATTTTCAGTTCAAGCACAGTTTTAATCGCATTCATTTGTTGAAAAAAGTGAAACCCAACTTGGTATTTGTGAGCCGTATGGGATGGGGCGATATGGAAAAACCAGAACAGCACGTTGGCATTAATTACAAAACCCTACGCGATGGTTTTTTTGAATCGGGAATTGAGTTGAGCCAAATTTATAACGGCATCGGGCTAAGTGGTTTTTACCGTTATGGCCCGAATCAATTGGCAAAATTCCAAGATAATATTGCGGTGAAAATTAGCTTTATTTTGAATTTGGGATTTTGATAATTTGCAAAGTTTTGCGTGAGGGATAGAAGCGGCATCCTCTTGGGGCGGGGTTCGCCCCAAGAGATATAGCGTAGAGCCCGACAACATAAAACAAAGAGAGCCATTCAATAGTTAGTTGAATGGCTCTCTTTGTTTTATGGTGGCACGCCCCAATTTAACTCAATGTTCGGAAACCATTTTTAGTCCGATAATAGAGGCAATGAGGGTAAGCAGGAAGAAAATACGCCAAAAAGTAGCAGGTTCTTTGAAGACCAAAAGTCCGACGAGAACGGTTCCTGCAGCGCCTATTCCTGTCCAAACGGCATAAGCGGTTCCGATGGGGAGGGTTTGTGTGACCTTGTAAACTAAGGACATACTGATGGTGAGACAGGCCAAAAAACCGAGAAACCAGTAGGTAGCTTCGGTGCCTTGTGTTTCTTTGGCTTTGCCTAAACAAGTGGTAAATCCTACTTCGAAAAGGCCAGCAATTAGTAATAAAATCCAGTTCATACTATGGTTTTATGATTAATACCGAAGGAACTCCGCTCAACCAAACGCTTCAGGAATCGACAAGTTTACATTAAGCTCCTATTTTGCATCTCTTTTTTTCGAAAACATTAATCCAAACATCATAAAAAAAGCAGTTAAAATAATAACTTGAATAAGTAAAGAGTTATTCAGCAACTCAATAGTTTGATTAGCAGGTATAGATAAAAATAAAAGTATTGTAATTAAACCTCTAGGCGCTATAAACAACAAAGGCACTATCGGTAATTTAACTAATTTTAAAAAAATAGCACGTATTATAAATATACTAACCGTGATAAAAATAGCCCAAATTATTGTTTTATGATTTAATAACTCAGAAGTTTTTATAACAAAACCAAATAATAAAAAAAACAGAGCTCTAATTAAAAAAGTGAATTCTCCAACCAATTCTTTGAACTTCATTACTTCTTTATTTAAAACTTCCGGATGCAGTTTTTCAATAAATGGCAGTTGCTTTAATTCATCTAAATTCCCTAAAAACAAACCAAAGAACATAATGAAAAATAAAGCAGGCAAATGATATTCTTTTGAAATAAAATAAATCAAAATAACTAGCAAAATAATAGGAGCAAATTTAACCTTATGAGTAATTTTGCTTAACAAATAAGCCAATCCTAATGTTGCAAGAAATGAAATTATAACTATAAAAATCATCTCTAAAAAAAAGACTCCAAATGAACCCAAATCAATTATTGTATGTAAGGTTATAAAATTAAAAAAAAGCACTCCAAATATATCCGACAAGCTACTTTCATAAGTTATAAATTCCTTTTGCGAACTAATTAAATTTTTTGCACTTGATATAGCAACAGCACTACTAATTACTGCTAAAGGGATAGCATTGGCCAAACCTTCTTTGAATGAGATATTGCCGAAATAGTAAAACGCATATCCTAATCCAAAACTTAACAAAAAGATTGGGAAAAATGCTACAATAGATGATTTTTTAACTAATGACAAGTTCGATTTTTTTAATTCCAATTCCAAAGAACCTTCTAATACAATTAAAATAAGTCCAATAGTTCCAATTACAGGCAAAATAGGATTTAAATCGGGTATTACTATATGAAGTAGTGTTGTTCCTTGTTTAACAAACCATCCTAATATTAATAATAAAACAATAGATGGAATCTTAGTTTTTGAAGAAGTAATATCAAAAAAATAAGCCAAAAGTAATAAAATACAAATAGTAATAATAATAGATGAGGACATTGCTTATAGTATATTGTATTGATAGTAACTCTAATAAAAAATAGTTTTGCAAAGGTGGCGAAACAAAATGTATAAATTATAACCCAACTGTTTTTTTTTCAATTTTAAAAAATAAAATAAATTCTAATGTATAAACTAACATATTCACATAAAAAGTAGGATTTAATTATAAAGAAGCTTTTTCTTCCAACACATAAGCATATGATGAAATTCTTTACATATTGGAGAAATGCAAAAAATTAGAGATACTATTTCAAATATTAAGAACAATAAATTAATAAAAACCAAAAAGCTTTCAAAAAAACTGCCATCAAACCAAGGATTTCCTACCTTTTTTAATCGAGGTTTCGTTACCTTTGCACCCTTTTAAATACAGAAAATGATTAAATGGTTTAGTTTGGGATTTTGGGAACTTATCGCTCGTATTGTCCTTAGAAATAGAATTTTAATGCTCTCTATCATTGCAGCCATTACCGTCTTCTTGGCACTGCAATGGAAAAATATTCATTTTACGTTTACCGAAGCGAATATGTTGCCCGATGACAACATTGCAAATGTAGAATACAATGCCTTTTTGGACAAATTTGGAGAAGAGGGGAATTTGATAATTATAGGAGTAAAAGACTCCACTTTTTTTACGCCAAAAGCCTATGCCGCTTGGAGTAAATTGATGAATACCATCAAACAAAATCAGGAGGTAGACTTGGTGGTTTCGCTCAATGATTTGAAAAAACTACAAAAAAACGAAGCTTTAGAAACATTCGAATTGGTTCCTTTTGTAGACGAATCGAAAGCTCTCAATCCAAAATATTTGCAAACCATCAAAAAAGAGTTGTTCAATGACCTTCCCTTTTATGAAGGATTATTGTTCAACAAACGGTCTGGAAGTGTTCGCTCGGCGATTTATATGGACAAAAAAATCGTGAATACTAAGGCTCGTAAAACCTTTGTTTTAGAAAAATTAATCCCTGCGATAACCACTTTTGAAAAAGAAACCAAAATTGACCTTCGCGTTTCGGGGATGCCTTACATTCGAACGTTGAATGCCAAAACGATTACCGACGAGATTAGTATTTTTATTGGCGCTTCGTTATTGATTACTTCTTTATTGTTTTTCTTCTTTTTTAGAAGTTTCAAAGCGACTTTAATTTCTATCGTAATTGTTGTGATTGGAGTAATGTGGTCGTTTGGTTTTCTGGGACTATTCAATTACGAAATTACTATTTTGACGGCTCTAGTTCCTTCATTGATTATTGTGATTGGGATTCCGAATTGTATTTTCTTGACCAACAAATACCATCAAGAATTTAAAGTCCACCGCAATAAAGCCAAAGCCCTGCAAAGAGTCACCACCAAAATTGGAATGGCTACTTTGATGACCAACTTGACCACAGCCATTGGTTTTGCCACTTTTGTCGCTTCGAACAATAATTTACTGTTGGAATTTGGCGTGGTAACCTCAATCAATATTATGGCTTTGTTTTTCTTGAGTTTAATATTGATTCCAATTTTTCACAGTTACTTGAATCCTCCTAAAGAAAGACACCTCAAACATTTGGACAGAGGTTCCGTGAAAAAATTTATGGATTGGATTCTTAAAACCATCAAAACCAATCGTTTCTCGATTTATGTCGCTTCAATAGCGTTACTAATATTCAGTATTATCGGTATTTATGAGATGCGCATTTCGGGTAGTTTGATTGAAGATATGCCTAAAAAAGAAGCATTCTTTCAAGATATAGTTTTCTTCGAAAAAGAATTTGATGGCGTGATGCCTCTCGAAATAATGATTGACACCAAACGTAAAAAAGGAGTAATGAAATTATCTACTCTAAAACGTATGGAAGAACTAGAAACTGCGATTGAGGAAATTCCCGAATTATCGAAACCTATTTCGATTGTGAATTTGGTGAAATATTCCAAACAAGCTTACTATAATGGCAATCCTGATTATTATGAATTGCCAACGTCGCAAGAACAAGCTTTTATCCTTTCGTATGCCAAAAATGCTACAGCCAATAGCAAAGAAAATTTAATGAAAAGCTATGTAGATAGCACTGGTCAATATGCCCGAATCACCACGTTTATGCGTGATGAAAACGGAGACCAAATTGCTAAAATCGAGGCCGAAATTAGAAAGAAAGCCGATAAATTGTTTCCGAAAGAACGCTACAATGTCATCATAACGGGGAAAGCTTTGGTATTTCAAAAAGGTACGGGCTACTTGCTTGATAACTTGCTCTCGTCGCTGATTTTTGCCTTTTTCTTAACGGCGCTTTTGATTGGATTTATGTTCCGTTCGTTCAAAATGATATTGGTTTCTATCATCCCTAATTTATTGCCTTTATTCTTAACGGCTGGTTTGATGGGCTTTTTGGATATCCCTTTAAAACCTTCGACTATTTTGGTTTTCGGAATTGCCTTTGGTCTATCGGTAGATGACACCCTCCGATTCTTGTCGCAATACCGCGAGGAATTGAAGAAGAACAACTGGAAAATCAAAAAATCAGTGTATGCTACGTTTAACGAATCGGGATTGAGTATGTTTTATACCTCGATAGTGTTGTTTTTTGGATTTTCGGTGTTTATGTTGTCTAGTTTTGGAGGAACCATTGCACTAGGTGGATTGATTTCGTTGACTCTTCTATTTGGTATGTTATCGAATTTGATGTTGCTTCCAGCTTTGGTGTTGACTTTGAACAAAACCTTGGCCAATGAACAAGAATTTATTGAACCTAAGATTGACATCATCGAGCGTTCTGACGAAGAGATTGACTCGCTCACTAACGATAAAAAATAAATAGCTGCTATGAAAAAGATTTTATACGTTTTCGCTTTTATGCTCTTAACGCTTGGCGCTTTTGGCCAAACGACGACAATTTACTTGATTCGTCACGCCGAAAAAGTAGACAATTCTAAAAATCCTGATTTGTCAAAAGTAGGTTTGGAGCGCGCTGAACATTGGAAAACGATTCTAGCGCAAGTTCCACTAAAGGCGGTGTACAGTACTGATTTTTTGAGAACGGTACAAACCGCTACACCAACTGCCACTAGTAAAAATTTGGAGATTATAAAATATGACCCAAAAACTCTCGACCTTGAACAACTCAAAAAAGAACACAAAGGTCAAGCTATTTTGATTGTAGGCCATAGCAATACGACACCTGATTTAGTGAATAGAATCATTAATCAAAAGGTGTATGCTCCAATTGACGATACTGTTTTTGGAAATTTATACATCATTACAATTAGCGGAAATGAGCTAAGTCACCAATTGCTGCAAGGGTTGTAAACCTAGAAACGACTGGTTTCCACGACTGCCCTAGCCCCGATTGTAGTGGAAATCCTTGTGAAAATAAAGACTAATTTTTCTTGACGAAAAAGAGCGACCAGCGGAAGCTCCTTTTTGGGCTTAGAAAAATAGTATTTATTGAACAAGATTGTAACGAAAAGCGGGAAATAGCTCCTAAAAAATAAACACAAAACAATTATATTTGCATAACGCTTAAAGCACCGATTTTTGTTTTGAGCGCGTATTTAAATCTAAAAATCTAAAATTAAGATGAAACACACAAAAGTTAAAGACTTATTAAACAGTACAACGATACTTCAGGAGGTTAATGCAAAAGGATGGGTGAGAACGTTTAGAAATAATCAGTTTATTGCGCTGAATGACGGGTCGACTATCAATAATATTCAGTGTGTGGTTGATTTTGAAAATACACCAGATGAGACATTAAAACGCATTACGACTGGCGCTGCCGTTTCGGTTATTGGCTCGTTAGTAGAAAGTCAAGGTGCTGGTCAGAAATATGAAATTCAGGTAAAGCAATTGGAAATTTTGGGTGACTCAGATGCGGAGAAATTCCCAATGCAGCCTAAAAAACACTCTTTGGAATTCTTGCGTGAGAATGCGCATTTGAGAGTAAGAACGAATGCTTTTGGCGCGATTATGCGCGTACGTTCGGTTTTGGCTCACGCGGTGCACACGTATTTTCAGGAGAAAGGTTTCGTGTATGTGAATACGCCAATCATTACTGGTTCGGATGCTGAAGGTGCGGGTGAAATGTTTAAAGTTACCGCTTTGCCTTTTGACAACACGCCAAGAACTGAGGAAGGAAAAGTAGATTACAAAAAAGATTTCTTTGGTAAAGAGACCAACTTAACGGTTTCTGGGCAATTAGAAGGAGAAACGTTCGCAATGGCGTTGGGTCAGATTTATACTTTTGGTCCTACGTTTAGAGCTGAAAACTCAAATACTTCTCGTCACCTAGCAGAGTTTTGGATGATTGAACCAGAGGTGGCTTTCAATGATTTGGAAGACAATATGGATTTGGCTGAGGATTTCATTCAATTTGTTATTAAATATGTAATGGATAAATGTCCAGAGGATTTGAAATTCTTAGAAGGACGTTTGTTAGAAGAAGAAAAATCAAAACCACAAGCCGAAAGAAGTGAAATGGCTTTGTTGGAGAAATTGAACTTTGTATTGGAAAACAATTTCAAACGCGTTTCGTATACGGAAGCAATTGATATTTTGAGAAATTCAACTCCGAACAAGAAGAAAAAATTCCAATATATTATTAACGAATGGGGCGCTGATTTACAATCAGAACACGAACGTTACTTGGTGGAAAAACACTTTAAATGTCCAGTGATTTTGTTTGATTATCCAGCCAACATCAAAGCATTTTATATGCGTTTGAACGACAATACAGAGCCTGGAAAAGAAACAGTTCGTGCAATGGATATTCTTTTCCCTGGCATTGGAGAAATCGTAGGAGGTTCACAAAGAGAAGAACGCTACGATGTTTTGGTAGAAAAAATGAAAACCTTAGGTATAGACGAAGAAGAATTATGGTGGTACTTAGATACCAGACGTTTTGGTTCTGCGGTACACTCTGGTTTTGGTCTTGGTTTCGAAAGATTGGTATTGTTTGTAACTGGAATGACCAATATTCGTGACGTAATTCCTTTCCCAAGAACACCAATGAATGCGGAATTTTAAAAAAGTTTACTGTTGTTTAAAATGGTTTAAAGTTGTTTCCTACAATACAACAACTTTAAACCTTTAAACCTTAAACCTTTAAACTATTAAAAAAAATGCTAAAGCAATTTTTAAATTTAAAATTATCACAGAAATTATCTCCACAACAAATTCAGTTGATGAAGTTAATTCAATTGCCTACGCAAGCATTTGAACAACGTTTGTTAGAAGAAATGAACGAAAATCCGGCTCTAGAAGCAGGCAAAGAAGACGACTACGAGAAAGACGAATTTGAATCTGAAGACTACGACGATTATGATGATGCAGAATCAGATAGAATAGAAGCTGATGACATCAATATTGATGATTACTTAAGTAGTGACGACATCCCAGATTACAAAACGCAAGTCAATAATTATAGCGACGACGATGAAGACCGTGAAAGTCCCTATGCTGCTCCAATTAGTTTTCATCAAGACTTAATCAATCAACTCAATACTTTTATTCTCAACGAAGAAGACCGAGAAATCGCAGAATTCTTAGTGGGTAGTATTGATGATATGGGTTACATTCGAAGAAGCATTCCTGATATTGTAGATGATTTAGCCTTTACACAAGGAATCTATACCGATGAAAAAAATGTAGATAGACTTCTTCACGTTATTCACGAATTGGAACCCACAGGAGTTGGCGCCAGAGATTTACAAGAATGTTTGCTCCTACAACTCAAACATAAAACACCTACAGAATATATTGAATTAGCCATTGATATTATCGAGAATCAGTTTGATGCTTTTACCAAAAAGCACTACGATAAATTGATGCAAAAATACAGTGTCTCTAACGAACAATTAAAAAAAGCGATATACGAAATTGAGCGACTGAATCCAAAACCAGGAGGTTCTTTTGCAGGCAACAGTAAAGTTACCGAAAATATTGTTCCTGATTTTGCCATCAGAATTGTGGATGGTGAATTGGAATTAACGTTGAATGGGCGAAATGCTCCATCATTGCACGTTTCTAAAGACTATCAAGAAATGATGCAAACGTATAAAGATTCTAGAGACAAATCGACACAACAAAAAGAAGCCGTTCAGTTTATCAAACAAAAATTAGATTCGGCGAAATGGTTTATTGATGCTATTCGTCAACGTCAAGAAACACTTTTTGTAACGATGAACGCCATTATGCATTACCAAGAAGAATTTTTCTTAGATGGCGATGAAACCAAATTAAAACCAATGATTTTGAAAGACATCGCAGACTTGGTTGGTCTTGATATTTCAACAATTTCTAGGGTGGCCAATAGCAAATATGTAGAAACACCCTACGGCACCAAATTGATTAAAGAATTTTTCTCAGAAGCGATGATGAACGACCAAGGAGAAGAAGTCTCAACTTTAGAAATCAAAAAAATTCTAAAAAACACTATCGAAGAAGAAGACAAACACAAACCACTTCCCGATGACCAATTGGCCGAAATTTTAAAAGAAAAAGGCTATCCAATTGCCAGAAGAACCATAGCCAAATACCGTGAACAACTCGATATTCCAGTGGCAAGAATGAGAAAGAAAATGTAATAAAAAATCCCAACGAGTAGACTGAACCCAAAAGTTTGGACAAATTTATAATTAATTTTGATAATGATGAGCTCGATATTTAGTCGGGCTCATTTTGTTTAAATTGGACTTGGTTCTGTCGTTATTGTAATAGTTTATATATTATAATTGCACGAATAATGTTTTTCTAATACTAATTTTACGCATTCAAGTTTAAATGAAGCATCATATCTGACTTTTCTTTCCATAAAAATACCCCCAAATAGTGTCTAACTTTTTGGGGGCAGTCTAGAGTTGTTGGGATTTTTATAGTGCTATATTATTTTTTGTCTTTATCGTCGTGCAGCGCGTGATAAAAAGCAGCGCGACTTAAGGGTTCATATTCCTCTGTTTCCCCAAGCATAACGAGTTTATCATTGTCTGTTTTTCTGAAACTGTAATTTGCTAAATTTCCTGTTCGAGTACACACTGCGTGTACTTTGGTTACATACTCCGCTGTAGCCATTAAAGCAGGCATCGGTCCGAAAGGATTCCCTTTAAAATCCATATCCAACCCAGCCACAATTACGCGAATTCCTTGATTGGCTAAATCATTACAGACCCTAACAATTTCGTCATCAAAAAATTGAGCTTCGTCAATGCCAATAACGTCACACCCTTGCGCCAAAAGTGCAATATTAGCAGCAGCAGGAACTGGTGTAGAACGTATTTCATTCTCATCGTGCGACACCACCATTTCCTCGTGATAGCGCGTATCGATAGAAGGCTTAAAAATTTCAATTCGTTGTTTGGCAAACTGAGCTCGTTTCAACCTGCGAATGAGTTCTTCTGTTTTACCCGAAAACATTGAGCCACATATGACTTCTATCCAACCAAATTGTTCTTTATGATTTACTGTATTTTCGAGAAACATTTTGTATTTTTCTACCTTTAAAAATGAATAGTTTTTATTACTTTGTAATGGGAACAAATTTATTAAAAAAGACACACCCTACTCACTATAATACCAAAAGTTATGAAAAAAAGATTGGAGGCTGATTTAGTTAGCATTGCGCACAGAATTCTACAACTTAAAAACAAATCGGATGTGAATGTGCTGTTCTTAGAAACCCAAAAACTATACGAAAAACTGGCGATTTTAAAGTTTGTCGAAGAAAATCTAGGGGATATCAAACCAACCATAGGTCAGGCAGCAATAGAAGCAGAAATAGAGAAAGCTTTTGATTTACCTGAAATAAAAACGGAAATCCCAACAACTGAAGCTGTAATAGAAACTGAAGTTCAAAAGCAAAATGCTGCCATTGAAACGGTTTCAATTGTAGACCAATTGCTAGACAATATTGCTCCCGAAGACAGCATTTTGGAGGCGATTACTAGCGAAACAGCTACCAACGAAATTGAAGAAAAAAACCCTATATCTTTTGCTCCATCTACAGATGAATCAGAAGTCATAAATGAGACAGCAACGCAACCGAGCATAGCAATTGAACAAAAGAAAAATGAAGCCGTTCAAATTTCATTTGAAGAGCTATTGGGCGGGAACTATTCCGAAGCACAATTCGTAAAAGTCGACAGTACTGAAACTAGTAAAACCAATACAGCCACAGCTTTTGATTTGGCGTTTGATAAAGTTGAAACGCTCACTGAAGAAAAAGAAGACAAACCCAAATCATTGAATGACAAACTAGCCAAAGGAATTTCAATTGACTTGAATGACCGCATAGGTTTTGTAAAACATCTTTTTGGCAATAGTAATGAAGACTATAATCGTGTGTTGAGTCAGTTGAATAGTTTTAATAATTTCTATGAAACCAAAACGTTTATTGACGAAATGGTAAAACCAGATTATAATAACTGGGAAGGAAAAGACGATTATGCGAATCGATTTATGGAAATTGTAGAGAAGAAATTCTTGTAATTGGTTCTTCTCACTAAATAATTCAATACCCCATCATCAAACACGAACTTCGTATTCTTGCGGATTTCGTGTTTTAACTTTTTAAAATATGTCTAAACTATATATCGTACCCACTCCAATTGGCAACCTCGAAGACATGACGTTTCGAGCGATTCGCATTCTTAAAGAAGCCGATTTGATTTTGGCCGAAGACACCCGAACCAGTGGCAAATTGCTCAAGCATTTTGAGATTAGCACGCACATGCACAGCCATCATATGCATAATGAACACAAAACCATCGAAAACATAATTAGTCGATTGCAAGGAGGCGAAACCATCGCTCTGATTTCGGATGCTGGAACACCCGCCATCTCGGACCCTGGTTTTTTGATTACTAGAGCATGCATAGAAAACGGTATTGCGGTAGAATGTCTGCCAGGCGCAACCGCATTTGTACCCGCTTTAGTAAATAGTGGTTTACCGAATGACAAATTTGTTTTTGAAGGTTTTCTACCTGACAAAAAAGGAAGACAAACCCGTTATTTGGCTTTGGCCGAAGAAACAAGAACCATGATTCTTTATGTTTCTCCTCACAAATTAGTAAAGACTTTAAGTGAATTTGTTACTTATTTTGGTGAAGACCGTCCCGTTTGTGTTTCGAGAGAATTATCTAAAATGCATGAGGAAAACGTACGCGGAACAGTAAAAGAAGTGCTGGCTCACTTTGAAAAAACTGCACCTAGAGGCGAAATCGTAGTGGTGCTTGGCGGAAAACCGATAACCAAAGAAACCAAAAAGAGTAAATTTTCAGAAAACACTACCGACTAAATGAAACAACCTACAGTTCATATCATTGGAGCTGGTTTGTGTGGTCTTACGCTAGCGTATTTACTCAAGAAAAAAGGCATAAAGTCTGTTGTACTTGAGGCCAATAACCGTATTGGCGGAAGAATAGATACGCGCTATGCAGACAAAATAGGAAGCATTGAAATGGGAGCCACTTGGTGCAACGATACCCATCATAAACTCTTACATTTATTACAAGAACTTAATATTTCGTATACCAAGCAATATACCTCGGGAGTTTCTTTTTTTGAAACATCAAATGCTTATGAACCTCAACGTTTTTCAATTCCTGATAACGAAGCTCCTTCCTACAGAATTGATGGCGGAACCTTCCAACTAATTGCGGCTTTAGAGAAGAATCTTGATTCAAGTTCGATACAGCTCAATGAAAAGGTGCGTCAAATCAAATATGACCAATCAAAAATTATCATTGAGACCACTAGTGGTAAACAAATTGAAGCAGATTATGTAGTGAGCACTTTACCCCCTAATTTATTGGTGGGTACCGTGCAATTTGAACCAGAATTACCGCTTGATTTGACAGCAATCGCCCAAAAAACGCACACTTGGATGGGTGAATCTATAAAATTTGGCTTAGTCTACGAACATCCGTTCTGGAAAGAAAAAGGATATTCGGGGACGGTATTTAGCCATGTGAATTGGGTACAAGAAATGTACGACCACAGTACAAACGACAAGACTTTTTATGCATTAAAAGGTTTCTTAAATGGAGGTGCCTCAACATTAACCCTTGAAGAACGAAGACAAAAAATAGAAAACCAATTGCAACGTATTTTGGGAGACGAAGTAAAAAATGCTACCCATTATTTCGAAAAAGTTTGGAGAGAGGAACCTTTCACTTTTGCCCCTTACGCTTCTTTGATTATGGCGCACCAAAACAACGGGCACCCTATTTATACAACCCCACTTTTTGACAACCGCTTTTTTATTTCTGGCTCAGAAACCGCCCGAGAACATCCTGGTTATATGGAAGGAGCTATTCAAGCGGCATACTATTGTAGTACTTATTTTAATTAAAAATCAATTTAATCATGACTATACCTGCTTTTTTAGAAAAATTAAAAAACACCCCAAACGCTATTACCTTTCAAGAAACTATCGCGGTTATTGAAGCCCATTATGATTTTGAACCAACAGCTTTCGAAAACGGCTTACAACATAATGCCGCTAACGAGAACAACGGCTCTTGCAAATTGTTTGCTTTTGCTGAATTACAGCAATTATCTAAAGAGGCTACATTAGCTTGTTTTGGGGCTTATTACACTGAAGATGTATTGAAAAATCCAGAAGGTACAGACCATCAAAACATTCGTAATTTTATGAAAACAGGGTGGGATGGCATAGCTTTTTATGGAGAGCCTTTGACATTAAAATCCTAAAATATCTTAGCTAAAACATCTATCGCGTGAGGGGTAGTAGTGGAAATCCTTTTGCGAAATGGAATGTAGCAAAAGATTGCAACGGATAACCCGACCCGAAGTTTTTACGTAGGGGCACGCCAAAAAAAACAGAAGACAATTAATAGTGTTTATACCTATCCGCCAAAATTTAAATCTTAAAAACCAAAATCATTATGCGTTGGACACTCAAACCCAAACCTGAAGAAGAAAAAATAAATGAATTAGCGACTGCCTTACAAGTTTCTGGAACGATTGCCTCATTATTACTGCAAAGAGGCATCTCTTCATTTGAGGAAGCACGACAATTTTTTCGCCCCTCATTAAACGATTTGCATGACCCGTATTTGATGAAAGATATGGACAAAGCGGTGGCAAGACTTGAAAAAGCCATAGAAAACGAGGAAAATATTTTGGTTTTTGGGGATTATGATGTGGATGGAACAACGGCAGTTTCTTTGGTTTCGGGCTATTTGAAAAGTTTTTACCCCAATGTTGCTACTTATATTCCGGATCGTTATGACGAAGGCTATGGCGTGTCGTTTAAAGGAATTGATTTTGCCGATGACAACAGTTTTTCGCTAATTATAGCGCTAGATTGTGGGATAAAATCTATTGACCACGTAGCGTATGCCAAAGAAAAGAATATCGATTTTATTATTGGTGACCACCACCGTCCTGGAGATGAATTACCTGATGCTGTAGCAATTTTAGACCCGAAACGAGAAGATTGCGACTATCCGTACGACGAATTGTGTGGTTGTGGCATTGGTTTTAAACTCATTCAAGCGTTGGCAGCAAACCGCGACCAAACCATTGATGATTTGATTCCGTATCTTGACTTGGTTGCAACAGCCATTGCTGCTGATATTGTTCCGATGACTGGAGAGAATAGGGTTTTGGCATATTTTGGATTGCAAGTAATTAATAGTGACCCTCGTCCTGGAATTAAGGCGATGACACATCAACTCAAGAAAAAAACGCTCGATATTACGGATGTAGTTTTTATAATTGCGCCGCGAATCAACGCTGCGGGTCGCATCAAACACGGAAATCATGCTGTAGAATTGTTGACCGAATTTGATTTTGAACAAGCCCAGCAATTTGCCTCTGAAATTGAAGCCTATAATGCCGAACGCAAAGATTTGGACCAACAAATTACGAAAGAAGCGCTGAACCAAATTGAAGAAAATGGCGAACAAAACCGATTTACATCGGTAGTGTTTCAAGAAACTTGGCACAAAGGCGTGATTGGAATTGTAGCGTCACGATTGATAGAAACATACTATCGTCCTACCTTGGTGTTTACCAAAAGTGGCGATAAATATGCCGCATCTGCCCGTTCCGTAAAAGGATTTGATGTATACAATGCGCTCGAAGCTTGTGCAGAACATTTGGAACAATTTGGAGGCCACATGTATGCTGCAGGAATGACCTTAAAACCAGAAAATTATACTGCTTTTAAGGAGGCCTTTGAAAGAGTAGTTCAAGAAACCATTGCCCCCGAATTACTACAACCCGAACTTTCTATCGATGCTGTTGTCCGTTTTGGAGAAATTACCCCTAAATTTACACGCATTTTAAAACAATTTGAGCCTTGTGGTCCTCAAAATATGACGCCCGTTTTTGTTTCCAACAATGTCTTTGATACTGGTTATGGAAAACCTATGGGAAAAGAAGAAGAACATCTGAAACTATTTGTACGTCAAAATAATTCGGAGGGAATTCCAGCAATTGGTTTTGGATTAGGAAACAAACATGCAATAGTAAAAAACAAACAACTTTTCGAGGCCGCTTATTGCATAGACGAAAATGAATGGAATGACAAAATAGAATTACAATTGCGATTGAAAGACATTAGAAACTAAAAAATGAAAACAAAAAACGATCCGTACGCTGCTTTGCGTTATAAAGAATTCAATACTTTTTTATTGTTACGCTTTGCTATGGTTTTTGCCTGGTCCATGCAATTTATCATTATTGAATGGCAAGTGTATAGCTTAACCAAAAATCCTTTATCGCTAGGAATTATTGGCCTTATGGAAATTATTCCAGCAGTAGCGATGGCGCTATTTGCAGGTCATATTGTCGATCAAAAAGAGAAAAAAAGTTTGCTCTTTAAATGCATTGTTGGCTTTTCAATCATTAGTATCGGTTTGTTTTTATTAACTTGGCCTCCTGTCGTCTCAGGTTGGAATATGGATACTGTTTTGTATGCCATTTACTTTATGGTATTTCTAGGTGGCATCGTACGTTCATTTTTAGGGCCTACCATTTTTTCACTTTTGTCACTAATTGTTCCCAAAAAAGCCTATTCTAACGCTGCCACTTGGAGCTCTTCTGTATGGCAAGTTGGTTCAGTAGTAGGTCCAGCTGTAGCGGGTTTTTCTATTCATTGGATTGGTGTACATTGGTCGTTATGCATTGTAATTGCTTTTTCAATTTTTTCAATAATCGCTTTAACTCAAATTGAATCGAAACCTATTTTGAATAAAAAAATTGGTGAACCCGTTAAGGAAAGTTTGAAAGCGGGTGTGCGATTTGTATTCAACAATCCAGCTATCTTATCATCACTTTCACTAGATATGTTTGCGGTTTTGTTTGGCGGAGCGGTAGCCTTGTTGCCTATTTTTGCCCAAGACATTTTAAAAGTCGGCCCTGAAGGATTTGGTGTTTTGAGAGCTGCGCCAGCCGTAGGAGCTTTTATAACGATGTTTGTATCAGCTTATGTGCCTATGAATAAAAATGCGGGGATGAAACTCTTGATCGCTATTTTTGGGTTCGGAGTGTGTATTATCGTCTTTGGACTTTCTACTTTGTATTGGCTTTCCGTGGTTGCGTTGTTCTTTAGTGGTATTTTTGATGGTATCTCAGTGGTGATTCGCCAAACGATTTTACAACTCAAAACACCCGATGATATGCGTGGACGCGTCTCGGCAGTGAACTCCATTTTTGTGGGTTCTTCTAATGAATTGGGTGCTTTTGAAAGTGGTGTTACGGCAAAACTAATGGGAACGGTAACGGCAGTAGTTTTTGGAGGAAGTATGACCTTGCTTACGGTATTGGTAACTGGATTCGTATCCCCTACTTTTAGAAAGCTGGATTTACAAAAAGATTTAGAAGCTCACGAAAAATAGCAATTAAAACGAAATCAAAAAAAGCAAAATATTAGGATTATTAGCAGCCTCAACAAGTGGTAGTTTCTTAATTGGTTCCCTCCCACTTTTTGATTTCAAAAGTAGTCCCATCAAAAACGCCGTACGTAAAATAAGTAATCCAATCGCCTAGATTGACGTATTCGGCGTTTTCTCCAACGGTGTATTTCATTGGCAAATGACGGTGTCCAAAAACCAAATAATTGTAATGCTTGGTTTCTAGTTTTCGTTTGGCATATTGAATTAACCATTCGTTGTCTTCACCTAAAAAAGTAACATCTTCGGCTCCAGAAATTAACTTATTTTTTACCGAAAGATATTGCGCTAGTCCAACTCCTAGGTCAGGATGCAACCAACGAAACAACCATTTAGAGAACGGATTGGTAAACACTTTTTTCATGCGTTTGTATCCTAAATCTCCAGGTCCTTTTCCGTCTCCGTGTCCTACTAAAAAGGTTTTTCCATGAAAAGTGTATTCTTGATTGTCATGAAAAACCGGAATATTCAGTTCTTTTTCAAAATAATCGTTCATCCATAAATCATGATTCCCGACGAAAAAATAAATTGGAATACCACTATCGCGAATCTCGGCCAGTTTACCTAAAACGCGAACAAATCCTTTGGGAACCACGGTTTTGTATTCGAACCAAAAATCGAATAAATCACCCAATAAAAAAATAGCTTCGGCATCTTTCTTTACTTCGTCTAGCCAAGCTACAAATTTTTGTTCTCTAGGAAAACTCAACTCAGGCGTAGGTGCACCAAAATGTTGATCGGAAGCAAAATATATTTTTTTGGAGATTGAAGTCATGCAATTTAATTTGGAATTTGGTCCAGAAACTTTGGGATGAAACTTGAAAGGTATCTATTCCTATACATTATCGCTGGCAAACCATTCTGCGAAAGAAGATTCGGTTTCTTGCAATTTCAATGAGAATAGGTTAATTCCTTCTGGCAATCGGCTTTTGATTCTTGCCGCAAAATCAACAATCATGTTCTCGCTGGTAGGCTGATAATCGACCAAAATCACATGATGTCCACGGTCTTTTAATTCTTTAGCCAATTCAATATGAGGAGTCGTTTGGTTGAAAACAGTAGCGTGGTCAAATTGATCGACTACTTCTTCTTTTACGATTTTTTTCAAATCGGTAAAATCAATCACCATTCCTAATTTTACGTTCGATCGATCGGTTATAGGAGAGCCAATTACGGTTACTGATAACTTGTAACTGTGTCCGTGTACATTTTTGCATTTCCCATCATAACCATATAAAGCATGACCGGTTTCGAAACTAAATTTTTTGGTGATTCTGATATTACTCATCTGTATTGAATTTGGCAGCAAATTTAAGGAATTTTAGCGGTTTTCGTCTCTTTTTTTTGCTCGGTAATACATCCAATAAGCAAATCCAACCAAAATCACGAAAGGCAAATACGAGCCAATTACCACTCCTATTTCATAACTCTTATCAGGAGCTTGGGCTATTTTTTTGGCTACATCTACTTTTTGAAGTAAAGAAAAAGGGGTCATTGTCGTTATTTTTTAAATTGAAGTAAAGCGTTTTTAGTAAAATCAGAAAGCACCAATTGCCCGGAAATCGTGGCACGTTCTAGCAATAAAGTTGCCCAATGATCGGTGCCTTCCCAAAATACTTTCTTGATTTCAAGTAAAGCTTTTGGATTATAGCTCGCTAATTGTGTACCCATTTGTTGCACGGCTTCGTCTAATTCCGGAAGGGTTTCAAAAATAGCGGCATACAAACCTTGTTGTTGTGCCCACTCAGCCGATTTCCATTCTTGAGCCGCCAAGGTCATTTGGGACATTGCCATTTTTCCTATTTTACGACTCACTGCTGGCTCAATCACAAAAGGACCAATTCCAATGGCGAGCTCTGATAATTTGATACTAGCCTGACGAGTAGCCAAGGTATAATCACAAGCAGCAGCAATACCAACTCCACCTCCAATGGCTTTGCCTTGAATGCGACCAATAATCACTTTTGGACAAGTACGCATCGCATTGATAACATGTGCAAATCCTGAAAAGAAAATCGCTCCTTCTGCTTCTGTACTCACCGCTAAAAGTTCATCAAAAGAAGCACCTGCACAGAAAACGCCTGTACCTTCACTCTGTAGTACCACCACCTGAACCGCATCATTAGTACTTACTTCCTGAATCGCGGTTGTGAGTTGCTGCAAAAGGGCTTTAGGAAAAGAATTACTGGCGGGGTGACCAAAGGTAAGTGTTGCAATACCATTGGCAATCGTTGTGGTAAGTGTGCCTGAGGCAATCATTTGTGACATACTTTTTATTTTAGCGTAAAGTTAAAATTATTTCCATAACCCACTTCTTTTTTTGCAGCGAAAGCATTTTTGTGAAGTATAAATTTGCGTATTCATTAATTAAAATACTATATTTGCGACATAGTCATGGGGATGTAGCTCAGTTGGCTAGAGTGCTTGACTGGCAGTCAAGAGGTCGTGGGTTCGAGCCCCATCTTCTCCACAAAAAAGCCTTAGAAACTTATGTTTTTAAGGCTTTTTTTTATTGAGTGTTTAGAAAAACTAGAAGTATTAAACGTAAAAAACACCAATAATTATAGACAAATTTGCTGCTAGTTCTTAATGCTCACAACAGCATTTATAAATGGTTATTGTAATCAGAAACCAAATAAATAGCTAAAACAATAACTTCGACAAAATATTTGTTGAACTTGGAGACTTAGGCATTAATCCAAGTAAAGTTGCATATTGCTGAGCTTTTAAAACAGTTTTCATTTTTGAAGGGAAAGCACTCTGTATGCCAGACATTACAGAGTTATATCCTGCTTTGTTTGAAGCCATCATTGGCAATGCATTTTTCTTTTTATTCAACAGTTCGGTAACAATTGAAGTTACTTGAGGCACTTGTTCAGGTGTCAAGTTGAGTTTAGGTTTTAAAGTACCCAGAATTTGAGAACTAACACCACTTACATCAAATGAGGATAGCGCTGCTTTACTACCAACTGCTGTTGCCTTATTCACATCATTTAAAGAAATTTGTGCTTTTGATGATATTGCAGAACACAGTAATAAGACGAATGTTAAAATGAAATTTTTCATAGCTAAAGTGTTGATTTTTAGATTTTAGAAACATAAAATTAATCAATTTTTACTATTATAAGATAAAATTTAAACTTAAAATCGTACTTCTGAAAAACAAAAAGTCCTATCTAGCCCTGATCGCCAGCGGCATCCTTTGCTTTTTTCCTTTAAAAAAGCAAAGATATAGCGTAGAGCAGGACGAGGCGTGGTTATGAAAAGGAAACGTGGTGCTCCTCATCAATTACCTAAAGCTGTAAGTTAGCCCAATCGAGCCATAATAATAGCCAGTATTGACAGGATGATTGACCTCTTTGGAGCGGTAAAAAAAAGTATAATGACAATTGAAATGGTTGTAGCGGTACTTGATGCCCACGGCAGTGTGCCAGCGCCAACGAATCAGGTCTAATTCTACGGGGCTTTGCGTCCCAAAAAGGCTGCCTTGAACCGTTGCATCATAAGCTTGATACTGCAAACTAGGGTGGATAAAAAAATACAATTCCTCTGTTTTGGTAGTGCCTAAAACGCCGCCACTATAAAAATTAGAATGGGCTATGGGTTGCAAATTTTTCAAACCTATTCTAGCAAAAAAACCAGAATTAAGGCCCGTTTGCACGGTTCCTAAAGTTGCTTGTCCTTGAAAATGAACATCAAAATGAGGAGTGGTCCCGTTTGGAAAAAACTTTTGGGAAAAGCGAAATTGGGTTTGCAACGCAAAGGTATTTTTGATTTGGTTTTGCCAACCTTCCACATGGCGCAACGAAAAAGCATCGTGCAATCCGTTTTGCATTTCTTCGGCATACGAATTGGGACCTACATAGCCTAGCTGTACCGCTCCTTGATAAACGCTATTGTTTGCCATAAAAAACGTTTGATTGGCTTCGCCAAACAAATAACCGGCAAAAGGGCGATCGTTGTCTTTAATGGCGTTAGCCAATCGGGTTCTTGGAGTGTAAATGTATTGTGCTAATCGGAATTCCGTAGTCTTTTTTAATAAAGTTGGAGATTGTTTTTGATTTAAATACGCATAAAACAGCGTAATTCCATTGGTATAATAGCGATCATTTTTTACAGAAGCATACAAATCATTGTCGAGTTCTACTCCCACTTGCTTGCTATCGAAAGTTTGTGCTGAACCCAAAAAATAAGTCCCTAACAGCAGCAAAAACAAGAGTTTTACTGGTCTCATTTGTAGTTTATAGTACCAACATGTGACATTACGCGTACGATTTTGGCTTTTCGATTGTTGATGTAAGAAGAAGAACTTGTGGCTTTGTATTTGCGTGGGTTGGGTAAAATAGCGGCAATTCCTGCAGCTTGCATTTTGGTCAAACTCGACGCATCTTTTCGGTACCAATATTGGGTGGCTGCATGGGCTCCATAGACCCCATCGCCCATTTCGATACTGTTCAAATAGACTTCCATAATGCGTTTTTTACCCCAAATAATTTCGATTAGTACCGTGAAATAAGCTTCTAATCCCTTGCGCAAGTAACTTCTACCTTGCCATAAAAAGACATTTTTGGCGGTTTGCTGCGAAATGGTGCTTCCGCCTTTTATTCTTCGTCCTCTTTCGTTGCTTTTATAGGCTTTTTGCATCGCCAAAAAATCAAAACCATTATGGCTCAAAAAAGTACCGTCTTCACTGGCAATCACGGCTTTTTGCAAATTCATAGAAATATTTTCGATGGGTTCCCAATCGTGGCTAAAATGATTCTCTTTTCCGTCGGCTACGTTTTCAAAAAAACGAATCACCATCAGCGGCGTAAAAGGAACGGGAACGAATTTAAACACTACCACACTAAAGATAGAAAGCCCAAAAAACCAAAGCATTGCTTTGAAAAGAAAGCGTTTCACTTTACTTCCAAAACTAGCATCCTGCTTCTTGACTGGTTTTTTTGAAGTTGTCTTTTTTGGGGTAATTTTGGTTGCCATTATACTAAATCTGCTAATTCGGTTCCTATTAAACTGCCAATTGCCACACCCATTCCGCCCATACGAACCCCACAATATACATTCTGGGATAAGTTGGTTACTATAGGATTTTTGCTAGCGCCTATTCCCATAATTCCGCTCCAACGGTGTGCAATTTCAATATCTTGATTTGGCAAAATTACTTCTTTTAATAATTGTTCCAATTTTTTTTGAATAATTTCGGTTTGTCCCATTTCGGTAGTGGTTTCTTCTTCAAAAGCTAAGTTTCGTCCTCCGCCTAATAAAATTCGGTCACCGATATTTCTGAAATAATAATACCCGCGATCCAAATGAAAAGTTCCTTTGATGTCCAAATTCGGAATAGGTTCTGTAATCAGCACCTGAGCTCGTGCGGGTTTTACTTGTCCTTGTGTCAATTCTGCTGCAAAACCATTGGTAGCAAACAATAACTTTTGGGTCACAAAACTAAAATCACCCAAAGCTACTTCAACACTTGAACCCTTATCCTCAAACCCCGTAACTGTTTGCTGATTCAGAATCAAAATATTGGCCGCTACGGCTTGACGCAACAGTTCTTGCATCATATTTCCTGTATCAATTTGTCCTTCGAAAGGATTAAAAATCAAGTATTCTTTTGTCCCTTTAAATCCAAAACGGTCCACTTCCTTCGTAAAAACGCAACCTCTAAAAATAGGATTCAGAATTTCATTGACAAAAGCCATTTTATTGACACACTCGGTGTACAAACTCTCTTCCTCTTCTAAAAACAATTCATACCCGCCAAAAGGTTTGTAATCCAAAACCGCATCAGGAATCCGTTTGCGCAACAATTGCAAACCCGACCAACGCTTTTGCACTAAAGCAATTACCTCTTCTTCGGTATGTGTTTTTAAATCTTCTACAATCTCCGAAAGACTTCCAAAACAAGCAAAACCAGCGTTTTTTGTACTCGCACCTTGGGGCAACATTCCTTTCTCTAGCACCAATATTTTGGCAGCAGGAAATCGCTCTCTCAAACGCAATGCGGCGTGCAATCCCACAATTCCACTTCCCACAATCGTGTAATCTACATCAGTAAACCAGTTTTTTATTTCCCAATAACTCAAATGCATCTTTCGAAAATTTTTATAAAAATAGGTATTTTTTGGAGCTATTTCCAGCTGTCCACTGTATCTTTTCTATTTTAAAGAAAAATAGAAAAGGATGCCGTTCCCATCTGGGCTAAAACTAAGTGCACCACAAGATATTTGATTTACAGAATTAAATCAGCGCCAACAATAAAATTCAAAATGGAACACGGTTCACAATAAATATAAACTAATTAGAATCCGTTCTAATCTGCTTCATCAGTAGCATCCGTGGCAAATTAATTTATTTTACAAGGCATTTTGTTTTTAAAGCGAGCAATGAGACTACTATCCAAAACAAGTCGATTTAAATGATTATTTTTACCTTTTAAAATTGAAAACAATGAAAAAGATTCTTTTATTAACCCTATCCCTGATGAGTTTGACAACAATGGCTCAAAACACACTGACTCCCGAGCTACTCTGGAAACTAGGTCGAGTAACACCTCTAGGCCTTTCAAAAGACGGAAAAAACGTCATTTATAAAGTTGCTACACCCTCAGTAGCCGAGAACAAATCCAGCTCTAAGTTCTATTCACTTTCCATCGAAGGCGGAAATGCCACTGAAATTAAAGACACCAAAGGTCTGCTAAACGACAAAAACACCTCACCTGATGGAAAATATCTTGTCTATAACGAAGAAGTAAAAATCGACAAAGTACACGGAAAAGATTTCTATCCTGAACTGGAAAAATCAAATGTACAAATCTACAACGGACTCGATTACCGCCACTGGGACACTTGGAATGAAGGCAAATTCAACCACGTGTTTTACAAAGAAAATAAAGACGGCGCTACAGGAATGGATATCCTAAAAGGAGAAAATTTCGATAGCCCACAAAAACCTTTTGGTGGCGACGAAGATTATATTTGGTCACCAGACAGCAAAAGCATTTTGTACGTATGCAAGAAAAAAGCAGGTACTCAATATGCCATTTCTACGAATACAGATATTTATGAATACCAACTCGAATCCGGTAAAACCATCAACCGAACCGAAGGTAATTTAGGGTACGACACGGCTCCTCAATTTTCACCTGCAGGTCACTTGACTTGGTTGCAAATGAAACGTGATGGTTATGAAGCCGATAAAAACGACATCATTGTAGATTTCAAAGGCCTCAAAATGAACCTTACCGCCAATTGGGACGGAAGTGTAGACCAATTTATGTGGAATCCAGACGGAAAAAACATCTACTTTGTAGCCGCCGTAGACGGTACCAAACAATTGTTTGCAGTGAACTTCCCCGGAATGACTAGAATTGCGGTAACCGTTAGCCAAATTACCAAAGGTGATTTTGATGTAAGCGATATTATTGGCTTTTCTGGCGACCAAGTTTTGGTCACAAGAACCGATATGAATCACGCTGCTGAAATTTTTTCTTATAATCTAAAGAAAAACACTTGGAAACAATTGTCTAATGTGAATACAGCAACGTACAACTCTTTAGCGTTAAGCAAAACCGAACGTCGCTATGTTACCACAACAGATGGTAAAAAAATGTTGGTTTGGGTGATTTTACCTCCGAATTTCGATGCAACTAAAAAATATCCCACGTTGTTATACTGCCAAGGTGGGCCACAATCGCCTTTAACGCAAAGCTATTCCTTCCGTTGGAATTTCTCTCTGATGGCTGCTCAAGGCTATGTAGTGGTAGCTCCAAACCGTAGAGGAATGTACGGCCACGGACAAGAATGGAACGAAAAAATATCGGGTGATTGGGGCGGACAAGTGATGGACGATTATTTATCAGCGATTGATGACGTCGCTAAAGAATCGTATGTAGACAAATCACGTCTGGGATGTGTAGGCGCTAGTTATGGTGGCTATTCTGTGTTTTATTTAGCTGGAATTCATAACAATCGTTTCAAAACATTTATTGCCCACGATGGTGTTTTCAATACGCAGAGTATGTTTGGCACCACCGAAGAAGTCTTCTTTAACAACTGGGATTTTGGAGGAGCGTATTGGGAAAAAGATAATAAAGTGGCGCAAAAAGCCTACACTACTTTTAACCCAATCACATTGGTAGACAAATGGAATACCCCAATTTTGATTATTCAAGGAGGTATTGATTTTAGAGTACCGATTGGCCAATCGCAAGAAGCCTTTCAAGCGGCACAATTAAGAGGTATCAAAAGTCGCTTTTTGTATTTTCCAGAAGAGAACCATTGGGTGTTGAAACCACAAAATGCCCAAGTTTGGCAAAGAGAATTTTACAAATGGTTGAAAGAAACCTTATAGTTACCCGCAAAAAAAACCTCGCTAATTGCGAGGTTTTTTTATAGTAATTTTTTCCATCTATTCTGGATCATTCATTTTAAAAGAATCCATAAAGGCAGTCGTGTAATCTCCTGCTATATAACGAGGATCATCCATTAACTGTCTGTGGAAAGGAATAGTAGTTTTGATTCCTTCAATTACGAATTCATCCAAAGCTCTACGCATTTTGCTAATCGCTTCTTCACGAGTTTGCGCAGTAGTAATCAACTTGGCAATCATCGAATCGTAATTTGGTGGAATAGTATATCCAGAATACACGTGGGTATCTAAACGAACTCCGTGTCCGCCTGGCATATGTAAGGTGGTAATTTTTCCTGGAGAAGGACGGAAATCATTGTAAGGATCTTCCGCATTGATACGACATTCAATAGCGTGTAAATTTGGGAAATAATTTTTTCCTGAAATTGGCACACCTGCCGCAACTAATATTTGCTCACGAATCAAGTCATAATCTACAACTTGTTCTGTGATTGGGTGTTCTACTTGGATACGAGTATTCATTTCCATAAAGTAGAAATTACGGTGTTTGTCTACTAAAAATTCAACTGTTCCAGCGCCTTCGTATTTAATGTATTCTGCAGCTTTTACAGCAGCTTCACCCATTTTAGCACGTAACTCATCTGTCATAAACGGAGATGGCGTTTCTTCTGTTAATTTTTGGTGACGACGTTGTACAGAACAATCTCTTTCCGAAAGGTGACAAGCTTTACCGTAAGCATCACCTACTACTTGAATTTCGATATGACGTGGCTCTTCGATTAATTTCTCTAAGTACATTCCGTCATTACCAAAAGCGGCTGCCGATTCTTGACGAGCACCTTCCCAAGCTTTCAATAAATCTTCTTCTTTCCAAACGGCACGCATTCCTTTTCCTCCACCACCAGCAGTTGCTTTCAACATAACTGGATATCCAAATTCTTTGGCTAATGCAGCAGCTTGTTCGTAAGATTCTAATATTCCAACAGATCCTGGTACACAAGGTACTCCTGCTTCGATCATTGTCGCTTTTGCAGAAGCTTTATCTCCCATACGATCAATCATTTCAGGAGCTGCACCAATAAATTTAATACCGTGTTCTTGGCAAATTTTTGAAAACTTTGCGTTTTCAGAAAGGAATCCATATCCTGGGTGAATGGCATCGGCATTAGTAATTTCTGCTGCTGCAATAATATTTGACATTTTAAGGTATGACAAATTACTTGGTGCAGGTCCGATACAAACGGCTTCGTCAGCAAATTTTACGTGTAAACTTTCAGCATCCGCAGTAGAGTAAACTGCTACTGTTTTGATTCCCATCTCTCTACACGTTCTAATAACCCTAAGAGCAATCTCTCCTCTATTTGCTATTAATATTTTTTTAAACATCTTGTTTTTTTTAAAATTACAAATTCCAATCTTCAAATTCCAACGTATTGGATTTTGTGATTTGTCTATTGGAATTTTTAAAAATTATGATGGATCTACTAAAAATAAAGGTTGGTCAAACTCTACAGGAGACATATCGTCTACTAAGATTTTCACGATTTTTCCTGAAACTTCTGATTCAATTTCATTGAAAAGTTTCATTGCTTCAATTACGCAAAGAACATCACCTTTAGCAATTGTGCTTCCAACTTCAGCAAAAACTGGTTTATCTGGAGCAGGTTTTCTATAGAAAGTACCAATAATTGGTGATTTGATTGTAATAAATTTTGAATTATCCTCTTTTGGCGCTGCTTCTGGTGTTGCAACAACTGGAGCAATTTGTGGTATAACTGCTGGTTGAATTGCCGCTTGAGTTGGTAATTGCTGAACATAAGTAGTTTCTGTTACATTACCTTCTAAAGTTGTTCTAATAGTGATTTTCACATCATCCATTTCTAACTTAACCTCAGCAACTCCAGAATTTGCTACAAATTTGATTAGGTTTTGAATTTCTTTTAAATCCATAATTGTTTTGTTTTTAGTTTTAATTTATTTTGTGTCGTAGGCCCATTTTAAATAAATAGATCCCCAAGTAAATCCTCCTCCGAAAGCAGCAAATATAATATTATCTCCTTTTTTTAGTTTCTTTTCAAAATCATGAAGCACTAAAGGTAAAGTCGCCGATGTTGTGTTACCATAACGCTCGATATTAACTAACACTTTTTCTTCTTCAAGGTTCATTCTGTTGGCCGTTGCATCGATAATTCTTCTGTTTGCCTGGTGAGGCACCAACCAAGCAACATTTTCATTGGTCAAATTATTTCTTTGCAAAATCAATTCACTTGCATCCGCCATATTGGTTACAGCATATTTAAAAACTGTTTTACCGTCTTGAATGATATTGTGCATGTTTTCTTCTACCGTTTGAGCCGATGTTCTAAGAATAGAACCTCCTGCAGGAATTTTTAAGAAATCACGACCTACGCCATCGCTTCTTAAATATTCATCTTTCAAACCATATCCTTCATAATTAGGCTCGAATAAAACCGCTCCAGCACCATCTCCAAAAATAATGCATGTTGCTCTGTCTGTATAATCAATAATAGAAGACATTTTATCTGCTCCTATTAATAGTACTTTTTTATATCTTCCTGATTGAATGTAGGCTGCTGCAGTAGACATTCCGTATAAGAAACTAGAACAAGCAGCTTGTAAATCATAAGCAAAAGCATTGGTTGCACCAATTTCTGTAGCAACATAAACACCTGTTGATGCTACTGGCATGTCTGGTGTGGCAGTTGCCATAATCACCATATCTATTTCTAGTGGATCAATATTAGCTTTTGATATTAAGTCTTGTGCGGCTTTAATGGCCAAAAATGAAGTTCCTTTTCCTTCTTCCTTTAATATTCTTCTTTCTTTAATTCCTGTACGAGTAGTGATCCATTCATCATTAGTATCAACCATGGTTTCCAATACTTTATTAGAAAGCACAAAGTCAGGAACATACCCACCTACTGCGGTAATTGCTGCGGTAATTGCATTCATTGTGTACGACTATTACTATCAAATATTACTACTTGATTTTTTAATTTAAAAGACCTGAAAATTACAAAATTTATTCTAAAAGTACTGTTTTAGCTTTTCTTATTTGAGAAAATTATAAACAATAAAAAAAACTCCCACAAAGTGAGAGTTCTACTATTTTTTGCTAAAACGTATTAAGCAACAGCTACAGATTTATCTATAACAACTTGCCCTCTGTAGTACATTTTACCTTCATGCCAGTAAGCTCTGTGGTATAAATGTGCTTCTCCTGTAATAGGACAAGTAGCGATTTGAGCTACAGTTGCTTTGTAATGTGTTCTTCTCTTATCTCTTCTTGTTTTCGAGACTTTTCTTTTAGGATGTGCCATTTTACTATATTATTTATCCGTTAATAGTTGCTTTAATTTGTCCCATCTAGGGTCAATATTTTCTTGATTCTGTTGTTGCTTATTCTCTTTATTCTTCTCTTTTACTTCTTTTTTTGCAGTCATTGTTTTAAGCTTTTCTAAAGCTTCTGATTGCAAAGTACCATCTTTTACCCCTGGATGAATTCTCTTTAAAGGAATTGACAACACTATCATTTCATAGATGTACTGTGCAATATCCACCTCAAATTCTCCAAATGGCAAAATTAATAACTCTTCGTTATCATTATTAAACGTTTCTCCGAAACGTACAATTAATTTAATTTTACCTTTTATTGGTAAATCAAATTCTTCCCCTGTTAAATCACAAGGTACTTGAACGGTTCCTTTGTGTTTAAAATCTAATTCTAATAAATTCGCTTTTTTTTCTAAAACTACATTTACTTTGATGTTTGATTTTTCAAACTCACTAAAGTCAAAGATCTCAAAGAACGAATTATTGATTTGGTATTCAAATTGATGTTTCCCTAGCTTCAATCCCACGAATGGAATTATGAATTCTTTTCTCTTGTTCATTTCATCAACAATTTTCCCTATTCTGAATTGTCTGAATCGGGGTGCAAAGATATAAAATTATTATAAATCTAATAATGTTATTCACCTTTTTTTGTTTATAACTGTTTTTCTTTTAATTTTAGTGGATTTGAGCTCACTTCTTGGTACTGAATTCTTGATTTATAGATGTCTATTGCCAAATAAACGGCCTCTTTAAAAGAGGTAAAATCCGCTTGATTCTTGCCTGCAATATCGTATGCTGTTCCGTGGTCGGGTGAGGTTCTCACTTTATCTAATCCAGCAGTATAATTCACTCCTCTACCAAAAGACAATGTTTTAAAAGGAATTAACCCTTGATCATGATAAGTAGCAATAATTGCATCGTATTTCTCATAATGATTGCTTCCAAAAAAACTATCTGCAGGAAAAGGGCCAAAAACCAGCGTACCTTTATCGAATATTTTTTTCAAGGTTGGCTTAAGCACAGCATCATCTTCTGAGCCAATCACTCCGCCATCTCCACAATGTGGATTCAGACCAAGCACAGCAATTTTAGGTTTATTGATACTAAAATCTCTGATCAAACTTTGTTTTACGGTTTCGATTTTCTTTTTGATCAATTCCTCAGTCAAATGCCCCGCTACTTCATTCAATGGCACATGATCCGTAAGTAAGCCTACACGTAAATTATCACTCACCATTAACATTAAGGCATCGCCCTCCAACTCTTGTGCTAAATAATCTGTATGACCTGGGAATTTGAAACTTTCCGATTGAATATTGTATTTATTGATAGGGGCAGTAACCAAAACATCTACAATCCCTTCTTTCAAAGCTTTAGTTGCCGCCACAAATGACTTAATGGCGTATTCCCCAACTTTATCATCGTTTGTTCCTAAATTCAAATCAACACCTTCACGCCATAGATTATAGACATTAATTTTACCTAATACTATTTGATCCAGTTTGTCAATCCCGTGAATACTTGAAGTAGACTCAAAGCCTTTCTTCAAAAAAGAAACAATTTTCACATTAGCAAAAATTACAGGAGTACAAAATTCTAACATTCGAGCATCCTCAAAAGTTTTTAAGACTACTTCGCTTCCAATACCGTTTAAATCTCCTATCGAAATTCCAACTATTATATTTTCTGCAGTTTTATTCATGAGCTCCCGTTTTTTATTACTAATTTTGAGCTACAAATTTAGTAAAATAAAATAAGAATGTTTACAGGAATTATAGAAACCCTTGGTATTGTAACAGAAATAAAAAAAGAGCAAAACAACTTGCATCTTACACTTTCCTCCCGCATTACACCCGAACTAAAAATAGACCAAAGCGTAGCTCATAACGGCATTTGCCTTACAGTGGTAGCAATTAACGAAAACCAATATATGGTTACCGCCATCGCCGAAACCATAAGCAAAACCAATATTGCTAGTTGGAACGTAAATGACGAAATCAATCTAGAAAGAGCCATGAAGCTAGGCGATCGATTAGACGGTCATATTGTTCAGGGACACGTAGATCAAATTGCCACTTGTACCGAAGCCTATGAAACAAATGGAAGTTGGCACTACACTTTTGAATACGATCCCAACCGTAGCAATATTACTATTGAAAAAGGATCCATAACCGTTAACGGCGTAAGTCTAACTGTTGTCAATTCAGAAAAAAACAAATTTAGTGTTGCCATCATTCCTTATACCTATGAACACACAAATTTTCATAATTTTAAGGTCGGCACTGTTGTAAATCTAGAATTTGATGTGATAGGAAAATATGTAGCGCGTTTGCATTCTTTGAACTAAAAAAGTTTTAAAAAAAAGTCAATATGGCTAAAAAACAAAAAACTCCAAGCTATCTTGGAGTTTTTGTTTTTAATGTATTATTAATGACATAAAAGCCATAAAGAATCGAAAGAATAACCAATATACCTATATAGTCATCAATTGGTAATTTTGGCGGTGGTGGCGGTCTTCTGCCTGGACTTGGCGGACCAGCAGCATACAAAGAAGTACTACTAATCAGAAGTACTAATAACCCCACTACACTTTTTAATTTGTCTTTCATAATTATCTACACATTAGCAAACTAATGCCTTAATTTCTCGGCAAAATAACCAATATTTTAATTCATAAAAAAATATAAATTACTTTTTTTACCAAAAAACCCTTCCTGAAATTATTCAAGAAGGGTTTTCTTACTTGTGGTCCCACCTGGGCTCGAACCAGGGACCACCTGATTATGAGTGTCTCAAAAGGACTTTGTAAAGCCCCGTATTTATTGACCTTCAACAAGTTATGATTTTTATATTTTCTTTTATTTATCATTTTTTATCATCATTTTACCCAAAATCTTGCTTGAAATCTTGCTTGTAAATGAGGGGATTTATTTGACAATAATTAGGCTACATCCTTAAATAAAAAAACACCTTATAAAAGGTGTTTATTTACTTGAAATACAGTCTCTCTATCTAAACTCGCAATATAATGTTCTGTCACAATTGAGTTTGCATGTCCTAACATTTCTCCTATCTTATCTTTTGATACTCCGGCTCTATTGAGAGTTGTTGCATAGGAATCTCTTGCACTCTTTGTTCTTAGTGGTACCGATAAATTCAATTTTTGTGTTATCAATTCCAACTGAGCGTTAATTATAGCCTTCCATTTATGACTCTTGTTATCAAACATATTATCTGTATAACCTTCTTTTAATTTACCAAGTATAAAAGCACTGTCCTTAACACCAACTTTATCAATAAGTGACTTCAATTCATTAGTGAGTGGAACCATAATTTTTTTTCTATTGCTTTTTCTTGTAGTCTCTGTCTTTTTTCTAAAAAACTCAATACACTCTCCTCTTACATCTACCCATCTCATTCTAAGTAAATCTGCAAAATTGATGCCGTTACATCGATATAACATAACCCAAATATCTCTTGCATATTCCTGTTGTGGAGAATCAAATTCAGTCATGTTAATTATATTTTTAATCTCATCGTTAGTCAATACTAATTTACTTGGGAATAAGTTTTGAATACTATATCCACCTTTGCCAAATGGGTACTGATAATATGAGGGTAAAATCTTCTCCTCGTTTGTGAAATAATTTACAATCCTCCTTAGATTACGAAGATTAGATTCAATCGTACTTTGACTAATTCCTGCTTGAGTTCTATCTTTTACAAAATGATTTATAAACGAGAGATTAACATCTAATATATTAACATTGGGACTATAATTTTCAAATACAAGTTTTGTGTATTTGTAATGCTTCATACTAGATAACTTTAAACCTTTGTAGTTATCTATAAATCTATCAAACAAGTCACCTAATAATAATGAATTTGTATTTGTCCCTTCAACCTTAAAGAATTGTTCTCTATACTTTTGTTTATTAAATGGTTTAATCTCCGTAAATAAACTTTCGCTCTTTGCTAAACTTTCATTACAACTTTTTCTAAACTCTCTACAACTTACATCCATAGATTTTTTTACAAAAATATGATTGTACTGTTCTTTCGTCATTTTAGACAATTGTAAATAAATCTGCTCCTTACCGTTTAGAACTCGAATAGAAAGATTGTACTTCCCATTTTTCATTTTCAGTCGAGTGTCTAAAACTAATGTGAATGTAGCCATATAATTATGCTGCTTTTAGTGTTGGCATTTCGAAATTTGAATCACATCCGTTACTCATCCATCTATCAATTTCATATTTATCGAATAAAACTCTTTTTCTCATTTTGATAATTGGAATAGAACCGTTTGTAGTTCTTTTATAAATGTTTGATTTTGAAATTTGTAAATACTCAGCAAGTTGAGCCACGTTTAAATATCTATTTTCTATGTTCATATCCTTTTAATTTTTTAATTCATAACTAATTTTTGCAACTACGCTACTTGACCTAATTCATAACCCTCTAACCTAACTTTAGATGCCATAATGAATTGTGGATTTAATTCATATCCTACATAATCCCTGTTTGTTAAAACGGACACCTCACCGGTTGATGCTGTTCCGTTGAACATATCTAAAATTTTATCCCCGGGTTTAGAAGTAGATAAAACAAAAATTAAGGGCAGGGAAAGTGGATACGTCGCCGAATGTTCCATTAAAAAATTACCATCAGTTTTACACTTATTTCGTAATTCTAAAGTATTAGAACTAGCATTGGTTAAAATATTATCTCTGAAATCAAGTCCTGAGACTAGTTTTGGATATTTCTTTTTTGTCCCCATCGATATTGAATGATTATCATCAATAAATTCAGTTAACCAAGTGTCGTTGAAATAATAATCATCACTTTTAACAAAATGAAATATTGGTTCGAAATTCCTTACACTTCTATTACCTGGAGTAAACTGAGCGTTAGTTTTCAACCAAAGATATTGGTCTACATACTTCCAACGTCGTCTCTTCATTTCAATCAAAAACAGTTCAGGAACACTTTGGTACTCACCGTTAATCACACAATCATTTATATTAACAAACAATGAACCGTCGTTCTTTAATACCCTTTTTGAGTCTTCAAATAAATCACATAGATTATTGATAAAGTCCATAACTTCCTTTTCAAGACCAAGTTGTTTTTTACCAGTTCCGTAATTTCTCATTTGGAAGTAGGGAGGAGACGTGATTATTGTTTGTATTGATTCATCCTCTAAATGATATAAATCACCACAAGATGAGTTGTATATTTTTACCTTCTCCGTAATAAATTCGTAATTCTTTGGAATAACAGATTTGTTATTTAGTTTAAGTAACTCTCTATCCAACCTTTTATCTAATTCATTTAAAGTAATTTCATCCCTATCTACTCTCGAAAATTCTTTATTGATTTTTTCAATATTCTTACCGTGTAACTGAACAACTTTCTTTTCAATAGATTTAACTTTATTTACTTTGTATTGACCTATAGAATTAAAAGCCGAATCCTTTTCTTCTTTCATAACTTTTACTTGAGGATTAAGGTCTGTTCTTGTTCCTCTACCTACAGAATAATACTCTTCATAAAATCTAATCTCTGATGCAATCTCAACAATAGATTTTACTCTAAATTTATTAGTAGATACAGACAAAATAGCTTTCATATCCTCAGGGGCATCAATAAAAACAACAGGTACTTCTTTAAGACCCAAGTCGATTGCAATTTGATGACGAAGATTACCGGAGATTATCTCATAATCTAAATTCACTAATAAAGGGGTCAATAATCCAAACTCTTGGATATTGTTACGAATCTCATCGTAGTTCACAGGAACTACATACATGAAATGAGTTGTTGAATTTCTCTTCAACTTTTGTGGAGCCACCACAGAAATTTTAGGCGTTTGTAAAAAATTGTTCATAATAAATAAGTTTTTAGAATGAACAGGGTTTTCTGACGGTGTTCTCGTCAAAAATTTTATAGTGGTTTCTCACTTCGAACTTATAAGAACATTGAATTACCTAAAAACCGGTATTAGTTGTAATTCCTCTGCAAAGATACAAAAGCATTAATGAATTATGCAAACATTTAGACCGAAAAAAATCAATAATATTTTAAAATAAAATGTTAAGTGCTGATTTTACTAGTGTTTTGTATGAATTAATTTTTAATTGGAGGGTGAAAAAAAACAGGGCAAACTTTAGAAATATGCTCTTTTACAATCATTTTTAGTTGAAAATCTAAATCCGGGTTATCTAAATTATCAATAAATCTTTTATCAACCGAGTACCTCTTTAGAATATAACGAGGTTTATTTGGTTTCCCCATTACTTCAAATCCCCATTTAATATTGATTATTTTTTGTTCGGGGTTATCATTTTTAGATTGTGATAGATAATAAATTGGGGTTAATCTATATTCTAATTCTATTAACTTATTCTTCCAATAATAATATAACTCCACCTCATCTTTATTTAACTTTAAATCATTAGGGTCAATGATTGATGAAGGAGATTTAAGATTAAAATGTTTGGTTATTATTCCATTAACATTTTTAAGAAGCACTTCATCGTTTTCTAAATCGGGGTATTGAGTAATGTTGCCTAAATAAACCATAGTAGCCTTATTCTTTAGATATTCTCCATCATAGAGAAATTTCCATTTTACATTAGCAACAACACTTGGAATAGAATTACGATTTTTAAGTTGGTATATTTTATAGTCAGGATTTCTTAGGTACTCTTCTTTTTCACAATTGATTTTCCAATTGTCATAGTTCTCAATTGATGCTTTATGGACATCATAAAAATTTTCCAATGATTGCTTTAAGTAATCAACCATCATAACAACGTTATCGTCAAACCTTGTTAAATTTTTTTCTAATTTATTTAAGTCCATAGAGTACAAAGGTAAAACAACTTTACGACTTTTCTATTTCCTTAGACAATTATAGTCTTACGCAAAAACAGGGATATTTATAATATAAACAAGTGTTTTATATGTACTAGGAAGTACCTTTTTAGCGTAGAAACAGACCTAGTAAAATCCAAAAACACATAATAAACAGTATAAAATCCTCAAAAGGGATTATCGCCAACATCAAACAAGCGACACAATGAACAAAAAAAACACAGAGAGGATTCGAGTATTACTTGAAAACCTCAAAGAAGCAGAAAACAATAAACCTTTTGCGATAGTCGTATTAGAATATGACTCTAATGAGTTCTTCGATAAAAATTATTCGATTTCTAAATGGTTCCAAAAGTTATCCAACTCCAAAAGTGCAACAAGCGGTTTAACTAACCGTGAGTGGTTTAAGAATATTGATAGTGGTTTTTACAAATATTCCGTAACCACAGATACCACACAAATTGTATTAGCATTTAGTAGCATTAACCCTATTACTGAATTAGACTTAAATGTTCGAATAAATAAGATTGGACCCAAACCAAAAGAACTTACTATTGGAATTCAAGATTGGGAATTATACAATCTATACTTCACCACGCTTTTTGATATTAAAACCGGAACAGAAACTTTTGGAAAATTAAAGACGATGGACTATTACGAAGTGGAGATTTTACAAGAACTTATTGAACCTGATTGGGACTTTTAATTTGACAGGGATATTTATAGTGAAACCAATAACATGATAAAATTAGATGACATTTACGGTTTTCCCGTAATACAAAATGAAAAAGATGGGACCGTGGAGATTAAAAGCGATTGCGATTACCCGCAACAAAGTGAGGAATGTGAGAGTCTGTACCATGGAATAGAAAGACAATTTATTGAAATTGAAAAACTAAAATATCCTTTGAATATTAAAGAGTGGAAAGTAATAATAGAACCAACTGAAGAAAATATAAAAAACTATTTTTCTCCTGAGGGGATTATGAAATACTTAGAAGAAATCAAACCACGATTAACCGACACAAAAACTTTCTTTAAGATTGCGGTTTCCTATTCCATGGGTAAAGAGTTACCCAATATCATATTGCATTTCTACCGGGTAAATCATGAGGGTAAATTAAATATCCGTAATGCAGATATCTTTTCGTACCGATGTTTTATTGAATACAACATTAAGCAATTGACTCCTGAGAGAATAACCTCTCTCAAAGAAAACAAAATCAATCACAAGTGGATTAAAAACATTCCCTTATTTCCCGTAGAAATGATAAAGTTCGATTTGGGCAACAACATAAAAAAATTCAAACATCAAGAATTGAATAAAGAATATTTTCAACAACTATGGTAATATCAATAAGAGAACAAATCAAAGAGCAACTAAACGAATTGATAAAAGAGAAGAGTAAAATTTACTATTGTATTGAACTTACTTTTGATGCTATTATCTTTAATGAACATTTTAAAGACAAAACCGATTTTTGGAGATTACTAACTACTAATCTATTTGGTCCGGAACAATACAAAAAATCTAATCAAGAATGGTATAATGAACTCAAGCCGGAAGGATTTTACTTTATTAACGAATCGTATAATTTAGTTCAGTACCGAATTTACCTTGAAACCAAGAAGAAAATAGACTTTAAAGAAATGGAGACACGAGTTAAAGATATCGTTCCCTTTTTGGAATTAGAGTGCCACGAAAATGACGAATATCAATTTAATAAAATGTTTTCCAACGATATTTTTAAGATACAAAAGTCCGAGATACAATATATTGGGAAAGTTGATGTGCCCGAAATAGAGGATGAAGAACTCCCTTTTTAAGTAATTAGGACATTTACTTTTTTAATTTCCTTGAAATTTTCCAACTCCACACATTTAAGAATCATATTGAGACTTGATAACAATCTACTCTCAATATGATTTAATTCTTTTAAAGAAACAGGTTGTTTTAAATCTAACGACACCTGTTCAACTCCTTCAACCCAATAACTATAATGTGTGCGATTCAACATATACTTTAGTGGGTTTAAATTTATTGTGATATGACTTCCAAATTCTTGTCTTATCGTTTTAGACAACAAATTATTTATTAGTCTGTAGTTTGAGTATAGTTGGGGATTTGCCATTTCTAAAGTTTTAATTTTTTAATTTTAGTTACGGTATTATAGTGCAATCCAACAATCTTTGCCACTTCAACATTTTTATAACCCTTCTTGATATATTCAAGAGCTTTTAAGTTTTTTGGTTTAGATAAGAATTTATAAACATCCTCAGAACTTCCCCTCTTTCTCCCAGTATAAACATCGCCTTTAAGTTTAGCGACCATTATCCCCTCCATTTGTCTCTCTCGCGATATATTTCTTTCCATCTCTGCTAAAGTGCCGAGAATCGAAATAATCATTTTAGTAATGTTGTTTTCTGTACCATCGGGTTGAATAGTACTTAGACCTTGAGATATGAAATGAATACAAATTTTCTTCTCTGTTAGAAATTTGATATTGGAGAGAATATCTAATAAACATCTCCCGAGTCTGTCGATTTGCCAAACATATAATTCCGTTAAAACTCCTTTCTCGATTAGTCGAAGTAATTGACGACCACCATCTCTCTCAAAAAGGGGGATAGCACCACTACACTTGTCCTCAACCAAGAGTTGAAAATCTTTTTCATTAACTCGTTGTCTATCCGTTTTTTGTTCTAGTGTACTAGTTCTTACATAAAGGACTTTCATATTTCACATTTTTAGGTTAAGGCTAATTACACGCTAATTTTGTGAATATGCGCTAGTTAAAGTGCTAAATAATTGCTAAATTGAGTTAGTTGAAACCTCACAATAAAAAGTATACCCTAAAAAGTATTATCCTTTAAAATGGATAGAAAATCCCGTTTACTTTAATTTAATTTCTTCTATTCTTTTTTCAATAACAGAACAATTATAATCGGGTCTTTCTATTTTATAAAATGCAAGTAGATTGTAATGATATGAATTAAACGGGACTGTGTATACCATTTTATCAAGCTCTTGAAAGAAATCATTATCATTACTAATAAATTCTCTTATTCTTTTAAAATGCCATACTGTTAATTGAGCAAGAAAGTCCGGATTAAAAAACATTGATATCAACCGATGTTTAAATTTCAGCTCGATAAATTTACTGTCTATTGAAAGAATTCTTTTTAAGACAGAATTATCTCTAAATTTTAAATTTCTATCCAAATTTTCGAAGTACTTCTCAATAGCTGAATTTATTTTTCTCTTATTATTTTTGCTTTTCAACAACTCAAATATTTCAAAAGACCAATAAAAATCAAATTCATCCTTTGAATTAAATTCTTTTACTTTACTACTATTAAAGTTTAAATTAATTTTAAGTAACTCTCTTGAAGCGTCAAAAAGAATGTTTCTTGCAGTTAACAAATCTTTAGTGTAAATTATTTGGTCGTCCGCAAATCTAATATACTTAGCTTGATATTTGTCGCACAAATTATTCATTATTAAGTCATAGTCTTGTAAATAAAAATTTGCTAATATTCTCGAACAATCGCCAATTTCATCCTGCGGGATTCCAACCGTTTTCAAATTATATCCCTCTAATTTTTTATTCCAATTCTGTAAAAAATGAAATAGCAATGTTACTACATCTTGCTTAGATTTTGGAACAACGTGCCTAATTTTTCTTTCAAGTATCGTTAAATTGATACAATCATAAAAATTTGCAATGTCAAGGTTTATAAAATAATTCCAATCGTCTAAATCTCTGTATGTCTTTGCTATATTTTGAAAAGATTGCCATTCGTTAGCCCATGCAAATTCGTTGATTGTGTTAAAAGGAATATAGTCCAATTCAAGAATTTCCTGTTCCTCTTTTAACCTAATTGGATTCCCGAGAGTCCACCCTCCGTATGTGCCATTTACTCTGTTAATAGCTATTTCGTTTTCTAGTAGTTTAATACACAAGAAATAAACACAATAATCTTTTCTTGAAAAAGTAGGTACATAACGTGAAATTCCATTATGTTTATTTATAACAATATAATCCCGGGGATTCTTAGGATTATAGGTAAACTCTGTTATTCCTGAATATAATTCATCTAAGAACTTTGATTTAACAGGTGTGCTCTCAAACGGAACAATACTTTCTTTTAATTTAATCCAAAATTTTGATTCAAAAATTTTATCGAAGGATTTTCTATCTATTTTCATATACTAGTTTAGTTGATTTACTAATCATCATTCATTCGTACATTTATAATACTGGCTTTGGAATTTCTTTTTCTAACAATCCACTTTTTCCGTAATAGCAAATAAAGTATCTCATTACTCCATCGCGCATCACGGATTTATAACTAACTACATCAAGTTTATACACCTTTGAAAGAGAATCACATTTAAAAACAATATCTCTTTCTTTAAAAGATTTTTCCTTTAAACCGCTCTTTTTAGTTTGACTCAAACAAATTGATGATGTTAGAACAACCATAAATAAACAAATTACTTTTTTCATATCACTTAATTTATAAAGTAATAACAAAATATTGATGTAGTTTATTGTAATGCTTACACACCTCCCCCCTTGAAGTATGTCCTAACCTCGGCATGGGTATCCCCCCTGGTCAAATAGGGGTATGAATAAAATTTAGGATTCAATATCTAACTAAAAACGCAAAAAAATTTTGGCATTTTTTTTTAAATGGAGACAATTTTTTACAGTAAAGAATTTAAAACTTGTTTTGTTAATTTATAAATTTTAACTCTGTTTAATAATACTCTCACTCTGCAAGTGATACACATAATTGATTATTTCCCCTTTGAGTATTAAATCTATTACACGGTCAATAATATGAATCGGTGCGATGAACCACTCTTGAGGGATATGTCGTTTTCCTTTTGCATCATAGACATCAACATTTAAACAAGCAGAACCGAAAAAATTATGAAGCAATTGTTCAAATTTTTGAGTATTCAAATTATAAGTTTCATACTCAGCTTCAACTTTAACGGGAGCCATCAAATAAGTGGGTTCTTTATCTGCATTTTTAATTCTATCCTTTACAGGAATAGTTGAATAACCTATCTTATAAAGATGTTGTATTTCTTTTATTTTAGGGTCTTTAGACAATGACGATAACACATAAATAAATCCAGTTGAATTATCCTCATTAGTTATCGTTTGTGCATTTTTTAATAACTCAATCTCATCAGTGTCTATGCTGTGAGTAACTGCTCGTCCATTATCATACAACATTTTTTCAACAGAACGTTTTAGCATATTAGATTCAGTGCCATTTTCAAAAACACATCTTGTACGACCATCTTTACGAACTCTTGTACCGTCTTCTCTATAATGGTCTTCTCTTGAAAAATCTATTTTCTCTAAATAAAATAGTACCCCGTTATGAACGTAAAAAGTCTCTTCTTGAAAGTTACTTATGTTAAAATCTACAATCTTCCTTTTACCTGATTTTAGTTCACTTTGAACCTGTTTAAACAACGGTTCATATTTATCAAAATCTTTACATGGCTTTCTGCGAGCAACAAAATCTGTTGCCAAACGTTTCTCCATTTCTTCTTTATTAGGAACATTTTTAAAATCAAAAAGTCCCTCGTCACTTCCTCCAAGAATTCCAAAAGGGTCAGAAGAAAAAATATCATCTATAGAATCTAGTTGTTCCGGTTCAGGAATATCAAGAAGATTGTTTATATCATATTTTTTTAATGCTTCAACTTTCTCAACATTACTTCTTATTCCTTGCAATCTTGAATATAAACCTCTCTCGTTAATATCATTTACTTGCTGAGGTTCTCTATTATGATTTTTATAAAATTCATTTATTTCATCAAAAGATTGCACAAGACGTTGGTCTTCTGTTTTTGCAGAAGAAGTAGCTTTAACATTTAACAAGCCAAAGGGGTCATTAGAAAAAATGTCGTCTAAAATTTTCTTCTTATCCATTTTGTTCTTGCTTTCTCTTTTCTTCTTTTAAATAAATAACGCACTCTGCCATCCTTTTTTCAATTGGGTCTAATGCAGTTAATGACGGTTGGCGATTATTGGATTTTACAAACTCAAGAACTTTGGGCCATAATATTTTTGCTTCTTCAAAATCCATTTGAATTCTTGTTGCTTCGATTGTTTCTTGAATGATACGAAGAACATTTGTAGTTACTGATTTTGATAAAATTTCAAACGCCTTTTGAAATGGATTTACGGTGTCTATTAAGTCAATATGAATGTCATCTATATTAACAAATTTCCCCGCCATTCTAATAAACCTTTTGTCCCCGTCTTCCTTAATTTCTCCATTCTTAATAACAGAATCCACAACTACAAATTGTCTCACTTCTTCCACCTCGTTCTCTGTAAGTTCAGGATATTTTACACGAATTATTTTAGGAATTAAAACCTTGTTTATCACTTCAGCATCAATATTACCCGGCATCGCTTTAAGCATCTGTGGGTCTTGAAGAATTGTAGCTTTAAGGTCGTTTAAATCATCTTCAACAATCTGTCTTACTCTATTTGATGATGGTTCTTTTAAACCCCGAATTTTAATTACTCCCGGGGTAGATTTATCCTCATCATTTATTTTAGTTTTAAAAGTAAAGTTGGGTGCTAAAACCTGTTCCATCAATAATGAAGCGGTTATAGCTTTCAACATATTATTTACCGAAAGACGAACTTCATCATCTGCTGCATCAGGTTGAGCAATTAAGTTGGTAAATTGAGCATGAGTTTTATTATCGCTGTCACGAGTACATCTTCCAATAATTTGAATTACCTCTGTTAATGAACCACGATACCCTACGGTCAAAGCGTGTTCACAATACGGCCAGTCAAATCCTTCTTTTGCCATTCCAAGAGCAATAATTAAATCCATGTCATCTACCGACTCCATATTGCGAAGGTAATTTTGAATTTTATCTCTGTCCTTTGAATTATCATTAACTAAATCCGCAACCTTCAGTATTTTACCGTCTGCATGTCTTTTAACTGTTATTACTCCTGTAACGTCATCTACTTTAATTACATCACCTATCGAATCTAAAATAATATCGACTTCTTTATGTTTGTCTTTGGTTGATTCTCCTGAATTCACATTAGGAATATGAAGAATTGTTTTTTTGTCTGTATCTAATACTTCGTTTATAGCAGAGGTATATCTTCCTTGATAAAAATGATATCCTATCCCTAACGATTTAAGATGGGTGTATCCATTCAACTGTTCGTAGTAATTGTAAGTTACCTTGGCAAATTTTGCTTCGTCGTCAGGCATCAATACAGGAACACTATCTCCTCTAAAATAAGAACCCGTCATCGCTACAATATGTGCGGTTGACTTGCTCATAATTAAACGGAGTAACTCTCCTAAACGATTTTCACCATCTGCCGACACATGATGAAATTCATCAATTGCTAATAAAACATTATTAAATGATTCAGTTGGTAACTGTTCAAACGCAAAACGTAAAGTTGCGTGAGTACAAATAAGGATTTTCTCCTCATTACCCATAAATTTTTTGAATGCCTCAACTTTACTGCTACTACCATCCATACCGGGAGTACAAAGGTTGTATAAATCATTTGGAACCCAATCTGCATAGAATCCATATTTAGAAAGTTCTGTTTTTTCAAACGACCCACCAATAGAGCGTTCCGGAACCGAAACTATTGCTTTCCTAACTCCTTGATTGATTAACTTGTCTAAAGCAATAAACATTAAGGCACGAGATTTTCCTGATGCAGGCGGGGCTTTCAACAAAAGGTATTGGTCGTTTCTTGCTTGAAATGCTTTAGCTTGCATTTCACGCATTCCGTATTCGTTAGTTTTTGAACTTTGCCCTGTTTGAGCGTAGGTTACATCTACAAGATTTGGCATATTATTTTGAATTAAATGTCTAATGAATGTCTAATGAATGTCTAAATTTATTTCTTAGACATTATCCAAGCTTTACCAAGAGGCTCAATAATACCTTGCCTTTTGAGAGATTGGAGGTTGTTTTTTATTTTATTTTTCTTTTGTGTAATGTCTAAAACATCCGGAAGTTTGTCTAAAAGTATACTTTCAAAATCTTCTCTTTTACCCACACTAAATTTTGCTAAATAATCGGTGATTATTTTTTGGCAATACGAATCATCAATACCTCTTTGTTTAATATAATCCGCTCTTTCTCCTGTCACATTAGCAACTGTAGAAGCAATATGAAAATTAGGTTTTCTTCCTTCAATCAACTTTTTCGATTTTAGAGTTGCTATCTCTATATCATTTAAAAGTTTATGTTTAGCAACTTTATCAAGAAGTATGATTTCATTTAGAGTTAATACAGGCATTTGAGCAATCTTTCGTGCATAATTAACATCTATAACTTTCCCGATTATTTGAACTTGAACTTTATTATTTGACGTGTCAAAATCGGGTAAAGGGAAATACTTTTTTCGTTGAATCAAGAACATTTTTTTTATTCCACTTCCAATAGTATCAATCATATTAAGACCTACCATAGCATTTGCTAAAAAATGATTTCGGTATTTTGATTCAGGTGAGTCAGAGTTTATTACTTTTTCAACACTTAACGGTATAAAGCTACCCAAGTTTAAAAAAGTTAATACACCGTCTTCTCTTTCTATAATGTTAATCTTACCACCAAGGGTATAATCTTGATGAGCAATACAATTGTTCAACGCCTCTCTAATAATATAAGGGTCAAATTGGTCTACTTCTTCCGGAAATAGCGAACCATCCTGAAGATATCTGTATTTCAAATTCCTTATTTTCCCATACACACTTTCTACACTCAATATAAGGGGACAAGTAAAGTGTTGATAATCTTTTTCAACACCATCTCTATCTTTTAATATCCAAGTAATTTTTGCAGTAGCGGGATTGATAAAATGTTCAGCTTCCGGTTTTCCTAAAAGTAATATTGCGGTATTTGTAATTTGATTTTGAATAGTAATTTTAGCTTTATTCAAAAACGTCAGGTCATCCCATTTACTAATGTCCTCAGCTAAAGAGGGGTTTTTAAGTGCAAATTGTTGTCTTGCTTTTTGGATACCGTCTTGAGATAAGTCTTGAATAGTTGCACCTTGAACTATTTGTGCAGACCAATCCGCTAACTTTACTTGATTTCGTATAGTGTCCATTTCGACCATATTTAATGACCCTAAACTTTCTCCATCTCTTCCATACCAAAAACCCTTCCAAGATACCGGCATTCCTTTTGGAGCAGAGGGGATTTCCATTAAAAGTATATTTTTGCCTTGATAAACAACCCTGTGAACATCTATGAATGACAATTTAGGAGATGTATGATTAGCAATTTCTAATTTATACTCATTTAACTGTTTCTCAGAAATTGAAGTCCCAACGACAGTTTTGTCGTTTTTAATTCCTAAAACAAGCCAAGCCTGACCATTACCTTTTAAATTAGCTTCGTTACTTAACGCAGAAAAATACTGACCTAATTTGTCTTTGTCAAATTGCATTTTAGCTTCTTTAAACTCAACGATTTCGTTTTCTTCGTCTAAGGCTAATAATCGTTCTAATACCGCTATCATTTTCTCTTCTTTTTAGTTGATTCAAATAAAGTCCCTTGTTCTTTTTCTTTAGCTATCATTTGTTCATATAACTTAAACAAATACTCCAAACGCTCTTCATCACTATCAAAGGGTTTTAAACGATAACATCTTTCAACGGCTAAATCATTTTGACGGTGTGCCTCACGTAATCCTTCCGGCATTTTATCCGGGTCATACAATTGCGCCATTGTTTTTTCAGAGTGTTTTTCGCGTTCTTCTAATATTTTAAATGCACAATTTTCAAGTTCTTCTCTCTGAACTTTTGATATCTTCGGAAAGGGGAAAGTATTATAACATACGGCTGAAGTATATCTTATACGGTTTTCTAATTTTCCAGCGACAGTTTTAACCCAATTATTATGGATTCTAGAAGTAATAATACTAAAAATATACATTTCAGGGTCGTGTATAATACTAGCAGAATTTGAAATAATAACATCATTTTTAAGGTATCCTATTGGAATATATTCTCTACGTTCAGACGAAACAGTTGGAATTATTATCAACCGTTCTCGCGGTTGATTTATCCATGCAAACTTATAAGGTGTATTTATACAGTTTTGTCCTCTTGTCCCTCCGTTTATTCTAGCATTTCTAACATTTTCAATTCTTTGATTAATTGGTGGAATTGTTTTTGCAAACTCATAATCATTGTCTTCAATCCATAAACACCATCTATACAAATCATTAATAAATTCCTCTGAGCCATATAACCTTCTAAATAGAAAGTTTGCTTGCGGATATGATTTTAGTAATTCATTTTTTTCATTTTCATTAAAAATAAGATTCCCTCCATCTAGTGCACCACTACCATCCGAAATTTTTGGAAAATCTGATACTGAAATTTTACTTTTAGTTACAACTATATTTGGGTAATCTATTAAATAAGCATTAATATTGACTGCTTTCTTTTTAATTGATTTATCATAAATAAATTTCTCTTCCACTGAGATTTTCCTAAGTCCAATTATAGTACAAGAAACACCTGCGTTTGATTTTGCATTGTTAGACCACTGAAAGGAGGCATAACAAAAAAATATTTCAATATTTAATTTAAATATACTTGGCCATAAAGAGGAAACTTGGGTTCCTTGACAGATAGAGTTTGTTGTTACAAATGCTGATTTAATATTTTTTTTATCTATAAAATTTGCAGCTTTATAAAACCAACATGAAATGTAATCCAATGATTTAAAATCTGTAACATTAAAAAGTATCTTCTCCATATCTTTTTTCTGTTCAATATTTTGCATTTTAAACCCAACATAAGGAGGATTCCCTAAAATATAAATCTCATCATTTTCATTTTTAGGGCAAACCACTTCCCAATCTATTCGGCACGCATTTCCTTGCACAATGTTACCGGTTTGTTTTAATGGTAATGAGGGTTGTGAACGACCAAATTGTTTGGTAAACTCCACATTCATTTGGTGTTCGGCTAACCATAAAGATAAGATAGCCACTTCGTGAGCAAAGTCATCCAACTCAATACCAAAAAAGTTGTTTAATGTAATACCGGTAAATTGGTTGGTGTAGGTTCCGCTAACTTTATCAATCTCTTGAAAGATTAACATCTCTAACTTGCGGAGTTCTTTATAGGATATAATCAAAAAGTTACCACTTCCACAAGCGGGGTCAAATATTTTTATATTCCAAAGTCGTTTTAACAACTCGTTTAGTTTCTTGATATTTCCTTTACTATCATTAAAGGTTTCATACAATTCATTTAAAAACAAAGGCTCAATTACCTTCATAATATTTGGTACACTTGTGTAGTGCATCCCCATTCCTCCTCGGTGTTCAGGTGTAATCACCGCCTGAATCATGGAACCAAAAATATCCGGGTTTATTTCACTCCAACTTAATTCTCCACATTCAAGTATCACCTGACGACTTCGTCTTGTAAATTGGGGTGCTTTGTAAAAATCTTTAAACAACCCACCATTCACATAAGGAAAATCGTTTAAGAATTGAGGTATACTTGCACGGGTTTCTTTTGGGATATTCATTATCTCAAAAACTCTATCAAGATAAGTATCTAAATCGCTTCCGTCTGTTTGTGTATGATTACTTATGGAATGAGTAAATTGACTTGTCTCAAATATTCCTGTGTCTTCAGCAAAAAAACAAAATAACAATCGGGACAAGAAGACATTTAAACCATGTACTTCTTCTTCTGTATCAAATTGATTGTCCTTTCTAATTTCATCATACAATTTTGCCATCCGCTCGGAAGCTTTAACATCCGCAGGGTTTTCCACTTGATGTTGTGCTTTCTCCATACCGGCAAAAGGAAGAAAAAAAGAAAAATGTTTTGGTAAATCTATAAGTTCACAATCTAATGAATCCGCAGTTTTAGTATCATATGCAACCAAAGATTTGTCGTTGATAACAATAATAAAACGAGGTTGCTGTTTGTTGATAGTCTCATCTTTTCTTACTGAATCAATAAAACTGTGTAATGAGTTAGATGCAATTCGAGCAAAATATAGTTTTTTCTTCCATAGGACCTCATCCTCTTTTTTAGATAGGTTGAGTGACCCAATTTGCAATTTTTTAATCGTTGCATTAGGTGTGCCAAACGCAATTAAAAAATCATAGATAAAGGACTCCTCATTAAAATTAACGATTAGGGATTGTATATTCGATTCTATCTGAGTAATGTTCATTTATTTGGGATTTCTATCTTTTGGAGGTTAATATACAAAATTGCGAAGAAATTCTATAATAAAGAAGAAAATTCTCTCTTATCGTCAAGACTGACCTAAGATTTTTAAAAATATTTTTAATCAACTCTTTATTTTTTCGAGTATGACTATATTTATTATAGTGTAGATACTCGAGTCTGAAATAATGACTGTCATACCCCATCACGAAAAGCAATGATATGAAGTGGGGCTACTGGGTCTTCTGTCTATATTAATAACTTATCCTCTCCAAAATATATCAAAAATTGATTTGGGGGGCCTGGGGGGCAAGCCTCAAAAAAACAACCACCCAATACAAACTGAAAGAACTAACTAATAAATCACCTACAAATAAAATTTACCTGCACCAGCAAACAGAAAAAATTATAGCTTTTTTATTTAATAAATTATTCGGTACAGAAACAATAATTCACACCGAATACACCACACATTTTTAATATAATTTGATTAAACCTCAAAATATTATAATGAGGTTAGCAATACACTAAAATACTTAAAATTAACAAACTAGACCCTGTACAAAAGTTTCAAATAAAAAAATATTTTTTATGCAGTACAGCGCTTATTACGCTCTTATTTTTGTCCTCGAAATCAGGTAGCTACTCTTTCAAATTCAATTTTTTAAACATTTAAATTAAATCAAGTATTATGGAATTAAGAAACAAATTCGAGAACAGAAAATTCAAATTCAACAACAAAGACTACAACAACAAATCATACGCACAAACGTATTATGACCTTGTTAAAGACGTTTTAGAAGGCACCCACGGGGAATTTAAATCAAGAAGAGATGCAAGTGTTGCATTAGGTAAAACAGTATGTTTGAATTATGAAGACATACCGGAGTCAGCATTAAAATATAATTTATACAAACCGTTACACGACGTATATGTTATAACAAACAAAGATGTTAAAGGCTTCAATAAAGCAATAGAGCGAATTTCAAAGAAATTAGAAGTTGAGGTAGAATTCAACTAATAATTTTCAAAACAAATCAAAATCCCCGCCACTAAATGGATAGGGGATTTTTGTTTTTTATAATAATAAAAAGCTATTTAAAATTTAAAATTCAACATTGACTTAACTAACTTTGTAATCTTATGAAATTAAAAAAACTTTACAATACTCCAACCTTAGAATTCTACACCCCTGATTTCACGGAGATTTTTATCAATTTGAATGTACAGTTAATCAAACAAAAATAAGTTATGGAAAACCTAAAAAAAATAAAGTATACTGAATTAAACTCTAAGCAAAAGGAAAACTATAACTTTCATAAGGTTGCTTCATCACTTGCAGATTACGGGTTCAATTCACTGAGACTAAACGATGATTGGCAGGGCGCAGACTTTATTGCTATTAACGGAGATGACATGATGAAAATTCAACTGAAAGGAAGATTTACGGTTGACAAAAAATACATCAATAAAGAAATCTACATTGCATTTATTGAAAATGATGTGATAAAATTATACCGACACGATGATGCAGTTGCTGAGTTACCGGATAATATAAAAAATTCAAGTTCTTGGTCAGAATTTGGTGGTTACTCTTGGGGGAAAACACCTAAGATTTATAATTCAATTATTAAAGAATTATAAAATAATAAAATCTCTTGATAAAAACCTTGCTCAAATCTTGCTTATAAAAAAAGGTTCCAAGAAATGAATCTTGAAACCCTTGATTTTACTAGTGGTCCCACCTGGGCTCGAACCAGGGACCACCTGATTATGAGTCAGGTGCTCTAACCAGCTGAGCTATAGGACCGGTTTAGAGTTTGCAATATTACTACTATTTTTTGTTCAGACCAAATATTTTAATCGTGGATTTTGAATTTTATCATTAAACAGTAGCCTTCTGAGTGGAATCTACTGAAAATGAAGCTTTATAAAGTATTTAAAAAACTATATAATTTCCTGACACAACTCAATCAAAACCCCATTGGTAGATTTTGGGTGTAAAAAAGCTACTAATTTATTGTCGGCACCTTTCTTTGGCGTTGGATTTAAAACCACAAATCCTTCACCTTCTAGTCTTGCTATCTCAGCTACAATATCGGTCACATCAAATGCAATGTGATGAATGCCTTCTCCTTTTTTTTCAATAAATTTAGCAATGGGACTTTCTGGATTAGTAGCTTCTAATAATTCTATTTTATTGGGACCATTTTGAAAAAAAGAGGTTTTCACTCCTTCAGAAACTACTACTTCTTCTTTATAAGCGGGCGCTCCGAATAATTTTTCAAAAAGCAAATTAGAGGCTTGCAAATCTTTGACCGCTATTCCTATGTGTTCTATTTTATTCATTAATTTAATTTTAAGGTAAAATTAGCAAAACCAACTCCATTAAAACTCCAAAAAAGATTTTAATTACAGTAAATATAATTGTTATTTTGTACTTCCTAATGTTAAACTGATATGTCGCAATCCAACTACCGTTTTCTTTTGTTCCTTTTTCTTTTCGTTTGTATTGGCTGTGCCAAAAAAGGAAGTATCACAGGTGGTTTAAAAGATACCATTGCCCCAACACTTAAGATTAGTTTCCCAGAAAATTTTAGCACCAATTTTAAAGGCAATCAAATCAAACTTACTTTTGATGAATATATCAAACTAAAAGGACTAGAAAAACAACTCATCGTTTCTCCACCAATGAAAAATGAGCCGTTGATTATTCCGTCTACTGTAACGAAATACCTCACTATTCAAATCAAAGACACTTTACAACCCAATACAACCTATAGTTTTAATTTTGGACAAAGTATTACCGACAACAACGAAGGCAATCCTTTGAACCAATTCAAGTATGTTTTCTCTACGGGACCTTATATCGATTCGCTTGCTCTTGGTGGTAGAGTGAAAGACGCTCTTGATAGAGAAGTAGAATCGTTTGTTTCTGTAATGCTGTATGAAGTGAATGAAAAATTCAAAGATTCAGTAGTATACACTAGTGCACCAAGATACATTACCAATACATTGGATAGTTTAAAGACGTTTCGTTTAGAAAATCTAAAGGCAGGAAAATACCTTTTGGTAGCGATGAAAGACCGTAATAACAACAATAAATTCAATCCGAAAACAGAAAAAATTGGGTTTCACAAACAATTCATAACCATCCCAAATGATACTGTTTACGAAATTGAATTATTCAAAGAAGTACTTCCTTTTAAAGCTTTAAAACCTTCTCAAGTTTCAGGGAACAAAATAGCAATTGGGTATGAGGGAAAGCAAGATTTTTCAAAATCTAAACCTAAAATCATCTTAAAAAATAACAATCAAATTCTAGAAAGTATTGTTACGCAGTTTCCAAAAAAAGATTCGCTTCAAGTATGGTACAAACCTATAAAAGCAGACTCTTTGCTATTAAATATCAAGAAAGAAAGCTATGCAAACGATTTTAGTGTGAAAATCAAAAATCAGAAAAAGGATACTTTAAGCATCAGTGCTGTTCAGACCGGGATTTTGAATATGAGAGATGAATTCACTTTAGAATCCTCCACACCATTAGTTAAAATTGATAAGAGCAAAATTTCTATAAAAGACAGCAAAACAAAAAACACCGAGTTCACAACTAATTATGACGATTTTAATCAAAAGTTAGTTTTAAACTTTCCAAAAAACACTTCAGAAAAGTACCAAATTCAGTTATTACCAGGAGCATTGACTGACTTTTTTGAGAAATCAAATGATACCTTGACCTATAAATTAGAAACCCGAAGCGAAAGTGATTATGGAAATTTAATTGTTGATTTGCAAAATGTTAAACGTTTTCCAATAATTATTGAACTAACAAATGAAAAAGGAGAAATACTTGCTCACGATTACTCCGAAAAAAATACAAAAATTGAATTTAATTTCCTTGAACCTAAAGATTACATCCTAAGAGTTATCTATGATGACAACAAAAACAGAAAATGGGATAGTGGAAATTATTTAGAAAAACGTCAAGCAGAAGAAGTAATCTATTATTCGAAAGTTATTAAAGATGTCAGGGCAAATTGGAATGACAACGAAACTTTTGACCTCAGCATCCCTTACACTCCTGAATCTAAAAAGAAAGAGGATAAAGATAAGAAGACGAAAAAATAGAAGCGATGAACAATGATGTAATTGATAGTGATTCTTGGACGAAACGAAATTGGAAATGGCTACTTCCAACTACAATTGCAATCCTATTTTTAACTTTTTATACTATTATTCCAGTTTTAAATAACGAAGCTCCTCAGTTTATTAAAGCCTATTCCGATACTAAAGTTTTTGAAAAAGCGATTGCTATAGCCAATGTGAATTCAAAAAGCAAATCCACTTTTGGAACTATTGAAGCCATCGACAAGTTAACTATTTTGGAGGGCAATATTATTTATTCTAATAACGACACCTCTATTACATCGACTATACGAATCAAAGGAAATCATAACCAAGGAAAAATGGATTTTACAGCCAACAAAAAAGGAAACGAATGGATTTTTCAAAAGATAAGCATACGCTGTAAAAACCCAAAAACGGTAATTAGTGTGATTGAATAAAACGAATTCATAATCAATTTACTTGATTTCAAAATCATCTTTATCATTCAAGAAACCTAGTTTTTGTCTGGTTTCCAATAATGCACTTTTTTCTAAAGCAGCTATAAAAACACCTTCAGATTCTTGTGGTTCTACAATGGCTCGACCCAAATAATCTTGTACTTGTGAATGTCCGTTGTATAAATGGTGATTGGCATCTACTCCTATTCTATTCACTCCAATAGTATAACACATATTTTCAATCGCCCGAGCTTTGAGTAAGGCGTCCCAAGCGTTAATTCGAGTATTGGGCCAGTTCGCTACATAAAGTAACACATCGTACTCTTCACTATTTCGGGCAAAAACAGGAAAACGCAAATCATAACAAATCAGTGGGCAAATTTTCCAACCCAAATAATCTATGATTACTTTTTCTTTGCCTGCTGTATACTTTTTATCCTCTCCTGCCAAAGTAAACAAGTGCCTTTTGTCATAAAACTTAATTTCTCCAGAAGGAAAAACGAACACCAATCGGTTATAGAAATTTCCTTTCTCAGTAATAACCAAACTCCCAGTGATGGCTGCTTTTTTTGCCTTAGCCAACTTTTGCAACCACACCATCGTTTCGCCTAGCATCGGTTCTGCTACCAAATGAGGACGCATAGTAAAACCTGAAGTAAACATTTCAGGCAATACAATTAGGTCAACTGGTTCATCAATCGAATTGATTTTTTCTTCAAAATGAATTCGATTCGCTGCTGGATTTTCCCAGACTAAAGCAGTTTGTAGGATGGCTATTTTCATAATTTAAATTTAGTAAAAATTGATTATAAACACATAAGCAAAACAAAATCCCTCTATTCAAGACATAAAAAAACGCATCCATTCATTTGGATGCGTTTTTTTAATTTCTTCTTTGCCTTAAAGACAATTAGAATTATTTCAAACTTGCTGATAAATACTCTCTGTTCATACGAGCAATATTCTCTAAAGAAATTCCTTTTGGACATTCTATTTCACAAGCTCCAGTGTTAGTACAGTTTCCAAATCCTTCTTCATCCATCTGACGAACCATATTCAATACACGGTTGGTAGCCTCAACTTTTCCTTGTGGTAAAAGTGCGTACTGTGAAACTTTAGCTCCAACGAATAGCATCGCTGAACCATTTTTACAAGTAGCTACACAAGCTCCACAACCAATACAAGCTGCTGCTTCAAAAGCTCTATCTGCATCGTGTTTTGGGATTGGAATAGCATTCGCATCCATTGTTCTACCAGAAGTATTTACAGAAACGAAACCTCCCGCTTGTTGGATTCTATCAAATGAAGAACGATCTACAACTAAATCTTTGATTACTGGAAAAGCAGCACTTCTCCACGGTTCAATGTAAATTGTATCACCATCGTTGAACATTCTCATGTGCAACTGACAAGTTGTAATTCCTGTGTCTGGTCCGTGAGCACGTCCGTTGATGTACAAAGAACACATTCCGCAGATTCCCTCACGACAGTCGTGGTCAAAAGCGATAGGTTCTTTTCTTTCGTTAACTAATTGCTCGTTTAATTGGTCTAACATTTCCAAAAACGAACTGGCAGTAGAAACGTTATCTAATTTATAACTTTCCATGCTTCCTTTTGATTTAGCATTTTTTTGACGCCAAATTTTAAGGTTTATATTGATATTTTTTGCTGCGCTCATGATTTTCTATTTGTAATTTCTAGCTGCTATTTTAATAAACTCGTATTTCAATTCTTCTTTGTGAAGTACCTCTTGATTAATGTCATAGCCCATATATTCCCATGCGCCAACAAACTTAAAGTTTTCATCATCACGAAGAGTTTCACCTTCAGCATCTTGATATTCCTCACGGAAGTGACCACCACAAGATTCTTTTCTTTGTAATGCATCAATTGCCATCAATTGTCCCAATTCAATAAAATCAGCTACACGAAGTGCTTTTTCTAATTCTGGATTCAATTCATCAGCACTTCCTGGTACAAAAACATCTTTGTAGAATTCTTCTTTTAAGGCTGCAATTTCTTGAATAGCATCTTTCAATCCTTTTTCATTACGTCCCATACCCACTTTATTCCACATAATCAAACCTAAGCGTTTGTGGAAATGATCTACAGTTTTGGTCCCGTTATTGTTCAAGAATTTTTCGATACTTGCTTTCACATTGTTTTCAGCTTCAACGAATTCTGGCAAATCAGTAGAAATTTTTCCTGTACGAATATCATCAGCTAAATAATCAGAAACAGTGTAAGGCAATACAAAATAACCATCTGCCAAACCTTGCATCAAAGCAGAAGCTCCTAAACGATTCGCACCGTGATCAGAGAAATTAGCTTCTCCAGCTACGAAACAACCTGGAATTGTAGATTGCAAGTTATAATCAACCCAAACACCACCCATAGTATAGTGAACCGCTGGATAAATCTTCATTGGCGTTTCGTATGGATTTTCGTCAGTGATTTTTTGATACATAGTAAACAAGTTACCATATTTTTCCTCTAACCATTTTTTCCCTAGCGAAGTAATTTCCTCTTGAGATGGATTGTGATTTCCTCTAGCGTAAGCTACCTGTTTTCCTTTAGATTGAATCTCAGAAGAGAAATCCAAATAAACTCCTTCATTAGTATCGTTAGCCTCAATTCCGTGACCAGCATCACAAACTTCTTTCGCTGCTCTAGAAGCAACGTCACGAGGAACTAAGTTACCAAATGCAGGGTATTTTCTTTCTAAGTAGTAATCTCTATCTTCTTCTGCAATTTGTGTTGGTTTTAATTTACCCGCACGAATCGCTTCAGCATCTTCTTTTTTCTTTGGTACCCAAATACGCCCTGAGTTTCTTAATGACTCAGACATCAACGTTAATTTAGATTGATTGGTTCCATGAACTGGAATACAAGTTGGGTGAATTTGAACATAACAAGGGTTAGCAAATAAAGCTCCTTGTTTGTGAATTTTCCAACCTGCAGTCACGTTAGAACCCATAGCATTGGTAGAAAGGAAATACACATTTCCGTATCCTCCAGTTGCTATGATTACTGCGTGAGCTGAGTGACGCTCTAATTCACCAGTTACTAAGTTACGTGCAATGATTCCACGAGCTTTACCATTTACTTTTACTAATTCAAGCATTTCGTGACGGTTGTACATATCTACTTTACCAAGACCAATTTGTCTAGATAAAGCAGAATAGGCTCCTAGCAACAATTGTTGCCCAGTTTGTCCTGCTGCATAAAACGTACGTTGTACTTGAGTTCCTCCAAAAGAACGGTTATCAAGCAATCCTCCATAATCACGTGCAAAAGGAACTCCTTGAGCCACACATTGATCAATAATATTGCTTGACACTTCTGCTAAACGGTGAACGTTAGCTTCACGTGCTCTATAATCTCCTCCTTTGATGGTATCGTAAAACAAACGGAATGTACTATCTCCGTCATTTTGGTAGTTTTTGGCAGCATTAATTCCCCCTTGTGCAGCAATAGAGTGTGCACGACGAGGAGAATCTTGATAACAGAATGCTTTTACATTGTACCCCATTTCTGCAAATGAAGCCGCAGCAGAAGCTCCTGCAAGTCCTGTTCCAACAACAATAATATCAATCTTAGGGCGATTGTTGGGAGCAACTAATTTTAAGTGATCTTTATAATCCGTCCATTTTTGAGAAATGTGACCTTCTGGTATTTTAGAATCTAGTTTCATTATCGATTGATATTAATGATTAAAATGATGAAATAAAGCAATAAAAATGAATCCGAAAGGAACCACAATTGCGAACGCATATCCTAATTTTTGAATAGTAGAAGAAAACTTGTTATTGAATCCTACTGATTGAAAAGAAGAACTGAAACCATGCCATAAGTGTAGTGCCAATAATACAAAAGCGCCAACGTAAATACCTGTACGTACTGGACTCTCGAATTTATGAACCAATTCTTCAAAATAGCGAGTTTCGTTAATTGCACCAACCTCTACATATTTATAGGTAATTTCGTGTACCCAGAAATCATAAAAGTGCAATCCTAAGAAAGCCAAAACCACCAATCCAGAAATAATCATATTTCTAGAAGCCCAAGAAGCATTAGCTGCTCCATCATATTTGGCATAAGCTACAGGTCTTGCTTTTTTGTTTTGCAATTCTAAAACTATCCCCATTACAAAGTGAAAAATTACACCTGCAATCAAAATAGGCTGCATAACAAATTGAATCAATGGATTGTAACCCATAAAGTGAGACATTGCATTAAAAGTATCCGCACTAAAAACCGATATCATATTAATAAAAAAATGCAATGACAAGAAAGTAATTAAGAAAAGCCCCGAAAGTGCCATCGCCACTTTTCTGGCTATGGAAGACTTTAACAATGCAGTTTGTGCCATAATGTTTTTATATAGATTATTAAAAATTTCACACAAAAATAAGCGAATTACTCATGAACCACAACCTTTTTTGCTTTATTTATAATGATTTTAAAGTGTTTAATATCCTACTGTTTTTCAGTTATTTTTAGGCGTTATACTCTAAACAAAACTTAAAAAAAGAAAAAAAATACAATTACCATATCTACAGTATTTTCGACCAAAAAGAAACTAAAATTACAGATTTACTAACAAAGCTTTTTATTTTGCTTTTAATCAAAAAAAATGCAACCCAAAAACACAATAATACCCCAAAAACCTTGTATTTGCCCGTTGTCATTTTACCTTTGCAATAGAAAAATTTATACCATGAAAATCGGAATTGACGCCCTATCCTTTGATGTAGCCAAAATACACTTACCCATACAAACCTTAGCAGAAGCTCGAAATATAGAACCCGCAAAATTGCAAAAAGGACTCGGATTGATCAATATGACTCTCGCCGATACCCATCAAGATACTGTAGTTTTTGGCGCCAATGCCCTAACAAAACTCATCCAAGACCAAAAAATAGCTTTAGAGGACATTGCTAGAATTTACGTTGGAACTGAAAGCGCAATCGACAGTTCAAAACCCATCGCTTCGTTTTTGGTAGCCTTGATGGAACAAAAATTTGGAGAAAACTGTTTAACGCATTGCGATGCCGTTGATTTTACTTTTGCCTGTATTGGAGGTGTGGATGCACTACAAAATTGCTTAGATTTTGTAAAATTAAATCCCACCAAAAAAGCCATTGTTGTCACTACGGATTTTGCCAAATACGACCTCAACTCTACAGGAGAATACACCCAAGGTGCAGGAGCTGTGGCCTTACTCATCTCTGCTAACCCAAGAATTATTGCTTTTGAGAATCATTGGGGCGTAAGCACGAAAGGGGTATTTGACTTTTTTAAACCTTATAGAACTATCTCAAAACAAGAAATCACAGGCAATAACAACAACGAGGCTTGGTTTGATAATTTGGAAGGAGAAATTGAAATTCACAAAGACCAACCGGTCTTTGACGGACAGTATTCGAACCAATGTTATATGGATCGTACCAAAAACGCTTACTTTGCCTTCAAAAAAGAAAAAAATACTTCTGAAACGATTTATGAGAGCTGGAAAAGCATTGTAATGCACTTACCGTATGCCTTTCAAGGACGACGTATGTTGACGGAAATTTATGCATTAGATGCAACCGAAGCAATTATTACCGGAAACGAAACGCCCGAAGAATACCAAAACAAACTCAAAGAAATCAGCAAGACACCAGCTTATCAAGATTTTGTGAGTCAAAAATTGCAACCTGCAGAAATCGCTTCCTCTTTAATTGGAAACTTATATACAGGTTCTATTTTTATGGGATTGCTATCGACTTTAGCGCATTTTTCAAAGACCAACACTGAAATCACCAACGAAAAAATGGGCTTTTTAGCCTATGGAAGTGGCTCTAAATCTAAAGTTTTCGAGGGAACCATTCAATCCGAATGGAAAAAAGCCTTGCAACCCGTGGCACTTTTTGAAACATTAGAAAAAAGTGTCGCCATAGATTTTGAAACTTACGAAAAACTCCACAAAAAGGAACAAAAACAACCCATTCGCACCCCACAAAACGAATGGATTTTGGATCGTATCGAAAACGAAAATCCCAACTTACTAGGCGCTCGTTATTACAAATGGGTGGAGTAGAATGTAAATTGTAAATAAAAACAGATTTCATTGATTTGTTTCGGAACAAAGCAATGAAATCTGTATCAAAAAACACTACACAACTTCTAACACGAGACGAAAGTACATTTTAACTAAACTTCGCCATATATTTCTGAACGATGGCTTCAGTGTTTTCGTTGCGTATTTTTTGATTGAGATGAATGGGCTCGGAGGCGCGCTCTTGGCAATCTTTCACCGCACAAGTTTCACAGGTAACACCTACCAATTGCCTAGGCACCACATCGCCTTCTAAAAATTTGAACTTTTTCTTTACCGATGGCGTGATTAAAATCCCCACCGAAATACTTCTCAAACAATCTTTCTTAAACGGATCAGGAGTAGCCGAAGAAAACACTAAATATTCATTGCTGCTGTTTTCGTAACGCGACACTTGCGCATCAAAAAAATGCGTCTTGCCTTGTTGTAACAATTGCTCAATAGTTTTAATCGACACCCATCTGCGACAGTAATGCTCGTTCATTTCGTTGGCGTGCGGCTCTTGCTGATTCGTAATATGTAGCTCCTTTTTGATTTGATAGGTATCCGCGCCTATTTTGTGTGACAAACGCAAGAAAAATAAGTTTTTCAAATTAAAATCCTTGGGCAAAATATTCGTCAATCGCTGATAGAAGGATTCTGGCGAGACGTTGAATTGCGTCATCAATTGGACCATTTCTTGTGGTTTTGGATTTTCTTTAGCCAAAAACAAATTCAATTCATCAATCAGATTTTGTCTCGGCAACAGCAAAGCTCCTGCAAAATAAGACGCATAAAAATTATTCAAGACTTGGTCAAAATTGTCGAATTTAATCCAACTGAACGTATACAAACGCTCTTTGATTTCCATAAAATTATAAGCGATTTCTTTGGCCAAAACAAAAGCCTTTTGCCCTTCATCAATTTCGTCAGAAAGCAATAAGGTTTTGCTCGTAGGCACATAAATAGAGCGTAAATCACCCATTTCTTCTTGCTCAGAAAACACCAATTCTTTGATGGTATAGCCGTATTCCTCTTTTAGAATCGCCTTTAACTCCTCGATAGAAATATTTGTAGTTACGTCTACGTGAAAGGCTTTGCAGAATAACAATACCTTTTCTTCTAAATCTTCAAAATAGTTGTTGTGTGCTTCTTGATAGGAACGCAGAGACGCCAAAAAGAAACTTTCACGTGTAAGATTATAATGTTGAGCAATTTCGATAATCGTGCTGATAAAAGCCGTCACTTTTGCGGGCGCATTGGCAATAATGTCAATTAAATCGGCTTCTTGGATGCCAAACAATTCCAATGGAATTTCTTTCAACACACCCGATTTCAATATTTCCCCAATAGGAGCCAGATTATTATCAAGTTTCAAAGACACCATTTGGTCATAAGAAACCTCTAGTTTTTCGGCCAACAGAATAATTTTATCCGTTTTGGGATATTTTTTTCCTTTTTCGATTTCGTTCAAATACGATTTGGACAACTCCGTAATCTTCGCCAAACCGAATAAAGACAAATCCTTATTCATTCGAGCCTGCTTGAGTTTAAGCCCAAAAATCAACTTAATATAATCTTTCTCTATGTTCATAAAATCAAAGATAAATTAAAAAACCAAAATACGCAAAAAATATTTTTTTCATTTTTTGCGAACGTTCGCTTGTTTTGTAAAAAACTTTTTGTAGTATTGCAATATCAAAATGAACTAGTTATGAAAACACTAACCGAAACCACCGAAAAAAAATGGCAATTTTTGAATGAAGAAATTGCACAACACGAGAACATTTTAACTGAGGAAGCCATCGATTTTTTGACAGCTTTGCACGAAAATTTCAATGCTAAACGATTGGAACTTTTAGATGCACGTAAAGCACAACAAGTCCAATTTGATAATGGTGTGTTACCCACCTTTCCTTTGGAGACCAAAAGCATTAGAGAAAGCAACTGGCAAGCGGCTCCTATCCCAAAAGATTTAATCGACAGACGAGTGGAAATCACTGGACCAGTAGATAGAAAAATGGTGATTAACGCGTTGAACTCAGGTGCGAAAACTTTTATGGCCGATTTTGAAGACAGTACTTCGCCTACTTGGAACAACATAATGGAAGGGCAACAAAACCTAAAAGATGCCGTAAACAAAACCATAACACTTGACGACCCTTTACGCAATAAAAAATATGCACTAAAAGAAAAAACAGCCGTTTTGATTGTGCGTCCAAGAGGATTGCATTTGAATGAAAAGCACATCTTGATAGAAGACGAAGAAGCTTCTGGCTCTTTGATTGACTTTGGCTTGTATGCTTTTCACAATCACGACCAATTGGCCAGAAACGGTTCGGCTCCTTATTTTTACTTACCCAAACTAGAACATTATTTGGAAGCCAGATGGTGGAACGAAGTGTTTGAATTTGCACAAGAATACCTTGGCGAGCAACACGGTACGTTTAAAGCAACGGTTTTGATTGAAACGATAACCGCCAGTTTTCAGTTGGACGAAATCATCTACGAATTAAGAGACCATATCGTAGGCTTGAACTGCGGGCGTTGGGATTACATTTTTTCATACATCAAAAAATTCAGAAATAATCCTGCTTTTATCGTTCCGAACCGCGACCAAGTTACTATGACTTCGCCTTTTATGAACGCTTATTCTAAATTGGTGATTCAGCGTTGTCACAAACGCAACATTCACGCAATGGGCGGAATGGCAGCACAAATTCCGATTAAGAATGACCCTGAAGCTAACGAAATCGCCTTCAAAAAAGTAATTGCAGACAAGGAAAGAGAAGCGAGAAACGGACACGACGGGACTTGGGTAGCGCATCCTGATTTGGTTCCGATAGCGATGAAAGTGTTTAATGAAAATATGATGACCAAAAATCATATTCACATCAAAAGAGCGGATTTGCACATTACTGAGGCTGATTTGTTGCAAATTCCAGTGGGCACCATTACCGAAGAAGGGATTCGCAAAAACGTAAATGTAGCCGTGCTGTACATCACTTCTTGGTTAAACGGTCAAGGCGCTGCAGCGATTCACCACTTGATGGAAGATGCCGCCACAGCCGAAATCTCAAGGTCTCAATTGTGGCAATGGCTTCAAAATGAAGTGACGTTGGATTCGGGTGAAAAATTAACGACCAAATTGTACCACCGCATTGCTTTGGAGGAATATGAAAAAATCAGAAAGCAAGTGGGCGACCAAGCACACGAGGAGGAAAACTACATCTTGGCAGAAAAATTACTAGACCAACTGGTAGTGAACAAAAAATTTGTAGAGTTCTTGACGATACCGGGATATAAGTATTTGTAGTGAGTAGTACTTAGTGATTAGTCCTTAGTAATTAGTGGATAGCTCTTAGTCGTTAGCTTTTTGTTTCTAGTGATTAGTCAATAGTCCTTAGAACTTAGTGCTAGTTCTTAGCCGTTGGGTGTACGTTTCTAGTACTTCGTGATTGGCTATTACTAACAAGAATTCACTGTGCTGGCTTTTAGCCCCGATAGCAGTGGCATCCTCTGGACTCGCGAACGAGCGAGGACAGAGATATAACGGAGAGCGGGAACCATACTTCCTGAAAAAGCCCTTTGATTGCCGCTCCTGAAAATACCTTTTTCAATTATTGAAATCAAAACAAACCAAAATAAAAAACCAAAAAACTTAAATCAAAAATTATGAAAACCACCGAGACACGCATTCAAGAATTAGTAACCGATTGGTTAACGAACCCAAGATGGGAAGGCATCGAACGTCCTTACACCGCTGAAGAAGTGGTACAATTGCAAGGTTCGTATCAAATTGAACACAGTATCGCTAGAATGGGCGCTACGAAACTTTGGAACAGATTGAAATCACAGGATTTTGTTGCCGGATTAGGCGCATTGACTGGTAATCAAGCCATTCAAGAAGTGGAAGCTGGACTAGAAGCGATTTACTTGAGCGGCTGGCAAGTGGCGGCTGATGCGAATGTGGCAGGCGAAATGTATCCTGACCAATCGTTGTATCCTGCCAACAGTGTTCCGTTGGTTGTAAAAAGAATCAACAACGCTTTGTTGCGTGCTGACCAAATTCAAGTGGTGAACAAAACCGCAGATAAAAAAGACTATTTAGTTCCGATTGTAGCCGATGCTGAAGCAGGTTTTGGAGGAAACTTGAACGCTTTTGAATTGATGAAATCGATGATTGAATCAGGTGCAGCGGGTGTACACTTTGAAGACCAATTGAGTTCTGCTAAAAAATGTGGCCACTTGGGTGGAAAAGTTTTGGTTCCTACGCAAGAAGCCATCAATAAATTAATCGCTGCGCGTTTGGCTGCCGACGTAATGGGAACACCAACCCTGATTGTAGCAAGAACCGATGCAGATGCTGCGAACTTATTGACGAGCGATATCGACCCAAGGGATGCCAAATTCATCACGGGAGAAAAAACAGACGAAGGTTTCTTTTACGTAAACTGTGGCGTGGAGCAAGGTATTGACCGTGGGTTGAGTTATGCACCTTATGCGGACTTGATTTGGATGGAAACGAGTAATCCTGATTTGGCTTACGCTAAACAATTTGCCGATGCGATTCACGCGAAATATCCAGGAAAAATGTTGGCTTACAACTGTTCGCCTTCGTTCAACTGGGCGGCGAAACTATCAGTTGCTGAAATGGAAACCTTTAGAGAAGACTTGGCGGCTATGGGGTATAAATTCCAATTCATTACTTTGGCTGGATTCCACGCTTTGAACACGAGTATGTTTGAATTGTCTAAAGCTTACAAAGAAAGAGGTATGGCGGGCTACTCTGAATTACAAGAAAGAGAATTTGCTTTGCAACAACACGGTTTTAGAGCCGTAAAACACCAAGGTTTTGTGGGAACGAGCTATTTTGACGCCGTTCAAAATACGGTTACTACCGGAAAAGCTTCTACAACCGCAATGAAAGATTCGACAGAAGTGGCACAATTTTAAAAATATTTTAGAAGATTAATTGCTAAAGATGTTTGCCAAAAAAAGGCACGAAACCAACTTGGAATCGTGCCTTTTGTTTTTTTTGACTTCCGCTATGTGTACCAAGAATGGAACACGGATGACACGGATAGTACGTATTTTCGCTGATTTGTATATAAAAATCCGTTTAAATCTACGTCATCTGCGTGCCATTTTTATTATTGGTTCAAGTAACGGATTGTCAAATTTGTTTTTATTATAAACCGCGTTTTATTTAGGCGCAACTATTTCGAAAGGTGTTGTTGCTTTCTCTTTGTCTTTTGCAAGGCTCCAAATATATTTAGCTACTGGCAAATAATACTTGCCGTTTTTAGCAGGCGTTATTTTTAGCTTTTTATCTTTTGCCATCCATTTGTCGGCCGCAGCTTTGTCGATTGCTAAATCATACACCACTTTGTTCAATCCTTTTTGGGCAGCAACAGTGGTTGAATACACGATTTCTTTAGAAGAGTTTTCTAATTGAACGCTTACATTTCCAGTGGAATTGGTATAAAACCAAAGCTCATTTTTTGGAATAAACTCGTCACCCCAAGCGCCACGTTTCGAACCCCATCTTTCGGATTTGGTTGTGCTTTTGACTTCATACACATAAAGAGTTTTGTCTAAAACCTCCTTTTTCAATTCTTGTACTTGTTTCAAACTCACTTTATATACAGAACGACCGTGTGTCCCCACAATTAAATCTTTGGCTTTCTTTTGAATCACCAAATCGTGCACTGCTACAGGAGGCATTCCGTTTGAAAAATCTTGCCAAGAAGCTCCGCCATCTACAGAAATGTACAAACCATTATCAGTTCCTACATACAACACACTATCCAAAATACTGTCTTCTAAAATCACATTGACTGGACTTGCAGGAAGATTGTTTGCAATACTTTTCCAAGTTTGTCCTGCATCTTCTGAAACATATACATAACTGGTAAAATCGTCATTTCGGTACCCATTGAGCGTTACATAAACGCGTTCTTTTTTGTGGGCAGAAGCCACTACTCTACTTACCCAAAGGTTTTGTGGCAAAGTAGTAGAAATCACTTTCCAACTCGCTCCACCGTTATTACTGAATTGCACTAAACCATCATCGCTACCGGTATACAACACTCCAAACTCGAAAGGACTTTCGCTGATAGTGGTCAACGTTCCAAAAGCCACATTTCCTTGTTTACCTCCCTGAGTTAAATCCGGCGAAATGGCCGTCCAAGTATCCCCTTGATTCATAGAACGGTGTAAAAAATTAGACCCTAAATACAAAATGTCTTGATTGTGAGATGACAATAAAATAGGCGATTGCCAATTGTATCGATAAGGTTTATCTCCTTTTTTGGCTTTCGGTGCAATGAATTTACTTTTAGATTCATCCGCACGATTGATGCGGTAGTAACTTCCGTATTGGTAGCCTGTAAAAACAATATTTGGATTGCGCTTATCAATTTGGATTTGCATCCCATCGCCTCCCATTAATCTGGAATACGGATATTTCCCTTCTTGTTGCCAACCAATAGAAGCATTGTAATTACTCGCTCCAACCCAAACGCCATTATCCTGCAAACCTCCATAAATATTATACGGTTCTTGTTCGTCGACATTCACGGCATAAAACTGTCCCACTGGTATACTGTTGCATAACTGCCACGATTTTCCGTTGTCATAGGTAATATTCAAACCACCGTCATTTCCGTTAACCAAATGATTCGGATTATTAGGATTGATCCAAACCACGTGATGATCGGAGTGTACATTGTCACCATCAATAGCTTGAAATGTTTTGCCTCCATTATCTGAAAACAACAACGGAACACCCGTTATATAAATGCGTTCTTGGTTTTTTGGATCTACCGTGATGTCACCAAAATAATAGCCATAACTAGAGTAAAAATCATCAATAAAGCTCGTATTGGTTTTTACCCAAGTTTTCCCTCCATTAATGGACTTAAAAACTTCAGCTCCAATTACCTCGGGATCTTCATCGTTGGGATCTTTTTCTTTTTTAGCCGAAGGACGCATTTTTTGATTGTCCATCACCGCATATATAATGTCTGAAGTAAAAGCTGATAATCCAATACGTCCGACGAATTCATCCGAAGGAAAGCCGCTTTCTGGGGTAGAAACCAACTGCCAAGTCGATCCTGCATCGGTACTTTTATAAATACCAGAAGCTTTTCCGTTTCCATTGAAATTATGCGCTTTTCTGTCTTTCTGCCAGGCACTGGCGTACATAATGTCAAAATTATTTTCGGTCACAGCCATATCAATCACTCCGGTTTCGTCATTTACAAACAACACTTGTTGCCACGAATTTCCACCATCGGTTGTTTTAAAAATACCTCTTTCCTTGTTTTTGGTATACAAATGTCCCGCTACTCCAACAACAATTTCTTGGCTGTTTTTTGGGTTAACCAAAATTTTACTGATATGATGACTGTCGGTCAATCCTATATTTTTCCAGGTCTTCCCTTTGTCAAATGATTGCAACAAACCTATCCCTGCATAAGAAGATCTCGAAGAATTGATTTCTCCTGTACCTACCAGAATCATTCCTGATTTCCAATCCACAAAGACAGAACCACAATTTAGTGTAGGCGAGGTATCCATCACTGGTTCCATTCGCAAACCATTCGTATTCGAATACCACAACCCACCTGAAGCATAAGCTACATAAAATTCAATTGGATTCTCAGGATTTACCGCCACGTCAACTACGCGTCCACTCATTACTGTGGGTCCAACATTTTGCAAAGTCAACTCCTGAAACAAAGAAGGCGTTGTGGTAGTAGTACCGTTTTGTCCCCAGGAAACACTAAAGGTCAAAGCAGAAATTAGGAAGGCTATTTTTTTCATTTGCGTAAATTTTGAACGAAAATTAAGCATTAAAATAGAGACACAAAAATTTTATACCCAAATTAACACCCGTTTCTACTAAAGTTACTATTTTTGAGTATTACTAATAAATAATTGGTTGTTATGAAATATCATCAAATAAACAGTGGCCTTTTTGTAAAAAATAGAGAAAAATTCACTGCTCAAATGAAACCGAAAAGCGTTGCAGTTTTTAATTCAAACGACATATATCCTGTTTCTGCCGATAGCACTTTACCATTTGCGCAACATAGAGATATTTTCTATTTATCCGGTGTAGATCAAGAAGAAAGCATTTTGTTATTGTTCCCAGATGCGCCTTACGAACACTTGAAAGAAATCCTTTTCTTGAGAGAAACCAATGAGCACATTGCGATTTGGGAAGGAGAAAAACTAACCAAAGAACGTGCGTTTCAGGTATCAGGAATCAAAACAGTTTTCTGGCTACAAGATTTTGACAAAACCTTGAAAGAAATTATGATGTATGCCGAAGTGATGTACATCAACACCAACGAACACTATCGTTCAGCCGTAGAAACAGAAACTCGCGAAGACCGTTTTATCAAAAAATGGAAAGCACAATATCCTGCACATACGGTAGCCAAAAGCAACCCAATTTTGCAACGCATTCGCTCCATAAAAGAAACCGAAGAAATCGATTTAATCCAACAAGCGTGCAACATTACCGAGAAAGGGTTCCGTCGTTTGCTTTCTTTTGTGAAACCCAACGTGATGGAATATGAGGTAGAAGCCGAATTGATTCACGAGTTCATTCGCAACCGTTCTAAAGGTTTTGCCTACACACCCATTATCGCTTCAGGAAATAATGCCAATGTATTGCATTACATCGAAAACAACCAACAATGCAAAGCGGGCGATTTATTGTTGCTAGATGTAGCGGCGGAATACGCCAATTATTCAAGCGACTTAACCCGTACCATACCAGTTTCTGGTCGCTATTCAGAAAGACAAAAAGCGGTGTACAACGCAGTACTTCGAGTAAAAAACGAAGCAACAAAAATGCTTACGCCAGGTACACTTTGGAAACAATATCACGTAGAAGTGGGCAAAATTATGACTTCCGAATTATTAGGTTTAGGTCTGATTGACAAAGCCGACGTTCAAAACGAAAATCCTGATTGGCCAGCTTACAAAAAATATTTTATGCACGGAACTTCTCACCATATGGGACTCGACACACACGATTATGGATTGCTCCACGAACCGATGGAAGCCAATATGGTGTTCACCGTAGAACCTGGAATTTATATTCCTGCCGAAGGTTTCGGTATCCGAATTGAAGACGACGTGGTGATTCAAAAATCAGGTGAACCATTCAATTTGATGCGCAACATACCGATAGAAGTAGACGAAATCGAAAGTTTAATGAACGCTTAAAGTTCAACCGCAAATTCGCAAATTGAAGCGAAATTGTACATCAAAAACCCTAAACAACAAACGGCATCTATTTTGGATGCCGTTTTTTTTACGTCAAAAAATGTAACATTTCAATTTAACCACTTACTAATTCCCTAAACGGTAAAACACAAAATCATGATAGCACACGAAATAGACTACCATATTTATGGTGAAGAAATGCAATATGTAGAAATAGAACTCGACCCACAAGAAATTGTCATTGCCGAGGCGGGAAGTTTTATGATGATGGACAATGGCATCCAAATGGAAACCATTTTCGGAGACGGTTCACAGGAACAAACGGGTTTGTTTGGCAAACTACTAAGCGCAGGAAAAAGAGTTTTAACAGGAGAAAGCCTGTTCATGACGGCATTTATCAATCAAAATTACAACAAAAGCAAAGTCTCCTTTGCCTCGCCCTATCCCGGAAAAATCATTCCCATTGATTTGAAACAATTTCGCGGAAAATTCATTTGCCAAAAGAATGCTTTCCTTTGTGCTGCCAAAGGCGTAGCCGTGGGTATTGAATTCTCCAAAAAATTAGGCACAGGACTTTTTGGCGGCGAGGGTTTCATCATGCAAAAACTAGAAGGCGACGGAATGGCTTTTGTACATTCAGGCGGAACTTTAGCCAAAAAAGAATTACAACCTGGCGAAATCCTAAAAGTTGACACCGGCTGTATCGTTGGTTTCACTCAAGATGTCGATTATGATATCGAGTTCATTGGCGGCATCAAAAACTCTCTTTTCGGTGGAGAAGGCTTGTTTTACGCGACTTTACGTGGTCCTGGAACAGTGTACATTCAGTCGCTTCCGTTCTCCAGATTGGCCGATCGCATCATTGCTTCAGCCCCAAGAGCTGGCGGAAGTAGCCGTGAAGAAGGTAGCCTTTTGGGCGGACTCGGCAATCTTTTAGACGGCGATAACCGCTTTTAATAACAGCATTTTTTCAAAACACCATACCCCAAAACAACAAATTTTGGGGTATTTTTTTTAGGAGCAGTAAGCATAGGGATTTTTTGGAAACGCCGTCCCGCTATCCGCTACAATCTCTAGTACCGAACCCCGGCACTAGAGGATTTTCGCTACTATCGGGGCTAAAAACCAACATTTAGCTTTATTAGGTTACATTTTGAACTCAAAAATTCTAGAAAAATATTTTTGAAAGTAACAAGATATGAGCTGTTTACCCAAAAGTAATTTTATAAACTCTAAGTTCTTTTTCAAGTTCTTTAGAAATATTTTCATTTGTCAGCGAACTAAAATATAGCCTACCTGTTTTATTCATTTCAAGAATAATATCCTTGTCTATTATATTGAATAAATTCCTTAGTTTACTTTCTTTATCTTGTTCACTATAACAAAAAACACAAATCTTTGACCATTTTTGCTTATCAAGTTTCAAATACTCAAATAAATCAAATATATATTCCTTATCCGATTCATCTAAAGAATGCCCCATAATGTAGAAGACTGTTTGACTCAAATTGCTTTTAGCAACTTTTGATAAATCAATAAATTTTAGATTAGAGTTTTTCTTTACTTTTTGATAGTATTTAGTAAAGTCAAAAATTCTACTGTTTTTTATTTGTTCAGGCAGTTCACTTACTCCGAGAACTAAATTTTGGGTAGTATCTTCTCCTAATTTGCCATGTAGATAAGTAATTTTTAAGGTTGCAATATTGTATAATCTCTCTAAAGTGGGAGTATAATTAAATGTATAGATATGATCTAACAAATGAAAAGGAAGATTTACTTTACTTTTTGTAGCGTCATAAAAATTTCCAACAACATCTTTAAGGTAACGGTTAAAAATTAAAATAAATTCTTCAAAAGATGAAATCAAATCTGCAAGTATCCCTTTTACATCAATAGAACCTTTTCTATTATTAATATACTTTTCATTTATAGTGAAACAGCTACTTGCCTGATGTTTAATTAAATCAAATAAATCAAAATCTGTTTCTTTCATCAGAGGGTCTCTGAATCTATTGCTTCTTATTATACTTTTATCATCATACTTATTAAAAATAGATAATTGATTTAAAACGACCTCAATTTCAATTTCAAAATCAATCCAAGTGTCAACTTCTAAAACATTTTTAAAATACTTATACCAAGGATTAACATTCAATAAATTGCTTAATTCATTAACTTTATTAAAATCAAATATAATTTCATCAGTATTATAATTTTCAACAATTAAATTAAAATCATTTGGAAAATCAACTTTAAAGGATTTTCCAAATATATCTTCAAAGAGCAACATCCTATCATAATTTTGGTTTTCAATAGTTTTCATTATTGAAATAAAATGATGGTATTTTGTAGGTAAATGATGAAACAAATCAAATCCATTTCCTGTAATTAAAATTTTACTCATATAAAAAATGCGTTTCTCAAATATAGGGTTTTTGATTTTTAAACTTTAATTTTGACCTTCATTTATATCCGTAAACTTTGAAAACCCTTCACTACAAAAACACCTCTATCGCATTCACCGACACGGGAAAAGGAACCGCTATTGTTTTATTGCACGGCTTCCTAGAAAACCAATCGATGTGGAGTGCTTTAGTACCCGTTTTGAGTCAAAAATACCGCGTCATCACCATCGATTTGTTAGGTCACGGCCAAACCGAACCTATGGGTTACCTCCAAACTATGGAAGACAATGCCGATGCGGTACACGAAGTGCTTTCTAGTTTGCGTCTGCGAAAAGCGGTTTTCATCGGACATTCAATGGGCGGTTACGTAGCTTTAGCATATGCCGAGTTGTATCCTGAAAGCGTCAAAGGATTGGTGTTACTCAACTCCACCGCCAAAGAAGACAGTCCCGAACGCAAAACCAACCGAGACCGCGCCATTAAAGCAGTAAAAAAAGATTACGAAACCTTTATTCGTCTTTCTATCGCCAACTTATTCAGCGAAGACAACCGCAATCGTTTAAACGACCGCATCGAAAAAGTAAAAATCGAAGCTTTACAAACACCCTTGCAAGGCATCGTCGCCTCTCTCGAAGGAATGAAAATCCGTAAAGACCGTGAAATCTTGCTCCACACTACTACTTTTCCTAAAGTAGTAATCCTAGGAAAAAAAGATCCTGTTTTGAACTACGAAGAAACCGTCACTCAAATCCAAGGGACTACCGTTGAGTTGGTAACTTTCCCAGACGGCCATATGAGCCACATCGAAAATGAATCCGATTTGACTACAGAATTGTTATCTTTTTTGAAGAAAATTTAAGCCTTCTCCTTAAATGGAATTACAGGATCTAAAATTTCTTGCAATAAGCCAACTAATTGCTCCAAGTAAGCGGTCAAAATAGCTGTATTAATAGTGGATTCTTCTGTTTTATCTTCTTTTAAAGTAAAAGGCAAAAATCCAGCTTTACTATTTTTAAAAGAGATAATACCCGCTTGCATCGGTTGTTCTTTGGCTAGGGTTTCATACATAAATGCATACGCCAAAATTTGAATGATTTTGTCGTTTTTAATATCATCCACTAAACCATTCCAAGCTTTTAAGGTAACATTGCCTTTTTCAACTTTACCAGTTTTATAATCTATAATTCGAATAGTACCGTTTCGGACTTCAATTCGGTCAACATTACCTGCAATTTTCACTGGAAAAGGAAAACTCGGATGCTCCAAAACACGCTCAAAAGTCGCTTCCAAAGCCAAAATTTTAACAGCATCACCCGCTTTTATGGATTGCAATTCCGATTTTAAGAAATTAAATACATTGCGCTTGGCTACTTCAAAAGCTAATAAATTTCGTCCTTTGGAAATTTCGCCTTCTTTATACACCAATTTAAATTGTTTCAACACCTCGGAATCAATTTTTTGAATAGCCTGTTCGATATCTTGTTCCGAAATGAACTTGTCGATAAAAGGCGTATACAATTCCTCCAAAGTTTTATGAATGATTGTACCTAAAGTATTCAAAGCAATAGTCTCTTCGACTTCTTCTGTATCACGAATACGCACTATTTTTTTGAAATAAAAATCGATAGGATTTCGAATGTAACTAGTCAACGCCGAAGGCGAAAACCCTTTCTCAGCTATTTCTTTCAAACGCTCCATAACCAATGGCGACTTTTCAACACTCATCGGCAAGTAAGCCGAATCAGGAACAGTGGCATTGTAAATCTCGTGAGTAAGTGTATGATTCGGACGTTGCTCCACTTCGAGTTGTGTGATGAAACGGCTTTTCTCACCACCATCTAATCCTTCATTTTCGGTATTGTAAATCAAATAAACATTTTTGGCACGTTGCAATAAATGATAAAAGTGATAGGTATAAATCGCATCTTTTTCTTTAAAAGTGGGCAATCCCAATTCTCTTTTGACATCATAAGGAATAAAAGAATTCATAGACTTACCCGCAGGAAATTTCCCTTCGTTCATTGAAGTCACAATGACGGTATCAAAATCCAACACCCTACTTTCCAAAACTCCCATAATTTGCAAACCATTCAACGGCTCTCCTTCAAAGGAAACCTCAGCCAAATCAATTATCTGTTTGTAAATAGCAAAAAGAGTCGGTATTTGATCAATATGCAAGTGTTGAGCATAATAACTCTTCAACTTGTTAATCACCGTAAAGATTGAAAACACAAAAGCTTTGGTTAATTTCTCTTCTTCATTATCGTTACTCAAATTGTTGCGTAAGAGCAACAACAAACTAGAAATAACATCTAAAACTGCCATAGAACCACTGTCCCATTTTTGAAACAACAAATCGAATAATGAATTCGTTTGGTTTTGGAGTTCTAATATTTTCTTAAGTGTAATAAAAGTGTAATTATTCTCTTTTATAATCCGAACCAAGTGATTCGCATTAGCAAAAGATTCTACTAATGGGTGCGTAAGAATATCGAGTACATCTTTATAATAAAACACATATTGAGAGGGATTCCTTTTCAAAGCATTGGTATGCATTTTAAACAATTTCGCCACTAACAATTGCGCTGGGTTATTTTTACTCGAATACCCCATAGTAATATTTAACGCACCAACCGAAGCAGGAAGAGAATATAACAACGGCACTAAAAGGTCTTCCTCACCTAAAACAACCGCAACTTTATCGAGATGCTGTGCCTCTTGTTCAGCAATGGTCTTTTCAATAAGGCTACCCACAATTTTGGCTTGTCCAATGGTTTTTGGAGTACCGATTATATGAATGTTTTTAGACTTAGAGAAATCATCCTGTATACATTCAAAAGGGTGGGATTTGTAGTGCTTCCAACTTTCTTTAAATCTTCTAAGAAATAATCCAGCATCGTGATAAGGATCATTCAAAAATGTTTGATCAGCATCCCAAAAAATAGTGGCTTTACCATTAGCTATTAAATGCTGAATGATTTTTTCTTCGGCAGCATTTAAAGCATTAAACCCTGCGAATACATAAAATTTAGAACCAATTTCTTTTGAAAATACAGGGAGATTAGAAACCGCTTCTCTATAAATCAAGCCTTGGTACCCAGTCTTTTTTTCTAATAAATAGTGATACAGCGATTGGTAATAATGAGGTAAAAGCTTCCAAAAATCAATATAGTTTTCAAGTAATTGCGTTTTATCCTCAACAGCTATTCCCCATTTTTTAATATCTTCTATATCTTTTAAATAAGACAAAACGTGATTGGGATCCAACAAATAGCGATCGATTTCATTAAAATCCTGCAATAACATTTTCGCCCAGTTGGCAAATAACTCAAAAGATTGTTGGTTCTGTTTGGAAGTAATTGACAAATACACTTCATAAAACTCAAACAATAAGGCTATAGAATCTATTGAGCGAATCCCTGAGACCTCTTGTACAAAATCTTCAATACTAGTTATCTCTGGACAAAATACCGTTCGTGTAATTTGTTTTTTTAAGGCTTCAATTAAAAATATTTTAGCCCTTTTGTTGGGAAGAATCACTATAGTATTCGAAAAATCTTCCGAATAATTAGAGATTAATTGAGTCGCAATTTGATCTAGAAAAGTAGCGTTTGTCATTTTATAAATATAAAAAAAGCCGTTCAATTAAGAACGGCTTTTCAAAAATAGTAGTTAAATATTATTTTATGATATCAACATCAGCACCTCCAACATAAATGATTTCAGTTCTTCTGTTTTCAGCTCTACCTTTTGGTGTTTTGTTTGTAGCTGCAGGTTTAGTATCACCAAAACCTTTAGAAGTTAAGTTCTCAGCTTTTATACCTCTTGCGATCAATGCATCCATAACTGCTTTAGCTCTTGCCTCAGAAAGTTTTTGGTTAGCCGCTTTTTTACCAACATTATCAGTATGTCCTTCGATAGACCATTTTGCATTAGGATAATCTTTCAAGATTTCTTTAATTGCATCTAATCTTTGAGAAGTTTCACCTTTATCAGCTGTTTGTAATTCAGCTTTACCAGTCACGAAGAATACTGATCTAGCTTCCAATTTAACTCTCTCTAAAGTTTCTTTGGTTACATAAGGACAACCTTTATTTTCTTTAGGACCAGGCACTAATGGACAAGCATCTTCAGCATCTACGATACCATCTTTATCCGCATCTAAGATAACTGGACAACCTTGGTTATCTTTTGGACCTGGTACAGTTGGACATTTGTCATCTTTATCAGCAACACCGTCACCGTCAGCATCTGGACAACCTCTAGTTGAAGCAGGACCAGCAACATCTGGACAAGCATCATCTTTATCAGCGATTCCGTCTCCGTCAGTATCAGGACATCCGTTGAAAGCAGCTAAACCAGCAACATCTGGACAAGCATCACTTCCGTCAACGATTCCGTCACCGTCTGTATCAGGACATCCGTTGAATTGTTTTAAACCAGCAACTTCTGGACAAGCATCATCTTTATCGTAGATTCCGTCTCCGTCAGTATCTTTACCTCCAAATTTGAATACGATACCAGCAGTGTGTTGTACTAAAGATGGTTTTTCTGGTAAACCAGCAGCATCATTTCTTTCGTCATTAGGCAATGCCATTCTGTATCCAGAAGATAATGCTAAACCAACATTTTCAGTAAACCAAAAAGTTAATCCAACTCCTAAGTTAACGTGACCGAAACTATCTTTTCCTAAGAAAGTATAACCTCCACCAGCTTGTAAGCTTGGGTCAAACCATTTTGTACCAATTAAATCCATGAAACTGTATTTTGCAGTAGCATCGATTCCGTAAAACATTAAATCTCCAGGATTTGTAACAGTCAATCCTCTACTATCAGCATTAGCAGCAGCTGGGTTGAAATTAACATATTTGTCAATTTTGTTCACAGATCCAGACACTCCGAATGTAAAACCACTTCCAATGTATCTTGATACATTAAGGTAAGATACTGATGGAAGAATGTTCCAGTTATCTTTTACTGCGAATGGTTGAGAAAAGTGTTGGTCAAACCAGTTAAGGCCGTCTCTTGACGCACTTGATCTTGAGTCAACTGCATTTGCTCCAATGGTTATTGCCCATGGATTGTTGCTGTCCTGTGCTTGCGAAGATAAACCCGCAGCCATCAATACAGCAACTAAAAGTTTGTTAAGATGTTTCATAATGATTCTATTAAAATTTAGTTAATTATAAACAAAAATAGCAACTTAATTTTTATCCGCAAAATTAAAAGCTAAAAAAAACCTACAAAAAAAAACAAAATCAGCGAAATTATATAACTTTTAATTGTTTTCCCACTTTTTCAAAAGCACTCAACGCCCTATCTAAGTGCGCTTTAGTATGACCGGCAGACAACTGCACTCTGATTCTAGCCTTCTCTTTTGGCACTACAGGAAAAAAGAAACCTATAACATAAACTCCGTTTTTTAACAACTCATTGGCCATTGTTTGTGCCAACTTCGCATCGTATAACATTACTGGCACAATAGCAGAATCCCCATCAATAATGTCAAATCCAGCTATAAGCATTCCTTGTTTGAAATAGTTGGTATTCCACTCTAATTGATCTCTAAGAGACGTGTCTTTTTCTAACAACTCGAATACCTTAATTGATGCCCCAACTATAGCTGGAGCCAATGAATTTGAAAACAAATAAGGTCTAGAACGTTGACGCAAAATTTCAATAATCTCTTTTTTAGCTGTAGTATAGCCACCCATAGCTCCTCCTAAAGCTTTCCCAAGGGTACCTGTAATTATATCTATACGTCCCATTACTCCTTTAGCTTCCAATGTACCTTTTCCTGTAGCTCCAATAAAACCAGCCGCGTGACATTCATCAACCATTACCATTGCGTCGTATTTATCGGCTAAGTCGCAAATTTTATCTAAGGGCGCTACAAGTCCATCCATAGAGAAAACACCATCAGTAACAATCAATTTAAAACGTGTACCTGCTTCAGTAGCTTTAATTAGTTGTTGCTCCAAATCTTCCATATTGCTATTTTCATAACGATAGCGAGCCGCTTTACACAAACGCACGCCATCTATTATAGAAGCGTGGTTCAAACTATCTGAAATGATACAGTCTTGCTCTCCTAATAAAGGTTCAAAAACACCTCCATTAGCATCAAAAGCTGCTGCATACAATATAGTATCTTCAGTACCATAAAAATCAGCAATCTTTTTTTCTAAGGTTTTGTGAATATCCTGTGTCCCACAAATAAAACGAACGGATGACATTCCGAAGCCGTGAGAATCCAAGGTGTCTTTTGCCGCCTGTATTACTTCCGGATGCGAAGAAAGTCCTAAATAATTATTGGCACAAAAATTAAGTACGGTTTCACCATTCACTGTAATTTCTGCCCCTTGAGCTGAAGTAATGATTCTTTCTTTTTTAAAAAGGCCATTCGCTTCGATGGTTTGCAATTCGTTTTGCAAATATTCTTGTATCTTACCGTACATAGTATGTGTTTTTATATTCTAAATTTAGTTTTTATGACAAATTTACTATATCGATTGCTAATCCGATATATACCAATACCTTTTTAACTACTTTATATCCCATTTTCTCAATAGCATCTTGATAATTCTCCAATTGTTGCTGATATTTAACATTATGAACTCCAGTTTTATAATCCAACAACAGCATTTCATTGGCGCCTTTCAAAACCATACGGTCAGGTTTCATTGTTTTTCCTTCGTTTTGAATAATGGCTTGCTCATTAAAAACCTGATTTCCTTCCTCAAAATAGCCCACCAACTCAGGATGTGAAACAATGGCTTGAATCGTTTGAGTCACCGTTGCTGTTTGTTCGAAATGAATCCAACCATTCGCCAAAGCAATTTCAATAGCCTTTTCAATGTCCGTTTTATACTTTACCAATGACAAGATTTCGTGCACCACGTTTCCGTAAGCGATGGCCTCTTGCTGTTGTGTGCCCCACATTAGAGCTTCTTTTTGAGCAATCTTAATATTTTTGGGATCTAAAAACGCTTCCATCACTGGAATTGACTTGGTAGAATCGATATGTTTTACAGATTTTGAAAGCTTAGTAGCTGAACCAAAATCATAGGTTAATTTTTCGCTATCAAATTGATTCTGGCTTTCTAGATATTGGATAAAAAAAGTACACATATTATTCTTTGGCATCTCACCTTTACTAGACAAGTTCATATTAGAAATAATATACAATTGCTCCTCTGCCCTAGTCAACGCTACATACAAAACGTTGATATTATCCAACAATTCTTCTTGCTTTTTTTGATGGTAAACTTCAGATGCTTCTGCTCCGAAACCCTCAACCGCACTACTATTATCAATCAATACTTTCTCTAATCCGAGCTCTTCTTTTTCGGCATCGAGCCATAGTTTATCTTTGGGTTTGCGCGAATAATCTTCTTCTGCAAAAGGCATAATTACTACTGGAAACTCCAGTCCTTTGGATTTATGAATGGTCATTATTCTGACTGCATTGCTGCCTTCTGGAGAAGGAATACTGAATTTGGAACCATTTTTCTCCCAAAACAGTAAAAAATCTGCAATTCCAGCTTGATTACGAATGTCTCGCTCTAAGACAATGTCTAAAAAATACTGTACATAAGAATTGCTATTTTCTGCAGTCAAAAACTTAGCAATACTAATCTCAACCGCCTCATACAAAGCTTTTTTTCGGATATCCTGAAATGAAAATTGCACCCCAAATAACTGCTGCAACCAAGCCTCAAAATCAGCTTCGTTTGACAATGCCATTCCTTGTGCGATACAATCAGGGACAGCTACTACATCTTGTTTGTTTTTAGCAATGAAATACAAGAAATTCACCTTAGCTTCTAAGTCATTGCTATTGTTCAAATACTTCAATAAATGAATCAGAAAACGAACTTCAGTGGCGTTTTGAATCATCAAGGTTTCTGAAGACAGCAACGGAATGTTTTGTTCCGTTAAATAATTCGCTACCGCAATTCCTTGCTCGCGTTTTCGGGTAAGAATTACGATGTCTTTATATTCAAATCCTTGAGCGATTACTTTTTGAATCGTTTGCAATGTTGCCAAAACATACAATTCTGTTTTGTCAAGTGTTTCCTCCTCTTCCTGATTAGTGGCTGACTGAGGAATAAAAGAAATATTTACATAACCTCCCGTTTTATCATTCGCTTTTTGATGACTATGATTTTCGTATAAATCTTTGTAATCTTCATTGGTAAATTCAGCCGATAACATCTTAAAAAAAGCATTATTAAAATCAATTACTTCAGCATAACTTCGATAATTTTTGTCTAGATGAATCAGTTTTTTATCTGGGTTGCTAAACGGATTATGGTCTTTGCTCAAGGCGATAAATTGCTCTGCTTTTCCGCCTCTCCATCGATAAATGGATTGTTTCGGGTCGCCCACAATCATCAATGTTCCTTTTACGCCATAATCATCTTGACCCGCCAAGGCATTATCAATTAACGGAATGAGATTTTGCCATTGCATTTCGGAAGTATCTTGAAACTCATCGATAAAAAAATGACGATACCGCTCTCCCAAACGCTCATAAATAAAAGGCGCAGGTTGATTTTGAATCTCTCGATGAATAATCGCATTGAACTCGGCAATGGAAAGCACATTTTGCTCTTCTTGAATTTTGGCCAATTCGTTGCTGACCGTATTCAATAAGGACAAAGGCGTGATGTTTTTTAGAAAAGCTTTATAAAAATTAATCTTTTCAAAAACTTTATAAATAGCAGCTAACTGACTCAAAAATTCAGGAATTAAGGCCTCTATAATCGCTCTATCTTTGGCCGTTTTGTTGATTTTTATATCGTCAAATTCATGATAGGTTTTGTTCTTAGGATTAAATTTTCCTTCTTGAATACTTAAAATATGCTTTGGAAAATAAGCCCCGGAAAATGATTTTGAATCAATGCCATTTGAGTCTATTTGTTCTAAAATTGCAGCTGCCGCAGTCATCGTCTCTTGTTCTAAATCGCGATTGAGTTGCAGTAACTTCTCTTTTATTTTTACAAATTCACCAATCGAAGTGTCTTGAAATTGAGCAATTTCATTGCGATTATTCTCATTAAGCACTAGTCGACCCGTTTCTAATATTTCCCTTGAAATATCCCAAGATTTATCATCATCGGTTTTCTCCATAGTAAAATCGATGAGTAGTTGCGTTAGGGTTGCATCTTCGCCAGCTTGAGCAATAATGGCGTCTACGGTTTCGACTAATAAATTTTCGGTATCCAAAGTGACCTCAAAAGTCATCGGGAGATTCAAATCAAGCGCAAAAGCGCGAATAACTTTGTGCGTAAATTTATCGATAGTTGAAATATCAAAAGCAGCATAATTATGAATAATATGCTTGATGATTTGTTGGGCTTTGGTTTTGATTTGAATCAAAGACAACTGAGTATCAATAGCCAAATCCTGCATTAAATCAAGTGCTTTGGCATTGGGTTCGTCTTTAGCAAATTCGGATAGACTACCTACAATCCTGCTCTTCATTTCTTGCACCGCTTTGTTGGTAAAAGTGATGGCTAGAATATGACGATAGGCATCGTTTTTTGGGGCAACTAGAATAATTTTGAGGTATTCTTTGACCAATGCATAGGTCTTCCCCGAGCCAGCAGATGCGTCATATATTGAAAAGGAAGTGCTTTGCATAGTTGTGATTGTTTGTAAACTTTTATGACCCTTTAGTGAATTTTTTTTTACCACATAGGGAGAAACATAGAATTTATTATTCGTAAAAGAAAAGATAGACGTTTTACTATTCACATAGTATAATATGTGTGAAATAGAACTATTTCTATTTATTCTTTTTCATAAACTGTAATCTATTGTTCTATGTGGTTATTTTTTTTATTTTATTTGAATTTCACCAAACGGTTGAAAAATCGAACAATAAATAAAACTTCTCGATTATCCTAAACCCTAGCCCTGATGGAAGCGGCGTCCTTTGCTGCCTCGTCTTTTGGGACGAGGCAGCAAAGATATAGCGTACAGCAGGAAATAGCTCCTGATTACCAATCGGAATATTTTAGAATCAGGATTGTTCCGTTGAAAATTTGTTCGAATAAAGCTTAAAAGTAGTATTTTTGCAGTATGGAAACAAATAGACAGAAAAAAATAGGCGGTGTCATCCAAAAAGATTTGGTGGACATTTTGCAAGGTGAAGTGAGAAAAAATGGCGTTACTAACTTAGTAATTTCAGTATCCAAAGTAGTGGTAACCTCAGATTTATCGGTAGCTACGGTGCATTTAAGTATTTTTCCTCAAGAGAAGGCAAAAGAAACATTAGAAGCCATAAAAACGAATACCAACTTGATAAAACACGATTTGTCGCAACGTGTTCGTTTGCAATTGCGTAGAGTTCCTAATTTGGTTTTCTTTATTGATGACTCGTTGGATTACATCGAGAAAATCGACAATGCCTTGAAAAATCAAGAAAATCCTATTGAAAACAGAGATTTATTAGAAAAACGCAGACAGTTTTAAATTGAATTTTCCGCTTTACATCGCGCACCGATACCTTAGGAGTAATAGCAAAAACAGCGCTATTAACATCATCAATCGTATAGCTAGTTTGGGCATCATTGTGGGTGCTATGGCGCTTTTTGTGGTGCTGTCGGTATTTAGCGGTTTGAAAGAATTTAGTCTTTCGTTTACCAACGAAATTGACCCCGATTTAAAAGCGACGCCTACCCTTGGCAAATCGTTTTTTGTTACTCCCCAACAAGACCTAGAAATCAAAAAAATAGCCGGAATTGCTTCGTTCTCCAAAATTATTGAAGAACGAGTGCTTTTTACTTTTGCAGACAAGCAAGAAGTGACTTATTTGAAAGGAGTAGACACGCAATTCACCAAAGTAAACGCCATTGAAAAAAAATTGTACAACGGGCAATGGCTGCAACCCAACACATATCAAGTTGTGGTAGGATACGGAATGGCGCAAAAATTCTCGATGGGTTTGTTTGATTACAATACGGCGCTAGAAGTTATGGTACCAAGACCGGGAAAAGGTACGATTACTATTCCATCAGAAGCCTTTAATCAAACCGATTTGATTCCGATTGGGATTTATTCGATTAGTGAAGATTTGGATTCAAAATACGTTTTTGCCGATTTAAGCTTGGCGCAAGAATTACTAGAATACCAACCCAATCAAATTTCGGGAATAGAATTTAAACTCCGCCCAAATGCCGATGAAGAGGCTATTATTGAGCAACTACAAACGATTTTCAAAAATAAAATCACGCTAAAAAATAGAGCGCAACTGAACGAGTCGCTTTATAAAATGTTGAACACCGAAAACATCGCGGTGTATCTAATTTTTACTTTAGTGATTGTCGTGGCACTTTTTAACTTGATTGGCGCTTTGATTATGATGATTTTGGACAAAAAAGGGAATCTGAAAACCTTATTCAATCTCGGAACAGAAATCAAGAGTCTTCGCAATATTTTCTTGCTTCAAGGCACTTTATTGAGTGTTTATGGAGGAATCATCGGATTGGTTTTGGGTATCGTAATTGTGTTATTGCAACAACAATTCGAGTGGATTATGATTACCCCAACATTGGCCTATCCAGTCGTTTTTAGTTTTGAAAACATCGCAATCGTAATGGCGACCATTATCACACTTGGCTTTTTGGCTTCATTGATTGCAAGTAGTCGTGTGAGTAAGAAGTTGTTGGATTAAAAGACTATAAAATTTTAGGTAACTTATTGGGAATATCTTCTTTTGAATGCCAAAACGCTATAATCACAATTTCTTGTTCTTCTATAAAATAATATAATCCATAGGGAAATTTCCGCAACCAAAACACCCTAACTTTTGAATATCTATATTGAAAACTTTCTGGGTTTCGTTGAATTACTTGAAATGCTTTTCTGATTTCAGTAGAGAATTTTTTAAATATGGTTAGATTTACAGACGCATAAAAAGCCATTATTTCTTCTATTTCAACGGCAGCATTTGTCTTTAGAATAAGCTTTTTATAATTCATATTTGGATGCTAGCTTATCTAAAAAATCAAAAGCATCCAAACCAGACTTAGGGTTTTCCTGATGCTCTAACATTCTTTTATCCAATTCCTTTTTTTGCTTTTCAGTTAAAGGAATAGCTTCCATTTCCTTCAAAACAAAGTTTTTTACTTTCTGAATAAATGAAGCATCATTACTATTTTGAAGTAAATCAATTAAAAAAGATTTTTCTGCCTGAACACTCATAATAACTTATTGTTTAGTCAAATATAGTAAAAAACAAGGTAGCTAAACCATTTATTTACACCACTTCATACCCAGAATAAGCGTCGATAATCTCGTCAAGAACTGCAAATAATTCTTCAGGTTTATCAAGCGTAACCAATTGTTGTTTGTAGGTTTTGAACGAATGAATTCCTTTGAAATAATTGGTATAATGTGGTCTTGTTTCTACAATTCCGTGACGTTCGCCTTTCCAGTCCATAGCCCAAGTCAAATGGTTGCGAACCGCTTCTACTCTATCAGCAACGGTGGGTTTGGCCAAATGTTCTCCTGTTTTAAAGAAATGCTTGATTTCGTTAAAAATCCAAGGATAACCAATTGCGGCACGACCAATCATAATACCGTCGACTCCGTATTTGTTTTTGTATTCTAATGCTTTTTCAGGAGAATCAATATCGCCGTTTCCAAAAATCGGCATCGTAATTCTTGGATTGTTTTTGACACGAGCAATGTGTGACCAATCGGAATGACCTTTGTACATTTGAGCGCGCGTTCTAGCGTGAATACTCAATGCGGCAACGCCAATATCTTGCAAACGCTCAGCCACCTCATCGATGTTGATAGAATTATCGTCCCAACCCAAACGCGTTTTTACTGTTACCGGTAAATGAGTGCTATCAATCACCGCTTTGGTCAAACGAATCATCAAATCGACGTCTTTTAGAACTCCTGCACCAGCACCTTTACAAACGACTTTCTTTACAGGACAACCAAAATTAATATCAATTAAATCGGGGTTTACGGTAGAAACAATTTTGGAAGATAACGCCATCGCTTCTTCGTCGCCGCCAAAGATTTGTATTCCAACAGGACGTTCGTAATCGAAAATATCCAACTTCATTCGGCTCTTGATGGCATCGCGAATCAATCCTTCAGAAGAAATAAACTCGGAATACATTAAGTCGGCACCGTGCATTTTGCACAATCTACGAAAAGGCGGGTCGCTTACGTCTTCCATAGGTGCAAGAAGTAAAGGAAAATCTGGAAGTTCTATGTTGCCAATTTTGGGCATTGCTTAAATTTTTTGCAAAGATAGTTAAGAATTTTTAGTAATAAAATTTAATCTCAAGAGTGCCACAGTTTTAGCATTTTATAATTATTTTTACGAAAACTTCGATATCAAATTGCTAACATTGGACATTACAGAAGTGTTTAATTGGGTACATTAAATTTTCTATAGTTATAAATGGCAAAACAACCCAATACCAATTCACCGAAGATTCCTAAAACAAAAATACCAGATGGCAATCCATCAAAAAGAATAGAAATAATTCTACCTGCTGCCAAGCCTAGCATAAAAACCACATTTGAGAGGGTGGCAATTGTCCAAAATTGTGCTTTAAAAACACCAATAATCCAAAGTGCAGCGAAGCCAAGATAAAGCCCCATAATCGCTTTAAAGATATTTGCTTCATCAATTGATGAAATAGTAACATCAAAAACTAAAGTAGGTTGAAATCCATATACCATTGCCACCGAAAAAACGATTCCTGCTGACAAAATAAGATGTAAATGCTTTGCGATCATGAATCAAAAATACCAAAAACTCCTTGGTAAAAATAGACTGCAGGCCTTAAATCACTTCTCATTCTAAAAAATAGTTACAAAGTATCCTATTAATGCTTATAAATTCAAGCGTTAAAGGCCACTATCCTCAAAATCTTCGGTCATAAATATAAACTTTGCGCTATATTTGCAGACTGAATGCGAAAGCATTTGCACAAATGACAGAAGAAGCACATGAAACACATTAGAAATTTTTGCATTATTGCACACATTGATCACGGAAAAAGTACCCTTGCCGACCGATTATTAGGCGCTACGCAAACCGTTACCGCTCGCGAAGAAAAAGCCCAATTGCTTGACAATATGGATTTGGAGCGCGAACGTGGTATCACTATTAAAAGTCACGCCATCCAGATGGAATACACCTACAAAGGCGAACAATATATCTTGAATTTGATTGACACTCCTGGTCACGTTGATTTCTCCTATGAAGTTTCTCGTTCAATTGCCGCTTGTGAAGGTGCCCTTTTGATTGTAGATGCGGCTCAAAGTATACAAGCACAAACGATTTCTAACTTATACTTGGCTTTAGAAAACGACTTAGAAATCATTCCTGTTTTGAATAAAGTCGATTTACCAAGTGCTAATCCTGAGGAGGTAAGCGATGACATTATCGATTTATTGGGCTGTGAATTAGAAGATATTATTCACGCGTCAGGAAAAACAGGTTTTGGTGTCGAAAATATTTTGGCTGCCATTATCGAAAAAATTCCTCCTCCAAAAGGTAACAAAGAAGAACCTTTACAAGCCTTAATTTTTGATTCACATTACAACCCTTTCCGCGGAATTGAAGTTATCTTCCGTGTGGTAAATGGAGAAATCAAAAAAGGTCAAAAGATAAAATTTATGGCTACTGGCAATGAATATTTTGCCGATGAAGTAGGTACTTTAAAACTGAATCAAGTTCCAAAAAGCGTAATCTCCACAGGGGATGTTGGATATTTGATTTCTGGAATCAAAGAAGCCAAAGAAGTAAAAGTAGGAGACACCATCACAGATGCCAAAACACCTACCACCAATATGATTACAGGTTTTGAGGATGTGAAACCGATGGTTTTTGCTGGAATTTACCCTGTCGATACAGAAGATTTTGAAGAACTAAGAGCTTCGATGGAAAAACTACAGCTAAACGATGCTTCGCTGGTATTTACGGCTGAAAGTTCGGCGGCTTTAGGATTTGGTTTCCGTTGTGGATTCTTAGGAATGCTACATATGGAAATTATTCAGGAGCGATTGGAGCGCGAGTTCGATATGACGGTAATTACTACGGTTCCGAACGTTTCGTATTTAGCGTATACCAAAAAAGAGCCTGAAACAGCTATTATCGTTAACAACCCATCCGATTTGCCGGAACCATCAAAACTGGACCGTGTAGAGGAACCTTATATCAAAGCGACTATCATTACCAAGTCTGATTTCGTGGGTAACGTAATGAGTTTGTGTATTGAAAAACGTGGTATTATCACGAATCAAACCTATTTGACCACTGAACGTGTGGAATTAAACTTTGATATGCCATTGGCCGAAATAGTATTCGACTTTTACGACCGATTAAAAACAGTTTCTAAAGGTTATGCATCGTTTGATTACTCTCCTATTGGAATGCGTGCTTCAAAATTGGTTAAATTGGATGTATTATTAAATGCTAATCAAGTGGATGCGCTTTCTGCGTTGATTCACGAAAGCAATGCTTACACGATTGGTAAAAAAATGACCGAAAAATTACGTGAGTTGATTCCGAGACAACAATTTGACATTCCGATTCAAGCAGCTATTGGAGCCAAAATCATTGCTCGTGAAACCATAAAAGCCTTACGTAAAGACGTTACTGCCAAATGTTACGGTGGAGATATTTCTCGTAAACGTAAATTGTTGGAAAAACAGAAAAAAGGTAAAAAACGTATGCGCCAAGTTGGAAATGTAGAAATTCCGCAGGAAGCGTTTATGGCGGTTCTTAAACTGAACGACTAGTTTTTTTTAGAGAAAAGAATATAGAAAATAGAATAAAGAGAAAACCTGACGATGTAAAAATTGTCAGGTTTTTTTGTTTAGATTAAAAATCATATTTATTTTCAAACTAATAATTAAGACTATTTATACTTAGAAAATAGTATAAGGCTAACAGGTAACAAAACCTTTTTTCATTAACTTTGTTTTTATGGAAACAATAAAATTAAACATTGATTTAAGTGTAAGTCAATTACTTGAAGCGGTTAAACAATTATCTCCAAAAGATCGATTGAAAATCAATGATGCGCTTTGGAATGAAGATGTTGAAATTCCTATAGAACATCAAAAAATTGTTTTAGATCGAATCGCTAAAGCTAAAACTAATTCTGAACGCCTTTTGGATTGGGACAAAGTATCTAAAGCACTATAAAAGGTTTGGGCTATAAATTAAAGATAGATATTGACGCATTCAATGACATCCTTGAAACCTCTGAATGGTATGAAATACAATTAAAAGGTTTGGGTTTTCGCTATAAATCTCAAGTTAAAAGACAAATTAATTCTTTAAAGAAAAACCCTTACTTATATTCTATAAAATACGACGAGGTGAGATGTCGGAAAATTGAAAAATTCCCTTTCCTAATTCATTATCTAGTAAACGAAGAACTAAAGTTAATTACTGTTTTTGCTGTTTTTCATACTTCGAGAAATCCTGAAATTTGGAAAAAGCGAAATAAGTAATTTTTTTTCTGCAAATATTGCATTAGCTTTTATGACAATAAAAAGAAAACCTGACGATGTAAAAATTGTCAAGTTTTTTTATTTCTAATTCCCCGCCAAGTTGGGGTTAGGGACTTTTCCTATTTATCCTTCAACCAATCAAACAATCGCTGTGCATCGGAGCCTTTGAATAATTGGGTGCCTTCGTTCATCGTAGCGGCTGAACCACAAGCCACTCCCCATCGAATAACTTCTTTTAAAGGTTTATTTTGAGAAAGTGCCCAAACCATTCCTCCTACCATACTATCACCAGCACCTACCGTACTCTTTTTAGCGACATTGGGTGCAGGAACAAACTCATAATGGTCTTTGGTAACCAGTACGGCGCCTTGTGGTCCCAAAGAAACTACGACTATTTCCGCACCTCCTTTAGCTATAATTTTCTTGGCTGCTTCGTTTACTTCTTCCATTTCTAGTCGCTCTTCTCCAATTAATTTGGCTAGTTCACCAACGTTTGGCTTAATTAAATAAGCGCCAACTTCAAGGACTTTTTCTAAAGCTTCTCCTGAAGTATCTACTATTAGTTTTGAATTGTTTTTTTTAGCAATTTCAGCTACTTTTTGATAAAAATCAGCATTCAAGCCTTCATTCAAACTACCGCTAGCGATCAAAAATTTGGGTTTGAACTCCCCAATTTTAGCTAAAAATAGCTTACTTTCTTCTTCCGTTAACGAACCTCCAGTAAATCCAAATCGGTATTGTGAGTTGGTATTCGTATCTACCGCCACAAAACTTTCTCTTGTCCAACTCTCCACAGCAACAGCCTCACTGGCAATATTTTCTTTGGCTACTAATTCTTCTAACAATTGTCCCATTGCCCCACCTGAAGTAAATACAGCCATAGAATTGCCGCCCAAACGAGCGATAGCTTTAGAAACATTGATTCCGCCTCCACCCGCATCGTATCTTGGCACTTCGCAACGAATTTTTTGTTCGGCTACTAATCCTTTAAAACTAGTGCTTTTATCAACTGCTGGGTTGACCGTTAGGGTCACTATATCGAATGCTTCCATTTTTTTTAATTTTATAGGTCTAAGTTGCAATTTAATCAATTTTGATGCGATGCGCTAGGTGCTACTGTTATTTTGTAATCAATTGCTTTCGGATGTTTGACATTGTTGGTGTGAAATGGTAGTTTTTTCAAACAATAAACAACTCAATTTATTGATTATCAAATTTTTACTGTTTTGATTTGTATATTTGTGTAACCCAAATAATACATTCAGAATTATGAGAAAAGCTCTATTTCTTGTTTTATTATTTTGTTCGGCACACTCTTGGTCGCAGGGCATTGTTGTGGATACTACAACGTTGAGTATTCCCGAATTGGTCAGAAAAGAATTGTTGCAAAATGCTTGCGCAGAGGAGAGCAACTTCAAATTTTCATCACGATTAGGGATTGGGAAGTTTAGCAGCACAAATCCTAATTTTCCCTTTCAAGAGGGTATTATTATTAGAAACGGAATCGCTAAGTACACCGAGGGAACCTATACTGGCGCCAACGAGAGTAGTCAGTTGAACACTAATGGGGATGCAGATTTGCAAGCGATTAGTAATAGTAACGGACAAATTACCCCAATTACTGACGTGAGTTTAATTCAATTTGATTTTACGCCAGTCTCCAGTAATTTTAGTTTTGATTTTTTGTTTGCTTCTAACGAATATGGGGAGTTTCAATGTGGTTTTAGCGATGTTTTTGGCTTTATATTGACAGATCTTACTACTGGTATTTCTACTAATTTGGCAGTACTTCCCCAAACAAACCAAGCAGTATCCGTTTTAAATATTCGAGATAATAAGTACAATTCGTCGTGTGTTTCGGCTAATGCTTCTTTTTTTGATAATTATAATGTTGGCAATCCCACTACTTCTGCTATGAATATGAGGGGCGAAACCAAGGTATTAACTGCCTCTGCAGCGGTAGTTCCGAATCGGACATATCAAATCAAATTGGCTATAGGCGATTACAACGATAGCAACTATGATTCTGCAGTTTTTATTAAAGGTGGTAGTTTTAAAACATCTATGAACTTAGGGCCGGACCAGACTCTTTGCAAAGGAGAGCAGCTACTACTTCAGTCGGATCTAATTGGAAATTACAGTTATATTTGGACTTTAAATGGTGTTGAAATCATAGGCGAGACAAACGCCTCATTGACCGTAACTCAAGCAGGAACCTATGGTGTAACGGCCACTCTTTCGGGATGTGTTATTAAAGATGAAGTGACCATTTTCGAATTGGCTTTAGTCCCTCCTAAAGACTTGGTTAATTGCTATAATGCTAGTACAAGTTACCCATTCGATTTAACTCAAAATAATGCAGCTGCACTTGGGTTAGATCCTGCTGCCTATTCACTTTTGTATTTTGACTCCTTGTCCAATGCCAATGCAAACGGACCTGCTATTCCAGCTAACCAATTGACCAATTATATCACTTCAGCCAAAAAAACGATATACATCAAACCCATTCACATTACCAATAACACGCTTTGCAATGATTTGGTTTCGTTTGAACTACAAATTACAGCTCCACTAAATATTATCAATCCGCCTGAGATTAAAGTGTGCGATACTGCAAATGGACGAATCTCCGTTGATTTAACTAGTAATGTTAGTATTATTTTAAATGGATTACCAACAACAGATTATACGTTATGGTATTACTTTAATTTAATTGATGCCAATAATAAAACTAATGGCATTAGTAATCCCCGTAATTTTATTATGACATTAACCCAATCTCCCCTTCCAATTTGGGTACGTGTAGAAAGCAACAATGAGTCGAAATGCTATTCCACGGCCACCTTTGATGTAATTGTTACACCCTTGGCCAATGTGGATCGAATAGCTGATGTTATTGCCTGCAATAGTTACACCTTGCCTAATATTACCAATGGAAAGTACTATACTGGTCCGAACGCTACAGGAACTCAACTCAATATCGGTGATGTGATTACCACATCGGGCACTTATTATATATACAACGATCCCTCACCCAATTCTATTTGCAGTAATGAAACTTCATTTTTGGTCACTTTGGCATATGACTTATCTTTTTTGAAAGAAGGGTGTGGACAATATGTTGTTCCAGATGTACTTGTGGGTGAGTTTTATACCCAATCCAATGGTGGTGGTAGCCGTTTACCAGCAGGAACTATTTTGACAACAAGTCAAACTATTTTTTACTATGCTGAAATTAATGGAGTAGTTTGCAGAGACGAAGCGGTGGCTATAACCGTCTTTGTGCTGCCACTCGTGGAGCAATTAGCAGATGTGGTAACATGCAACTCGTATGTTTTACCTACTATAACAAAAGGAAACTATTACACGCAACCGGGCGGAAGCGGAACAAATTTGTCCCCTGGAAGCAGTACAACAGCCACTCAAACCATTTACATATTTACCGATGATGGACAATGCACTAATGAAACATCATTTAGAATTGTGATCATTGATCCCTCCTTATTTGGGCCAGTAAGCCGTTGTGGATCTTATATCTTACCTCCACTTTCAATTGGCGGATACTATGATCAGCCCAGAGGTAATGGCAATGCAATTCCTGCTGGAACCCAAATTATTAGTTCGCAAACGGTCTATTTTTTTGCAACTACTACCACTACACCCAATTGTACCGATACGCTAAAAATAGATATAACAATAAAACCCTTGCCATTGGTTGACAAACCGGATGACGTGTTTGCTTGTGAAGAATATATTTTACCCGCTTTAACAAATGGAAAATATTACACCTTACCCAATGGAGGAGGAAACCAACTACAAGCAGGAACACGTATTACCATAAACCAAACGATTTATGTATTTGCATCTAGCCCAGAGTGCAGCAACGAGCATGCGTTTAAAATTGAAATTAGACCAAAACCCGTTGTTGATAATTTTACAGACATCATTTCATGTACAAGTTTTCCGTTGCCAAGATTAACAAATGGCACCTATTACACGGCTTCGGGAGGCAGTAACGGAGTTGGAACGGTAATTCCTGAAGGCACGTTGATCAGCACTTCACAAACTGTCTTTATCTATAATGAATGGAATGATTTTAAAGCATGTAGTAATGAATCTTTCTTTAAAATTAACATAAAAAAAGTGGATATAGGATCATTCGCTGATGTAAATACATGTGATAGTTATACCTTGCCACCTTTAACTGTCGGAGGATATTACTTAAGTCCAAACGGGAAAGATCCAATCGCAGTGGGTACTGTTTTAAAAACAACTCAAAGAATATATGTTTTTGCTGAGGCTGGTAACCGAATCACTTGCTCGAGTGAAACGTCTTTCATGGTGAACATCTCTAACACTCCCACACTTCAACCTGCGACAAATATCACTGCTTGTGTTAGCTATATTTTACCACCTTTGAGCCTTGGTGCTTATTATTCAAATGTAAATAAAGGAGGCACACCCTATCAGGCTGGCGATGAGATTACAGCAAGTCAAAAAATGTATATTTATGCTGCTTCGCCAACGAATCCTAACTGTTTCTCAGAGATTACTTTTGAAATCACCATATTTCCTTTGAAGGATTTAGCGCCGCAGCAGGCTTATATTTGTGTTGATTTTCAGTCAGGCAAAGTGTTACAACCCGCCATATTAGCCTCAGGACTAGATCCGAATGATTATAATGTTGATTGGTATTTGTCAGGTACCAAAATTAGTACAGGAGTTGATTTTTCAACAACTCAAGAAGGAGTTTACACGATGAGAAGTCAAAAAATAACTCCAAGTGTTGGGGCTGATTGTGGGTTCAATCCCGCGACTTATACAGTCGAAAAGTCAAGTCCAGCCGAGGCAACCATTATGGTCTCTAGTGCTTTTACTAACTCTATCGACATTGAAGTAACGGTAAAGAATGGATTAGGCAGCTATGAATTCAAACTTGACGATGGCGATTTTCAAACTGGCTCTATTTTTTATGATGTCGATTCGGGCGCACATACCGTTACCATTAAAGATATTAAAGGAGGCTGTGACGATCGTATTTTGGTAGCCAATGTGTTGAAATATCCAAAATTTTTCACCCCAAATAATGATGGATTTAATGATACTTGGAACATAATGGATTTAGCATTTCAACCCGATGCCATCATTCAAATCTTTGATCGCTACGGGAAATTTATAAAAGAGATCAAACCCTCAGGTCCAGGATGGGACGGGAATTACAATGGCCGACCATTGCCGTCGACCGATTATTGGTTTCTAGTCACTTATCTTTTAAATGGAGAACAACAAGTATTCAAATCGCATTTTAGTATGAAAAGGTAAGCACTGTTTTAAGCAAAGAAACTGATTAGTTTTATAAACCTATGTAAATTCCAACGAAATTAGAACAACATCTTCGTACCTTTGCTTTTTTAAAAAATAGTTAAACATGATTGAAGATAAAAACCCTCAACGTACTAGTATTGCTCAATTAGGTGAATTTGGGTTAATCGACCATTTGACAAAAAACTTTGAAATAAACCAAGAGTCAACATTAAAAGGAATTGGTGACGATGCAGCTGTTTTAGATTTTGGTACAAAAAAAACAGTGATTTCAACCGACTTGTTAATTGAAGGAGTACACTTTGATTTGGCTTATATGCCTTTAAAACATTTGGGATACAAAGCAGTTGTAGTTAATCTATCTGATATTTGTGCTATGAATGCCAAACCTACACAAATCACTGTTTCGGTAGCCGTTTCTAATCGATTCCCATTAGAAGCTTTAGAAGAATTGTATGAAGGAATTGCTCGAGCTGCCAAAGCATACAACGTTGATGTAATAGGTGGCGACACTACTTCTTCTCAAAAAGGAATGATTATTAGCATTACCGCTTTGGGTGAAGCAGATGAAAATGAGATTGTTTATCGAAACGGAGCCAAAGCGACCGATTTATTAGTAGTGACTGGAGATATTGGTGCTGCATATATGGGACTTCAAGTTTTAGAAAGAGAAAAACAAGTCTTTCAAGTAAATCCAAATTCACAACCTGATTTAGACGCCTATACTTATTTGATTGAGCGACAACTAAAACCAGAAGCAAGAACCGATATTCGTACCTTATTACACGCTTTAGACATACAACCAACGGCTATGATTGATGTATCTGATGGTATTTCTTCCGAAATTATGCATTTGTGCAAACAATCCAATGTAGGCTGTAATCTGTATGAAGACAAATTGCCATTAGACCCTCAATTTATTTCAGTATGCGAGGAATTCAATATTGACAGTACTACCATTGCTATAAATGGTGGCGAAGACTATGAATTATTGTTTACAATTGCTATTACTGATTTCGACAAAATTAAAGGAAATCCCAACTTCACCATCATTGGCCATATGACTGAACCCAATGAAGGAACACATTTGATTACTCGAGCCAATACTAAAATTCCATTAAAAGCCAGAGGCTGGAATGCTTTGAGTGAGTAACCATTTTATCCCAAAAAAAAGAGTCGTTTTCTTAATTGAAAACGACTCTTTTTTTATATAATATACCTAAATAATATTCTTAAAATAATTCCAAAAAAGCAATACAAGAATGCAATGATTGCCAGAAACAAATTAATTTAACGATTAAAATAAAAAAGGTGGAATTTCTTCCACCCTTTTTGCCCCAAATCTACCATAAACTTAACCTACTAATATTATGGTGTAGTAAACTTACTGCAAAGCAATATTACTAACAATCTTTTCCGATGAAATGCATAAAAATCCGATTAAATACATATTTTATGATTTCTTTAATACGCTCTGGCGTCTTTGCCCTCATAAAAATTCATAAAAGCTCGATTGACAACACGGTTACCTCCTGGTGTAGGATAATCACCCGTAAAATACCAATCCCCTAAATTTTTAGGACAAGCTATATGTAAATTTTCAACTGTTTGGAAAATAATTTTTACTTCTGCATTGATTTCAGATGAACTTAGCATTTCTGCAATTTTATCTGATATTTCTTGTGGCGTAAATGGATCATATATCGCACTAACATAATTCACAACTTCAACATCTTTAAAGTTTTCTTGTGCTTTACACTTAGCATAAACTTCATCAACTATATGGTATAGATTTCTTTCTTTAAGCAACTCCAAAGCAGCTTTAAAAGCAATCAAACCTTCAAGCTTGGCCATATCAATTCCGTAACAATCTGGGTAACGAATTTGAGGCGCTGAAGAAACGACAACGATACGTTTAGGATTCAAACGATCCATCATTTTGATGATACTTTTCTTAAGTGTAGTACCACGAACAATACTATCATCAATTATCACTAAATTATCAGTTGGCTGAACCACTCCATACGTCACATCATAAACGTGAGCCACTAAATCGTCTCTACTACTGTCTTCTGTGATAAAAGTTCTTAATTTAGCATCTTTAATCGCTACTTTTTCAGTTCTGATTTTAACGGCTAATAATTCTTGTAAACTCTCAGCTGTTAACGTATTTCTATTGGCTAAAATATAATTGTTTTTTCGTTGATTCAAAAAATCCTGAGCAGCTTCTACCATACCAAAGAAAGAAGTTTCCGCAGTATTCGGAATATAAGAAAAAACAGTATTATCAGTATCGTAATCAATTGTTTCCAAAACAGCTGGTAATACCAGTTTACCTAACATTTTGCGCTCTTTATAAATCTCGGCATCACTACCTCTTGAAAAATAAATTCGCTCAAAAGAACATGCCTTTTTTGTAATTGCTGGAAGAATTTCTTGCATAGAAACTGTTCCGTTCTTTTTGATTATCAAAGCAGCTCCTGGATCAATTTCATGCACTTTTTCAAAAGGCACATTAAATACTGTTTGAATCACTGGTCGCTCTGAGGCTACAACAACAATTTCGTCATCCTGATAATAATAAGCGGGTCTAATTCCTGCTGGATCTCTAAAAACAAACGCATCTCCATGACCTAAAAGACCTGCCATAGCATAACCTCCGTCAAGATTTTTGGCTGCACGTCGTAAAATCTTTGCAACATTTAATCGTTCCGCTATTACAGGTGAAGCCTCTCTTTTATTTAAACCTTCATTTTTGCAATCTTGATACAAATCAGTCACTGCATCATCAAGAAAGTGACCAATTTTTTCCATTACCGTAACGGTATCCGCCATCTCTTTTGGATGTTGACCTAACTCAACCAAGTTTTCGAAAAGTTCTTTAACATTGGTCATATTAAAGTTTCCAGCCAGAATCAAATTACGATGCATCCAGTTATTTTGACGTAGAAAAGGATGAACACTTTCGATACTGTTTTTTCCAAAAGTACCATAACGAACATGCCCCAAAAATAACTCTCCCAAATAAGGAATATTTGCTTTTTGAAGCGCTACGCTTTCAGCATATTCAGGGTTAAGAGTAAGTTCTTCGTTAATTCTTGAATTAATCTGAGCAAAAACATCTTGAATTGGTTGTGCATGATTAGAACGCACTCTACTTATATATCTTTGACCAGGCTCTACATCTAATTTTATACTTGCAAATCCAGCACCATCTTGTCCTCGGTTGTGCTGTTTTTCCATAAGCAAATACATTTTTTGGATGCCATAAAAAGCCGATCCATATTTTTCCTTATAGTATTCAAGTGGCTTAAGAAGCCTAACTAAAGCGATTCCACATTCGTGTTGTAAAGCGTCACTCATGGTATTTGTTGTTGTGTTGTATTGTATTAAATTGTGTATTAAAAAAAGCTCAGTTTCCTGAGCTTAAGTCATTATAGTTCGATATCAAATTGCGTCAAAGCCTTGAACTGCTTCAATCGCTGATTCACTTCCGTTTCTTCTAAACTTACCATTCTTTCGGTTCCAAACTTCTCAACACAGAAAGAAGCCAAGTTTGATCCATAAATGATTCCGTTTTTCATGTTTTCAAATGAAATGTTTTCACTTTGAGCAATGTAACCTGAAAAACCACCTGCAAAAGTATCACCCGCACCCGTTGGATCATAAACTTCCTCTAAAGGTAAAGCAGGAGCAAAAAACACTTCACTATTATGGAATAAAAGTGCTCCGTGTTCTCCTTTTTTGATCACTACATATTTAGGTCCAAGAGTATGAATTTTTGCAGCCGCTTTTACTAATGAATATTCTCCAGACAGTTGTCTAGCCTCTTCATCATTTATGGTAATTACATCAACGCGCTTAATCACATCTAGCAATTCAGGTAGCGCACAATCCATCCAAAAATTCATAGTATCTAAAACTACTAATTTTGGAGTAGTTTCCATTTGATCCAAAACACTACTTTGAACTAATGGATGTAGATTTCCAAGCATAACGACATCAGCATCTTTGAAATTTTGAGGCACTTTTGGTTGAAAATCTGCCAAAACATTAAGTTCTGTAACCAATGTATCTCTTGAATTCAAATCATTGTGATACAAGCCACTCCAAAAGAAAGTTTTTCCTCCCTTAACGATTTCAACTCCAGATATATCAATATTTCTAGAAGTCAATAAATCTAAATGCTCTTGAGGAAAATCATCACCTACTACAGAAACAATAGCAGATTGTAAGTTGAAAAAAGAAGCTGACAAACCAATATATGTTGCCGCACCACCTAATATTTTATCTGTTTTCCCAAAAGGAGTTTCAATTGCGTCGAAAGCTACTGTTCCAACAATCAATAATTTATTCATTTGCTGTGTTTCGAATTAAGGCGCAAAGATAGTTTATAAAGTGTAAAGTTGCAACGATTCAAAGGCTGAAAGCACTAAAGACAAAAAGTATTGATTTTCAATAATTTACATAATTATTTCTCTTCGTTTTCATAAAAAGAATCGATAGAAAGTTGCTTTTGTTGTGAAGCCATTACAGCCAATTCATCGCAACGTTCGTTTTGAGGATGATTATTATGACCTTTAATCCATTTAAAATCGACTTGGTGTTTGCGATAAACTATTAGAAAGCGTTTCCATAGATCTGCATTTTTTCTTCCTGCAAAGCCTTTTTTCTCCCAGCCTAGTACCCATTTTTTTTCAACAGAATCCACAACATATTTGGAATCTGAAACTACAAGGACTTTCATATTTGGATTTTTGAGCTTTTCCAAGCCAACAATTACAGCCAAAAGTTCCATCCTATTATTAGTAGTGAGACGAAAACCTTCATAGAATTCTTTTTTATGTGGTGTTCCTACCAATTCCATTACCACGCCGTAACCGCCATTTCCAGGATTTCCTTTGGCTGCTCCATCCGTATATATGTGAACTTGATGTTCCATCGTGTGTGTTTTTGATCTAGAGAATGACTAGTTACTTTAGAGAATACTTAATCGTTTAACAAAGTATCAATAACCTGAGGAAAATGGTTTTGCTCTAATTCATGAATTTTTTCTGCTACGATTTCTGGAGTATCCTTTTCTAAAACAGCAACACTCTTTTGAAAAATAATAGCCCCTTCATCATAATTTTCATTCACATAATGAATAGTGATTCCAGTCTCTTTTTCCTTGTTAGCAACCACAGCTTCGTGAATATGCATACCATACATCCCTTTTCCACCAAACTTTGGCAATAATGCGGGGTGTATATTTATAATTTTATTGGGATAAGCATCTATTAGATTTTGAGGGACTTTTAGTAAAAAACCAGCCAAAACAATCAAATCTGGTTCAAGTAAATTAATTTTTTGTAATAAAAAACCTTCATTAAGTTCTTGCTTTGAAAAAATTTGTGTTGGAATAGTATACTTTGAAGCACGTTCAATCACTTTTGCAGAAGGATTATTTGTAAACACACTCACCACCTTAGCTTTTGATGTATTCAAAAAATATTTTATGATATTTTCTGCATTTGTACCCGATCCTGAGGCAAAAACAACAATTTTTTTCATCTTACAAGTAATTTTATTTTGCAAAAAACGGTATAAAAAACGAAAAAAAACAGCTTTGTTGCTCCTTTGTTAAAATAAATTTTAGCATTTCTACTATACATTTATTAACTAAATAGTAGTTTTAAAATAAAGTTTTTTATTTTTGCCAACAAATTAAATTCTAAAATTAAAGATTATGTCAGACATTGCATCAAGAGTAAAAGCGATTATCGTAGACAAATTAGGTGTTGACGAAAACGAAGTTGTAACAGAAGCTAGCTTCACAAACGATTTAGGAGCTGATTCATTAGACACTGTTGAGCTTATTATGGAATTCGAAAAAGAATTCGATATTCAAATTCCAGATGATCAAGCAGAAAACATTGCTACTGTAGGTCAAGCTATCTCTTACATCGAGGAAGCAAAAAAATAATAAACTTTCACCCGTTTGTATTATAACAAGCGGGTGTTATTATTTTTACAAATCAATTAAATACTTAAGAGAGGAATTATCCTCTTCAAAAATACTTATATTGTAATACCCATGTCTCTTTTGTACTTTTCATACAATAAAGAAAGCGTGGGTTTTATTTGTTTAAAGCTAACAAAATACATACGTTATGAAATTAAGGCGAGTTGTTGTTACAGGACTAGGAGCATTAACCCCTATTGGAAACACAATTGAAGAATACTGGAATGGCTTGATCAACGGAGTTAGTGGAGCAGCACCAATTACTTATTTTGATGCTTCAAAATTTAGAACTCATTTTGCATGCGAGTTAAAAAACTTCAATGTAGAAGATTTTATAGACCGCAAAGAAGCTAGAAAAATGGATCGTTACGCACAATACGCCATGGTTTCTACCGAAGAAGCAGTTAAAGACGCTGGTTTTGACCTTGAAAAAATAGACAAAGACCGCGTTGGTGTTATCTGGGGTTCTGGAATTGGTGGTTTAGAAACATTTCAAATTGAAATGCTAAATTTTGCAGCTGGTGACGGTGCTCCAAAATTCAATCCGTTCTTCATTCCAAAAATGATTTCTGATATTGCTTGTGGACATATTTCAATTAAATACGGATTCAGAGGACCAAATTTCGCAACCGTATCAGCTTGTGCTTCTTCAACAAATGCAATCATTGACGCTTTTAACTATATCCGTTTAGGACACGCAGACGCAATGGTGACTGGAGGTTCTGAAGCTGCTGTTACAATTGCAGGTATGGGTGGATTCAATGCAATGCATGCTCTATCTACAAGAAACGATGACCCAAAAACCGCTTCTAGACCAATGGATGCAGGACGTGAAGGTTTTGTACTTGGCGAAGGAGCTGGAGCACTAATCCTAGAAGAATATGAGCACGCTGTAGCTCGTGGAGCAAAAATTTATTGCGAAGTAGGTGGTGGCGGAATGTCTGCAGATGCCTACCACATAACAGCTCCACACCCTGAAGGATTAGGAGCCAAAAATGTGATGCTTAATTGCTTGAGAGATGCCGGATTACAACCAACAGATGTTGACGGTGTAAACATGCACGGAACTTCAACACCTCTTGGAGATGTTGCAGAATCAAAAGCTATTCAACATGTATTTGGAGAACATGCATACACAATGAATTTAAATTCAACAAAATCCATGACTGGTCACCTACTTGGTGCTGCGGGTGCAATAGAAACAATTTCTTCTATTTTATCCCTAAAACATGGAATAGTTCCTCCAACCATTAACCACTCTACTCAAGACGAAAACATAGATGCGAAATTAAACTTCACATTCAATGTAGCTCAAAAAAGAGATATGAAAGTAGTAATGAGTAACACCTTTGGTTTTGGCGGACATAATGCATGTGTATTAGTTAAAAAATTAGAGCTATAATTATATATGAATATAATTAGAAAAATATTTTCAAAATCCCGTTCTCTTGAAGACGGGATTTTTTTTAATTCACTCGAAAAAATATTAGGCTTTCCCCCAAATGAATTAGAGCCTTACCGAAAAGCATTTACCCATCGGTCATCAAATAAGCTTGACAAACAAGGAAATCCAATGAATTATGAACGATTGGAATTTTTGGGCGACGCTATGTTGGGATCTGTTATTGCTGGATACTTATTCAACAAAGCCCCATATGGCGACGAAGGATATCTAACCAAAATGAGATCAAAAATTGTTAGTAGAGAACACCTCAATGAACTCGGGAAAGATTTAAAATTAATTCAATTCATCGAAAGTAAAGTACCGGTTCAACATTTTGGTGACAACATACATGGAAATATATTTGAATCATTGATTGGCGCCATTTATCTCGACAAAGGATATGAGTTTTGCGAAAAATTTATTAATTCACGCGTTATCATTCCTTACGTTGACATTAGCAGACTTGAAGGAAAAGTTATCAGTTACAAGAGTTTAGTTATTGAGTGGTGTCAAAAAGAAAAGAAAATGTTCTTTTTCGATATTTTTGAAGATAATGGTATAGATGGACAACGTCTATTTGGAGTTCGATTAAGCATAGATGACAAAGTAATTGCCAAAGCAAGAGCTACTTCCAAAAAGAAAGCAGAAGAGAAAGCAGCTCAACGAGCCTACTTTGCATTTCAAGAAAAAATAAATAAGAAATAATCCTAATTTTCTTAAAGCTATATCGTTTTCGTTAACGTTTTAACAAAATCATATCAATCTTTCTTAGAAAATCATCCTTAGATGTAGTATCTTTACTGCTATTTATTTTTGAAATGGCAGTTCATAAAGTAAGTCTAAACGAGTTTGAGGAAGTTGAGTATGCTATCATAGCCATACATACCACTGTAGAAGATTATCGTTTGGCCTATTTTATCAATAAGGCCTTAAACATTAATCTTGTTAAGAGCCCAAAAGACATTTTGATCCACATAAAAGAGGGCGAATCTTTTTTTTCGAGATACTCTTATTATGATTGTAAAAAAGATAGTACTTGGCATCTGATTCAAAATAAAAATGAAATAACTCAGAATAATGCCCAGTTAAAATCCAATTTATTTTTTGATCAAAATATAGAAATAGCAGCTCAAGTATATTTAATACCTGAAATGAAAAAAACAGACTATTTCTTGAAGATTGAAACTTGCCAGAGTAATTTTAATAGTATAAAAACTGTAGCTGCTTTAAACACTATTGAAATCATAAATATGGTTTATAGTGTAAAAACAGAAACAATAAAATCGAAAAACAATTTAATTTTTTAATACCAATGCTTACAAACAAAAAAACGAAAATTGTAGCCACTTTAGGGCCTGCATGTAGCACAAGAGAAATCATTAAAGACATGATTGAAGCAGGAGTTAATGTGTTTAGAGTAAATTTTTCGCATGCCGATTACGAGGATGTAAAAAATAAAATCAGCATCATTCGAGGTTTAAATGAAGAATTTGGATACACAACTGCAATATTAGGCGATTTACAGGGCCCAAAACTACGAGTTGGTGTGATGGAAGACGGAGCATTTGTTAATGAAGGAGACCTTATTACTTTCACAACAGCCGAAGACATTATTGGAACTTCTAAGAAGGTATTTATGAAATACCAAAACTTTCCAAACGATGTAAATCCTGGAGAAAGAATACTTTTAGACGATGGAAAGCTTATTTTCGAAATTGTTGAAACAGATAAAAAAACCGAAGTACTAGCAAAAGTAATTCAAGGTGGAGAATTAAAATCTAAAAAAGGAGTTAACCTTCCAAATACGAAAATCTCTCTTCCGGCTATGACTGAAAAAGATATTGCAGATGCAAAATTCGCAATAGAACAACAATTAGATTGGATTGCACTTTCATTCGTAAAAACTCCAAGAGATTTACAAGATTTACAAGAATTAATCGCAGAGCATTCTGAATTCAAAATTCCAATTATTGCCAAAATCGAAATGCCAGAAGCACTAGAAAATATGGACAAAATTGTAGCTTTTTGTGATGCTCTAATGGTAGCCCGTGGAGATTTAGGAGTTGAACTTCCTGCTCACGAAGTACCATTGGTTCAAAAAGAATTAATCAGAAGAGCCAAAACAGCGAGAATCCCTGTAATCGTTGCTACTCAAATGATGGAAACAATGATTACAAGCTTAACTCCAACTCGTGCAGAGGTGAATGACGTTGCGAATTCTGTAATGGATGGTGCCGATGCAGTAATGCTTTCTGGAGAGACAGCAACAGGTAACTACCCGGTTCAAGTTATTCAGAAAATGACACAAATATTAGAAGCAGTTGAAGATTCGCCGCTAATTAATGTTCCTCAAAATACACCACAAGTAAAAACCAATCGTTATATCACCAAAACAGTGTGTCACCATGCTGCAATGATGGCCAATTCTATTAATGCAAAAGCGATTTGTACATTGACTAATAGTGGTTACACTGCGTTCCAAATTTCAGCTTGGAGACCGAATGCGCATATCTTGGTGTTTACTTCAAACAGACGTATCCTTACACAACTTAATCTATTGTGGGGAGTTAAATCTTTTATGTACACCAAAGATGTTAGTACAGACGACACTGTAACTGATGTAAACGAGATTGTAAAAGAGAAAGGTTTTGTGAAAAAAGGAGATTTCCTAATCAATTTAGCCGCAATGCCAATCAAAGATAAAGGAATGGTAAATACCTTGAGAGTTTCTGAAATAGCATAATTCTTAACGTATCGAATTACAAAACGCTCCATTTTTTTGGAGCGTTTTTATTTACATTTTATTTCAAAATAATCAGGAGTATTTATATCTTTAACCATAATTAATTTTCATTCCATAACTATAAAACAAAACTTATGGCTTTCAATAATTCGAATAACCCGTTTTTAAACAACAAAACATTTAAAAATCAAGGAAACTCAAACGAAGTACACGAGGCAACAATTATTGACTTTGCTTCCGAGATGACCTTATCAGGAACCATAAACAAAAGTATGGTCTTATTTTTACTTCTAACTGCTGCAGCATCTATCACTTGGTGGATGGCTTTTAATGGAATGAACCCAATTCTACCAGCAATTGGTGGCGCAATAATTGGACTTATACTAGTAGTGATTGCGGCTTTCAAACCACAACTTTCTCCTTATCTTGCTCCAGGCTACGCCGTTTTTGAAGGATTATTTATTGGAGCAATCTCAGCCATTTTCGAAGCTAAATACCCTGGAATTGTTTTACAAGCAGTAGGTGCAACTTTTGTTACTTTTTTGGTTTGTTTTGGTCTATACAAATACAAAATTGTCAAAGTAACTGAACAATTTAAATCAGTTGTAATAGCTGCTACATTAGCGATAGCAACTTACTACTTAATTTCTTGGATTTTTTCAATGTTTACAAGCTATACACCTGTACATTATGACAACTCATTAATGAGTATTGGTATAAGTGCTTTTGTTATTATCATTGCCGCGTTGAATTTGTTTTTAGACTTTGACAGAATCGAACAAGGAGTAAATCAAAGAATGCCAAAATACATGGAATGGTACGGAGCTATGGGCTTAATCATAACCCTAGTATGGCTTTATATTGAATTTTTACGATTGTTATCAAAACTATCTAGCAAAGACTAAAAATAAAAAGGGCAGTTCAAATTGAACTGCCCTTTTCTTATAATGCTTTTTCGAAAGCTATAAAATGTGTTAGCTTCCCTTTTTTGCTTTTTATGGGATAACCTTTAATTAGACAATCATAAGTTTTACCATTTTTTTTATAGTTAATGACTTTTTTTTCAAAAGGTAATTCTTGATTAATTTTTTCACGAATTTCTCTAGAAGTAACCGCGTTTGTTTTTAAGCCTTGAAAGATTTTAGGACTTTTACCTAGCACTTCCTTTTCTAAATAACCATTCATTCTAGATAAATTATTAGAAGCAAAAACAATTTTTAAATTACTATCAGTTAAAATCACTACATCTTCTAATAGAAAATCCCTTAAACTTATCTCATCCATTTGAGATGTACTACTAGATAAAATATAATTCAATCGATTATAGTCATCAAAGGACTTCATCACATTTCCTAAAAATTCTTTGTGAAAACTCATCGAAACCAACGAAGTCGTTTTTACACACAAAGTACCAAAGTACTTAGCCTTAGCATTTTCATAATCATTTATCCAGACCATCACTAATAGTTTTAATTTATCAAATGTACCTGATTTTTAAAAAGTACAAACACATTTTCTAGGATTTAACTGTTGTTGAAGGCACTTCTAAAATCAAAAATCAAATTGTAGCTGTATCACTACTGTTTTCTTTTGATCTGTATTTAAATTACTCAGAGCAATTCCAAGTAAACGAACTGAATCTTTAAGCCGCTCTTGATACAATAATTCTTTAACTATTTCAAAAATCAAGCTCTTATCAGAAATAAAATAAGGCATTGTTTTACTCCTAGTTTGCTGAGAAAAATCGCTATACTTTATTTTCAAAGTAATGGTTTTCCCTGAAATGGAATGTTTTAGCAATCTCTTTTCAACTTGAGCTGAAATGGACTCTAATTGTTCGAGCATAAAAATTTCAGAAGACAAATTAACATCAAAAGTGTGTTCAGCTGCTACAGATTTTGTTATGCGTTTTGGTTGAACAAGGCTATTATGAATACCTCTTACTACATTGTAATAATAACTTCCTGACTTGCCAAACTGGTTTTCTAAATATTCCAAAGATTTATTCTTTAAATCTAATCCAGAAAAAATACCCAATTGAAACATTTTGTCAGCTGTAACTTTACCAACACCATAAAATTTTTGAATGGGTAGATTTTCTAAAAAAGGAACAATTTCATCGCCACTTACCGTCTTTTGACCATTAGGTTTGTTGTAATCACTGGCTACTTTTGCGATAAACTTGTTTACAGAAATCCCTGCAGAAGCAGTGAGACCAACTTCAGACAAAATCCGTGCTCTAATTTCTTTAGCCAATAAAGTAGCACTTGGATTCCCTTTTTTATTATGGGTAACATCTAAATAAGCTTCATCCAAGGAAAGTGGCTCAACAAGGTCTGTATATTCATAAAATATTTTTTGAATTTGTTTTGAAATCTCTTTATAACGATCAAATCGTGGTCGCACAAAAATCAAATCGGGACAATACTTTTTGGCTAACACACCACTCAAAGCGCTTCGAACTCCAAACTTCCTTGCTTCGTAACTAGCCGCAGACACAACACCTCTATTTTCGTTACCTCCAACAGCAATAGGCTTACCTTTCAATAAAGGATTATCCATTTGCTCTACAGATGCATAAAAAGCATCCATATCAATGTGAATAATTTTTCGTTGAAAATTGCTAGTATCCATCCTCAAATATATTCATTATCAACAAAATTAAACAACTTTACCAAAAACAAAAAGCCTAGAATTTGAAATCCTAGGCTTTTCTGAATCTGATGTTGAATCATCATAAATCTCTATTAAAACATTAATGAAGATTCCTTATTTTTTTACAATAGTTTCAATCGTAACTTTCATTGAACCTGCAGCTTTTGATGAAGCGATGGCCATAAAAGCTTTTTTAGATAAATCAATTTCTCGTGATTTAACAAAAGGACCTCTATCATTAACTTCAACAATAACTGATTTACCATTACTTTCATTAGTTACTCTAATCTTAGAGCCAAATGGTAATTTCTTGTGGGCTGCTGTCATTTTATGCATATCAAATCGTTGTCCACTTGCAGTTCTACGACCATGAAATTTTTCAGCATAATAGGACGCATGTGCATTTTTTTTATACAAAACATATTTTACATTAGGATCAAAGATCGTGTCTTGTATCAATGTCTGAGGCAAAAGATTGGTCTTCTCTTTTTTTATTGTGTCTTTGGAACTAGTCACCTTTTCTTTAATTAAAGAAGGTCCCTGACTATATACTATCCCAATGATAACAAATAAAAAAAGTATGGCTAATAATTTTTTCATTTAGTTTATTTTAAATTAATACTACATTAAAACAACTGATAACACACAGTTGCTTTAAAAATTAAAGCCACAGAGACCAAGGGATTCTGCTCAAAATAAGAAGTAATCCTATACCATAAAAAACAGCAAATGTTTTAAATTGAGCAGTAGCATCCGTTAGTTTTTTATGTTTTGACCAACCGATAGTAATCAAAACAATTGCTATGATATTGATTAAAGGATGCTCTAATGAAGTCAAACGAAGGGCTTTGTCTGACATCTGCCCGAATGAAACCAACCCTAATGGCGAGACAAAATAGATTATTAAACCGATAACTAACTGAATATGAGTAAAGATTAGAGCAAACAAGGCTATTTTTCGATCTTTTGCGGTAAACTCTTTTTTGGAAGATGAACCAAGTAGTGCATTAACTACTGCTACTACTAAAATTAACAAAACTAAATAGGCCCAACCAGAGTGAAATTTTTGTATAAATTCGTACATATAATATCTGTTTTAGAATTTCAAATATATGAAAAAATGGGGTAAAAAAAAACGGCATTACACCAAAAGTGAATGCCGTTTTAAATATTAAAAACTAACTATTAGAAATTATAACGCAAGGTAAAGTTCCATGTTCTTCCGAAACCAAAGAATACTTGGTTACCATCTGCTATTCCATTGTATGTTCTTCCTAGTTGCTCGTACGTTTGTCCTCCAGAAGCAATATCATCCGCAAAAATATTTGTTCTTGACTCCGCAATGTAGATTTTATCTAAAACATTATTAACGTTTAATCTGAAGTTTAAAGATCTGTCTTTATTTTTACCAACTAACATTTTGTAAGAAAAACCAGCATCCATTAATCCGTATGAAGGTAACTCTAAAGTACCCTTATTTGTAGCTGAAGTAAATCTACCTGGATCAATAGAAGCATACAAATGATCAGAATATCTGTAATTAGCATCCAAAATAACTCTTTCCAAAACTTCATAAGAAGCACCAATAGAAGCAGTTAATTGAGCAGCATCACCAACTTTTACTTTATCCAAATATAATGTAGTTGCAGTACCACCACTTATAGGATTGTTTTCAAAGTCATATCTATTACTTTTACTATTACCATCATAAACCCAATTACCAACAGAAACCATTCCATTAACTTTAAATTTATTGGTAACCCTAGCATTAGCTTCAAGCTCAACACCTGAGTGCACCTCTGTGATACCAGAAAAGTCATAGTATCCACCTGGATTATCGGTAGCATTATCCGTTGCTCTTTGGTATCTATCTTTCCATGATGTATAATACAAATTCAATGTAGCATTAAAAATAGCTGACCTAAAACCATAACCAGCTTCTAAACCAGTAATTTTTTCATTTGTAAGGTTCTCACCAACCAATGATGCATTGTTAGGGTAAACTGCATTAAAAAATGGTTGTTTAGAATAATAACCAGCATTTACAAACACATTATGATTATCATTAATATTGTAATTTACACCACCTTTTACGTTTCCACCAAGAATATTTTCATAATCAGTTGAACTTAAAGGATCACTTGTAAGATATTTAAAATAATCTTCTCTTTTAAAACCTTGTTGAGAAATTGCTCCTTGAAAAAAAGCAGTTAAGTTATCCTTACGATATTCTAATTGAGTAAAGGCTCCATACCATCTTACTAAACCATCATTATTGTAATTGATTTTATTTTGATGATCTGAATTAAAAAACGGATTACCATGTGGTCTTGCATTTGAAGTCTGAGTAATAGAACGAATCTTATTATTTATATCATTGCTTGTAGCTCCAGTTGCAGAATAATTTGCATTATAAGTATCAGAACCAAGTAAGTCAACTAAAGTTTGATAATGAATACCTCTATAAGTTCTAGCATCAACACCAAAATCCAAAACTAAGTTGTCAGTTAATTTTGTGTTTAAATTAACTACTGTACCATACCAGTTATGAGAGTTTACAGAAGCAATTTGCGAAATACCATTTGTCGAATTGTTTGAAGTAGAGCTACTACTTTCATAAAGGCCATTGATTTTTGCTCTGGTATAAGAAACATTATTAATTACTACCGGCATACCAGAGTTATAATTACGAATTAAATCAACATTAATTAAACCATTAGGTGTTTTCAAAGGATCAGCAAAAAAACGATTTCCTCTAATCGCTCCAGCTCCATTAGTTCCACCACCACGACCCCATGAGCCATAAACTACACTAGACAATTTCATTTTATCATTAATATTGTAATCCCAATTTAATGACATAACTGGCTTGTGGTAATAATTAGTTCTAAAACTATACTCTTCACCATCTAAATATCCCCAATCAGAATTGTATCTGATGTCTGGTTCATTATTAGCACCATACTTTCTGTAAGTTGCAATTGTTGGAGCATTAGATCTTTGGTTATGCCACTGAGGAGCACCAGTAAATGTAAATTGAAAACTATGCTTATCATCAGCTGTAGTATAACCAAGTCCTACAAAATAATTATACCCTTGAAATTTTGTACCATCAACATAACCATCACCTAAAGTTTGTCCTAACAAAACAGAAGCGGATAAACCATTTTCCATCTTACCTGTTGAATAAGATGCATTTGTTTTAATATAATTTGCATTACCAAAACCCGTCAAAATAGTACCGCCTTCTTTCATATCAGCAGTTCTTGTAAGAACGTTTATAGTACCACCTACTGAAGAAATTGCTAATTTAGATGAACCCAAACCTCTTTGTACTTGCATAGCTGAAGTTACATCAGACAAACCAGCCCAGTTACTCCAAAATACACGGCTATTCTCCATATCGTTAACTGGCATACCATTAACCATTACCGCAATATTCTCTTGAGAAAACCCACGTATATTAATTCTGGCATCACCAAAACCACCACCGGATTTTGTAGCATAAACAGAAGGAGTGTTTGCTAAGATTTCTGGGAATTCTTGTGTACCCAATTTTTCTTGAATTTCTGCAGCTTTGATTGTTGAAACTGCTACAGGTGTTTTTCTGTCTTTAGCTACGTCAATAACACTTGACTTAACTACAATTTCTTGTAATTCATTTGAATTTGATACCAAAACAATATCTCCTAGATCTTGAGTTTCACCTTTAGAAACTGAAAATTTTACCGTTTTTGTATCAAAGCCTAGAAAAGAAATTACTATTTCTCCTGAACTTGTTGTTGTAGAAAGTGTGAACTTTCCATCAAAATCAACAGCTACTCCTTTGGAGGTTCCTTTGATAATAACATTTGCGCCAGGCAACGAACTTTGTCCATCAGTTATAGTACCTGTTATTTTCCCTTGTGAGAAAGCCATTGATACCATAAAAAACACCATTCCAGTGAGTAACCAATTTTTAATTATCTTCATTGTTGTTTAGTTTATTAATTCTTGGCAAAATTCTAACTTTTAAGACAATCTTATGTTAATTTAATGTTAATAAGAATCGACTAAGCCTTCATTTATAAACAATTAGCACATTAAATGGTTTTATGTTAAAAAAATGAAAAATTGTTATGAATGCATAGTATTTTTGAAATTATGTGTTTTTTGAAACATTATTCTTTGATTCGGCACCTAAATTAAGGCGTCAATCTTTTGTCCATAACAATAACAACCTATAAAAAAAACCTCAAATAGGTTATTATTCGAGGTTTCTTCTTAACACAATTTTTAGCATTACTTTCTCTTATTTTTAAGAAAATGGTTCAATAAAAATGCTGTAGAACTATCATGATTTTTAACCGATTCCGTTTCAATTTCTTCTAAAATAGAATTCGCTAATTGCTTCCCTAATTCAACGCCCCATTGGTCAAAACTAAAAATGTTCCAAATAACTCCTTGAACAAAAATCTTGTGCTCATACATTGCAATCAATGACCCAAGAGATTTAGGGGTAAGTTTTTGAATCAAAATGGTATTGGTAGGTTTGTTTCCAGTGAATACTTTAAAAGGCAAAAGATATGCTGCTTTTTCTGGAGCAAGTCCTTGCTTATCGAATTCCGCTTGTACCTGAGCTGGAGTTTTACCATGCAACAAGGCCTCAGTTTGAGCAAAGAAATTTGACATCAATTTATCATGATGATTCCAATCTCCGTACAATGGCTCCACATAACCAATAAAATCAGTAGGAATCAATTTTGTACCTTGGTGAATTAATTGAAAAAAAGCATGTTGTGCGTTGGTACCAGGCTCTCCCCAAATTATTGTTCCCGTTTGGTAATCAACTGGCTTTCCGTCACGACCTATACTTTTACCATTACTTTCCATCGTTCCTTGCTGCAAGTAAGGTGCTAATTTTTGTAAATATTGAGTATATGGAATCAAGGCTTCGCTTTCAGCACCAAAGAAATTATTATACCAAACACTCAACAAACCTAAAACAACAGGAATGTTATTTTCAAAAGTAGTGGTTTTAAAATGTTCGTCCATTTCATTGGCTCCACCTAATAAAGCTTCATAATTGTCGTAACCAACTGCCAAGCTAATAGACAATCCTACGGCACTCCATAAGGAAAATCTTCCTCCAACCCAATCCCACATTGGGAATACATTATCAGGATTGATTCCAAATTCGGTAACTTTTTGCATATTGGTAGAAACCGCTACAAAATGTTTAGCAACATCTTCTTGTGTAGCCGATTGTAAAAACCACTTTCTAATGGTTTCAGAATTCGTCAACGTTTCTTGTGTAGTAAAGGTTTTAGAAACAATCACAAATAATGTTGTCTCTGGCTTTAATTTTTTGATAATCTCATTCGCGTGATCTCCATCAACATTGGATACGAAATGAACGTTCAAATGATTTTTATAGAATTGTAAGGCTTCAACTGCCATTACTGGTCCTAAATCTGAACCTCCAATACCAATATTTACAACATCGGTAAAAGTTTTACCAGTGTATCCTTTACGGATTCCTGAAACCACCTCGTTCGTAAACGTTTTAATTTTGGCTTTTACCTCATAGACTTCAGGGATAACATTTACTCCCTCTACATTTATAACTGCGTCTGATTTGGCTCTCAGTGCCGTGTGCAAAACGGCACGATTTTCTGTTTGATTGATTAAAGCTCCTTCAAAATAATCCGAAATAGCCGATTGTAAACCACATTCATTAGCCAATTCTACTAATAACTGAATAGTCTCTTTATCTATATTATTTTTGGAATAATCTAATAAAAAGTCGTTCCAAATAATATTGAATTGCTCTGCTCTATTAGTGTCTTTCAGAAACAACTCCTGCATCGTAACTGATTGCAATGCAGCAAAATGATTTTGTAATTTTTCCCAAGCTTTAGTCTGCGTTGGATTGATTGTATGTAAGGCCATGTGCTTAAATTTAATGCATTTTTAATAGATGCAAAATTAAGCAATTAACTTTAAATTGATGGTTATACCTAGTTTAAACAAACAACAATCTACGAAAACGTTATAATAAAAAATGAAGGTCGTTTATAAATTGGCAATACTATCCAATTCAAATTTTAAAGGCGTTATTTGTTTGAAAAAACGTTCTTTGGTTGCTCCGGTCAAAGGTTCACCATTAGGCAACTTCAAACGCAGGGGATCTACTTGCACACCGTTTTTCCAAAAGCGATAACACACGTGTGGTCCTGTCGCTAATCCTGTACTTCCTACAAGACCAATAGGTTGACCTTGAGTTACGCGTTGTCCTCTTCGCACTAGAATTCTAGACATGTGTAAATATTGAGTGGAGTAAGTACCATTATGCTTCACTTTTACAAAATTACCATTCCCAGCGGTATAACCTGTTTGTTCTACAACTCCTGAAGCAGTTGTCGTTATAGGTGTACCGTGTGGCGCTGCATAATCCGTACCTTTGTGCGCTTTCCAAGTAAGTTGAACAGGATGAAAACGACTTGCAGAAAAACGCGAAGATAGACGGCTAAACTTAATAGGTGTTTTCAAAAAGAAATTTTTCAAGCCTTTTCCTTCTTCATCATAATATTCAATTCTGTTTGATGAAGGATTGGCCACAAACGGAAAAGCATAAATAATTTTGCCCTTATATTCAAAAAAAGAAGCTTCTAAACTATCTACGCCATCATAAATAGAGTCGTTGATATACCGTTCGGTAAATGTAATTGCAAAACGATCTCCTCTTTTTAACTTGAAAAAATCAATAGACCAAGCATAAATTTTTGCAATTCTGCTAGCCAAGCCACCTTCAACGTTGGCACTCTCAAGGGTTTCAGAAAGAGAACTTTTCAGCACACCACCAATGGTTCTTCTTTTGATTGTAATTGGTTTTGTTTTTTTGTAGGCTTTTGTTATTGAATCTCTAAAATCTACTACATAATAATGAAGAGCATCGGGTTGGTAGACGAAAACAAGCAATTCTTTCGTCTTGTTTTTTGAACGTAAAAGTGTGTAAGGCTTATTGTTTCGAATGGATCTTACATCAAATGAATCTTTGATTTGTTCTACTAATTCAAATACTTTTTTGTCACCAATATTTTGTTTCTGAATAATGCTACCAAAAGTATCTCCACTCTTTAAAGTATCATGCACAACATTAAAATCAGAATAAGTAAAGCCAAACTCTTTCTTTTTAGAAATAGGTTTTGTTTTGACTTCACTCCAAACCTCATCTTTTTTCGTACATGAGAAAAAAACTAGAGAACATAATAAAAGGATTGCGAAACGTTTCAATATACTACTTTTTTATTCTATTATTTTAATTCTTTAATCAAGGCAATATGATTGGCTTTTATAAAATCAAAGAAACTTCTACGTTTTAAATATACAATTATAATTCAACTCCCCAATTGGCTAATTCCTCTGTGCTCCATAATTCAGGAAAAAATATACGTCTTTGATACTTTGGATGCATGTATTTTTTCCAATCACTTCCACCTGTAGCTTCTCCATCTCCGAATCCACTGGACTCAATATACTTTTTGGCTGTATTTAAATGTTGCATTACCCAAGTAACATTTACCGTATAATCATACTCTCTCATAGCCTTGATTAAAGCAGGATCTTGCTGAGCTTCATCTGGCAATTGTTTGAATTTCTGCCAAAGATTGATGGTATTGTACTCCTTCATTTGAGTAAGGAAAGAAGACTTATATTTACGCTCAAACTCTTGTAATAGATAGGATTTCTCGCCTGTTTTATGATCTTTTCCAGCCGCTTGCCAATATAAATGTTCGAAAGCATGTTCATAAGGAGTATTACGATCAATAGTAGCACGAAATCTCGCGTCGATTAAATTAATTAGATCTGTTGATGCAAATTCAATCATTCGGTATTGGGCGCTTTGAAAACCACTAGCTGGTGTCAACGTATTTCTAAATTTCATGTACTGCTCTACTTCCATTCCGTCACCCATAATATCGAATGAAGTTGTCAGCATAGTGAAATAACGACTAATTCTCATTAATCTCTCCGTAAAAAAAGAGGTTTCTATCTGTTCACAATAAGAGATTTGTTGCATTTCCCAAAGAATCATTTTGAACAACAATTCATTGACCTGATGGTACATAATAAAAACCATTTCGTCAGGTAAAGTCGTGCGCTGGGTTTGCAGATTCAACAATGCATCCGTTTGAATATAATCCCAATAGGTAATGGGTTTAGACCACAAAAGACCTTCCAAATGAGTGGTTGTTTTTTGATCTATTGCTTTAAATTTTTGATCGAGTTGTTCTAATAATGAAGAGGTATTATCTTTAAGATTCATTCTATTTTGCTTTTATTTTAAAGGGATGCTTTAATCCTTTGTAGGCATCCAAATCAGCTTTGATAGACCCAACTGCTAGTTCTGCTTTGATTCGTAAAGGAATTTTATTTTGATCATTTGAAATCCAAACCGTTAAACTCTCTTTCTCTTTAAAAACACGGCCAGATTGCACTAAAGGGCGAAATATCATTGCTGAAATCACGCCAAATTTAGTTGTAATATCTTCACGACCTAAGAATTTTAACTTAAACTTTGTAGTTTCATTGTCAAAAAACATATCAATCGCAACAGATTCCCCCACTTTTAATTTGTCGATTGTGGGGTAATTTCTAAGATAATAAAAAGTAGAAACAATGTCTTGTGTGCCCTTGGGAAATGAAAATGTTTTTTCGTTTTTGTGTTTATAATCTTTGACTAACACTTTATTGGTAGCTTGATTAAAAAAACCTTCTTGATTTTTGGTATAACCGCCTTCGTCTATTTTTCGAACAAATTGATAAGGATAACCGGTTTCTTTATCGAAATAACTTTCGTATAAATCATCCACTTTGAAAAAGAAACGAGACATTCCGGTAGTGTATCCCTTACCTATAACATGGTAAACGGATTTTTGATTGATGACTGCATCTTTTACTTCTAATGTAGCATAACCTGCATTTACAAAACCATAATGTATTCGGAATTTAAACCATTCACCAGCATCGAATGCTGAAGTGTCCTGAGAATCAAAGCTAACTGTTAAGGCCAACAAAAAGAGGAGTATTAATTTTCTCATTATGTAAAATTTGAGCTTTTTAGAGATTCTTTTGGCAAAAATGATTCCAAATGTATTAAAACAAAAAAACCCAGTCAAATTAATGACTGAGTTTTTATGCTATTAACTAACCAAAAAACTATAAATTATGAAATTTATAATACCCATGAAAGGAAACCACCCCTTTCATTTGTGAGTACAAAGGTAAAACACAAATCCATATTTTTTTGCGTAAAAATTGAGTTTAACACAACATTTGCAAAAAATTAGCTTTTGGTTTAGTTATTTTTTTTGATAATGCAAAAAAAACTTAATTTTACAACGTTCCTCGCAATTTTTGCTCTCTTTCAATAGATTCGAATAAAGCTTTGAAATTACCTGCACCAAATCCTTTGGCTCCCATTCGCTGAATAATCTCAAAAAACAAGGTAGGACGGTCCTCAACTGGCTTGGTAAAGATTTGTAATAAATACCCATCTTCATCAGCATCGACCATGATGGCTAACTTTTCGATAACGGCTAAATCCTCTTTCATCATACTCATATGCTCACCCAAACGTTCTGGAATGGCTTGGTAATAGGCATGAGGTGGCGCTGACAAAAATTCTACACCACGAGCTCTAAGCTCAGTAACAGTAGTAATAATATCATCGGTAGCAATGGCAATGTGCTGCACGCCTGCTCCTTCATAAAAATCTAAATATTCTTCAATTTGTGAACGCTTGTTTCCTTTCGCTGGTTCGTTGATTGGGAATTTAATTCTTCCGTTACCATTACTCATTACTTTACTCATCAAAGCAGAATACTCGGTATGGATTTGTTTGTCATCAAAAGAAAGGAAATTCACAAATCCCATAACGTCTTCGTACCATTTTACCCAAACATTCATTTGGTTCCACCCCACATTTCCTACCATATGGTCTATGTACTTTAAACCAACAGAAGTTGGGTTGTAGTCCGATTTCCATTCTACAAATCCTGGAAGAAAAGCACCTGTGTAGTTTTTACGCTCTACAAACATATGTACGGTTTCGCCATAAGTATAAATTCCAGCGCGAACTACTTCTCCAAATTCGTCTTTTTCTACGGTAGGTTCCATATATACTTTTGCGCCACGCTTGGTGGTTTCTTCAAAAGATTTACGAGCATCTTCTACCCAAAGCGCCACGATTTTTACCCCATCGCCGTGTTTTTTTACGTGTTCACCAATTGGGGATTCACTAGTAAGAGCGGTAGTCAACACCAAACGGATTTTGTCTTGTTTTAGCACATAAGAAACTTTGTCCCTTGAGCCTGTTTCTAAACCGCAATACGCGTGCGATTGAAATCCGAAAGCTGTTTTATAAAAATGAGCCGCTTGTTTAGCGTTACCCACATAAAATTCTACGTAATCAGTTCCCATTAATGGAAGGAAATCTTGTGCTCCTTCAAATATTTTCTCTAGTCCGTATTCTACTGATTGTACTTCTTTTGCCATTGTATATATTATTTGTTTCGGTGATTCCGAAAATGTTGTTGATTAGTTGAAAGTCTAGCCCTGATGGAAGCGGCATCCTGTGGCTCCGGGGTTCGGAGCCACAGATATAGCGTACAGCAGGAAATAGCTCCTTATTTTTTTAATTATTTTTTACTCTACCCAAGATTTGTAGTACTGTCCGTCATCAAGACCCATCGCTTCTTCGGTAACCATCAAAGGGCGAAACGTATCGACCATTACGGCTAATTCTTGTGTGATGGTTTGACCAATGCTTCGTTCCATAGCTCCTGGTGCTGGCCCGTGAGGAATTCCTTTTGGATGCAAAGTGATGTGACCTTGTTCGATATTATTACGGCTCATAAAATCGCCATCTACATAATACAATACCTCATCGCTATCGATGTTGCTGTGATTGTAAGGCGCAGGAATGGCTTTTGGATGGTAATCGTACAAACGAGGCACGAAAGAACACACTACAAAAGTAGCCGTCTCGAAGGTTTGGTGTACTGGTGGTGGTTGGTGCACGCGACCAGTTATGGGCTCGAAGTTGTGGATGCTAAAGCCATAAGGAAAGTTATAGCCATCCCAACCAATAACATCAAAAGGATGCGTGGCATATACCACCTCGTGCATCATCCCTTCTTTTTTGATTTTGATTAAGAAATCTCCTTTTTCGTCGTGCGTTTCTAAGGCTATTGGCAATTTGAAATCGCGTTCACAAAAAGGAGCGTGCTCTAAATGCTGACCCGATTCGTTTTTATATCGTTTTGGTGTATAAAAAGGCGCGAAAGATTCAACATAAAACAAGCGATTCTCAGTAGTATCAAAATCGATTTGATAAATCATTCCGCGAGGTATGATGAGATAGTCTCCATATTCAAAAGGAATATTACCCATCATCGTTCTTAGGGTTCCGCTTCCTTTGTGGATGAAAATCATTTCATCGGCATCGGCATTTTTATAAAAATAAGAGCGCAAGGATGCTGTTGGAGCGGCTAAACCAATGGTACAATCTTTATTGACTAACATAGGTTTGCGGCTTTCTAAGAAATCATTTTCGGGTAACAATTCAAACCCTTTTAGCAATAACGATTTGATGTTTTTACCGATAGCAATTTTGGGTTCTACCGAATACGAATTTAGTATTTCTTTGACCTGAGTAGGTCTGTGTACATGATATAATAGTGACGAATGACCGTGAAAACCCTCGGTACCGAATAGTTGCTCGTAATACAATCCCCCATCAGGTTTCTCGAATTGTACGTGGCGTTTTTGAGGAAAATCTCCTAGTTTATGATATATTGGCATTTTTTAAAAAATTTAGATTCAACCTAATTGTATTCCTTAAAAAATAGTGCAATCATTCTGGATTTCTTTTAATAAGAAATTGCAGATAATCTAATAAACCTTGCCATTTTGTTTTCATGAAAGCAAATGTCGTAATTTTTTTTGATATAATTTACGATTAAAATACATATCCTATACTAAACCAAGTATAGCCACTTGGGGTCTCTGGAGACCATGAATACTTCACCTCAACAGGGCCTATAATCGTATCCAAACCATAACCTACTGCATATCCTGATAATTCTGGTATAGAAAACCAGTCCAAACTACTAAAAATATCATTCCCTAAATTGGCAAAGTTTGCCGAAAAATTAAAATGATTTTTTTTGTAAAACTCATAATCTAAAGTTCCGGATGTCTTTATATAACTATTCCCTCCGATACTTAAAAAATCATATCCATAGAAGGGTTTAAAATTGTTTATTGCATTAAAGCCATATCCTCCTAAAACAAAATTAAAGAAAGGCACACTTTCTTCTCCAACACTAAACCCAGCATCTGTTTGAAACTTAAAAACGAGTTTGGGTAAAATTTTAAAAGCCACAGAAAAATCGGCTTTAAGAATAGTGAATGGGTTAAATCCACTATTATTAGATGACATCAAATAGGTATGAATATCACTCGAAAAAGACCATCCTTTTGTTGGGAAATATTTATTATCAAATGCATCATATTTTAAATATCCAAAAGCACTTACATAATTATTATTGTCAATATCCGGAGAATTTTTTGCGATTGTAATAGGCACAATTTGCAGATGCTTATATTCTAAACCCGCACCAATCAAGAATTTCTGAACAAAAACGGATTGAAAATACGCCTGATTTGTCCAATCTTTAAAATCAATATTAATTAGTGAAATATCCCCTCCAACAATTCCGCCTGGCTGAATGGAATTTGCCACGTTTCGATTGAACTGAGCAAAAGTAGATTTAAAACCAAAACTAATATTAAAACCATTATCCACATAATAATCTAAATTATAGCGCAAGTTGTCTCCAATAATCAAATCCAAAGAGGCATTATCATTTTTGAAGAAAAGATTTTTCTGGCTGATATTAGCCAAAACGGCACTTTTGTACAAGCCGTCGTAGTGTAACCCAAACTTTAAGAACGTTTTCAAAGGGTCTTCTTTTAGACTTATATTTAATGTTTCTCCATATCCGTTAGGTTCTAATGTATAGTTAATGGCACTAAAGTTTTCTGTTGCTTTAATATTATTTATTCCACTTTGTAGCTTTTCGTAGGTTATTGTGGTTCCTTCTTTAAATCGTAATTTTCCTTTTACATATGCTTTCGTGAAGTTTTTCAATTCGTTTACCTTTACTTCGGAAACAAAAACACTATCAGAAACAATCTGCAATTTAGGTTTATGATAAGCACTGTTTTCTGGAACTAATTTTTTTAATGCTTCATAGACAGCAAAGGTCGCCTCTTCTCCTTTTGTGATAATCTCACGGCCTTTATCAAAAGAAATCACACCATACTCTTTGATATCTGGTTTAATATAAATAGTTGTTTTTTTTACATTGTCTTTCATTCGATCAATCATATTGAGATTGCTAATCTGTACCAATATTTTGGTAGCATCTCTCAATAGTGTTCGGTCTTTTAGACCATCTTGTACATCTACACCAATGATAATATCGGCGCCTAATTTAAGCACCTCATCAACTGGATAATTATTTACAACACCACCATCGATAAGCAATTTACCATCAATCTCTACAGGAGAAAACAACGAAGGAAAAGCCGAACTGGCCAACATTGCCTGAGCCAAATTACCTTTATTGAGTAACACTTGTTCACCGGTCTCAATATCGGTAGCTATACATAAAAAGGGAATAGGAAGTTGATTGAAGTCTTTTACGTCTTTTACATTCCTAGTTAATCTGGTCAGCAAATTGAAATTATACATTCCTTTAGAAAGCGCCTCAGGAATTCCAACTCTAAATTTATTAAAAGGCAATACAAAAGCATACAGCTCGTCATTCCTTTTCTCATAAAAATTCTTTGAAGCTCGAGGAATATAATCATTAATCAATTCGTCAAAATTAGTTTTCTGAAAAATAGAATCAATTTGTGAGGCGGTATAACCTGATGCATAAAGTCCACCAATAACTGCGCCCATACTAGTTCCCCCAATATAATCAATCTTGATTCCTGCTTCTTCGAGTACTTTGAGTACCCCAATATGCGCAAACCCTTTCGCGCCACCACCACTCAATACCAAACCTATTTTTGGTCTTTTGTCTTGGCTTTGCGCAAATAATGAGAAACTACTAAGTAATAAGATAAAGATAATCGAGAGTTTCTTCATAAATCGGAAATGTTATACCGTTATTTTGTCTTGTAAAAGTCGGAAATTTTTTTGGCTTTCGACACTCCTATAACGTCAGAAATTTCTTTTTCTGTGGCCATTTGCAATCTTTTAACACTTTTGAAATGTTGAATCAAAGTTGTCATTGTTTTTTCGCCTATTCCTGGAATGCTTTCAATGGAAGAATTCAAAGCGGCTTTGCTTCGTTTGTCACGATGATGTGTGATTCCGAATCGGTGGGCTTCGTTTCGCAATTGCTGAATCACCTTTAATGTTTCGGATTTTTTATCCAAATACAACGGGATGGAATCTCCTGGAAAAAAGAGTTCTTCCAATCGTTTGGCAATACCAATGATGGTGATTTTCCCTCTCAATCCTAGCTCATCAATACTTTTTAAGGCCGCAGATAATTGTCCTTTTCCTCCATCAATAATTATCAATTGTGGTAAAGGTTCTTTTTCGTCCAATAATCGTTTGTATCGTCGGTACACCACCTCAGTCATCGAAGCAAAATCATCGGGCCCTTCGACGGTTTTGATATTAAAATGACGGTAATCTTTCTTGCTAGGCTTCCCATCTTTAAAAACCACACAAGCCGACACAGGATTCGTTCCTTGAATATTAGAATTATCAAAACATTCGATATGCCTTGGTTCTACAGGCAATCGCAAGTCCTTTTGCATTTGCGCCATAATGCGATTGGTGTGACGGTCTGGGTCGACAATCTGCAATTGTTTGAGCTGTTCTATGCGATAAAACTTAGCGTTGCGAATAGACAAATCCAATATTTGTTTTTTATCGCCCAATTGAGGCACTGTTATTTTGATGTTTTCACCCAAATCTATGGCGAAAGGAACTATAACTTCTCTGGACAATAAATGAAAGCGTTCTCTAAGTTCTACAATGGCTAATTCTAACAACTCCTCATCCGTTTCTGCTAACTTCTTCTTGATTTCCATCGTATGTGAACGAATAATCGAACCGTGGGAAATTTGCAAGAAATTGACAAAAGCCGCACTTTCATCCGAAACAATCGAAAACACATCGATATTCGTAATTTTCGGATTGACAATCGTAGAACGGGATTGGTAATTTTCTAGAACCTCAATTTTTTCCTTTATTTTCTGTGCTTCTTCAAACCGCATTTCGCTAGCCAAATCTACCATCATTCGCTTAAAATCCTTTAAACTTTCTTTGAAATTCCCTTTAAGGATTTCACGTATGGCATCTACTTGTTTTTGGTAATGCTCTAAGCTTTCGTGACCTTCACAAGGTCCTTTGCAATTGCCGATATGGTATTCTAAACACACTTTAAATTTCCCACTATTGATGTTGTTTTGGCTCAAATCAAAATTACAAGTGCGGAGTGGATACAACTCTTTGATTAATTCCAAAATCGTATTAACGGTCTTGAAACTCGTGTAAGGACCAAAATATTCGGAACCGTCTTTAATCATTCTACGAGTAGAAAAAATACGTGAAAAGGGTTCTTTTTTGATGCACAACCAAGGATAACTTTTATCATCGCGAAGCAATACATTATATCGAGGCTGGAGTGTTTTGATTAAGTTATTTTCTAACAACAACGCATCGGATTCTGTGGGAACTACAATGTGCTTTATGGTCACAATTTTTTTGACCAACACATTGGTTTTGGCCGTATCGTGAATTTTGTTAAAATAAGAGGATACCCTTTTTTTTAGGTTTTTGGCTTTGCCTACATATAAAATTTTACCTTCCTTGTCATAATATTGATACACTCCTGGATTATCAGGAAGGGTTTGTATTTGAAGGGCTATCGAGGGTTGCGTCATTGTAGTTTTAGAAAATTCGCTATCGCTTTTTATTCTGAACAAATTTAGTAATTCTATTTTTCTAAAACTTCTGCGTTGGCTTTTTCTTTCCTAAGACAAAAATGATGCAAAGCGATTCATAAAATAAAACCTTTTAATGCTTAATAATTTTTATATTTATCCAATTAAAGTTGGCTATGAGAAGTTTAAAACCAATAACGATTTTTGGCGAAAGCATTTTACCAGGAGAAAACAAAACCATCAACGTAGAGATGGCTCGACTCCACACGACTACAAAACTCAATATTCCCATCATAGTTCGTCGTTCTAAACTTGACGGGCCCGTCGTGCTTTTCTCAGCGGGTATTCACGGAGATGAAATCAATGGAATCGAAATCGTGCGACAACTCATTAGCAAAAAAATAAACAAACCCAAACGCGGCACCATTATTTGCATTCCTATTATTAATATGTATGGATTTGTGAATCGTTCCCGAGAATTTCCTGATGGTCGTGATTTGAATCGCTCTTTTCCAGGAAGTAAAAAGGGATCATTGGCGAGTAGATTTGCCTTTCACATTCTAAACGAAGTTATGCCCGAAGTGCATTATGCCATTGATTTTCACGCTGGAGGCGCCAGTAGATTCAATGCTCCACAAATTCGCTTAGCCGAAAACGACCCCGAATTAAAACTATTGGCCGATACCTTCAATGCACCGTTTACTTTGTATTCCAAAAACATTGGAGGTTCATTCCGAAACTCGAGTACCAAAATGAATATAAAAATGCTCCTTTTCGAGGGTGGAAAATCATTAGACATCAATAAAGAAGTGGCCAATGAAGGGATTAATGGCGTAAAACGAGTGCTAGCCTACCTAGATATGTTAGACCCCAAACACACTATCGAAGTTCCAGAAAACAAAACCATTTACATCGAAAAATCGAATTGGGTTAGAGCCAAGTGTTCCGGAATGCTTCACGACTACAATACTATAGGCACGTTTGTAAAAAAAGGAACCATTCTCGCGACCATAACAGACCCCTTTGGGAAATTTGAACGCAAAATCAAAGCGCCCAATGATGGTTACGTAATCAACAGCAATCAATCGCCTATAGTTTACGAAGGAGATGCTATTTTTCACTTGTCTACTTCGTTGGTTCCTGAAAAAAACAAAGCAACAAGCAAACCCGAAGCGCAAATTGCCTCGTTTATGGAGCTATAGCAAATCGTCCAAAACCTAACAAAAGTCATATTCTAATTCTAAAACGCCCTTTACCTTTGTAGAAAAAATAGAGGTATGTTGCACTGGAAAAAATTAGACCAAAAAGAACGCAAAGAGCGCATTCAAAAAGCATTAGAAGAAAATGTAAATTTTTCTAAAGATATTTCTTTGGGGTATCCAGCTTCAAAATTGGACGGAAAAGTTTTTTATGACGATGCGCCTTTTTTGAAAGAAGCTCCCACTCTGCAAACCTATGTAGCCAATCCTAATCATATTGGTTGCCATACCTTGGGCACCTCAGAAAAAGCATTCAAAGGAACCCAACAAATAGAGCGTGAAGTGCTAGATGTAATTGCGGTCGATATTTTCAAAGCCGTACCCAATTCCTACGATGGCTATATTTCACCAGGTGGAACAGAGGCGAATATTCAGGCCATTTGGATGTATCGCAATTATTTTATGAACCAAAAAGGAGCGCAACTTAACGAAATTGCCATCGTTGCTTCTGAAGATACGCACTACTCCATTGCCAAAGGCTCCAATGTTTTAATGCTCGATTGGATTAAAGTTCCTGTTTCTTTTCATCAAAGAGAAATCGATGCAAATGCATTGGAACAATTGCTAATCGATGCCAAAAACAAAGGCAAAAAATACTTTATTACCGTTGCGAATATGGGAACCACTATGTTCGGTTCTGTAGATAATCCCGAAGTATATTGTGCGCTTTACGAAAAACACCATTTAGAATACAAACTCCATATTGATGGGGCTTACGGTGGATTTGTCTATCCGTTCAGCAATCCTCAATCGACCCTTAATTTTAGTAATCCAAAAATTAGCTCTATCACCATCGATGCGCATAAAATGCTGCAATCGCCTTATGGCACAGGGATTTTTATTTGCCGAAAAGGGTTAATAGAAAATGTCTTGACTAAAGAAGCCGAGTATGTAGAAGGTATGGATTTAACCCTTTGCGGAAGTCGCTCGGGTTCTAATGCCGTAGCAGTTTGGATGATTTTATTTGCTTATGGTCATCACGGTTGGTTCGAAAAAGTAAGCGTTCTGCAAATGCGTACACAATTTTTATGCAATGAATTGGACCAACTCAACATTCCGTATTTCCGTGAACCTTTTATGAACATTGTAACCATTGACGCAAAAAACATTAATCATGCTTTAGCTGAAAGATTTGATTTGGTACCCCAACAACACAACGCTGAAAACAAATGGTACAAAATAGTGCTTATGGACCATGTAGAAGTCGAACATTTGACTACTTTTATAGCCCAATTAAAAGCAACTATGCATGTTGAAAAAGGAATTACGGCTTAAATACAAAGCACTCAGAAAAGCACTTAGTGAAAATGACATAGAATCGATGAGCTTGGAAATCGCCAACCAAGCTTTATCGCTTCCTATTTGGGACAAAACCTATTTTCATATTTTTTTACCTATTGAACCCCAAAAGGAAATCAATACCGAATATCTTTTACACATTTTAGCTGGAAAAGACAAAGAAATCATTCTGTCAAAAAGCGATTTTGAGACCCGAAAAATGACGCATTTTTTATTGACAGAAAACACCAAAATCGTTAAAAACGAGTATCAAATTCCAGAACCAGTCTCTGGTATTGCCATTCCTTCCAAACAAATAGAAGTGGTGTTTATACCTTTATTAGCCTATGACAAGTTGGGTAACCGAGTAGGCTATGGCAAAGGGTTCTATGACCAATTTCTCTCCGAATGTTCTCCCGAAACTTTAAAAATTGGCCTATCATTCTTTGAACCCGAAGAACAAATAAATGATGTTTTTGAGAATGATATTCAATTGGATTATTGTGTAAGCCCGCACAGCATTTTTAAATTTATCTTAACATAAAATAAGATACTTTTGCACCCGAAGTGAAAACCGTGATATGAGAACAAACAAACAAAAACTGCTTTTGGCAGCCAAAATACTTTTAGCTGTACTACTACTCGTGGTGGGCGGTTTTATTTTCTTTAGAGACTCGCTTTTAAACCAAGCGTTAGATAAAGTTTCGACCAAAATGACGCAACAATACAACAGTAACTTTACCGTAAAAAAAGCCTCTTTTGATGGATTAAACGGTATCGATTTGTACGATGTAGTGCTAGCTCCAAAAAACGCTGATACCCTTTTGAATATCAAAAAACTGAAAACCAGTATAAGCTTTTGGAATCTTTTTATTGGTAACATTCAATTGCAATCTTTGGAACTAAAAGAAGGATACATTCAATTGGTGAAAAAAGGAAAGGTCAAAAATTTTGATGCTTTTTTAAAGAAAGATGAAGAACTCAATCTAGAAAACTCCGATAGCAAAACCGATTATGCCGCAACAGCTTACCGAATGATTTCGAGACTGCTCAACTTGGTTCCAACAGATATGAGCATCGAAAAATTAGCTTTCAAGATTGACGATAATGGCAAAAAAGCAATTATCGATATCGAAAAACTAACTTTAGACAATCAAGAGCTCAACTCCTTAATCACGGTAGAAACGGGTACTTTCAAGCAACATCTGAGTATGAAAGGCTTGGCCGACCCAAGAAACAGAAAAGCCGATATTCGCATTTTCAATAAAGATACTGGCGCCATTCGTTTGCCTTATGTAGACGAGCGCTACAATCTCAAATCGAGTTTTGATTCGATTCATTTGAATGTTGACAACATCGAAAAAACGATGGGCGAATTCCATTTAGATGGTTTTGCTACCATAACCAATTTGCACGTAAATCACCCCAAAATTGCCAACAAAGATGTAGTAATCAAAAAAGCGCGTTTTGACTACCGTTTTCTTCTGGGTTCTGACTTTATTTCTATTGATAAAAGCTCAACACTGCAACTCAACAAAATAAAATTGAATCCGTATATGGCTTACGAAACCGAATCGGATACCATCTATAAATTGCAAGTAAGCATCCCAAAAATGAAGGCACAAGATTTCATTGTTTCGCTTCCTGATGGTTTATTTACGAACTTCCAAGGGATGGAAGCTCAAGGCAATTTTGAATACAACTTGGATTTTAAATTCAATAAAAATAAACCGTATCAACTGGTTTTTGATAGCAAATTAAATAAAGAAAACCTCCGAATTACCAAATACGGCAAAGCCAATTTAACGAAACTCAATGGCGAATTTGTGTACCGAGCTATCATCAAAAACGTATTGCAGCGCCCAATTCAAGTAGGAACAGAAAATCCGGATTACACCCCTTTGGACCAAATTTCGCCCTATTTACAAAAATGTGTGCTCACTACCGAGGACCCTTCCTTTTTTCACCACAGAGGTTTCATCAACGAAGCCTTCAAACAATCGATTATCAAAAACATTCGAACCAAAAAATTTGCTCGTGGTGCGAGTACCATCAGTATGCAATTGGTCAAAAATGTATTCTTGACCCGCGAAAAAACCTTGTCTAGAAAATTAGAAGAAATTTTATTGGTTTACATCCTCGAAAACAACCGAGTGGTAAGCAAAGAGCGAATGCTCGAAGTGTATTTCAATATCATCGAATGGGGGCCAGATGTATACGGAATTGGCGAGGCAAGTCGTTTTTATTTCCAAAAAACACCTGCCGAATTAGACTTGAACGAATGTTTGTACTTGGCTAGAATCATCCCGAGTCCTCGCAAATTTATGTACCAATTCAATGACGAAGGTAACTTGAAAGACTATGCCACAAAACAGCAATTGTACCTGACCAATCTAATGAACAGACGAGGCCTACTTGCGCCAGAGGATTCCATCTACAAATCGAAACCTTTCTTCATTACCGGTCAAGCCAAATCATTCATCAAACTGCGAGTGCCAGACAGTACACAAATCCCGGTTGATTCCTTGGCCACAGAATTGCCGTTTGAATTTTAAAATAATTAAGAGCAGAAAAAATAGGCTTTCTCAGGAAACAACGGTCCCGCTTTCCGATGCAATCTTATGCCCCGAACCCCGGGCCATAAGGATTTCCACTACAATCCTTTAGATTTGCTAAATAAATTTAAATTACTTTTAATCAACAACCAAACTGACAAAGTGAACCTTCTCTTCGATCAAAGTTAGCTACTTATGCCCCGATTAGGACTTTCAACATTACTGTTGGTAGTCCCACAAGTATTGGTAGCATAATATCGGATTCTTTTTCCATTGTCTGCAAATGCAACCGTATAAGGAACTGTCAAATTTGAATAGGTGCCACTTGCAACAGCTGTCTCCAATTGCCAGCCAGAGGCGGTAACTGTTGAACCGTTAGCGGTAACTGTCGGAGCAGTTGGATTCAACGAACCTCCTGAACACAATACGGCTGGAGCTGAAATTGCTGCAATCGTTGGTGCTGCATTTACTGTTAGTGTTACAACATTACTGTTGGTAGTCCCACAAGTATTGGTAGCATAATATCGGATTCTTTTTCCATTGTCTGCAAATGCAACCGTATAAGGAACTGTCAAATTTGAATAGGTGCCACTTGCAACAGCTGTCTCTAATTGCCAGCCAGAGGCGGTAACTGTTGAACCGTTAGCGGTAACTGTCGGAGCAGTTGGATTCAACGAACCTCCTGAACACAATGCTGCTGGTGTTGAAATTGCTGCAATCGTTGGTGCTGCATTTACCGTTACCGCCAAAGTTCTCGCAGTACTAGTCCCGCATCCATTTGTTGCCGTGACACTTACATTACCATTCTGACCAGCAGAGCCTGTAGTTAAAGTAATACTATTGGTGCCCTGACCTGAGGTAATCGACCAACCTGTAGGAACTGCCCAAGTGTAAGAAAGTGCATTGGTCACAGCAGCAATTGAATAAACTTGACCAGTAACAGCAGGACATTGACCAGTAGTTCCAGATATTGTTCCAGGTGTTGCTGGCGTTGCAGGCGAAGTAGTAATAGTTACAACATTACTTTCATTATACAAACAATTAGTTCTTACTCCATTGATATCTGGAACATTTGCAGTATTTAAAGTGACTAACCTTTTAAATCTCCTTACAATGTTTGCAGAAGTTGCATTTGCAATAGCGGGTGGATCGTAAGTTCTTCCTGTTGCTCCAGAAATATTTGCATATGCACCACCATCTGTTGATAGTTGCCATTGAAAATTAAGTTGAGGATTCTGGAAAGTAGCATCCGCTGAACTGTACTGCAATGAACCTTCAATAACGGAAGGATTACCATTAGAGCATAAATTTACTGTTGTTGGTGCCGTTATGGTATTTGCATTTGCATCAAATGGGGTCAATGAGAACCCTACTTCATTTTGACCTCCATTTTCATAATAATCCAACACAAAATCGTCATCACCATCTAAACGAACCAAAACACTACTATAGTTTGTTGGTCCTTGCTCTACCCATCTATCAAATACAGAAGTGCCATTAAGCGTTAGTCGAATTCCATCATCACCTCTAAAATTTACAAAATAACAACCAGATCTTGTCGTTTTCATTCGATATCTAACCGCATAACCCTCGGTGTACATAGTAGCTCTCTGACTACCCTGTGAGAGAACAGAAAAACAAGCAGTATCACCACCGAAACCTTCAGCTATAGTCTCCGACGCTATATCATAATATCCAGCATAATTAGCATTAGTAAAAGGCGCTGGTGTACTTCCGCCAGCATTATAAATGTGTCCTCGCCATGTATTAGTACCAAATGCAGTTTGACTGTCTATATTATTTCCAATAGAGGTTAAATTAATTTGCAACCTAGCAGGTCCAGAACCATCATTAACACAACCGCTAGGAGCAGTTCCTCCTCTAGAAATTAAGACTTTTACTTGTCCTGATAAGGTAGCTGTCCAGTTAAAATCAACACCTCCACTACCAGCTGAAGTAGCTAACCCATTATTATTTGCAGCGTTATAAATTGAAACAATTTCATTGGGATCAGTCCCTCCAAAAACATTATTTATGCGAAACCGATAAGTAAATCCCTGAATTACATTTAAAAGTACAAACCTTCCAGCTGGAACATTGTTTGAAATAGTTCCAGAATTATCAATACAATAAGTTATAGTACTGCCAAATTGTGTAGCGCCTGTTGGATAAGCGCACTGCCCATAGTTTTTTGTAGAAAATAAAATTAGAAAAAACAGAAGCATATAAGAAAAAGCTTTACCAATAAAAACACTGTTCAACCCTATTCTTAAACCCCTTGATCTTTTTCTTTGATTAGTAGGAATCATCAATACATCTGCAAAAAGTAAAATTCTTTTCATAAAAAAATGTTTAGAAATTTTAAAAACAAAACTTGAAAAAACGTTAAACCAAATACAAAGATTGCGCTTACCCAAGTAAGTTAAACGCAAAAGTAACCAATATTGGCTAAAACACAAGTAAAAGCTTCATTTATAGCGCTTAAAAATTCATTTTTGTAATTAGGCAATCCTAACTAAAATTATCAAAGGGAGTTATGTGGGTATAAATCGCTATTTTTGTAAGCAAAAGACCTACAAACCCAACAATTACAAGATGGCAGCAGCACTCACCCTTCTTCAAGCTCAACACAAAATAGAACAGTATTGCGCCTATCAAGAGCGCTGTCACGAAGAAGTGGTAACCAAATTGAGAAGCATGCACCTAGAACCCCAAGAAATAGACCAACTTATTGTGCATCTTATCGAACAGAACTTCTTGAATGAGGCTCGTTTTGCTTGTAGTTTTGCCCGTGGCAAACACCGCATCAAACACTGGGGAAAAATTCGTATTACTAACGAACTCAAAATGCGCTACATCAACAACACCTTGATTACACTTGCCTTAAAAGAAATCTCAGTCGAGGAATACTTGGAAACTTTTAATGCTTTAGCAGAAAGGAATTGGCAATCCATTACAGAAAAAAATGCGCTTAAAAAAAGGAAGAAGTTTTGTGATTACATGCTTCGTCGTGGTTTTGAGAGTAACTTAGTTTATGAAAAAGTAAAGGAATTGGAGCATAGGAACGCGGATGACGCGGATTTTTTATAGTGACTAAAAATTTAAATCTTTGGCTAAAAATTTAACCGCAAGGCTCGCAAAGATTTACGCAAGGGACGCAAAGCTTTAAACAATTAACTATTAACCGATTAAACCCTTTTTAAAATCCGTTTCATCAGTGAAATCCGTAGCAAAATTAACCGCAAGGAGCGCGAAGATTTACGCAAGGGACGCAAAGATTTAAATAATTAACTCTTTAAAATCTGTGGAATCTGCGTGCAAAATTTAACCGTTAAGTTCACAAGAAAAAACATATAAGTCACCCAAGTTTTTCTGAATAGGCTGTGTATTTTGAACCATATAAGACAAATAAGGGCATATAAGTTTTGGTTGAGCGTTACAACAATTGGAACACTTTTACTTTGTGCGGCTTCGTGACTTCTTCGTGTTTCTTTGTGGTGAAAAGATTTAACCGCAAGGAACGCAAAGATTTACGCAAGGGACGCAAAGTTTTAACCGATTAAACCCTTTTTAAAATCCGTTCCATCAGTGAAATCCGTGGCAAAAATTTAACAGCAAGGCTCGCAAAGATTTACGCAAAGGGCGCAAAACTTCAAACAATTAACCATTAACCGATTAAACTCTTTTTAAAATCCGTTCAATCATTGAAATCCGTGGCAAAAAATTTAACCGCAAGGAGCGCGAAGATTTACGCAAGGGACGCAAAGTTTTAAACGATTAATCATTAACCGATTAAACAGTTCAACAAATTTTACAAACTCAACAACACCGAAACAGCATTGCCTCCAAAACCAACGGCGTTAACGAGCACCTTACGGATTGTTCTTGAATCGGAATTTTGATTAAAAAAAGGAGTGGAAATAAACTGATTGTGTTGCAGCATCAAAATGGCCATTTCAACACTCAAGATTCCTGAAGCACCAAACGTGTGGCCTATTTTCCATTTATTGGTAGTAAGTAGTGGCAACTGCTTTCCGAAAAGTTTTTCAATGGCACGATATTCTGTCAAATCCCCTTTGATTGTGCCTGGCGCGTGCATTACAATAGCATCTACTTCGGATAAAGGTGTGTTTTGCAAAGCCATTGTCATCGATTTTTGAAAACAAATGGCTTCTGCCGAAATTGAAATGTTATGCTCCAAAATTTCTGTGGCGTAGCCAATGCCTTCAATAAAAGCCAAGGCATTTTCTTTCTTTCCTAATTCTAAACAACATACTGCCGCACCTTCACCCAAAACCATTGTATTTTGCTTTTTATCCAAATCCAAAGCACGGTTGGGGTACTCTTCTTTACTTTGAGTATAAATCTTCAAAGCACGCATTTGACCTATCGTAAAATCAGTCAATGGTGCTTCGCTACCACCTACCAAAAATTGATTTGCCATTCCTGCTCGCAACCAAGCGACTCCGTTGAGCAAAGCATGCAAAGCAGTAGAACAAGTAATGGAATGTGAAATTTCGGGACCGGTAGTTTGCAAATCATGCGCTACCCAAGATGAAATATTCCCCAAAGTAGTCGTTGGTGAAGCTAAAGTTTGAGCTTTGCCCGTCGTTAAATATTCCTGAAAATGTTTTTCGAACAAATCGGTGGCACCTCTTGAAGAGCCAATGTTGATACCAAAACTCCCTCCTTTTTCCCAACCTGCCTGGGCCATCGCTTTTCTTGCAGCTACCATAGCATACAACACCGATTTATCCAATGATTTGTACTTTATATCCGTTTGTTGTAAAGCCAAAACTTCTTGTTGTGAAGCGGAATTCAAAGCAGCCACGCAAGTATTTTGATGGTCTAAAAACTGCTCAGAAAAACAAGTGTTAGGATGTTGATAATTTTCCCAAATGGTCTTCGGGTCATTGCCCAAAGGGGAAATGGAGGACAAGGCGGTTATAGAGATAATTTGTGACAAAATAGACGATTGTAATTTAACCGCAAAGGTCGCAAAGAATTACACAAAGTCCACAAAATATTTAAAAATCTATACAAATTGATTTTAGCTATACGTATAAATGGAACACGGATGACGCGGATTTTTAATATAAAACACAGATGGCACAAATTTGCACAGATTGAAATTGAAAGACAATCGGTGTGTATTTTATCCATTGGTTTCTGTGGCTCTTAAAAAAATGGAACACGGATGACACAGATAAAAACGGATTAACACGGATTTTTTTATCTATTATTGAAAAACAAACACAGATTTTCCAAAAGCACAACACTTTGCGAACATAGCGATTTTCCTTTGCGTGCCTTGCGGTTAAAACTAACAACCTGATTGGTAAGCGGATAACGCAGATAAAAACGGATTAACACGGATTTTTTTATCTATTATTGAAAAAACAAACACAGTTTTTCCAAAAGCACAACACTTTGCGAACCTTGCGATTTTCCTTTGCGTGCCTTGCGGTTAAAATGTCTATATTTTTTTTCAATTTGTATCAATTCGTGGAATTCGTGTTTAAAAACTACACGATTTCCAAAGCACTTTCGACCACTTCATACACTTTCTGCAACTGCGCATCGGTAATGACATAAGGTGGCAAAATGTAAACTATATTCCCAACTGGACGAAGAATTACCCCATTTTCAATAAAAAAATTATAAAGAGTATTACGCAAAGAGCCGTAATAACTGGCAGCGCCATCGGTTTTGATTTCCAAAGCGAAAATTACCCCAAAAACTCGTGTAGTGGTCACTTTTGGATGGGTTGCTATATACTTTTGAAAGTCTAAATGGCGTTGATGAATGCGCTGAATGTTGGACTGCATCGTTTCGGTTTGTAACAATTCGATGCTGGCTAGAGCAGCAGCGCAACCCGTTGGATTCGCCGTAAACGTATGCCCATGAAACAAGGCTTTATTGATATCATCATCATAGAATGCATCAAAAATGGCAGTAGTGAAAGTCGTAATCGCCATAGGAATAGTTCCACCAGTCAAGGCTTTAGACAAACACATCATATCGGGTAAGGTTTTCAAATAATCGCAGGCAAAGTTTTTTCCGGTTTTCCCAAAACCAGTCATCACTTCATCGGCAATGGTCAATACTTGGTTTTGTTTGCAAATTTGAATCAAGTTATCCAAAGCTTCGGGTGCATACATCACCATTCCAGCGGCACCTTGTATTAAAGGTTCGAAAATAAAAGCCGCACAATTTTTATCGGTGATTGCTTTTTGAAGAGCTGCCATACTTTCCGCTTCCTTTCCTTGCACTGGAACAGGAATCCGAACGACATCAATCATCATTCCTTGAAAAGCTTCGGTAAAGAAAGAAATTCCACTCGCCGCCATAGCCGCAAAGGTGTCGCCATGAAAAGCATCTTCAAAAGCAATAATTGTTGTTTTTGAAATCCCTTGGTTAAAGTTATACTGCAAAGCAACTTTTATCGCAATTTCGACAGCGGTAGAACCATTGTCTGAAAAAAAAAGTTTTTGCTGATTGCTAGGTAAAATTTCGACTAATTTCTCGGATAAAACTACAGCGGGTTCGTGCGTAAAACCTCCAAAAAGTACGTGCTCTAAGGTAGTAAGTTGTTTATAAATCGCATCCGCAATAAACCGATTCGAGTGACCATACGGATTGACCCACCAAGAAGCAATGGCATCAATATATTCTTTACCACTTTCGTCCCACAATAAGGCCGCTTCGCCACGGACAATTCCGACTGGTAAAGCCGCTGTTTTATGTTGAGTGTACGGATGCCAAAGATGTTTTTGGTCTCTTTCTGTAAGCTTCATTGTTTCAGAAGAAGGAATATTTGTTGTATTCATAATTATAAACTCAATAATTGCTCTCGAAACAAATCGGCATATTCTGCAATTACATTCGTATCAAAATAGGGTTCTTGGTTAATTCGTCCAATACATTTCAATCCTGTTTTGCTTAAAATTATCGATTCGGTTGCTTGATTTTCATCTCCAGAAAAAACGATTCCAGCCACCACAATGTTTCGGTTTTGCAACGCCTCGATAGTCAACAACGTATGATTGATACTCCCCAAATAATGACGGGAAACCACAATCACTTTGTAATCGGGCTGAATCAAATCGGCAATCGTATTAGTTGTGTTTAGAGGAACTAAAATTCCACCAGCGCCTTCTATCACCAAATGATTTTCAGTTAGTGGCTCTTTAATCTGAGTAACATCAATGGTGATTCCATCTATTTCGGCTGCATAATGCGGGCTTGCGGGTGTATGCAAAGCATAACTGTTGGGATGAAAAACAGTCTTTTGATTGGACACGTAGGCCTTTACTTTATGACTATCAGAATGATCTAAATCGCCTGCCTGAATGGGCTTCCAATAATCGGCTTCTAAAGCTTGAGTAATGATAGCGGCTGCAACGGTTTTACCAACATCAGTACCTATTCCTGTAATAAATAATTTCATATGTGTAAATTTTATTTTTAAGCGGTCACATATGTTATCGCCTTTTTATATATGGGTGTTTGCTTGCGCAAACTTCTAGTTATTGGCGATTTCATATTCTAAATTGCCACGGATAAAACGGATGGAACGGATTATCGCTGATTTTTTAAATTAACTTTTCTATCGTTTGTATATATAACACGTTTAAATTCTGGCTCTTCGCCGAAGTTCAGCAACAATCCAACTTCTATTTCAGTTGCTTTTAAATAGTTCATTATTTGTGCCATATGTACATCCATCAACATTTCAATTGCCTTTAATTCTACTATCACTTTATCTTCAACTAACAAATCTGAAAAATACTCTCCAACAAGTTGCTTTTTGAAATATACTTTAATTTGTTTTTGAGCTTCGACTTTAAAGCCTTTTTCTTTTAATTCAAAATACATAGCATTCTGATATACTTTTTCAAGGAATCCAGAACCAAGTTCATTATAGACTTCATAATAAACTTTTAAAATTGCTTCGGTAATACCTCTGTGTAATAATCCCGCCATAAACTTAATTTACATCTGAAATTAATTGAATCGGTGACAAAAATAAACCACAAAACTTTATGTTTTTTATTTTTTTAAAACCATAAGCCATTATCTTTTCGATTTATGGTAAACTTCCTGAAATTAAACCACAAAATATAAAAGTAATTTTCAGTGCTAATCAGTAAAATCCGTTGAATCCGTGGCAAAAAAACTGTATTTAAAGTTCGCAAAGAATTTACAAAGTTCACTATGATTGCAACACAAAAAAAGCAACCCGAAAGTTGCTTTACTATTTATTCTTCTTTTAACTCGTCTAAAACGGTTCGGATTTCTTTGGCGTATTTTCCATAATAATAGTGTACCCACCATTCTAAAGCTACCCCCATGAACAACATACTAAACAAAACCGAAACAAAGAGTGCTATACTATTGGTACTATCGGTAAATAATGTCGCGCCATTAGGCAATTTAAAATATAAAACCCCAACCAAAAACAAAATCATAAACGGTGTTAAGGCAAACCCAAAGGTCTTGTAGAGTTCCATATTTAAGCGGATGTCAAAATAGGTTTCGTATAAATTGTCTTTAGTACTTAATGTCTTCTTATTTAATCGTTTATAAAAAATAAACAACTTAATTAGATAATAAGCACTAACCGCCACAAACAAGCTAAACAACAAATAAAAGGGTGTGATGGCTTGCTCTGGAAATCCATTTAAATAAGGCGCAAATCCTATAAAAACAATTGATACAATTTGATAAATAAATTCATTTTTCAAATTTTTCTTAATCTTATCCAGCGGTGTATTGGCTTGTTGTACTTTCTCTAATTGAGTGGGAACAACCACATTTTTTGTGTTTTCGCTGTTCCAAGCTGATTGTATATCGTTAAAATCCATATCCTTGATTTTTTATAATTTCTTTTAATTTTTCTTTGGCTCTATTTAATTTGACTCTAGCATTTCCTTCTGAAATCCCTAGGTTTTCTCCAATTTCTTTATGAGAAAATCCCTCGAGTTGGTAAAAAATAATCGCTTTGTCTATCTTATCCAATTTTTGAACGGCCCTATAAAAGTGTTCCAATTGCCGCTCTTTGATATCGGCATCTCCTTCTTCGTCGGGAATATTAGTAGATGACAATTCGTATTTGTCTACTTTCTTTTTTTCTTTTTTCAGAAAAACAATGGCAGTATTGATGGCTACTCGATACATCCAAGTAGAAAACTGACTTTCTCCTTTAAAACTATCATTGGCTTTCCATAATTGGCATATGATTTCTTGAAACAAATCTTCTTGGTCGTCTCGGTTGTCCATATACATTTTGGAAACCTTGTACAAGATGCCTTTATGCTGCTCGATTCGGGATAAAAATTCTTGCTCTTTTGTCTTCAAAGTCAAATTAGTTGGTTATGGGTTGTACCTTATATCCTGCTTTTTGTAATAATTGAATCACTCCTTTTTCTCCACCTAAATGCGCTGCTCCTACCGCAAAAAATACACTTTCGTTTTTCATCATAGCTGGCATATCTTTAACCCAATTACTATTGCGGTTGTCTAACATTACAGGTTTACTTTTCTCATCCATAAATTTAGGGTCATTAACCATTTCATAAATGGCCTTTAAATCTTCACTTTTATAGGTTTGAGTTAATAAATCGAAATATTTTTTATCATAATTACCCAACTGCTCTACCATTACTGGCGGTGAAAAAGTAGCATCCATTGCAGCAAATTGAGTCGCAAATTTCTCTAAACCTAAAATCTCCATCTTTCTTTTTTGAGCCATTTGTAAAAACTCAAATTCATACATTTTTGGATTGCAATTTAATGCTTTAAACATAATCATACTCATCAAAGAATGTAAACTGGTATGCTCAAATTGATTCGCTCCTGCTCCAACCCTTTCTTTCAAAAGAACATCTAATTTTTTATAATCTTCAGGGGTCAGAAGAGTATTCAAAGCTACTTTGCTCACACTCATTTCTTGCATCGCTTTTACTTCTGATGGGTCGTCAAAATCTAACTCTAAGGCTAATTTAGTTGATTTATCAAATGCTTTTTTTACTTTTTCTTTGATGGTAAAATCACTTTCACACATCATGTGTAAGGTTCCGTATACATAAGAAGGACGTGCTAATCCATTTCCTGAAATTTCCCATAATAAAGAATTTTCATTTGCTTTTTTGGTTTGTGCTTGTGTTGAAAAACTAAAGCTTGCTACCGTTACTAAACCTAAAATAAGTGTTTTAATTGTTTTCATGATTGTTGATTTTTTTGATTGATGATTGATTAATGATAAATGATGATTTGATTGATTTGATTGATTTGATTGATGATTGTGTTTTAGCCTACTATTTATTCTTTGTTGAGGAATTACTAGCTAACAAACAGCATGCAGTGATTAGTAATAAACCGTTTTCTGGTTTCTCAAATACAAACTCTTTTACTAGACTATAACCTAAGCTAATTCCAGCTAAAAAAAGTAATACATAAAAGATTTGGTTTTGGGATTGTGTTTTTACATTTTTCATGGGTTTTGATTTTTTGGATTGATGATTAAAACGATAGCTAAATTATTTGATTACGACTCGTAAGTAATCAACAAATAAAAACGTTACAAAATTTTTTTGTTTTTTTCAAAAAACCCAGAAAACACAAGACTTATGAAGTGTAATTTTTTTAGAGAAGCAAAGACAAACAATGTAAAATCTCCGAAATTTGAGCTTCGGTATTGTAGCTATGTAAACAAAAACGCAAGCGCTCTTGTCCGGCGGGAACCGTGGGAGAAAGTATGGGTTTTACATCAAATCCTTTGTCTTGAAGTTGTTTTGCAATGGCTTTTACATTAGAATTTCCTGGAATTATTGCCGATTGAATAGCTGATTTACTTCTAACGAAAAGCGGTTTCAAACTGAAGCGACTTTTTTCTTGATTAAAAAAATTAATTCGGTCTTTCAATTCACCAATTGCTGCTGCTTTAGCATCCAACTCCTGATAAGCATTAAGAATTGTTGCAACCGAATGCGGAGAAAGTCCTGTAGTGTATATAAAACTTCGGGCAAAATTGACCAAATAACTGCTTAAAGCCTCTGAGCCAAGAACAACAGCACCATGACAACCTAAGCCCTTTCCAAAAGTAACAATACGTGCAAAAAAACGCTCTTGTAAACCCAAAAATTGCACCAATCCTTCTCCTTTTTCACCAAAAACCCCCAACGCATGTGCTTCATCAATAACTAAATAGCAATTATGTTTTGTGGTTACTTGAACCAGTTCTTCTAAATTTGGACAGTCTCCATCCATAGAAAAAACACTTTCCGTAACTACATAAATGGTAGTGGAATGCTGATTTTCCGGAGACTGGAACTTCAAAATAAGTCGTTCCAAATCTTCAAAATCATTATGTTTGAATTTATACCTTTTGGCATGAGATAATTGAATTCCATCTCGTATAGAAGCATGGCACAATTCATCATACAAAATATAATCTCCTTTTTGAGGTACAGCACTAAAAAAACCAACATTGGCATCATAGCCTGAGTTAAAAAGTAAAGCAGATGGTGCTTGATGAAAAGCGGCTACAAAAGTTTCTGTAGTAGGATACAAAGTATGATTCCCAGAAAGCAATCGCGAACCTGTTGCTCCATTAATTATGCAATTATGATTAACTAAATATTGGTGAGTGGCAGTAAAAATAGCTTCCGATTTTGCAAAACCTAAATAATCATTTGATGCAAAATCGATTAATTGGTTAGCCAAAGGCAATTTTCTAAGCGCATTTTGCTCTTGTCTGGCGGCTAACTTTTGTTCAAGAGGCTGAGGAAGCTGTTTCATAGTCAACAAAAATAAGGACTTTTTTAAAAACACAATTCGCTTTGGTCATTTAATAAAAACAAGTAATTAGAAAAAATTACTGAAATATTCTTAACTTTTTAATAATAAAAATTTACTATAAATTTTTTTAATGTTAAAAAAAACTTAAAAAACACTAAACAACACGAAATCAATCATTTTGTTTTTTACTTTCGGAGCATGATGAAACGCTTGGCATCGGTATTTCTAATTGCCTCCTTATTTTACAATGTAATAGGGTACTATCTTCTATTTCATCAAAAAGAAGAACACCAATGGGTCTCAAGTATGCAAGAAAAAGCAACTACTGAATACCAAGTTCTTGAAGTAAACGCTTCCATTTATTCTTTTGTACAAGACACAGACTTTGAATACGTAAACCAAAACATAGAAATCAACAATACATATTATCATGTTTTTAAAAAACGTATAAAAAACAACATCCTGTACTTGTATTATTTACCAAACACGCATCAAGACAAGATAAGTTCTGAGCTCACAAACCTTGTAAATCAACAATTATTTGATGATTCCCCTTCAAAAGAATCGCCTGCAAAAAAACTATTAAAAACGGTTGTAACTGATTATTTGGTTACAAAACCTTTATCAATTAGTACACCTTCTACGCATCAGATAGCCAAAGTTTCTTTTCAAAAAACACAAATCACGAAACCAGTTTGTGGCTATTTCAATTTACCTTTTTCTCCTCCAGACTTAGTTTAATTCGTTTTATTTTATTCGATTCAAAACAAATTAAGATTACTCGATAGTGGTCATAATCTCACTGGCTACAACTTATTCAGTGCCGTGTTTTGACATCAATAAATAAAAAAGAGCTCTTCAGTTCAAAACATTTCAAATTAAACTAATCCAATCTCTATTTTCAAAAAAGTAGAGCACAGAAAACGAGACTATTATGAAAATTGTTCTTTCAAGAATGATTGCATAAAAGTTATGTTTTGCTGTAAAACAAATCATTATGCCAATACTATTACGCAAATTACATAGCTACATAACCATAATCAGTTTATTGCTGATTTCTAAAGTCGCTGCACAAGGCTGTGTTGCCGTAAGACAAATGGGGGGACAAAATATGAATGCTACCAATTCATATAACCTTGAAGAAGGAGAATTTCAAGTAGGTACGAACTATAGGTATTTTCATTCTTGGCGCCATTTTGTTGGAAAGGAAGAACAACTAGAGAGACAAACTACCGGTGGCGGACACGATGCTAACGGCAAAGAACTTGGAAACGCTGTAAACATTTATTCGCACGCCATAGATTTGAATTTTTCGTATGGACTAACCAATAGAATCCAATTAAACGCAACAATTCCATACGTACACAACGAACGATCACAAGTTTTGAGACAAACCGCTCCAACAAAAGACACCCTAAGATATAGTGTTTTTGCTGATGGTTTAGCCGATGTACGTTTAAGCGCCAATTTTTGGGCATTCGACCCTACCAAAGTAACCAAAGGAAATGTTATGATTGGATTAGGGATAAAACTTAACAACGGCAGTCACGACCGCAGAGATGATGCCCCACAAGCCAACGGCACTACTCAAAACGTAGTCATGGACCAAGCCATTCAACCTGGTGATGGCGGAGTAGGGTATACCGTTGAAATACAAGCATTCCGAAAACTATCGGGAAGACTTTATGGCTTTTTGAACGGCTATTACTTATTCAATCCTCAAGAATCAAATGGCACGTTCAAATCTGCACCAAAAGTAGGACTAGAAGGCTACGAAATTTACGCCTCACCCGATCAATATTTTGGCCGTTTAGGAGTAGTAGCTGCCGTAGATAAGAAAGAAAATCTATCCATTTCATTAGCAGGAAGATTTGAAGGAATACCTGCCTATGATGCCTTTGGAGGTCAAGTAGCTTATAGAAGACCTGGTTATGTTATTGCCATTGAATACGGAATTTCCTATCGCCTAGGAAAGCACGGCTTTAGTTTATTTATACCTTATAACATAGTTAAAAACCGCATTCAAAGTGCGGCAGACATCGCTAGTCAAAACTTACAAAATTCGGTAATCACGGACCCAAGTAAATATGTTCACGTTCAAGGAGATGCAGCATTTGCAGATTACTCCATTAACATTGGCTATTCGTATCGTTTTAATTTGAACAAAAAGTTTAGTGTTACACCCACTCCCCACTCGTAAAAATAGTACTAACCCTTTTGATTATTTAAATGAAAAAAATCATTTTAAGTTGTCTCTTAATGACATTCTTACACATAAAAGCTCAAACCGAAATTGACGGGATAATGATGAGTAAAAACAACTTTTGCACAGGAGCAATATACCAATACAGCAGTTGGGATAACTACTGGGAAGGTAATTTCAAAAGAACCAATTTAAATCTTGGAACTGTAAGCACAAAATCATTAGCAGTAATGGGTAATTACGGAATTTCGGACAAATTGAATCTATTGTTTAGTTTGCCATATGTAAAAACAAATACTTCTGAAGGAACAATGAAAGGTCAAAAAGGAATACAAGACCTTACTTTAACTTTAAAATACATGCCAATTGAAAAAACAATTGGAAAAAACACCTATTCCATTTATTTTATTGGGAGCTATTCTACTCCACTATCCAATTATGCTGTCGATTATTTACCCTTGAGCTTGGGCCTTGGAAGCAAAACAGGGACATTACGAGTTATGGGAGATTTTCAAAGAGGTAATTTTTTCAGTACCCTTTCTGGAGCTTATATAAAAAGAGCAAACGTTACAATTGAAAGAAATTCCTATTTAACGAATGACGAAATCATCTATTCAAATAAAGTGAATATGCCAGATGCTATTTCGGTTAATTTTAGAACAGGCTATCGCTCTAATCGATTAATAGCCGAATTTATAATTGATAACTGGGTAACACAAAAAGGAGGTTTTGACATTACCAAAAACAATATGCCTTTCCCAAGCAACACTATGAATGCCATACGATATGGCATAAACACAAAATACACACTCAAAAACATACCCGAGTTATCCTTTATAGGAGGCTATAATTATGTAGCTGAAGGTAAAAATGTTGGACAATCCAAAACCGTTTATGGAGGCTTATTTTATATTATCAATTTTGAAAAAAAATCTACGGAAAATGAAAACTAAACTATACCACTCTCTTTTAAATAGTCTTATTATCTGTCTGTCTTTATTTGTTTTTTCTTGTAGTGAAGAGGTTACAGAACATAATGATAATTTTCAGGCTTTAAACCCAACCAATATCGATGCAAACGGCGGCACTTGGAAACCAATTTTACTAACAGCGCCTGATGAATTCTCTATCGATGTTCCAGCAGCAACAAATACAGCTGCCTACACTCGAGAAATTAACGAAATCAAAAGCTACCAAGCAGCTATAACCGAAGAACAAAAAAAGATCATTGCCTATTGGCGAGTGGGCGGTGTTTTACGCTGGAATGAAATTATGCGCACCTTGGTTGCTAGGTACAATCGTCCACCCTATCAAAACGAAGACGGAACGTATCCTGCGCCTTCTGCTGCAAATCCATTCGGGTACCCGCAATTTCCCTTTTCAAATCCACCTTATGCAGCAAGAGCCTATGCGTATGTAAGTGCCGCACAATATGACGCATTAATTTCAGCTTGGCATTACAAAAAATTATACAATAGAGCCGCTCCCTACACTGTAGATGCAACCTTACAAGTATTAGTTCCTAAAAGTACTTTACCCGCCTACCCTTCCGAAGACGGTGTACTGTCTGGAGTAACCGTAGAATTACTAAAATTGCTATTCCCAACAGAGATCGCTTACATACAAGAAAAAGCAGATGAAGAAAAACTATACCGAATCATTAGCGGAGCCAACGTTCGAAGTGATGTGGAAGCTGGAATTGCTCTAGGAAGAAAAATTGCTGCCAAATTCATAACAAGAGCCGCTGGCGATGGAGCAGGTGTAGCAATAGGAACACCAGCAATATGGGCTCAATTAGAATCCAATACTATTGCGAAAGGAGAAACGCCTTGGATCTCTCTTGATGCTCCAAAACGTCCACCGATGCTTCCATTGTTTGGAAATGTAAAATCGTTCTTAATGACGTCAGCTGATGTAGTAGCGAGCCGTCCTGTACCACCTCCATCCACAAAATCTGAGGCTTTTGCAAAAGAACTGGCCGAGATAAAAAAATTTAGCACCAGCAGCACTAAAGAACAACAACGAATTGTGACTTTTTGGGCAGATGGGGTTGGTACTTACACGCCTCCAGGACATTGGAATGCCATTGCAACAGAACATTTTGCACAACAGAATTACAGTGAAATCCGCTGGGCAAGAAATATGGCATTACTTAATCTTGCTATGATGGATGCCGCCATTAGTTGTTGGGATGCCAAGTACTTCTATTTTAACCCAAGACCTTCACAAATGGACACATCGATAAAAACTACAACAGGAATACCTAATTTCCCTGCTTACGTTTCTGGTCATTCTACCTTTAGCGCAGCTGCAGCAACAGTATTGTCACATCTCTTACCTGAATCAAAAGAAAAATTCAATGCCTTCGCCAAAGAGGCATCTAATTCAAGACTATATGGAGCCATTCACTATAGAAGCGATTGTGAAAAAGGATTACTACTAGGTGAAACTGTTGGTGCATTCGCAGTTTCAAGAGCCAAAACAGATGGTGCTGAATAAAGAACAAAAATAAAAAGTTGGTAATATAACAATTGGTTATTGCTTTTATTATCAATGCAGCCTAACAGGATTGAGCCCCTGTTAGGTTTTTAATTCAATCAAATACTATGGAAACACAACTCAACACCTTTTATAGTCAATTCAGTAGAAAAATAGACATTTACAGCGCAATACTACTGAGAGTATCATTAGCTATTGTATACATATGGTTTGGCGCTTTAAAAGTCTTCGAAACAAGCCCTGCAGAACAATTAGTTCAAGAAACCGTATATTGGTTTGAACCCTCCATTTTTGTGCCTATATTAGGAATAGCAGAAATGATGATTGGGGTTGGCCTTTTAATAAAAAAATGGACGCCAATAGTGATACTACTTTTGTTGCTACATATGCTCGTAACCTTTTTTCCAATAGTTATCGTTCCAAAATTATGCTTTGACACCACGCTTTTTTGCCCAACATTAATTGGACAATATATTGTCAAGAATTTAGTGCTAATAGCAGCGGCCTTGACCATAATTGGGAAACATCACCAACAGCAATCAAGCATATAAAACAAGAAAGCCCAACAATTGTTGGGCTTTCTTTTCTATTCTATATTCTCTTAGTCTGCTAAAAGAATTAATTTATTGTCTTTCATTTCAATTGTTCCAGACTCGATATCAAGTGTGTATAATTGATTAGAAACTTTTTTAAATTTAGTTTCTCCTTCGCTTATAAAATCAAAACTATTTGCTGCAATTTTTACAGTTCCTTGTTTTAGTAACGAGACAATTGGCGCGTGATTATTTAAGATTTGAAAACTTCCGTCTACACCTGGAAGGGTGATAGAAGTAATTTCCCCATTAAATAATTTTGCTTCTGCTGATACAATTTCTAAAATCATTTTTTTAGTGATTAGTAATTAGTAATTAGTAATTAGCACCATTTGCATACTGCCACCTTCTAATTGCTAACTGATTTTATGCTTCGGCTAACATTTTCTCTCCTGCTTCGATCGCTTGCTCGATAGTACCTTTAAGGTTGAAAGCAGATTCTGGCAAGTGATCCAATTCACCATCAATAATCATATTAAATCCTTTGATGGTATCTTTAATATCAACCAAAACTCCAGGAATACCCGTAAATTGCTCCGCTACGTGGAAAGGTTGAGATAAGAAACGTTGTACACGACGTGCTCTTGCAACTGCTAATTTATCATCTTCTGACAACTCTTCCATACCAAGGATAGCGATGATATCTTGTAATTGTTTGTATTTTTGAAGAATTTCTTTAACTCTTTGTGCACAATCGTAATGCTCATTTCCTAAGATATGAGGAGTCAAAATTCTTGAAGTAGAATCCAATGGATCTACCGCAGGATAAATACCTAACTCAGCAATTTTACGAGACAATACTGTTGTAGCATCTAAGTGAGCAAATGTAGTTGCGGGAGCAGGGTCAGTTAAGTCATCCGCAGGAACGTAAACCGCTTGTACAGATGTAATAGATCCTTTGTTTGTAGAAGTAATACGCTCTTGCATCGCACCCATCTCAGTTGCCAATGTTGGTTGGTAACCTACCGCAGATGGCATACGTCCTAAAAGTGCTGACACCTCAGAACCTGCTTGCGTAAAACGGAAGATGTTATCCACGAAGAACAATACATCTTTTCCTTGATCAGATCCAGCTCCATCACGGAAATACTCAGCGATAGATAATCCAGAAAGTGCCACACGTGCACGAGCTCCTGGAGGCTCATTCATTTGTCCGAAAACGAAAGTAGCTTTAGACTCTCTCATTCCTGGCATATCAACTTTAGATAAATCCCATCCTCCATTTTCCATAGAGTGCATGAAATCTTCACCATATTTAATAATTCCTGACTCTAACATCTCACGAAGCAAGTCATTTCCTTCACGAGTTCTTTCTCCTACTCCTGCGAATACAGAAAGACCACCGTGACCTTTTGCAATATTGTTAATCAACTCCTGAATCAATACTGTCTTACCAACACCAGCACCACCAAACAATCCAATTTTACCACCTTTTGCATAAGGCTCAATCAAATCGATTACTTTAATACCTGTGAATAAAACTTCAGAAGAAGTAGATAAATCTTCGAATTTCGGAGCTGGTCTGTGGATTGGCAATCCGTTTTCACCTGTTTTAGGCAATTCACCTAAACCATCAATTGCATCTCCAACCACATTAAACAAACGTCCGTAAACGTCTGGACCAATTGGCATTTGAATTGGACTTCCTGTACCAACTACTTCATAACCTCTGCTTAAACCATCTGTAGAGTCCATCGAAATGGTACGAACGGTATTTTCACCAATGTGAGATTGCACTTCTAGTACCAATAAAGTACCATCTTTTCTAGTGACTTCTAATGAGTCATAAATTTTTGGAAGTTCAACATCCTTACCGTTGAAAACTACGTCCACTACTGGGCCAATGATTTGGGCAACTTTTCCTATTACTTTAGACATTACTTATGTATTTATTAAATAGCTATTTAGGTTTGTGAAATTCATCTTCAAAAATCAGGTCTTTCAGATGCTTTTTTCCGTGTGCAAAGATATATTTTTTAAAATACATAATCAACACCTTTTTTTTAAAAAAAATGATATTTTTTATCAAAGTCACAAAAGCCCCCCTCCACTTTCATCAAATTCATTTTTCAAAACAAAAAAACCACCTGCATTATATACAGGTGGTTCATTTGGTTATTGTCCATTTGGTTTTTATAGTGATGCTGGATATAAAATACGATATTGACCGGCATTTACATCTTTAAAGTTCGAACCATATTTTGCATTAATAGCTTGTGCAAAATAATTAGATATGATAGCATAACCTCGAGGGCTTGGATGCACACCATCTAATGAAAACATACCACCAAATATAAAGGCTGAAGTTGTATTGTAACCATTAAACACTAATCCAGGTCCTGCGATTTGATCCATAATTGGGCGCAAATCTACAAAAGCCAATCCCTTTGCATCCGCTACAGCCTTAATGGTAGCATTATATGAATCGGTTGCTGCTTTAATTTCCAAAAACTCTGTAGCAGTTAACGCTGTGCCATCACCCATTGGAAACGTTACACCAATAGTATTAAAACCAGCAGGCGCTCCAGCTTGAGGGGTACCAATAACTCCTCTTGCCGTTAATAGAATGAAATCTTGTTTACCGACAGCACTACTTGCGTGTCTTGCTTGACCATAAAGACCTCCTAAAGCAGCTGCAGTTCCAGCTCCTAAACTAGGAGTTAAGGCAGCTGTAATTTGTGCAGATATATTTGGTAAAGATTCATCCAAAATAAGCAAAGGATTACTTTCTGTCGTCTTTGGATTACCATCATCAGCAACAATTGTAGCAAAACGAGCAGGCAAACTTGCTCCAGCTAATGCCATATTTATTCCTCCAAACAACTGATTAAGTTGACCAGCTTGCGAGGGACTCAATCCAGGAATTGCATTTGTAGGCACCGTTGTGAAAAATGGCAAAGCAGTTACGTATGGCAAATTAGCCACAATACCTTTTGCACCTTTGGCTGTCATTGCATTAACGATATTAGAATATACATTTGCAAAAACAGATGGATCCGTAATATCATTCGCTGCATATGTAGCAGGATTTAAATTCCCTTTTTGATCTTTACCAGTCCCTCCAGAAGTTGCATAACCCAAAACATCATTACCTCCAATCCACAAAGAAAAGAAAGTAGGATCTTGAGCAACAGCATCAGCAACTACGGTTGTTGAGGCAGTTGTTGCAAATCTTGCAAAGTAAGGATTAGCTGAACCAGCAGCTACTCCAGCTACATTTCCATAACCAGGAGCTACCAAATGGTAACTTTTGGCACCTGGAACACTTAAATTATTGAATGGTCCAGTTAATTTAGTCGTTACTTCAGTAGTTGGTTTTCCTGAAACCGGAGCCGGACCAGCTCCGTTAAAAAACAACCTAGGTCCCGAAATCACGTTTCCACCCAAAAGTAAACCTCCAACATTATCTGCCATAAATGGCGTTTTAAAATCGCCTCCACCTGCTAATGCAAATTGGTTGGCCAACAAATTGGCATACGATCCTTCTTGAGCTAATTTAAACAAAGCATTATCACTAAAACCAGCCCCGTAAGAATCTCCTAAAGCAACATATTTTGTTACCACAGCAGTACCTGCTGTTAAAGGCTTTCCATCTGATGAATTCGAATCAATCGTTACTTCATCATCATTATTACAAGCTACAAATGCCAAAGAAGCAATAAGTAACCATTTGAAATTTTTTATCATTGTTCTAATTTTTTTTGATTAATGAATAATTACGGGTTGATTGTCCAAGAAGCAAAGTACTGTTGCCCGATTAATCCAGCCCCCAATACTTGACCATACTCTCTACTACCAATATTAGAAGCTCCAATCTTAATAGTAGATCTCAATGATGGGATTAAATAGTTCAATTGAGCATCAATTACTGTTGCAGCTTCAATTACACCGTCAGCAAAAGAAGATTGCCATAAGTATTCACTGTTCCATCTACCGCTAACATTAAATCCGAAGTTTTTGAATAATTTTTCGTTACCAATAGTCGCTTTAACACGATGCTTCGGTGTATTGAAACCAGCTTCAAAACTTGGGTCCTGAGCTTGATCGAAACTAAACTCTGCATAGTTGTAGTTTACGCCTACTTCGAAATCTTGGTATACTTTTCTAGATAATCCAATTCCAAATCCTAATGATTTGATCTCTAAAGCTGTATTAGTATACAATTGAAATGTTCTAGTATTTCCTGTTCCTAAAGCATGAACTGACTGCCATCCAAGATCAGCTGGATTAGGAGTAGCATTTGGCGTATCTTGAGCAGTACCATACAATGGCGCTACTACATTTAAATTCCCAATAAAATTATTATAGATATTATAATATCCATTAATATCAATAGAAGTATTATTAACAAAAGAACGGTATCCTAATTCAAACGCTTTCACTTCCTCAGGCTTAACAAAGTCAACATTCGTTTTTCTTAATAAAGCAGTATTACCACCCGCTGCAGCAAAAGCAAGTACAGATGAAGCTGTGTAAGAATTGTTGTAGGCATTCAACCCATTAATAGTGGCTGATGTTCCGCCTGCAAATGATTGTCCAAGTGCAGTAGCAACAGGCAAAGTTTCAGAATATCTAGTTAAGTTATCTGGAGCAGATCCTAATAAAATAGCACTACCTACGTTAAATCCGATATATTGATCTTGTGTAGATGGGTTTCTGAAACCTGTTTGAAAAGACCCTCTAAAATTATGATTCTTATTTTGACCTGCAGAATACACTAAGGAAACTCTAGGAGAGTAATTTCCTTTAAAATTTTGTGACTTATCATAACGAATAGATCCAGTAAACTTCAAACGGTCGTCCATCATCTTTTTAGTCGCTTGTGTGTATAATCCATATTCGTTGTAATATATAGGACCATCTGCATCAGTGTAAATACGCCCACCAGAATCCAATTGGTATTGTCTGAATGAGCCACCAACTTGTATTTCAGCAAAAGAAATTAAATCTTTTAGATTATAATTGGCATCAGAGTGATAAATTCTTGAATTGTCAAACAATTTTGAACCTGTTAAAACATCAGGATCCGCAATAACTTGATTAAATGCATTTTTAAAAGCAGCAGTTCCAGGAATTAGTCTACCTGTATCCGCAATTTTTCTTGCGTTGGTATGCGCTTGATCTGGTGTCAAACCTCCTAAGGTACCGGAAACATATGCTCCAGCATATTGACCAAACCAAGTTGTATCGCTTTTCCATTTTCTGTTTACATTAATACCTGTAAACAACATGTCATAAGAAGAACCACCATCCTCAGTAGTAAAATAACCTCTTACAAAGAAATTTTTTCCTTTAAACTCAATTTTATGCTGTTGCATAAAGAAATTATTCAAATAATAACGATTTGCTCCCTGGTATATGGTGTTACCAAAACCAAATTTACTTTGCCAAATCACTTCTAATTTTTCATCACCAAATGGGCGGTAATGTAAAGAGAAATCTATCTTAGTATTCGCAACTTTATTATCGGTCAAATCCACCTCATTGTAACCCGTTCTACTTACAGTAGTGTTTGGCAACAAATTCACTGCAGATGCAGGAATCAATCCTTGTGCAGCTAATGCAGTACCTACATTTCTAATATTGGTCGCTACTTCATCACCATACACATTGATACCATCATAATTTATAGTATTTCTATCTATACCAGCTCTCGTCTTATCATCATAATTTACCGCATGCCACTCTGTACCTCTCATAACTGAGAAATTAGCCTTTGCTGCAAAATAAGGACTAAACACTCCTGCCATTCTCACACCATAATCATAATAATCATTAGTCCCCGCAGCTTGTTGGCTTGTTTGACCAAACTTAGCATAGGCAGTAATTCCAGGAGAAGAAAACGGATTTTTACTATTCATAAACAAAATTCCATTGAAAGCATTAGCTCCATATAATGCAGAAGATGCTCCTGGCAATAGCTCAACACTTTGTACATCAATCTCCGAAAGACCTATAAGGTTACCCAATGGAAAGTTTAACAGCGGTGAAGAGTTATCCATTCCATCTACCAACTGCATAAATCTTGTATTTGCAACAGAAGCAAATCCACGAGTATTGATAGACTTAAATGACATACTTGAAGTATTCATTTGCACTTCTTTCATATTCTCTAATCCATCATAAAAAGATGGCGATGCTGTTTTCTTAACATCAGCAATACCCATTCTTTCAATAGTTACCGGAGATTCTAAAACTCGCTCTGGAGTTCTTGAGGCAGAAACTACAATTTCATCCAATTTAGTTTCTTCATCTAATAATTTTACTGTTATCTTTTCACTATAAGATTTTACAGTCAGAATTTGAGTTGTAAAACCCAAACTTGAAATTTCAATCTTTGCAGGCAGAGATTGAACAGACTTCAAGATAAACTTACCGTCAAAATCGGTAGCAGTACTTGCATCTTGCCCGATGACTTTAACATTGACACCAGGAATTGGCTGGCCATTACGGTCGGAAACAGACCCTGAAATTGAATTTTGAGCAAAAGTTAAGCCACAAAAAAACAATGACAAAAAAAGTAAATAAATTCTCATTAGGTTCGAGTTAATTGGTTTAGGTCGTAAATGTAAAAATATTTTTGATATTAATAAAAATAGGCATAAAAAACTGCCGAAATAGCATTAAAAAGGGCTTAAAAAAACCAATTTATTGTTGCGTACTTTTTAATAAAAACAGATTTTTAGGTTAAATGGATAAATAAAAAATTATGCATGCATAATAAATTGTATTAATCGTACTTTTTATGGTGTTTTTTTAAATTTTTAATAAAAATGATTTTATCAACGAAATCGATTGAAAAAAGCAACAAAAAAGCATAAAAAAACCCCAAATACCTACGTATTTGGGGTCTTTATTATGGTCAAAAAAATTATTCTACCGTAACGGATTTAGCTAAATTTCTAGGTTGATCTACATTACAACCTCTCAATACAGCTATATGATACGACAATAACTGAAGCGGGATTGTAGTAATTAGAGGCGATAACGCATCTGACGTCTCTGGAATTTCAATTACAAAATCAGCCAAATCTCTAACTTGCGTATCACCTTTTGTAACAACAGCGATAATACGACCACTTCTGGATTTTATTTCTTGAATATTACTTACAATCTTATCATAATGCCCTTGCTTAGGTGCAATAACGATAACTGGCATTTGCTCATCAATCAAAGCAATTGGACCATGTTTCATCTCAGCCGCAGGATATCCCTCAGCATGAATATATGATATTTCCTTTAACTTTAAAGCGCCTTCTAATGCTACAGGAAAATTATAACCACGACCTAAATACAAACAATTTGGAGCATCTTTAAACGTAGCAGCGATAACTTTTGCCTGTTCGTTAGTTTCTAAAGCTTCTAAGACTTTGCTTGGAATAAACTCCAATTCTTGCAAATACGTTCTATAGTCAGACTGCGTTAAAGTTCCTTTCGCTTTTGCCAAACGCAAGGCGATCATATTTAAAACTGTAATTTGAGTGGTAAACGCTTTAGTAGAAGCAACCCCAATTTCAGGTCCTGCATGCGTGTAAGCTCCTGCATGTGTCTCTCTCGAAATTGAAGATCCAACAACATTACAAACACCAAAAACGAAAGCTCCGTGCTCTTTGGCTAATTTAATAGCCGCCATCGTGTCTGCAGTTTCTCCAGATTGCGAAATAGCAATCACAACATCTTTACTTGTAATAATTGGATTACGGTATCTAAATTCAGATGCATACTCTACCTCTACAGGTATCCTAGTAAACTCTTCAAATACATATTCAGCAACCAAACCAGCATGCCAAGAAGTACCACAAGCGACAATAATAATACGATCTGCATTTAAAAATTTTTCTAAATTATCTTCAACACCAGCCATTTGAATAATACCATCATTAGCATGAAGTCTTCCTCTATAGGTATCTTTTATAACACTAGGTTGCTCATAAATTTCTTTTAGCATAAAATGCTCATAACCTCCTTTTTCAATTTGCTCCAAATTCATTTGAAGCTCTTGAATATAAGGATCAACCAAAGAATCGTCCATTATTTTTCGAACTTTCATTGGCCTATGCAAACGAATATTAGCCATCTCACCATCTTCTAAATAAACAGCATTAGAAGTGTATTCAATAAATGGTGAAGCGTCAGATGCAATAAAGTACTCTCCTTCACCAACACCAATAGCCAAAGGACTACCTAAACGCGCTGCAACAATTTCATTAGGATTTTTTTTGTCAAAAACAGCAATAGCATAAGCACCTACAACTTGATTTAAAGCCAATTGAACTGCTTTTCCAAGTTTTAATTTTTCCTTTTTTTGAACTTCTTCAATTAGATTTACTAAAACTTCGGTATCTGTATCTGAGTGAAAAACATACCCTCTTTTAATTAACTCTTGTTTTAAAGGAGCATAATTTTCAATAATACCATTGTGAATTATTGTAAGATCACCAGAATTAGAAACATGTGGATGCGAATTCACATCATTTGGAACACCATGAGTAGCCCAACGTGTATGCCCCATACCAATAGTCCCATTTACAGCAATCTCTGAATTCGATTTAATCTCTAAATCAGATACTTTACCCTTAGTCTTACTAAGCTTGATATCATGCCCATCATATACCATGATTCCAGCACTATCATAACCTCTATACTCTAAACGCTTTAACCCTTTTATAACTATCGGGTAAGCCTCTCTGTAGCCTATATATCCAACAATTCCACACATACTATATTTTATATTAATTAGGTTTGGTATAAATTATCTCTAAACGTAGGCGTTTGTTTTCTGGCACAGCAGGATTCGAACCAAAAAGAACAGTACCTAAAGGATTAAAAATTGATGCTGTTGGTACTACAGAAAAAAGACTATTAGGCGTCTTTAGCTTGTTGAATGATGCAACAGCAATATTTTCTGTAACAACAACACCTAATTTAACATTCGTAGAATCCGCATTCTTTATCAAGTTTTTTATTTGATTCGTAATACGAACTTTATAAGTCAAACCTCTACCATTAGTAATCGCTTCCTTCCTTAAGATACCATCAAAAATAAATTTATTGAATTTTTCTTTACCGCCACCTGCCGTAGTATTATCTGTTAAATAATCTAAAACAGCAGTTTTATTGGTCAAATTGTATACATAAATCCTATTGGGCTCTACAGAGTTTTTCATCGCATCAGTATCTATATTAAATACTAAATTTGCTTCATTGATTAACCATCCACTTTTTCTTAATGTTTCAAGTTCATCTGCAACTCCATTATTATTGTTGTCTGGTCCAAACAATTCAATAACGGCATTTGAACCTACTCCACCTTTTAAGTATAATTTAGAGTCCCCTAAAGTACTATTTGGACTGCTTATCGCTGATAAATAAGCAGCATTTGTATTTGATTCTTCGAAAAAATTAACTGTATTCCCTTTTAAATTAAGGTCTAACGTTTTATTGACTCTCTTTACAGTAGTAACACCATTTGCAGTAGTCGACTGATCTTCTTTGTAATACAATCTAATAACTCCTTTTGCAAAGTTGATACTAGCCATATTTTCAGCTGCTGCTGTCTTTTCTACTTTAAAATACAAACCTCTAAAGTAGTCCTTCAATGCTGAATTTGTAGTTAACTTACCACTAGGAGCATTCAAAATTTTAGAAGTAAAAAAAGAGTTATTCAACTTCAATCGCATTGCTGGAGCTGTACGAGTAGTGGTTGTTTTTTTGGTATCCTCGTCAGTTGTCTTTTCAGCAATTTCTGTTGGATCAAAATAAAAAGCATCATTCTCTTTGGCGTCAGCAGCATCGTTTAGTCTGCTACCTATTTTCAAGCCATCAAAATCATTTTTTTGATTACTGTAATAAGCTTGTTTTTCTTTAAAATTAGTTGCAGGATCTAAATCTCGCATAAAATAACCGGATTCATAAATACTTAATCTAAAAGGCGCTTTGGAGGTTCCATAAATAGAATCTAATTCATAGGTTTTAATGCCGTTTGTAGTATTGGTATTTGTAACGGTATTGAAGTAAGGAATATTCAAAACAACACTGTCCATAACTGCATTTGCACCAATAGTAGGATCTACAGATGCTAACTCTAATTGAGTCGCAAAACTTGCGGTAGTGGTACCAAAAGCGGCATTCGTATAAATCCCTAAAGTATTAATAGGTAAATTGTCTGATTGAATAGCACCTGTACTTTGATTATATGCTTTTACAGCATAATATTCTTTCCCTAATTCAAAATTATTATCACCAATCAAATCTTCTCCAACAACATTGTAGTCTTTGTCACAAGAAAAAAACATAAAAAAACTACAAATAAAAATTAACTTCTTTAAGAAAGCCGTATTGTACATAAATTGCGTAAAGTTAAATTAAATCACCTCATTTGAATAGAAATTGGTGTACGCCTCAGCGAAACCATCTTTCGGTGCGAAAGGTAAAAAAGGTTTATTGGAAGATTCTATAAATTTTGTTAAACTTGGAGACAAACTATCTGAAGCAATTATTACAGCATCTGAGTTAAGAATTGCTGTCTTTAAAATATTTTCATAATTTGGAAGTTCTAAATCTGCTATGGCTTCGTGCGGAACCCCATCAAACTTCACTTTATTAATCATTTCAACATCTAAAGTCTCAGAAAAAGATTCAGCATAAACCGAAGTAACGATTTTTGTCTCAGAAAATAACGCCTCGTTTTTATAATAGTGTTTCATATAAACCGGCAACATTGATGCCAACCAACCGTGAACATGGATAATATCTGGAACCCAATTTAATTTCTTAACGGTTTCTACAACGCCTTTGGCAAAAAAGATTGCGCGTTCATCATTATCAGGATACATCACACCATCTTCATCAGCAAAAGTTGCTTTTCGCTTGAAGTATTCATCATTATCAATAAAATAAACCTGAATTCTCTCTTTTGGTATAGACGCAACTTTTATAATCAATGGCATATCGAGATCGTTGACCACTAAATTCATCCCAGAGAGACGAATTACCTCATGCAATTGATGTCTTCTCTCATTAATATTTCCATATCTCGGCATGAATATTCTTATCTGTCCACCCTGATCATTAATCATTTTTGGAACGTCGTAAGACATTAAAGAGACCTCATTCTCAGCAAGATAAGGAACAACTTCAGATGACACGTATAATATCCTCTTATCTTTCATAGTAGTATTTACTTTTTGTATTGGCAATAAAAACGTTGCAAAATTACAAAATTTTATGCAGTTATGGACTAAAATATTAAGTTTGCACCTAATTTTAATAAAATAACCATGCAAATCTTCAATAAAAACATCGCTTTAAGAGAATTCTTGGCAACAGTTAAGACCAACAATTCTACTATTGGTTTTGTACCAACGATGGGAGCATTGCATGATGGCCATTTGGCGCTAATGAAACAGTCTTTGCTAGAAAACGATTTTACCGTTGTTAGTATTTTTGTAAATCCAACACAATTCAATAATCCAGAAGACTTAGCCAAATACCCAAGAACACTTGAGGCTGATGTTAAAAAAATGAGTGCTTTGAACGATAACATAATTGTCTTCGCACCAACAGTTGAGGATATTTATGAAGGAAAAACAACCTCACAATCATTTGATTATGATGGATTAGAACATCAAATGGAAGGACAGTTTAGACCTGGTCATTTTGATGGTGTAGGAACTATTGTAAAACGACTGTTTGATATAGTTTCACCAACAAGAGCTTATTTTGGAGAGAAGGATTTTCAACAACTTCAGATAGTAAAAAAATTAGTGGCTAAATACCACATTCCCGTTGAAATTGTTGGATGTCCAATACACAGAGAACCAAGTGGTTTAGCCATGAGTTCTCGTAACGAGAGGTTAAGCAGTAATGAAAGAAAAGAAGCAGCCATAATTTACGCTATTTTAAAAGAGGCCAAAGAAAGATTTCAAACACAAGAAGCTGATTTAGTGGAAGATTGGGTAAAAAAAGAATTCAAAAAACACCCTTTATTCGAATTAGAATATTTCGTAATTGCTGACGAATCGACACTTTTACCTATCACTTTTAGAGAAAAATCCAAAAATTATCGCGCTTTTATCGCAGTTTTTGTTAACAACATCCGTTTGATTGACACAATTACATTAAATTAATTACCTTTGCCGCATGCAAATTCAAGTAGTAAAATCTAAGATTCATCGTGTAAAAGTTACAGGCGCCGATTTAAATTATATCGGTAGCATTACTATTGATGAAGCCTTGTTAGACGCCTCCAACATTATTGAAGGCGAAAAAGTTTCAATTGTAAACATCAATAACGGCGAGCGTTTTGAGACCTATGCCATCAAAGGTGAAAGAAACTCTGGAACCATCACTCTAAATGGTCCAGCTGCCAGAAAAGTTCAAAAAGACGATATCATCATTATCATCTCTTACGCAACTTTAGAATTTGAAGAAGCCAAAACTTTTAAACCTTGGATTGTTTTCCCTAACGAAAACGACAATTCTCTTACCTAGTTCCTTTTTTATTTGTCTAAAGACTAACTTTCAAGACGCTATTGCATTTGCTTTTATGACTTTAAAAGCAACTAATCTATGCTATTTATTCATAAAATAAATTAAAATAGTATCTTGCTCTGTTTTTAATTCAAACCTAATTTAGACTCCCCAAATCATGAAAAAGGTCCTTTTTATGCTATTCTTTTCGATAGCCCTTTATGCTCAAAACAAAACCGAATCTTTTGATTCTGAAAAGTTAGCCGAAAAACGAGAAATCACCATAAGTTTATCTCCTTCTTACGAAAAAAATACGGCTAAAAAATATCCACTTTTGATATTATTAGATGGCGATTTTTTGTTCGATCCCTTTTATGGCGCACTTTCTTATGGTAGTTATTGGGATGATTTTCCTGAGACAATAATCGTTGGTATTCATCAAAATCATAACGATGAGCGGGTTGACGATAGCGAATTTGAAGATGCACAAGGTCTTCCTGCCGAAAAAGGTGCTGCATTTTATGAGTTTATAGGTCAAGAATTGCTTCCTTATATTGAAAAAAAATACCGCGTAGCCCCATTCCGAATGATTGCTGGACTTGATACTACGGCTGGTTATTTGAACTTTTTTCTGTACAAAGAAAATCCGCTTTTTAACGCTTACATTTCATTAAATCCCGAACTAGCACCACTAATGGAAAAAAGAGTGGCTGAGCAATTAAGCGCAGCAAAAGGCCCCGTTTTTTATTACTTATCAACTAGTGAAGACGAGATAAAACAATTGTCAGAACCTATCAAAATGCTGAATGAAAACATCAAAAAAGACAACAATCCATTAGTCAATTACAAATTTGAATCATTCAAAGGTGCGGGACATTATTCACAAACCTTATATGCTATTCCAAGTGCCTTGCATCAAATTTTTGAATCTTACAAGCCCATTACTTCTTTAGAGTTTAGTAATAAAATCGCCTTATTACCTTCTGGCTACGTAGATTATTTAGAAAAAAAATATAGCACTTTAAACGAAGCTTTACATCTTGAAATTCCGATTAGAATTAATGATTTCAAAGCTATTGAAGCTGCTATTTTAAAAAACAATGCTTTTAGCGAATTGGATCAATTGGCAATTTTGGCCGATAAGTATTATCCAAAATCAATGCTTGCGGAATATGAATTAGGCTTAATGTATGAAAAGCAAGAAGACTTCAAAAAAGCGATGAAGCGCTACCAAAATGCCTCACAAATGCAAGAAATAGGAGCATTAACAAAAACAATGATGCTAGAGAAATACGACTTAATGTTGAGTAAAATTGCACCTAAAAAATAATGACCAAAGTAAAAACTACCTTTTTTTGTCAAAATTGTGGCGCTCAATATGCCAAATGGCAAGGACAATGTAATTCCTGCAAAGAATGGAACACCATTGCAGAAGAAATTATACAAAAACAAGAAAAAGTAGCTTGGAAAAGCGAACCTGTTTCTTTGAGTAAAGCGCCACGTCCATTGCGCATAAACGAAATTGATTCAACAGCTGAAATTAGACTAGACACCACCGATGCCGAACTGAATCGTGTTTTAGGAGGTGGAATTGTTCCTGGTTCACTGATTTTGTTAGGCGGAGAACCGGGGATTGGAAAAAGTACACTGCTACTCCAAATTTCGTTAAAACTGCCTTACAAAACCTTGTATGTTTCTGGGGAAGAAAGTCAAAAGCAAATCAAGATGCGTGCAGAACGCATTACTCCCAATGGAGACAATTGCTATATTTTGACCGAAACCAAAACACAAAACATCTTTAAGCAAATCGAAACGATGCAGCCTGAGATTGTAATCATCGATTCGATTCAAACACTGCATACGGATTATATTGAATCAACTGCTGGAAGCATTTCTCAAATTAGAGAAACCACCGCAGAGTTGATTAAATTTGCCAAAGAAACCAACGTTCCCGTGATTCTTATTGGCCACATCACCAAAGATGGCACAATTGCCGGCCCAAAGATTCTGGAACATATGGTGGACACTGTTTTGCAATTTGAAGGCGACCGAAACCACGTGTACCGCATTCTTCGTTCACTTAAAAACCGTTTTGGCTCCACTGCTGAAATAGGTATTTATGAAATGTTGGGCAGCGGCTTACGCGAAGTTTCAAATCCGTCTGAAATATTGATTTCGCATAAAGACGAACAACTCTCAGGAACTGCTATTGCCACTACATTAGAAGGTATGCGACCTTTAATGATAGAAATACAAGCGCTTGTAAGTACCGCTGTTTACGGAACACCTCAACGAAGCACAACAGGTTACAACGCCAAACGACTAAATATGATTTTGGCTGTTTTAGAAAAAAGGGCTGGTTTCCGATTAGGGGCCAAAGATGTCTTCTTGAACGTAACAGGTGGTCTATCAGTGGATGACCCAGCGATTGATTTGGCTGTCGTTGCCGCCATCTTATCTTCAAACGAAGACATTCCTATCCATAAAGATTTTTGTTTTGCTGGAGAAGTTGGACTTTCAGGAGAAATTCGTCCTGTGAATCGAGTTGACCAACGCATACAAGAAGCCGAAAAACTGGGTTTCTCTACCATATTCGTTTCAAAATACAACAAGATTGCAATTAAAAATACCGGGATTCAAATTCGGTTAGTCACAAAAATTGAAGATGTAGCAGCCGAACTCTTTGGGTAACTCAAACCCCTAGCCCTGATGGGAGCGGCATCCTTTTATACTAGAAACCCTTTCAGTTTTACTAACTGAAAGGGTTTCTAGTATAAAAGATATAGCGTACAGCAGGAAAAAGCTCCTAAAAATTAAGCATCTCCTTTATGAAAAGCTTTTTTATTGAAAACAATTAAGATTCCCACTCCCGTTGAAATCGCCACATCTGCTACGTTGAAAATAGCATTGAAGAAAGTGAAAGGTCTCCCTCCGATGAAAGGCACCCATTCTGGCATTGGAAAATCTTTGATGATAGGAAAGTAAAACATATCGACCACTTGTCCGTGAAACCAAGTTCCGTAAGGCTCTTCAGAGAACATAACGGCCAATTGCTGATAACTGTCGTTAAAAATAACACCGTAAAAAACAGAATCTATAATATTTCCTAATGCTCCCGCAAAAATCAAGGCAATCGCCACGATAAGATAATTAGAGCTTTTGTGATTACGCACGGAATCCCATAACCAATAACCAATTCCTGCAACTGCAAAAATGCGAAAAACGGTTAAAAACAACTTGCCATATTCGCCTGGAAGTTTGGTCCCCCAAGCCATTCCTTCGTTTTCTATAAAATGAATTTTGAACCAATTGAAAACGGTGACCTCTTGACCTAATTCAAAATTTGTTTTGACATATATTTTAGAAACTTGGTCAACAAGTAACAGAATAAAAATAAGGAAATAAGCTTTGCGTAATGACATTATAGTATTTTTAGTGGGGCAAAAATAGACAAATTCAAAAAAAGAACTCTAAAATAAAAATTAAATTCCAAAAAAAAGAAATTCCAAATTCCAAAAGATAAACTTGGAATTTGGAATTTGAAATTTACTATTTTAAATAATTATCGTTGCAAATTCTTAGCTTCGATACTCATAGTTGCATGAGGAACGATTTTTAGTCTTTCTTTGCCAATTAATTTTCCTGTTACTCTACAAATACCGTAGGTTTTGTTTTCAACACGGAAAAGAGCATTTTTTAAATCACGCAAGAACTTTTCTTGACGAATGGCCAATTGTGAATTGGCTTCTTTAGACATTGTTTCGCTTCCTTCTTCAAAAGCTTTGAAAGTAGGCGAAGTGTCATCAGTACCATTATTTAAATCATTCATATAGGCACTTTTTATCAAGTCAAGATCAGCTTGTGCTTTTTCTATCTTTTCTTTGATTATCTGTTTGAACTCTGCTAAATCAGCGTCTGAGTATCGTGTCATTTCCTCGATCATAGCCTAAATTAATTTAATGGGTTGGTTAATTCTTTTTTGGTTGGTTTATTTTGTTATCGTTAATTTTGTTTTAATGTCGTCGAATTCAATTTCTGTGCCATTTTCTAAGTTTTCTGCAAATAGCAATTGTTCTGTCAATGTTTCTGACTTAATGTAGCTTTCATTGGCTAGAATTGCTTCTTGTAAAACAGCGTGATTTTGAACGTAAACCTTCACTTTATCAGTAACCTCGAAACCAGAATCTTTACGGATATTCTGAATACGATTTACTAGCTCCCTAGCAATTCCTTCTTTTCTTAACTCTTCAGAGATGGTGATGTCTAATGCTACCGTAATTCCGTTAGCATTGGCCACTAGCCAACCTTCAATGTCTTGCGAAGAAATTTCTACATCCTCTAATGATAAAATTACATCTTTTCCTGAAATTACCATACTTAAGCTTCCTTCCTTGTCTAATTGATTGATTTGATCAGGCGTAAAAGACTGTATCTCTTTGGAAATCAGACCCATATCTTTTCCGAAACGTGGTCCAAGAGCCTTAAAATTAGGTTTAATTTGTTTAACCAATATGCCTGAAGCATCGTCTAAAAGCTCGATTTCTTTGACGTTAACTTCGGCTTTTATGAGGTCGGCAACAGCTTCGATTTCAGCCTTCTGAACCGCGTCAAGTACTGGAATCATTACCTTTTGCAGAGGTTGACGCACTTTGATCATTTCCTTTTTACGTAGTGACAAAACCAATGAAGATATTGTCTGCGCCTTCTGCATTTTACTCTCTAGCGATTTATCAACAAACTTTTCAACTGAAACGGGGAATTGTGCCAAGTGTACTGACTCGAAATTCTCTGTTCCTGTTGCTTGAGTCAAGTCTTTATACAACTTATCCATAAAGAAAGGAGCGATAGGTGCACTCAATTTTGCTATGCTTAACAAACAAGTATAAAGCGTTTGATAAGCAGCAATTTTATCTTGAGCATACTCGCCTTTCCAGAAACGACGTCTACACAAACGCACGTACCAGTTACTCAGATTTTCTTGAACAAAATCAGAAATAGCACGAGCGGCACGAGTTGGTTCATATTCGGCATAAAATACATCCACTTCTTTGACCAACGTGTTCAACTCTGAAATAATCCATTGATCAATCTCTGGGCGTTCTTCTAGAGGTACCTCAGCTTCTGCATAACTAAAGCCATCGATATTCGCATATAATGCAAAGAAAGAATACGTATTGTACAACGTTCCAAAGAACTTACGACGCACCTCAGCAATTCCTTCAATGTCAAACTTCAAGTTATCCCAAGGATTGGCATTCGAAATCATATACCAACGCGTTGCATCAGGACCATACTCTTCTAATGTAGTAAAAGGATCAACCGCATTACCTAAACGCTTGGACATTTTTTGTCCATTTTTATCCAAAACCAAACCGTTGGATACTACGTTTTTGTAAGCTATACGATCAAAAACCAAAGCACCAATAGCGTGTAAAGTATAAAACCATCCACGAGTTTGATCGACACCTTCAGCAATAAAATCAGCTGGAAAATCGGTATTTTGATCTATTTTTTCTTTATTTTCAAACGGATAATGCCATTGCGCATAAGGCATAGCACCTGAGTCAAACCAAACGTCAATCAAATCGGATTCGCGTTTCATTGGTTTTCCTGAAGCAGAAACTAAGGTGATTTGGTCTACCACATTTTTGTGTAAATCAATCAAATCGTAATTAGTTTCAGACATATTTCCAATTTCAAAACCAGCAAACGGATTATTGGTTTGAACACCAGCGGCAATAGCTTTTTCTATCTCGTTGTATAATTCTTCAACAGAACCAATTAAAATTTCCTCTTGTTTGTCTTCTGTTCTCCAAATAGGCAAAGGAATTCCCCAATAACGAGAGCGTGATAAGTTCCAATCATTAGCATTTTTCAACCAATTACCAAAACGTCCCTCACCAGTAGCTTTTGGCTTCCAGTTGATGCTGTCGTTCAGGTCGAACATACGGTCTCTCACCTCGGTAATTTTGATAAACCAAGAGTCTAATGGATAATACAATATTGGCTTATCCGTTCTCCAACAGTGTGGATAACTGTGCACGTATTTCTCTACTTTGAAGGCTTTGTTTTCTTCTTTTAAACGAATAGCGATTTCAACATCTACAGAACGCTCTGGTGCTTCTCCTTCGTTATAATATTCGTTTTTAACGTATTTCCCTGAATAATCTCCAAGACCTTGAATGAATCTTCCTTGCAAATCTACCAAAGGAACTGGAGTACCATTTTCATCTAAAACCAACATTGGCGGCACTTCTGGAGTAGCTTCTTTGGCTACTTTAGCATCATCTGCACCAAATGTAGGCGCAGTATGTACAATACCCGTACCGTCTTCAGTAGTTACAAAATCACCAGCAATCACTCTAAACGCATTTTCTGCATTTTGATATGGCAATACAAAAGGCAATAATTGTTCGTAACGAATATCCACTAAATCTTGACCTTTACATTCGGCTACGATTTGGTACGGTATTTTTTTATCACCTACTTTGAAATTTTCGAAATCAGTTGCATCTTCAGAAGCGAAAAATCCTTTTGCAAATTGTTTCCCTACTAAATTTTTGGCCAAAACCACAAAAATTGGCTCAAATGTATACTGATTGAAGGTTTTTACTAAAACATAATCGATTTTAGGTCCAACTGTCAAAGCGGTATTCGATGGCAAAGTCCAAGGTGTCGTCGTCCAAGCCAAAATGTGAATAGCTCCAAAACCTTGTAAAAATGAAGGTAATGTTTCTGGTAATGTCTTGAATTGAGCCACAATGGTCGTATCCGTTACATCACGGTAACTTCCTGGCTGATTCACTTCGTGAGAAGACAAACCTGTTCCTGCTTTTGGTGAATAGGGCTGTATGGTGTAGCCTTTGTACATCAAATCTTTGTTATAGATTTGTTTTAGCAACCACCAAACCGATTCCATATACTTGGGTTTATAGGTCACATAGGGGTCTTCCATATCTACCCAATAGCCCATTTTTTCAGTCAAATCGTTCCAAACATCGGTATAACGCATTACGGTTTTTTTACACGCTTCGTTATAATCCTCGATGGAAATGGTTTTTCCAATATCTTCTTTGGTAATTCCCAATTCTTTCTCAGTTCCCAATTCCACCGGTAGACCGTGAGTGTCCCAGCCCGCTTTACGCTTTACTTGGAAACCTTTTTGGGTTTTATAGCGGCAAAAAATATCTTTAATGGCACGTGCCATCACGTGGTGAATTCCTGGCAATCCGTTGGCCGAAGGAGGTCCTTCAAAAAACACAAAAGGCGTATTGCCTTCGCGCGTAGTTACACTCTTTTCAAATATATTTTCGTTCTTCCAAAAATCAAGCACTTCGGATGCCGCTTTTGGCAAGTCAAGTCCTTTGTATTCAGTAAATTTTGTACTCATTGTATCCTTTTCTTAATCGAGGTGCGAAAGTAATAAAATTAAGTCGAAAGTTGAAAGTTGAGCGTCAAAAGTTAGCAGAGAGCATAAAATTTAAGAAAAAACTTCTTTAAGAATCTCCAAAGACTTTGGTTTTTTAAAACCATCCAAATGAAAACTGTAATAATCAATTAGTATTTTGAGCAGAATTTGGCGTTCTATAACGTGAAAAACTTTTTGATCCGAGTCTAATCTCAAATCAATTAATTTTTTTAGCAAAAAAGATTCGTGTTCAGACAAACAACTAATTGCCTGAAAGAGGGAAAAAACCCCTTCGTTCATTTCAAAAAAAGGCAAATCTTGATCGGAAGTATCTGGATAAAACCCTAAGAACTTGGTAATTTCAAGCAGTAAAATCAGATGGAAGTTACTCGTTTCATTATGCGTGTCTAGCCATTGGAGCGCTGTTTCGAGGTACTGAAACAAATCATCGTTTTTTTCTTCTTCGTGAATAGCGTGATGTAAAATTTCAGAAAGAAACAACACCATAGTACTTTTTACAATATCCAAAGGAATGGTTTGAAACGGTATAGCCGTTTTGATTTCTTTAAAATGCTCTAAAGTTCCTTTATTTTTATGCACTGCTTCAATTTCTAAAATTGATAAAGGCTGAAAATAGGCGATTTTTTGATTGTTCTTTTTTCCAGAAAATGCGTCTCTGACAAAATAGGATTTTAGACCATGAGATTGCGTAAAGCACTTCACAATCAAGCTTTTTTCTTGAAATTTTAAAGTAGAAATTACGATGGCTTTGGTTTTTACCAACATGTGGATTGGAATTTGGGATTTAGAATTTTGAGATTTGGGATTTGGGATTTGGGATTTGGGATTTTTGAGATATGGCTTTTAAAAATTGAAATCTTTATCTAATAATCATCACCTTCTTCACCTTGGTTTCGATGCCATCTTCAGCAGAAATAAAAATCATATACACGCCTGAAGCAACTTTGTATTTTCCAAAAGCAGTAGTGTCCCACTCTATAGTTCCTCCTTCAGAAACTGCTTCGTGCACTAAATTGCCTTCGATATCGGTTATTTTTATATTCGCCCGATCCAAAAGACCCGCTATTTTTACCGTTCCACTAAATTCAGGGCGCACTGGATTGGGATAAACATAAACATTATTCAAAGAATCACTAGCTCCCGTAGCCACACCCTTAAACGAAATCATCCCTTTGGTCGTAGCAATATAGACTTCACCAGTAACCGAATTGATTCCAATATCGTTTATAGTGTTACTCGGTAATGGTGAATTATTGGTGGTAAAATGATACAGCGTTTTTTGCCCATTGGATGACAATAAAAAAACACCTGAATCTGCCGTTCCTACCCATTTATTGTTGGCTCCATCTACTACAATCGCATTGATAAATTGCTCAAAGAGCAACTCCTGAGCAACTTCATCCTCTAGAATGATAATTGGTTTGGTAGTAAGTGCTGTTGTATTTTGAAAATTATTCACATTCGACAACACTCGAAGTCCTTTGTTCGTTCCTATCCAAAGTTGATTATTTGTATCTATAGCCAAAGCTCGTACATCTGTTGTAGGCAGGTTTCCCTTGTCAGCTCCAAAAGTTATTTTCTTAAATGTGGGTGTACCCGATTCGTTAAAAGCGATTACTCCATCAGTATTAGAAGCAATCCATTTGGTATTGTTTTTATCGATGACCATTCTTCCCATGCTCACATCAATACTTTTTTCGGCGATGGAATTCAAGGAATAACTTTGCCATTGTCCATTACTTCTCAAGACTTTTAAGCCATTTTCGATTCGGGAATTGGTCACCCAAAGATTCCCTGATTTGTCAAACGCTGTTCCGTTGATACGAACATCGATATAAGTTGGTCCTAGAAAAGCAATCGATTCCAAACCCGAATTGGTTTGATTATACAACAAATTTGGCACTTCATTTTCTATGCGTAATAATCCCGAAAAGAAAGAACTCACATAAACTTTAGTCTCGTCATTTGGATTAATCGTTACTCTCGAAATAGATTTGGCTCCCAAAACCTCATTTGCAGGAATTGATAACCAACTCTGAGTGCTGAGTCGGCTTATACCATATAAATTAGGACCGCTGTTGTTATAAGAATAAGGATTATAGTCACCTGTATAACCTCCATAAACCGCCCAAAGCGCAGTTGGAGTAACTTGAAATGAAAAAATTGCATTTCTGAGTGGTCCTGGAGGTGTACTATCGGTTATTGGTGCGCCAACAGACAGTGTAGTTGTTAGCAAACCATTTTCTTTGGTGCCCAAAAACAAATTAGTATTGACAATAGTCGCACAAGTAAAAACTGGATTTTTATCCAAAATTTGATTGCTATTTATTTGTTTTATTAAAAGCAAGCCCGACCCAAAGACCGAAATTTGACTGGGAGTTGTAACTAGTAAATTGTTTGCATCAGAACGCAAATCAACTATAGGCGCACCAAAACTTTGAACGACAGAGAATGAACTCAGCCCATATTTGTAAATCGTACCAGCTGTGGTTGAAGCATACAAATCTGCCCCAAAAGCAGTAATTCCCGACCAATTATCAGACAAAAGCGTTGTCCATTGCTGATAATCGATTAAGTTTGGATTCGTAATAGCTGCTCTTCGAATTCCATTTTCTGTTGCAGCATAAAAATTTCCTTCAAAAACAGCCGTTTGCTTCACCGAAATCTCCTTTCCTAAATCGCCTATAAAGTAAGTATCTCCAAAAAGTTGCGTATTCAAATTGAATTGTACAATACCAAAATCACAAGAAACATAAAGAATGCCCTGATGTTCCAAAAAGTGATTGATTTTTTTGATATTGGCAGGCAATTGTTTGTTGATAATATCGACCACTTTCAGCAGGGAACCGTCAGCTTCATTAATCACAATTAAAAGGCCGTTTTCATAACCCACAATAGTTTTGTTGAAAGCGGTACTATGATACAAAGCTGATATCGTTAAACCCGAAAGACCATCGATAGTCGTGGTAGTTTTTAATGTGTTTGAAAGTGTATTTTTTGAGAACAAAGCATTCTCTGAAGCAGCAAAAAGATTGGAATTGGATTGCGCTACATCTTTAATTTCGTTATAAGAAAAATAACCTTGCCAAGACAATTGGCTTTGTGAAAAACCAACATTAAGGGCTAATAAACAACAAAAAAACAAGGCAATTCTCTTCATGGTTTTTTAAAATCAAATACAAATATAGTACAAACGAAAGTTTTTGATTTTTGTTCTTAAGGAATAAAAAAAAGCCTTCTTCTGTTTCCAGAAGAAGGCCTTTACTAATTAACTTACTACTACTATACTACTCCTTGAGCTAACATAGCATCCGCTACTTTAACAAATCCAGCAATATTAGCACCTTTAACATAATCAACATATCCTGTTTCATCTGTACCATATTGTACACAAGAAGCATGAATATTCAACATGATATTGTATAATTTCTCATCTACTTCTTCAGAAGTCCAGCTTAAACGCAATGAGTTTTGAGACATTTCTAAACCTGAAGTAGCTACACCACCTGCATTAGAAGCTTTTCCTGGTGCGAACAAAATTTTAGCTTTGTGGAACGCAATAACAGCTTCTGGTGTTGAAGGCATATTAGCACCCTCAGCCACAGCAATACAACCGTTAGCTAATAAAAGAGCCGCTTCTTCTCCGTTCAACTCATTTTGAGTTGCACAAGGCAATGCGATATCACATTTTACTTCCCATGGACGTTTACCTGCAACATATTTAGCATTTGGATACTTAGTAACATACTCACTAATTCTTCCACGTAATTCGTTTTTCAATTCCATTACGAAAGCTAATTTTTCAGCGTCAATTCCGTCTGCATCATAAATATACCCCGCAGAATCAGATAAAGTAACTACTTTACCACCTAATTGAGTCGCTTTTTGAGTAGCGTATTGTGCTACGTTTCCTGAACCTGAAATAACAACCGTTTTTCCTTCAAAAGAATCACCTTTTGTTTTCAACATACTTTGTGCGAAGTATACTGTTCCGTAACCAGTTGCTTCTGGGCGGATTAAAGAACCTCCGAAAGAAATTCCTTTACCAGTTAATACTCCTGTAAATTCATTTCTTAATCTTTTGTATTGACCAAATAAATAACCTACTTCTCTTCCTCCAACACCTATATCTCCCGCAGGAACATCCGTATCAGCACCAATATGCTTTGACAATTCGACCATAAAACTTTGGCAAAATTTCATGATTTCGTTATCTGATTTTCCTTTAGGATCAAAATCAGAACCTCCTTTTCCACCGCCCATTGGCAAAGTAGTTAAGCTATTTTTGAAAGTTTGTTCGAAAGCTAAGAATTTCAAAATACTTAGATTTACAGATGGATGAAAACGCAATCCACCTTTATATGGGCCTATAGCTGAGTTCATTTGTATACGGTATCCTCTATTTACTTGAGTTTGACCTTGATCGTCAATCCAAGTAACTCTAAACATGATAACGCGTTCTGGCTCTACCATACGCTCTAAAAGCATTTTGTTTTGGTATTTTTTATTTTCTTCTATAAAAGGAATTACCGTTTCGGCAACTTCTAATACTGCTTGCAAAAATTCTGTTTCGTTCGGATTTTTTTTAGTTACCGAATCAATAAAATTAGTAATACTTTGTGACATGATCTTAATGATTATAAAAACGTTAGAAACGCACTGTTAATTGCTCACAAATATACGTTTTAAACGTTAATTTGACCTATTTTTTTACAATAAAAAGAAAAATTATCTTTTATTTAACCATTTACAAAGAAATACCAACATTAAACAATAAAAGTTACGAAAACGTTATAGTATCTGTAATAAAATTCAATTTTGAATAATAATAATTGGATAAGCTTTTTGGGCATATTTTGTGTAATTTGTTTTTATATATTTGCGCGCAATAAATAGACACCCAAATGTTTAAAAAATTCTTACCTACCCTAATAGCATTGTTTTCTTTAATCAATGTTTCCAATGCCCAATTCAACCTAGCACATGAGATAGGAATTACCTTTGGTCCTTTGGCTTTTCAATCAGATTATGGCGAAAGACACGACATTGAAACAAACGCTGGTAATGCAGGATTTGGAGTTGGTCTCGTGCATTATATCAATTTTTCATCAAGGGCTAATTACGGTAATTATTTTAATGATCATTTTAAAGTTCGAACGGAGCTTTCTTATAACTCTACAAGTTTCAGGCACTTTGGGAAATGGGTTGAAGAAGGATCTACCTCATTAGGAAAGCAGCAATTACGTGCCATGAGAGGCTCTTCAAAAATGGTAAATCTAGGATTTCAAGGTGAATTTCACCTTGTAAAAATACATGATTTTGAGAACACTATAGGTGCATTTGGTCCTTATGCGAGTTTGGGTGTTCTTTACAGTTTTTATGACGCTCAAGCTACTTCAACTTTAGGTCCTTTGGGAACATCGGCAACCACAATACCTAAATACCTAACACCATCAGATGGTCGTCCAAATGGATTTTCAAATGAATCCAAAGGAGTGCTCTCTGTTGTTGCAGGATTTGGTACTAGATACAAGCTTACTACTATGAGTGATTTATTGGTGGATATGCGCTTTCAGTACTTTTCTTCGGACTGGGTAGATGGTTTAAATCCTAACAAGCAGATATATAAAGAAAATAAAGCTAATGATTGGATGGTATGGTTCAATATAGGCTACATTCAATATTTAGAGTTTTAATACTTTAGCTAAAATTCATAAAAAGGGCTCAATGTAAACTATTGAGCCCTTTTTTATGATTATACTTTTTTTCTAAGATAAAGCTTGTTCTAAGTCAGCTATCAAGTCGGCAGCGTCCTCTACTCCAACACTTAATCGCACTAAATCATCAGTAATTCCGACTTCTTTTCTTTTGTCTTCTGGGATAGAAGCGTGCGTCATCAAAGCAGGATGATTGGCTAAAGATTCTACTCCTCCTAAAGATTCAGCTAAAGTAAACACCTTTAACTTTTCTAAAAAAGCAATAGCATCCGCCTTTTCACCTGATTTAAAAGTAAAAGAAACCATTCCACCAAAACCACTCATTTGCTTTTTGGCAATTTCATGAAACGGATGTTCAGGCAATCCAGGATAATAAACAATTTGAATCTTTGGATGTGAATTTAAAAAAGCGACTACTTTCTCTCCATTTTCACAATGTCTTTGCACACGTAAATGCAAAGTTTTAATCCCTCTTAACACCAAAAAACTATCCATTGGGCCTAAGGTTGCACCGGTTGCAAATTGCTGAAAATGCAATTGATTACCTAATGCTTCGTCTTTTACAATTAAAGCCCCAGCAATAACATCAGAGTGACCACCTAAATACTTGGTTGCAGAATGCATTACAATATCAGCACCTAAATCTAAAGGTTTTTGCAAGTAGGGAGTGGCAAAAGTATTGTCTACCGCAAAAAGAATATTATTTGCTTTCGTTATTTGAGCAATAGCAGCAATATCAGCTAGTTTCATTAATGGATTCGTAGGTGTTTCAACCCAAACCAACTTAGTATTTTCGTTGATTAAAGATTGGAATTTTTCCAAATCATTCATATCAACAAAATGAAATTTAATGCCAGACTCTTTATAAATCCTAGTAAACATTCTATAAGTTCCTCCATACAAATCATCCATAGCGATAATTTCGTCACCAGCTTTAAAAGAACGCAAAACGCAATCTGTTGCCGCTAATCCAGACGAAAATGCCAATCCTCTGGTTCCATTTTCAATACTTGCTAAAGCATTTTCAAGCGCAGTTCGAGTTGGATTTGCAGCTCTGCTATATTCATAATCAGGATTCAAAGGCTGACCTGGACTCGTTTGTACAAAAGTGGATGTTTGATAAACAGGAGGCATTACAGCTCCAGTACTTGCATCATGGTGTTGTCCTCCATGGATAACTTTAGTATTAAATTTCATGTGTATCGTTTTTTTGAATGACTACATTTATTGGAAATGCAAATTTACCGTTAAATATTGATAAAGCAACGTTTGTCTAGGCTACCTTTGTATACAATTAACACATTTGAGTTATGAAACGATACATCCAAAGCCTATTTTTGCTCGTAGTATTGAGTAGTTGTTCCAATGAAATACGCTTTGAAAATAAAGAATTCAGTAAAAAAAGCAACTTACTTTGCAAAGAAAACTGTCCAGAAATAAAAGTGAGTATTCCTTATGCCACAAACAACAGTACTTCGGCAGATAGCATCAATAAAAAAGTGTTTTCTAGAATAAAAGAATTGGTCTATCTTGATGAAAAACCATTAGAAACCGAGGATTATCAAGTCCTTCTTTCATCATTTATAAACTCTTATGAAACTACCAAAGAAGAAATACCTGATGCCACTTTTGGATGGGAAGCTGCAATAGAAGGAACGGTTAAATATCAATCTGAACATATTATCAATTTAGAAATTGACCATTACACTTTTACTGGGGGCGCTCACGGTTATGAAGGCCTTCAATCCCTAATATTTGACTCAAAAACTGGAAAAAACATTTCGAATGAATCGCTTTTCAAAGATATTTCTGGGTTGAAAAAAATGCTAGAAATCAAGTTCCGAAAAAAATATCAAATACCACTAAAAGGCAATATCAATCAAACGGGTTATTTATTTGAAAATGATGAGTTCCAATTACCCAAAAACATCTTTTTTACCAATGACGGCCTTTTATTTTATTACAATCAATACGAAGCGGCTGCTTATGTAGAAGGGCCTAAAACTCTTTTTATTCCTTACGCTTCCCTAAAAAACTACCTTGTTTTGAAATAAAAAAGTGCTTCAAAATAAAATCAGATTTCGAAGCACTTTTTCTATTTGTATTATGTTTTTTAAACGAACTTACGAAGACTCATCAAAATCCCCATATGTAATCCTTCATGAAAAGCATTGAATTGGATTGCTTCTTCAACAGTATGCAATGTAAAACCTGTAGAAGTTGGGTATTCAGTAAAATTTTGAAAAACCTTATTATCGTAGTCGCTTTTCATTTGTTCTACCGTTGAAAAAAGCAAACTCTTAATCAAATCAACTTCTTCTTGTGTAGCATCTTGTTCAGGCTTGGTTCCTTTTCGGTATTTTTCTACCAAATCATCTGAAACCTGCATTGGTAGACCTGATAATTTGTATACTAATAACTGTTGCGTCACCACGATATGAGCAATGTTCCAAAATATAGTATTAGAAAAACCTTCAGGAATTGTATTCAATTGTTCTAGAGTATATTTTTCAAGATAAGGAGCGGCCATTTTTCGGCTTGTTGCTGTGAGTTCAAATATTGCGTTCATTATTTTTATTTTTTGGATAAAAATACTCATTTTCCGTCTAAATGAATTTTCTTTGCAGCACAAAAAAGCAATCCAAATGAACAAAATATATTACTTAGCTTCTTGCGATACCTGCAGAAAAATCATAAAAGGACTACCTTCCAACCATAATCTGGCTTTCCATGACATTAAACAAGACCCAATTACTGTTGATGAATTAGAAAAAATGGCAGAATTATCAGGAAGTTACGAAGCTCTGTTTAGCAAAAAAGCCCAATTGTACAAATCGATGGATTTAAAAAATCAATCGCTTACAGAAGCCGATTTTAAAAAATACATTTTGGAACATTACACCTTTTTGAGCCGACCTGTTTTTATCATTAATGACAAAATCTATATCGGTAATAGCCAACAAAACATTCATCAAGTTCATTTAGCATTGGCCCATGTCTAAAAGAAAGCTTGCCTTAATTGGTGCAACCATCGTTTCGATTATTTATGGTGTAACTTTTACCATTGCCAAAGACGTAATGCCTGCATACATTGATGCTTTCGGGTTTATCTTACTTCGAGTGGGCGGTTCAGTGCTGCTTTTTTGGCTAACGTGGCTTTTTATGCCCAAAGAAAAAATTGCCTTGGGAGATTTTCCTAGAATTATTGCTGCTGCTTTTTTTGGAGTAGCATTCAATATGCTCACTTTTTTTAAAGGATTAAGCCTAACTTCACCTATCTCTGCTGCAGTAATTATGGTTTCAACACCAATGATTGTGCTGGTTTTATCAGCAATAATAATGAAAGAGCGCCTGAAAAAAAGAAAGGTTTTTGGAATTATCCTAGGCCTGTTCGGTACTGCTTTATTGATTCTTTACGGCAAATCGATTGGTAGTGCTAGCAATGCTGGATTGGGTAATTTCTTAGTATTGGTCAATGCAATTTCTTATGGTTTTTATCTCATCATTGTAAAAAAATTAATGCATACCTATAATGCATTTACCTTTGTAAAATGGATTTATCTTTTTGGTTTCTTGATGGTTCTACCATTTGGATGGAGTGAGTTTAATGCTGTCAATTGGTCTTTAGTGCCTACTTTAATCTACTGGAAAATAAGTTTTGTTGTAGTTGTTTCGACTTTCTTAACTTATTTATTAAATTTACTTTCGATGAAAGAATTAAAACCTACTACGGTGGCGGTTTTTATTTATTTACAACCTCTTTTTGCGACGATTTTTGCTATTAGTTTAGGGAAAGACGAGCTGAATTGGGTCAAAATAGGAGCTGCTATTTTAATTTTTTCGGGCGTTTATTTGGTAACACAAAAAAGCCATAAAAGTCATAACTAATCATTGATATTCCACTTATTGCGTTAATTTGTATTCTTTAAGTACAAATTACTTTACTTATCTTTACAGCTTTTTATACAAACATATGATACAATCCATGACCGGTTTTGGTAAAGCAACACTTCAATTGCCAACCAAAAAAATAACAATAGAAGTAAAATCCCTAAACAGTAAGGGGTTAGATTTGAATGTAAGAATGCCCTCTTTATACCGCGAAATGGAATTGGGACTGCGCAATCTAATTGCTTCAAAATTGGAAAGAGGAAAAATTGATTTCTCGATTTACATTGAAAGTACAGCTGAGCAAACCTCTACTCGAGTGAATGTTCCAATTGTAAAAGCTTATATCAATCAATTACTTGAGGTATATCCTGACGCCGACACAACTGAATTGATGAAGATGGCCGTTCGTATGCCGGATACTATGAAAGTAGAACGCGAAGAAATTGACGAAAGTGAATGGGCTACTATACAAACTGTAATCGAAGAGGCACTTCAAAACATCTTGAATTTCCGTAAAGACGAAGGCGAGTCTCTCGAAAAAGAATTCCAATTGCGCATCGGAAATATTCGTCAATTCATGAACGAAGCTTTGGCCTTAGACCCTGAGCGTGTTCAAGCTATCAAAGAACGCTTACAAACCGCTATTGCTGAACTTCAAGTAAATATTGACGAAAATCGTTTTGAACAAGAACTCATTTACTATTTGGAAAAACTAGATATTACTGAAGAAAAAGTACGTTTAACCAACCATTTGGATTATTTCCTAGACACCATCAAAGGAACGGAAGCTAATGGTAGAAAACTAGGTTTTATTACTCAAGAAATGGGTAGAGAAATCAACACTATGGGTTCTAAATCCAATCATGCTCAAATGCAAAAGTTAGTCGTTCAAATGAAAGATGAATTGGAAAAAATTAAAGAGCAAGTGTTGAATGTATTGTAGCTCTTAGGAAAATTATAGTATAAAAATGAAAAAAGGAAAATTAATAGTTTTTTCAGCTCCATCTGGTTCGGGAAAAACAACAATCGTTAGGCATTTATTAGGAAAAGAAGATTTGAATTTAGAATTTTCTATTTCGGCAGCTACCCGTTTGCCTCGTGGTGAAGAAGTAGATGGCAAGGATTACTATTTTATGTCATTGGAACAATTCAAAAAACACATCAAAGCAGAAGAGTTTGTTGAATGGGAAGAAGTGTATCGCGATAATTTCTATGGCACACTAAAAAGCGAAGTGGAACGCATTTGGGCTATGGGCAAAAATGTGATTTTTGATATTGATGTGGCTGGAGGATTGCGTATTAAACACAAATTTCCAGAAGAAACCTTGGCTGTTTTTGTGAAACCTCCAAGCGTTGATGAATTGAAAAGAAGACTCAAAGAACGCTCAACCGAAAGCGAAGACAAAATCAACATGCGCATTGCCAAAGCCTCAGTAGAATTGGCTACCGCTCCACAATTTGATGTGATTATCAAAAATTACGATTTGCCTGTTGCACTTGAAGAAGCGTATCAATTGGTGAAGGATTTTGTTTCTAAATAGTGATTAGTAAAAAGTGATTAGTGATTAGTAAAAAGTAATTAGCTTGAAATGGGTGAAATAAAATCATATAAAGATTTATTGATTTGGCAAAAAGGCATTAAAATAGTCTGCTTAGTTTATCAGTTAGTAAAATCATTTCCTCAGGAAGAATTATATGCTCTGACAAGTCAGATAAAAAGAGCTTCGATATCTATTCCTTCTAATATTGCTGAAGGTTATGGAAGAAATACAGATAAATCATTTAGTCATTTTTTAGATATTTCAAGAGGCTCACTATTCGAAATTGAAACTCAATTACTAATTGCTAATGAACTTGGTTTTATAACAAATGAAACTTTGTACACAGAAATTCTAAGCCAAATAGAGGAAGAATCTAAAATGATTAATGCATTTTCAAAAACCCTCAAAAACTAATTACTTTTTACTAATCACTAGTTACTAAGTTAAATGAAAATCGGACTATATTTCGGTACTTTTAATCCCATTCATGTGGGCCATTTGATTATTGCCAATCATATGGCAGAACATACCGATTTGGACCAAATCTGGATGGTCGTAACGCCACACAACCCGTTAAAAAAGAAAAGTACGCTGCTTGATGATTATCATCGGTTACATATGGTGCATTTGGCTACTGATACTTATACAAAAATAAAGCCTTCGGATATCGAATTTAAATTACCGCAACCCAATTATACGATTACTACACTAGTACATTTACAAGAGAAATATCCAGAAAATGAGTTTGCTTTAATCATGGGCGAAGACAACTTAAAATCCTTGCACAAATGGAAAAACTACGAAGCCATTTTAGAACATTATTCCATTTATGTCTATCCGAGAATCGAAGCCATAGAAAACAATCAAAAAACAATTGATACTGGAGCAGAAAACACTTCTTTTGCCAACCATCCCAAAATCAAAATCATAGATGCCCCAGTAGTTGAAATATCAGCTACTTTTATTCGCAATAGCATCAAAAAAGGCAAAAACATTCGCCCTTTATTACCACATAATGTTTGGGAGTATTTGGATCATAATAATTTTTACAAAAAATAATTAGTACAATACCTCTTTTACAACAGCAACTATTTCTTCAGCAATAGCACTTAAATTATCATTCTTACCTGATAATAAAAACACTGGTGTTGCAGGCATTTTTGGGCTATCCCATACCAATTGTAACACTTTATTGCGAATCTTAGATGCAACATTACAATTCCAAACTACACTAATACCCGTGTTTTGAGCAAGAATTGCAATCATTTCATTTTCTGATGGAATGATATAATTGGCTATAATCGCTGGCCTTTTTTTATTAAAAACATGCAACCAAAATAACTTAATGTGGGGTATACCCGAATCATGACTGTACCACCGCTGATCGTTCATCCATTGTTCTATAGCAACTAAATCATTGGTAGAAATGTTTTCTTTTATGATTTGAAGATCAATATCTGGAGTAGCGACAACGACTTGTTTTATTTCACCAATTCGCTGCTGTAGGGTATCAAAAGTATCGTACTGTTTGGTTACTATCGCAAAATCTATTTTCTTGGAATTTACTAAATCAAATAACTCCTCGTTGGTCCCAAAAGTGAAGTCAATAAAATCAAATTTAGACACCAATGAACTACCAAAACATCCCATCAAATGCTTTGAAATCCCAATAGACAATAATCGATTAGTATTGAACGCCTTAGCTCTAAAACCGTTTTCTACATTTTCTAAACGATCCAAAGCATCAATGATTAAGTTATTGAGTAACTTTGCGTATTCCGTAGGCACCACCCCTTTTGATTTACGGTTGAATAATGTATATCCTACATGGGCTTCAAGCATAGCAATTTGCTGACTGACTGCAGGCTGACTAATGAACAACTCCTTAGCGGCTAACGAAAAATTTCCGTTTTTGTATACTGATTTAAAAGTGCGATACCATTCTAAATTTACCATTGCTATAAATATATTTATCACAAACATAATTTAAATTATTTTTACTAATACCATATTCGCCATAAATTTGCAGTCTCAAATTAAAACAAGCGATGAAAAAAACTTCCTTATTAACGATTCTAGTAATAACCTTGAGTTGCTTTGTTGCAACTGCACAAAAACAAAATAAAAAAATGAAAAAAGTATTATTTGTAGTTACCAGCCACGACCAATTAGGTAACACAGGAGAAAAAACAGGATTTTGGACAGAAGAATTTGCCGCTCCCTACTATGCTTTGGCCGACAAGGGAATTCAAATCGACATTGCATCACCTCTTGGAGGTCAGCCTCCAATCGATCCAAAAAGTGCTGATCCAGCATCAGCAACTGAGGATACTAAACGTTTTGATGCAGATACCGCATTGTTAGCAAAACTTAAAAACACCAAAAAAATATCAGAAGTTTCTCCATCTGATTACGATGCTGTTTTTTATCCTGGAGGTCACGGTCCATTATGGGATTTGGCCGAGGATACAACTTCTTCAGACTTAATTGCTACTTTTTACACACAAAATAAACCAGTAGCATTTGTATGTCATGCACCTGCTGCCTTAAAAAATGTAAAAGTAAATGGAGATTTCTTGGTTAAAGGTAAAAAAGTAACTGGTTTTACGAACTCCGAAGAAGCAGCTGTGGGATTGACCAATATCGTACCTTTTTTGGTGGAAGATATGTTGCAAAAAAATGGTGGTTTTTACAGTAAAGCTGGCGATTGGCAATCCTACGCCGTAGAAGATGGTTTATTGATTACAGGACAAAATCCTGCTTCATCAAAATTAGTTGCCGAAAAATTATTGGCTCAATTGCATTCAAAAAAATAAGAGAACGTCTCTAAAACGCTGAGAAGCTAAGTTGCTAAGGTTTAAATGTGCATTAAAAACTCAGAATCTTAGTATCTTAGTAACTCTTTTAAAAAAAAAACATCATGTTAAACTTCGAATTATACAATCCTACGAATTTAATTTTCGGAAAAGGACAAATAGAAAAAATAGCGACCTTGATTCCTGCAGAAGCAAAAATCCTGATTGCTTACGGAGGAGGCAGTATCTTCAAAAACGGTATTTATGATCAAGTAAAAGCAGCGCTTCCAGATCGTAATATTGTTGAATTTGGTGGTATTGAACCCAATCCTCATTACGAAACATTGATGAAAGCGGTAGCGGTAATCAAAGAACAAAATATCGATTTTATTTTGGCAGTAGGTGGCGGTAGCGTCATTGATGGCGTGAAATTCATATCGGCAGCTGTACATTTTGAAGGCAACCCAATGGATATTTTACAGAAACGCTTACTCATCAAAGACCTTAGCAAAGTAGTTCCTTTCGGTACGGTCCTAACAATTCCTGCTACAGGATCAGAAATGAATTCAGGATCTGTTGTAACTATTGAAGCTACACAAGAAAAATTGGCTTTTGGCGGAAGCGCTTTGTTTCCTAAATTTTCTATTTGTGATCCAACAGTTATTGTTTCATTGCCAAAGCGTCAATTACAAAACGGCGTTGTAGATGCTTACACACACGTATTGGAGCAATACTTGACCTATCCACATGAAGGTTATTTACAAGACCGAATTTCCGAAAGTATTTTGCAAACCCTAATCGAAATTGGACCAAAAGTAGTAGAGGATCCTACAAATTATGCTTTGGCTTCTAACTTTATGTGGAGCTGTACTATGGCGCTCAACGGACTAATCCAAAAAGGAGTTCCTAGTGACTGGGCTACACACATGATTGGACACGAATTAACGGCTTTGTATGGAATTGATCACGCTAGAACATTGGCGATAATTGGTCCTAACTTATACAAGGTAATGTTTGAAACGAAAAAAGCCAAATTGGCCCAATATGGTCAACGTATTTTTAATCTAACTGGAAGCGAAGACGAAATTGCAAAAGAAGCTATCAACAAAACTGTTGCCTTCTTTCATACAATGGGAATGCAAACCCAATTGTCTGACTACACCAAAGATTTCGAAAAAACAGCCGATTTTATTGCAAAAAGATTTGAAGAAAGAGGTTGGAAGGGCTTAGGAGAAAAACAAAACATAACTCCTGCGAAAGTTAGAGAAATAGTTGCTGCTAGTTATTAATTCAAAAAAGCATTCATAAAAAAAGGCGTTTTACCAATGGTAGAGCGCCTTTTTCAATTACTAAAAAACAAAACTAACTAAACCAAACATAATTTTTAATCAATAAAAATCTAATTATTAATAACTTACAACGTTCAGCTTACCTATTTATTGTGTAAAAAATATTTTTTTTTAATAATTTAAAAATGCCTTTAAAATCAATACTAGAAGCAGTAAAACTGACTCGACTATTGAAATTAATTTGTGTAATTACTAGTATTTTGAGTACTTTTGATGAAATTTAATAAAAAAATGGCCGATAAATTAAAATTTGCAGTAATTGGTGGAGGAAGCTGGGCAACTGCTATTGCTAAAATGTTATGTGTGAACCAAAAAGAAATTTGCTGGTACATGCGCAACGAAGTCGCTATCGATCACATTAAAACCTACAAACACAACCCGAATTACTTAAGTTCGGTTGAATTTGACACTAACAAGCTTATCCTAACTTCGGATATTAATGAAGCAGTAGAATATGCCGATTACCTAATTTTTGCGATTCCTTCGGCTTTTTTGGAGGGAGAATTGTCCAAAATAATTGTTCCGCTAAAAGACAAAATCATCTTTTCGGCCATCAAAGGTATTGTTCCAGAAACCAGTTTGATTGTTGGAGAACATTTTCATATTCAATACGACATCCCTTACTACAACATAGGCGTAATTACAGGTCCTTGCCACGCCGAAGAAGTAGCTTTAGAACGTTTATCCTATCTTACAATTGCTTGTGGTGATCCAGATAAAGCAAAAAAAGTAGCCGAAAATTTATCAGGAAATTATATAAAAGCCAAAATATCAGATGATATTATTGGAACAGAATATGCGGCCATGCTTAAGAACATTTACTCAATAGCAGCTGGTATTGCTCACGGTTTGGGTTATGGAGATAACTTCCAATCGGTAATTATGAGTAATGCGATTCGTGAGATGAAAAAATTCATCAAAAAAGTTCATAAAATGAAACGTAACATCAATGATTCTGCCTATTTAGGTGATTTATTGGTAACAGGATACTCGGTCTTTTCTAGAAATAGAATGTTTGGTAACATGATTGGAAAAGGTTATACTGTAAAATCAGCTATGATGGAAATGAGTATGGTAGCCGAAGGATATTATGCCGTAAAAAGCGCTTACAAACTCAATCAAGGCTACGGTGCCAAAACACCAATTATAGATGCCGTGTATCAAATTCTATATGAAGGAAAAGAAGCCAAAGCCGTCTTTAAAAAACTAACCGAAGAATTGGACTAGATCAGTATCCAAGACAAATTAGGTAGTACACTTTTTAACTTTAAATACGATGCCTTAAACAAAACCAATGAGATATATACTTTCATTCATTTTATTGAGTATTTTTTCAATTAGTTTTGGACAAGATAACTCTGGAGCCACACAATTTTGGAATCAATTAAAAACACATTGTGGGCAATCTTTTGAAGGACAAATTACTGCAGGTGCGACTCCTAACGACCCTTTTTCAGGAAAAAAATTAGTGATGAATGTCCGTAGTTGTGAAAACAATAGAATACGAATTCCTTTTTTTGTTGGAGAAGATAAATCAAGAACTTGGGTCTTAAGTTTAGAAAACAATAAAATTCAGCTCAAACACGATCACCGTCATGAAGACGGAACACCAGATAAAATCACACAATATGGTGGTATGTCTACCAACAGTGGCTTACCAACAATTCAATTTTTTCCAGCTGATCAAGAAACAGCCACTTTACTCCCTAATGCTTCTACTAACATTTGGTGGATTACTCTGGACGAAAAAACATTTAGTTACAACCTAAGACGTATTGGTTCAGACCGATTGTTTACTGTAACTTTTTACCTTACAAAACCAATTCAAAATCCATCTGCACCATGGGGATGGAAGGAATAAAAAAAGGCAACTGTAACATCAACAGTTGCCTTTTTCACAAAAAACACATCACTAACTAAATATAACAACCAAAAAACCTTTTCTTTATAATCATTTCTTTTTACTTAAATACAATTGGCGTGCCAAACTAAAAACCCACATATCTAAAGGGATTGTGTTTTAGGAAGTAACTTGAATCTGTCCAATTAATGGATTTTATTTCAAAATTTGGACAAAAAAAAGATGCCATTGGGAGTTCCAATGGCATCTTTTTTAGTATAAATTATCAATAGATTATCTTACAATTACTCCATCTACGAAAAGAATAGGCACTTCTTCCATTTCAGTTTCATTGATGCTATTGGCTTTGAAAATGAATTTTTTATCGTACAAAGTGCCATCAATAAAATAAGTCACCATAAACTCGTTATTGAGCGTAAGTACACTTTTCTCAATCATTTCTATTTTAACAACAGAAACAGCTGGTATTTCAACGAAAGCGTGACGCAAAAGCGACGTTTTCTTCATTTCGCCATCAATCGTTCCAAAAGCTTTAGAAACGACCATAACGCCTTCTATATTAAAATCGCTATCGTTTACCAAATAGGCGTACCACACTTTTTCCATAAAGTCGTCGCTCCATTCTTGAACGGCAGCAATAAATACATTTTCTACTACAGGTATGATGATGTCTTTTTTCATATTATAAAAAATGAGTCCCTAGTACTTAGTCCTCAGTCAATAGATGCTATGACTACAAAAGACTAATTGCTAAGGACTATTGACTTGTTACTAAATAATCGATTTAAATTGCTCTAAGAAACGCACATCGTTTTCATAAAACATACGGATATCTCCAATTTGATACAACAACATAGCGATACGCTCTACTCCCATTCCGAAAGCAAAACCATTATACTCATCTGGATTGATACCACAATTGGTCAAAACATTAGGGTCTACCATTCCGCAACCACCAATTTCTAACCAACCCGTACCTTTGGTAATACGATAATCCGTTTCGGTTTTTAAACCCCAATAAATATCTATTTCGGCACTTGGCTCCGTAAACGGAAAATAAGACGGTCTAAGACGAATTTTTGACTTACCGAACATTTCCTTCGTAAAATACAAAAGCGTTTGTTTTAAGTCCGCAAAAGACACATCCTTGTCGATATACAACCCTTCTACTTGATGAAAGATACAATGTGAACGAGACGAAATGGCTTCGTTACGAAATACACGCCCTGGAGAAATCGTACGAATAGGTGGTTTGTTGTTTTCCATATAACGCACCTGAACCGATGAAGTATGAGTACGCAACAACACATCAGGATTGGTTTGAATGAAAAAAGTATCTTGCATATCACGAGCCGGATGGTATTCTGGCAAGTTCAAGGCTGTAAAATTATGCCAATCGTCTTCGATTTCTGGTCCTTCAGAAACATTGAAACCAATGGTTGAGAAAATATCAATAATTTGATTTTTCACTAAGGATATTGGGTGACGTGAACCTATAGTGATTGGTTCGCCCGTTCTGGTTAAATCGCCATAAATACCTTTGCTTTCTTGCTGATTTTCTAAACCTTCCTGAATTGATTTTACTTTTTCTTCAGCAGTAGTTTTTAGTAAATTGATGACTTGTCCAAATTCTTTTTTTTGGTCATTCGGAACATTTTTGAATTCGGCGAACAACTCTTTCAAAAGTCCTTTACTGCCTAAAAATTTAATCCTGAAAGCTTCCAATTCAGCCCCATTTTGAGTAGAAAACACTTGTGCTTCTGCAATGTATTCTTTTATCTTGTCTATCATTTTCATTCCATAATTGAGGTGCAAATTTAAGCAAAAGTTAGAAGTAGGAAGTTAGAAGTAGGAAGTTTTTTTGAGATTCCTATAACTAAGAGCAGAAACAATAGGTTTTTTAGTGAGCATTATTCCCGCTGTACGTTATATCTGTAGCGCTGAACCCCAGCGCTACAGGATGCCACTTCCATCCTTTAGATTTGCTAAATAAATTTAAATTACTTTTAATCAACAACCAAACTGACAAAGTGAACCTTCTCTTCGATCAAAGTTAGCTACTTATGCCCCGATTAGGACTTTGTCAGTTTTATTGAATNAAAACGTTCATTTTTTACAGTTTTGCCTTGATTAGGCTAAGAGCAGACAGGTTTATTTGAAAAGAAACCTATCTTGATAAATTTATGATGTTTACGAATAAAAATAACTTATGAAAGGCACAACAAACCTTCGTGTAATTCTTATTCGAAGGCTTGTTATGTCTTTTTTTTAAACTAAAAAATAAATAAATTTTTAGTTTGTATATATCATAGTAATCGGGGCTAAAAAGTAAAAACTTGTTTTCTAGGAAAGATTTTAAAACCATAAAAAAAGCTGTAATCATAACAACGATTACAGCTTTTATTTATTGAATTTGAATTCCCCCCCAGCTGGTAAGAGCAAAAATAAGTTCAACCGCTAGCGCGATGCCTCAGGCTCGTGCCCATAAAGTTGAGCAGAAAACAAACTATAAGCTTGAAAAAGTTGCAATTTTTGTTTTTTAAATAGAAATAATAAATTGATTATAGTTGCGGGTACGAGCGAGACGCTCGCACTAGCGTGGGGGAATTTAAATACAACGTAGGTAATAAATAATTCTTTAAAGTTATAAATTATGCTAAAGACAAAAATGTTATTATTCTCATTCATCATATTTATGATTGGGTGTCAAAAAAATCAAACTACAAAAAATAATGAGAATACAAATATTATAAACATTAAACCAGGAGGAGTACCCGTTATTGCTAAAACAAAAGCAGAATTTAAAAAATCGAGTTACTTCAAAGAAGATCGAGTTAAAGATGATAAATATGATGTGATGCAAAATGGAAATGAGGTGTCATATAACGAATTATTACTATATTATGACTATAATATATCTAAAAGACACGAACTCTTACCCTATACGTTATTTATGATTGAGAAACACAAAAAATATAATTATTGTACAAATGCTTTTGAAAATTTATATGAATTTTATACGGATCAGGATATTCATTATTGTGATGGTACAGACGCAAGTTATATTCAATATTTCAAAAAGATTAATACTTTAGAACCGAGAGTAAGAAACTATTGTCTTTCTTTTATTGAATTAGGAAGTAAAAATGAGGACACTCTCAGTTTAAAATTTTTAGAAATATTTTATAGATATGGTTTTGGTTTCAATAAGGATATTCAAAAAGCTGATAGTTTAAAATTGGCTTATCAAAAGAAATCTGAAATTGATTTTAATAAATATAGAAAAAAATAACTTAAGCTAAATAGGGCACCGCTCCCCAAAGTGTTCTTATGAAAAGCTGCGCAAATTTCTCTGACTTTGCGCATTTTTTTTAATGTCTTACTAAACTCTAAATCTCTTAAAAGTTCCAGCAGATGCAAGTAGAGATAAGCAGAAAAGCGAATTATAACAATCGAGGCTATAGGTTAAAAAAACCTTTTTTCTAGGAAATATTTTAAATCCACAAAAAAAGCTGTAATCATAACAACGATTACAGCTTTTATTTATTCAATTTCTAGTTCTTTCTTAAGGCGCTGGGTCTGGAATTTTTGCCTGAACGCCATCTATCGCTTGCGGTAGTTCTTCGCTTAAAGTCACATTAATCGTATCGATGTTTTCTTTCAGTTGTTCCATTGTTGTGGCGCCAATAATCGTACTAGTTACAAAAGGTTGTTGCTCGATAAAAGCTAAGGCCAATTGCGTTAGCGTCAATCCGTTTTGCTGTGCAATTTCGTTGTACAAACGCGTAGCCGCAGCCGATTGTTCGCTATTGTATCTTGAAAATTGAGGAAACAAATTGATTCTTGCGTTAGGATGTGATTCGCCTGTTAAAAATTTACCCGACAACACCCCAAACGCCATTGGCGAATAGGCCAAAAGCCCCACGTTTTCTCTGATTCCAATCTCTGCTGAACCATTTTCGTACAAGCGATTCAACAACGAATAAGGATTTTGAACCGTTTTGATTCTTGGCAAATTATGGTATTTACTTTCTTCCAAAAAGCGCATAATTCCCCACGGCGTTTCATTCGACAATCCGATATGTTTTATTTTTCCTTGTTGGATAAAACCATTCAATGTTTCTAAAACTGCGTGAATGTTGTCTTCCCAAGCATCGTCTTGCACTTTAAAACCGCGTTGTCCAAAAAAATTGGTTTTACGTTCTGGCCAATGCAATTGGTACAAATCGATATAATCCGTTTGTAAACGCTCTAAACTTTTGTCTAAAGCATATTGAATACTCGCTGGAGAAAAATCATTCTTTTCGCGCATATAGGTAAAGTTAGGATTTGGCCCCGCAATTTTTGATGCCAAAACCACTTTGTCTCTATTGCCTGTTTTTTGGAACCAAGTTCCTAAAATGCGTTCGGTGCTGCCGTAAGTTTCTTTACGCGCTGGTACTGAGTACATCTCGGCCGTATCAAAAAAGTTAACACCTTGTTCTAAAGCATAGTCCATTTGAGTGTGTCCTTCGGCTTCTGTATTTTGTTGACCAAAAGTCATCGTGCCTAAACAAATTTTACTGACTTGAATATCAGTATTGGGTAAAGTGGTATATTTCATTGATGCTGAAAATTTATAAAATCTAAAAAGCCAAAGGTAAAAATTAGTTTTCCGATAAAAGTTGGACGTTCGTTAATTTTAACCCAAAAGCATTTAAGCTTGAATAAAGTTGATTCCATTCAATTTAAAAAATATATTATATTTACTTCAATTAAAATAATCGAATGGGAAAAATAAGTTCTATTGAAATTGCAATAGCAATTTTAGCATATGGTTTATTATTGTTATTTACTGCATCACAAATCGTAAAGAAAGAGAAAAAATATGGGCTTCCGTTTTGGCTCTTCATAATAATCTCATTCCCTATTTTAGGCATTATGAGTTACTATATTAAACGAATTTTGAACAAAAGATATATCTAAACAAAAGGCTCTCTAATAAAACGGAGAGCCTTTTGCACTTTTTCTATAAGACAAGCTTTTTTCTAAAACTCTTCTAACATTTTTGAGATTTCGTCCAAACGTGGCGTCAGAATGATTTCAATTCGGCGATTTTTGGCTTTTCCTTCGGCAGTGGCGTTGCTTTGCAATGGAGCATATTCGCTACGACCTGCAGCCGTTAAATTTTGTTTGTTTACTTTCTTGTTTTCGCTCAAAATAGCTACTATAGCTGTGGCTCTTTTGGTAGACAAATCCCAGTTATCCGCGATTGGTCCTGAACCTTTGAAACCGTCATCATCTGTATGCCCTTCGATTAAAACAGCAATATCTGGATTATCACCCAATACTTTAGCTACTTCTACCACTGCTTTTTTCCCTTCGGAACCTACAGCCCAACTACCTGAATTGAACAATAATTTGTTCTCCATAGAAACGTAAACTTTTCCATTTTTTTGCTCAACGGTCAAGCCTTTTCCTTCAAAACCATTCAAGGCTTTAGAGAGTGTATCTTTTAGTTTTTTCATCGCGGCTTCTTTGGCTGCAATCAAATCCTCTAGTTCTTGCAAACGTTGAGCACTTTTGCTTAAACGCTCTTTTTCGGTGGCTAAGGCTTTACTTTTTGCATCAAGTTCAGCAAGAAGTTCATGATTTTTTTTCAAGTTGGTTTGCAAAGCTTCTCCACTGTTTTTCTCTAGTGCTGCATACGAATCTTGAAGTACTTTGTACTTGTTTTGTGCAGCGGCATAGTCTGCTTTTAACTTTTCTAAATCGGATTTGGTTTTATTTAACTCAGATGTCAATCCTTCTTTATCGGATTCTAATTGTGTTTTTGCTTTTTGCAATTCGCCATTTTCGTTGGTTAAATCGGCGTGTTCTTTTTGAAGATTGGCTAATTTATTTTCTAGCTCGTTGTAGATTTTTTTGGACACGCAGGAACTGGCTAAAAGCAGTAATGTGAGTCCAAGGAAGGTTTTTTTAATCATGGGGTTGAATTTAAACTATATTAATTTTATGTAAGATGATTGTTTGATGTCCTATGCCCTAGCCCTGATGGGAACGGCATCCTTGCTTGGCGGGGTTCGCCAAGCAAGATATAGTGGACAGCAGGATTAGCTCCTAAAAATTATTCGATTTCTACCAAAATAGGGCAATGATCGGAGTGCATAGCATCTGGTAGAATAACGGCTCTTTTGAGTTTATGTTGTAAGGAGTCGCTCACCAAATTGTAATCGATGCGCCAGCCTTTGTTATTGCCGCGGGCTCCTGCTCTGTAACTCCACCACGAATACTGATGGGGCTCTTGATTGAAATGACGGAAACTGTCGATGAATCCTGAATTAATAAATTTATCTAACCACGCGCGCTCCTCAGGAAGGAAACCCGAAACGTTTTTGTTGCGAATGGGGTCGTGAATATCGATAGGCTTGTGACAAATGTTGTAATCGCCACAAATAATGAGGTTAGGAATGTCTTTTTTTAGTTGGTTGATGTAATCGTGAAAATCATCCATGTACTTAAATTTATGGTCCAATCTGTCGATGTTGGTTCCTGAAGGCAAGTACAAGCTCATCACAGAGCAATCATCGAAATCAACTCTGAGGTTGCGTCCTTCGTAATCCATGTGCTCAATTCCGGTTCCGTAAGTTATTGCATTGGGTTTTATTTTGGACAAAATGGCTACGCCAGAATAGCCTTTTTTGGTAGCCGAGAAATAATATTGGTAAGGATACCCTGCTTTTTCAATATCGGCTACGGGTATTTGGTCTTCGTTGGCTTTTATTTCTTGAAGGCAAATAACATCGGGATTGGCTTGTTGCAACCATTCTAAAAACCCTTTGGTGATGGCAGCGCGAATTCCGTTTACGTTGTAAGAGATGATTTTCATTGAGGTGACGTATTAAATTTCTTTATAAATAAATGAAAAAATAGCTGTTTTTCCCTTATTTTTAGTTCAATTTTCGGATAAAAAACTAAGATTTTTGCGGAATTCAAAAGTAGTAAAAAAGTGGAAGTTTGTTTGACAAAACCCAAATAAATTAGCCTTTTTTTCTATCTTTGCGTCTTGCTTTAAAACAATAAAGAAATGGGTTTAGTTACCGCAAAAGAAGTTGCAAAAGCAATAAATACGGATAAGTACGGCGTTTTTGGTACTTTCTCGGGTTGGTTGCTGATGAAAGTTTTAAAAATCTCTACGTTAAACAAAATCTACGACAGGAATAAACATTTGAGTGATGTTGTATTCTTAAATGCTATATTGGATGAGTTTCAAATTAAATTTGAAATTCCAAAAGAAGACTTCAAACGACTACCAAAGGATGGTGCATATATTACGATTTCGAATCATCCTCTTGGAGGAATTGATGGCATATTGCTATTGAAATTAATGCTCGAAAAAGAGCCTAATTTTAAAATTATTGCCAATTTTTTATTGCACCGCATTGACCCCATGAAGCCTTACATCATGCCGGTTAATCCTTTTGAAAACCACAAAGATGCCAAATCGAGTGTAGTTGGAATAAAAGAAACGTTGCGTCACTTGAAAGACGGAAAACCACTGGGAATGTTCCCAGCAGGTGAAGTTTCTACCTATAAAGATGGCAAATTGATGGTAGACAAACCATGGGAAGAAGGCGCATTAAAAGTGATTCGAAAAGCGCAAGTGCCAGTGGTACCTATTTACTTTCATGCCAAAAACAGTAAATTATTTTACTTCTTATCGAAGATAAACGACACCCTAAGAACGGCTAAATTGCCTTCGGAATTGTTAACTCAGAAAAAAAGAGTCATCAAAGTTCGTATTGGTAAACCGATATCAGTAGCCGAACAAAATGAGTACGAGTCTATTGAAGAATACTCAGAATTCTTGAGAAAGAAAACCTATATGTTGGCTAATCCTTTCGAAAAAGACAATAATTTCCTGAATACCAATCCGCTTAAAGGACACAAAAGCCCTAAGAAAATCGTTACGCCTGCTAGTAGTGAAAAAATGATTCGTGAGGTCGAAAATCTTAGAACTTTGGATTGCCGCTTGTTGCAAAGTAAAAACTATGAAGTCTTTTTTGCTAAGGCAAAAGACATTCCAAATATTCTACATGAAATAGGTCGATTAAGAGAAATCACTTTTAGAGAGGTAGGAGAAGGAACCAACGAATCTATAGATTTAGACAAATACGATCAATATTATCGTCACCTCTTTTTGTGGGATGATGAGACAAACAAAATTGCTGGTGCTTATCGTATGGGATTGGGTTGTGAGATTTACCCAAAATACGGCATGGACGGTTTTTACCTGAATGGATTGTTCCGTTTTGAGCCGGAATTGCATGATATGCTTCATAAATCAATCGAAATGGGGCGTGCTTTTATCATCAAAGAATACCAACAAAAACCAATGCCTTTGTTTTTGTTATGGCGCGGAATTATTCATACGACCTTGCATTATCCTGAGCACAAGTATTTACTTGGTGGGGTGAGTATAAGTAATCAATTTTCTGATTTTTCAAAATCGTTAATGATTGAGTTCATGAAATCCCACTATTATGACCCGTACATCGCACAATACGTGCATCCTAAAAAAGAATACAAAGTAAAACTAAAGGATGCTGATAAGGATTTTGTTTTTAATGAAACCGATGCTGATTTGAACAAATTTGATAAAATCATTGACGAACTAGAACCAGGCGTATTGCGTCTTCCTGTATTAATCAAAAAATATATCAAACAAAACGCAAGACTGGTAGCCTTTAACGTTGATCCGCTTTTTAACAATGCAATTGATGGATTAATTTATATTCGAATTGAAGATATTCCAGAAAGTACTATGAAACCAGTTATGGAAGAATACCAAGCTGAACTGGAACGAAAAATGAATGACAAAGAAGATTAATATCACAAAAAAAGACACCTAAGGTGTCTTTTTTTATGCAAGTGTTTTCAAACTATAGCAGTAAACCTTTGGACTTAGCCACTTTTACCAACTCTTCATCAGAACGATCTTTGAGTTCTAAAAGCACTTTCAAGTCTTCCATTCTCCTTTTTATAGCGCTTGAAGAAATAGGTACGTATTGTGGAATATCAGCAACCTTAGTTCCTTTTGACAATTGGAACAAAATCTTTTTATCAAACTGATCAATTTCGATAGGAACATGTTGCATTTGGCTTAGCATTTCCAAAACTGACTGACTGTAATACTTTTCATTTTTGATTACTCTATCAAATGCAAAAAGCAATTCATCAAAGGTTAAGTCATTTTTAATTATCAATCCATTTGGATTAATATTTTTTAGAATGGTATTGATTTTTAATTTTTCTGTAAACATGGTAAGCAAAACAATTTTGCATTTAGGCATACGTTCCATAAGTACAATTGCTAAATCTTCACCAGATAAAATTCCTTTTTCTACATAAGCAGGCATACTTATATCCAAAAAGGCGATATCAAAAGAAGGTGATTCCGGATTAACAATCACCTCATAGCCTGATTGACAATCTTTGGCTTGATCAATCAAAAACTCATATTCGGTAGGACGATATCGAGTTATGGCATTCTTATATCCTTGAATGATGAAAGGATGATCATCAACAATAAGGATATTTTTTTTAATTACTGTAAATTCTTGGGGCATTGTATGAATTGATTAAGTTTGGTTATTTGGGTTTTCAATGGGGACTTCAATAATAAGTTGCGTTCCTTCGCCTGGTTTTGTTTTTATTTCTAATTTACCCTTACACTCTTTGGTTCTAAATGCTATGTTTTGGAGACCAATTCCTTTCTTGGCTCTTTTCAAATTAAATCCTATTCCATCATCTGCAATACATAACTTTAGGTGCTCTGGATTACTTTCTTTTTTGAAATCAACAGCTATCAAAGAAGCTTTTGCATATTTATTACAGTTTTGCAAGGCTTCTTGAAGCATTCTGTATAAGTTAATTTTGACTTCATTTGAAACATTAGCCCAGTCAATATTCTTATCAAGAGTAAAATTTAATTTTGTTTTGAACGCTTTTCTTTGATTCTCAATAAGATTATTTAGAATCACTACGAAGTTATTAATTAATTCGGTGTTTTCTCTATTCAAATCATGGGAAATTTCTCGAATGTCTTGTTCAATCTGCTTTAATTCTGCTAAATATTCTAATCTGCTTTTAATCGCATGTTGATCTTGAGCAGTGTTCATCGTATCCAGATTCATTCGAACACCAAATATTTTGCCCAAAACGCCATCATGTAACTCCCTTGCAACTCGTTTTTTTTCTTTTGCTCTGTTTTCTTCTATTGTTTTTTGCTGAGATATCATCAGATTGTAAATTTCAGCATTAGCAATTTGTTGCTGTTCTTTAAACATTAACTCTCTATGTTTATTGCGTTGGGAGACAAAAACAAAAGTAAAAACCCCTATCAAGGTGAGAATACTAAAAACATAGAATAAATTTCGATTTTGAACGACCAAATCAGTGTTTTCGCTTTTTATAACATCCGTTTCATACTCAATTCGGGAGAATTTTTCACCCATTTTTCGTTCGGCTTTTTGAAGACTGTCATTGATGTGAATGTATTCTCTAGAATAAAGTGTCGCGTTTTGGGGTTCTACTACACCCATCTGTTTAAGAGCGACCAATACATTTCTGAAGTTTTTATCATTTCTCGCAGAAGTCAATGCCTCTCTTGCATACTGAACGGCCTTCGCATCGTCATTTTTGTAACTGTAGTATTCTGAAAGGTGGATTTTGTTCGCTACAATACCTGAAGTTAGTTTCAGACTATCTCTTAATTTTAAGGATTTTAAAAACAATCCTGGAAGTTCATCATCTTCCCTAAGCCTAAATCGGGAGTAAGCCAAATTATCCAAGAGCATGGCATACAAAGAAGGCTTATCGTATTTTAGATTTTTTTGTCTTAAACCTTCTTGATAGTATTCTTGAGCTTTTTGATAATTTTTTAAATTTTGATAAACATAACCGATGTTATTTAAAGAAGTAGCTCTTGATTGATAAACTGAAGGGATTTTATCATCAGTAGCATTAGCTAGTGCTTTAGTATGATAGTCAATAGATTTATCATATTCTTCTAAATCATTATATAAAATGCCTAATAAGTTGTATAACTCATACAATAAATCATTAGCTTTTTGATATTTTAAAATTCTTAAAGCATTAAAAACAGATTTTTCACTTCCTAACAAATCGCTTTCAGCATATTGTAAATTAGCTTTATTCAATCTTGTTCTTGCAACATTGTACAAATCATTTTTAATTAAATACAATTTTTCAGATTTGTAATAATTCAAAAATGCACTATCTGAAATTAATCTTGTTCCGAAATAGTCCCCTTTATATGCATATGCTTTCGCTAAACTCAATGTATCTTTAGCCTCTAAAGAATTCTTTAATACAAATTCAACTGTTTTTATGTAATTGAATGAATCATCCATATTATAGAATCTGTTTGCTACTTTAAACAAATTCATTCTTGCTAATGAATCATTTTGATAATCCGCTAGGATATCAAAGGCTTTCTTATTGTAACCTTGTTTAACAACAAAAGGGATTGTATCATTGTTAGCTAATTCCAATAAAACTTTGAGACTATCTATACTAAACTTATCATCAATGTATTCAATTTTTTTATTTTTTGAACAATTGACAAAAAAACAAACAAAAAAACAAACTATTAAGTTTTTGAATTTCAAAGTTTTTTGAATTTCATCAAAAATATAAAAAGATTTGACAAAAAAAAAGCTAACAAAAATTGTTAGCTTTTAAAATATTGTTTTTTGATGTTTTAGTCTACTTTTTTATTACCTCCCGTAGATTGTGACCCATTTATATCAACTTTCTTATTACCTCCTGTAGATTGAGACCCATTTATATCAACTTTCTTGTTACCTCCTGTAGATTGAGACCCGTTTATTTCAGCTGTAATTCCTTTTTCAATTGTAGCTTTTTGCTCTGGTGTAGTAAATGAAGTTAATCCCATTACTAATGTAAATAATCCGATAGTTAAGATTGCGTTTTTCATAATTTGTGGCTTTATGTTTTTGTATAGATTTTACTTTTTTTTCCACTTTCTTGCGGAAATGTTTTGTAAATCTAAGCAGCCACACCACTTTTTTCCCACACAAAAACCCTGTTTTTGGTAGAATATAGCCATTCGTTAGCAAGTACTATTCAATACAAAGCAAACTAACTGATTGTCAGATTTCCAGATAGTTGCCCTTTGAAAACTCCGAAATAATCAAGTCAATATTGGATTTATAGGACCTTGAAAAAGGTATTTTTTTTAAGCTATTTCTTATGAAACACAAAGAGTTACCCGCTTGAATTCGCGATATATAATTTCGATTTACGATGTAACTATTATGGATTCTGATGAAGGGAAAATCTAAAATAGACTCAAAATGTTTTAACGTTTTGAAAGCCGTTATCATTTCACCAGAATTCAAATGAATATCGGTAGAATTGTTATCGGCTTGAAAAAAACAAATATCATCTGCATTGATGTAACGATAATCCCCATAGGATTTAATACAAATGATTAGTGGTTTTGATGCAACAGTTGCTTGAATAGTCATTTTTTCAGTTAATCCATCTGATGGACTAAGTTCATTTGGCAAAACAAGAGCTGCTTTTTTACTTAACTTATGAATAGATTTAATCATTTGCTGAGGCTGAACGGGCTTTGTATAATAATCAAAAACTCCATAATTTATAGCGTCTAAAGCCCAATCTTTTTTGTTTGTAGTAATAATTATATCTGGTAAAATAGACAGAAAACGATGCAACTCACTGATAAAGCCTAACGATAATAAACTTTTTTTTTCGGTCGGGTCAATTTCTAAAAAAACAAGTTGAGGCTTTTTTTCCAATACTAAATCAATCCCATTCACATGTGTATTTGCCATTCCTAAGAATACCAATTCAGGAAACTCGTCTGCAATACCTTTAGTTTGCAAAGCGCCCTCTTTTGAATCATCAACAATTACATACGTAAAACTCATTTGGCAACCCTTGAAATATAATTAGAAAGTATAGTAAAAAAAACACCCTTTTACTATAGAGCATTTTAGAAAACCTAAAGTTATAGCAAACCTACTTTACCTTTATGTATTGTTAAAAGAAAGTTTCAATTTGTTAACAGAAAAAATAAAAATACAGAAAAATGTTATAAAATCATTCAAAACAACAAAACTAAACCATAGATACAATGAATTATCTACTTTGAATATTTTATTAACTTAACGATTCCTTCAATTAAAAATTAATTTCTTTCTTACATTTGAAAAAAACTATTTATGAAAAAACTATTACTTTTATGCACTATCGTCTTAAGTTTAACTAGCTATAGTCAAGAAAATGAAGTGTCAACTTTTAAAAAAAATGAGATTAAGGGAAACGCTTTATTCTTAGTTTTAGGTGCTGTTGAAGTAACCTACGAACGCATACTAACTGATGATTCCGCCCTAGGTGCTTCTGTTTTTTTTATTAACGAAAATGAATCGGATATTTCTTTTAGTTTCACCCCATTCTATCGTGCCTATTTTGGAAAAAAAACAGCTAGTGGTTTTTTTATTGAAGGATTTAGTATGATTAATACTGGAATAAATAGTAGAACGTACTATTATGATAACACTGGAAACTTAAGTTCAATAGATAAAAATCGTTTTACTGATTTCGCTCTTGGTTTTGGACTCGGTTCTAAATGGATTCACAAAAAAGGATTTGTTTTCGAAATAAATGCTGGAATAGGACGAAACTTATTCAGTGACAATAGTCCAGAAATAGTAGGCCGTGGTGGCATTACTTTGGGTTATCGATTTTAATTACAATAGTATTAAATACTTTAATTTGAAACCAACATTATTAGTTTTAGCTGCTGGATTGGGTTCTCGTTATGGAGGATTGAAACAGCTCGACGAATTAGGTCCAAATGGTGAAATCATAATGGATTATTCTATCAATGATGCCCTTAAAGCTGGTTTTGGAAGCGTGGTCTTGATTGTTCAAGAGGCAATGATTCCAATGCTCCATGAGCGATATGTGGTTCATTTAAAATGGCCTGTTTCATTTGTTATTCAGGACAAATTCATAGAAAGAAATAATATTGTTTATGAAAACTCCAAACCTTGGGGAACTGCGCATGCCCTTTGGTGTGCAAGAAATAGCATAAAAGGCAATTTTTTATTAATCAATGCGGATGATTTTTATGGTCAAAACTCCTTTGCTTTAGCTTTTAACCATTTGGTTCAATACAAAAATCCGTGTGCAGTCGTTTTCCCAATCTTGAAAACCTTATCTGAAAATGGCACTGTAAATCGAGCCGAAATTCATATTGAAAATGGGTTTTTGAAAGATTCTATCGAAAGAGAAAAAATTAGCAAAACCAATGAAGGTGTTTTTTATCCCAATCCAAATGGAGAAAACATACTACTCAGTGAAGACACTTTGGTCTCAATGAATATGTGGGGCTTTACTACTGAAATTTTTGATTTCTTAGACAATGACTTGGTTGACTTTATCCAAAAATGGCAGCAAAATATAAAGCTAGAATATCAGCTACCAAATGTTGTTACTGCTATAATTGAAAAAGGTATTTATCAAATAACTGTACTTACCACTGACGAAAAATGGATAGGAATAACCTACCAAGACGATAAGCAAAAAGCAGTATCTCAGTTGGAAGAATTACATAACTTAGGAGTTTACAGCAACCCATTATGGAAACACTAGTAACAAAAGTCGTATCTGAATTTTTAGGAGCAGTAAGCATTACTGATATTGTGACTCTTCAAAGTGGTTTGATTAATAGTACCTATAAAATTGCAACCAACAAGGGGATTTTTGTTTTACAAAAAATGAATCAAAAGGTCTTTCCTAACATCAATTCATTGTTGAACAATAAAACAAAAACAACTCAATTTTTAAGTGAAATTGGCTTCCCCACTGTTACATTTCTTGCTACTAAAGAAGGGTTATTGTATAGTAAACTCGGTGAAGATATCTGGCAAATGTCGGTTTACATTCCCTCATTTGTAAAAGAAAAAATTGAGTCGCCTGCTATGGCGGAAAAAGCAGGTATTCATTTAGCGCAATTTCATAAAATACTGCTTGATTTTCCAATTGAACAATTAGAATATACCCTCCCCGATTTTCATAACACTCCCAAACGATATACCGATTTTAAGAGCAAGCTCATTAGTGCTTCAAAAGAGCGTTTGCAAAATGCCAGTGAGGAAATAGAACAACTCAACTATTTTTATGCAAAAGTAGCTTCGGTGGCTTTAGCTATTCAAGAAGGAAAAATTCCTTTGCGTGTTGTGCATAATGATACCAAAATAAGCAACATGCTCTTTGATGCAAAAGGCAATATCATCTGCATAATTGATTTAGATACGATTATGCCAGGTAGCCTTCTTCATGACGTTGGCGATGCCTTAAGGTCAGGAACAAATACCGCCACAGAGGAAGAAAAGGATTTGACCAAAGTAAATTTTGATGCCAATATTTACGAATCGTTTATAAAAGGATATACGAAAGAAGCACATTCATTTATGACTACAAAAGAATTAGAATCGCTCCCTCTCAGTCTTCCTTTATTACTTTTTGAACAAGCTTGTCGTTTTCTGTCAGACTATTTAGATAACGATTCGTATTATGCTACCACTTATGAAGAACATAACTTGGTTCGAGCAAAAACTCAAATTCATCTATTAAAACAAGTCTTCTCTTATATAAAAAGCATTCATAATAACTGATTATAAACTGAAGTCAGCTTTGAAAAATCGGAATAAAATAGAAAACCCTATAATTTTACCCACAGTAAAAAAGGTAAAAGAATAAAATGTAACATTTAAAAAATTGCTTTTTTAAAACTATATTTGGTTAAACAGTTCAAAATAATATTCAATGAAAACTTGCATTACCCTCCTATCTTCTTTTGTATTTATGCTTGCAATAGCAACTGTAAATGCTCAAATTATTAAAGTCAAAACACCTTCGCGTAGTAAAAACCAAACAGATGTTTTGCGAATGGCTGCGCCAGCAATTCCAATTGTACGTATCGCTTTTGTCGGATTAGGAATGAGAGGTTCGGATGCAGTAGAAAGAATGACCAATATAAAAGGGGTAGAAATCGTAGCGCTTTGTGATGTTTTACAAGAAAGAACTCAAGCTTCAAATACTGCCTTACAAAAACTAGGATTTCCTAAAGCCAAAGAATTTTATGGAGAAAATGCATGGAAAGAAGTAACCAAATTACCCAATGTAGATTTGGTTTACATTGCTACAGATTGGCTTCATCATGCACCAATTGGCGTTCAGGCGATGAAAGATGGTAAACATGTAGCCATAGAAGTTCCTGGAGCATTAACAATGAAAGAAATTTGGGAATTAATAGACACTTCAGAAAAAACAAGAAAACATTGTATGCAACTTGAAAATTGTGTGTATGATTTTTTTGAATTAACTACTTTAACTATGGCACAACAAGGTGTCTTTGGAGAAATACTACATGCTGAAGGGTCATATATTCATGGTTTACAACCCTTTTGGGGTTCCTATTGGAATAACTGGCGTATGGATTACAACCGCAAGCATCGCGGTGACTTGTATGCTACACACGGTATGGGCCCTGCTTGTTTAGCATTGAATATTCATAGAGGAGATAAAATGAATTACTTAGTTTCAATGGATACAAAAGCCGTTGGAAATCCTGCTTTTATCGAACAAAAAACAGGCGAAAAAGTAAATGACTTTAGAAACGGTGACCATACAATGACAATGATTAAAACTGAGAATGGAAAAACGATTCATATTCAACACGATGTGACATCACCTAGACCTTACAGTAGAATGTATCAGTTAAGCGGCACAAAAGGATTTGCCAACAAATACCCTTTTGAAGGATACGCTTTAGATGAGGCACAGGTGGGTGATGCTATTGCTCCTGGACATAAAAAATTATCTGCACACAGTTACATGCCAGAAGAAGTCAAAAAAGCATTAATGCTAAAATATAAAAACCCTATTGTTGTTGATATAGAAGAAAAAGCCAAAGAAGTTGGCGGTCACGGAGGTATGGACTTTATAATGGATTATCGCTTGATTTATTGCTTACAAAAAGGACTTCCCTTAGATATGGATGTTTATGATTTGGCCGAATGGAGTAGTTTGGGCCCATTAACAGAACTGTCATTGGATAATAATTCTGCTCCAGTAGCAATTCCTGATTTCACAAGAGGAAGTTGGAATAAACTTAAAACCGTTGAATTTTCTAAATAATTTAAATATTCTAGTCCTAAAGCACAATTCGTTAGCTTTAGGACTAGAATTAATTATTAATCAATTAGCATTTCTGGAATTTCGCCTTCTATGATTAAATCGGCCTCCGTAGAAGCGATGATATGTTCTACCGATACGCCTGGCGCTCTTTCTAAAAGCTTAAATCCATTAGGAGTGATTTCCATAACCGCCAATTCGGTTACTACTTTTTTTACACAACCTACGCCAGTTAATGGCAAGGTGCATTTTTTTAAAATTTTACTTTCACCTGCTTTGTTTACGTGCATCATCGCCACGATAATATTATCCGCCGATGCTACTAAATCCATAGCGCCACCCATTCCTTTGACCATTTTTCCTGGAATTTTCCAGTTGGCAATATCGCCGTTTTCGGCGACTTCCATAGCTCCGAGAATAGTCAAATCTACATGTTGACCGCGAATCATTCCAAAACTCGTTGCGGAGTCAAAAAAACTAGCTCCTGGTAAGGTGGTAATGGTTTGTTTGCCGGCATTGATTAAATCGGCATCTTCTTCACCTTCAAAAGGAAAAGGACCCATACCTAAAACACCGTTTTCGCTTTGAAATTCAACTGAAATATCTTCTCTTACATAATTGGCTACCAAGGTTGGAATCCCGATACCTAGGTTCACAAAGTAACCGTCTTTTACTTCTTTTGCAATGCGTTTTGCTATATCTTCTTTTGTTAGCATAATTTTGTTTTTTGAAACATATAAATCCTATAAGTTTAGTTTTAGTATTGCCTACTAAATAGTTTTGAATCAGATAAGAAATCAGGAACATTTAAGTTTTAGCTTCAGACTGAATACTATCTTTTTCTAACTGTTCTTTGCTCTATTCGTTTTTCATATTTTTCGCCTTGAAAAATACGTTGTACTAAAATTCCAGGAATATGAATCTGATTCGGGTCCAACGTTCCAGCTTCTACTAATTCTTCTACTTCAGCAATGGTAATTTTTGCGGCACCGCACATACACGGATTAAAATTTCTGGCTGTTCCTTTGAATATTAAATTTCCAGCGGTATCGCCTTTCCAAGCTTTCACAATGGCAAAATCAGCTTTGAAAGCTTCTTCCATAATGTGCATTTTTCCATTGAATTCGCGTACTTCTTTGCCTGTGGCAACTTCAGTTCCATAACCAGCAGGAGTAAAAAAAGCAGGAATACCAGCTTGAGCCGCGCGACAACGTTCAGCTAAAGTACCTTGAGGAATCAAATCTACTTCGAGTTCGCCAGAGAGCATTTGGCGTTCAAATTCTGCATTTTCTCCCACATAAGAAGAAATCATTTTTTTGATTTGTTTTTTTTGTAAAAGCAAACCAAGTCCAAAATCATCTACACCAGCGTTATTTGAAATACAAGTTAAATCGTTAACGCCTTTTTGAACTAAAGCTGCAATGGAGTTTTCTGGTATTCCACAAAGGCCAAAGCCACCCAACATCAGTGTCATTCCGTTTTCGATACCTTGAAGGGCATCTTGAACATTGGAAACCGTTTTGTTTATCATATATGTAAAATTTATTTTAGGGATAATGTATTTATTCGATAAAACAACGACTTAAAATCTCTTTAATAATAGAAATTTCATCGCAGCCGCTAAAATACTTCAAAAAAAGAAGCAATAACGAAATCGATTGCGAAGATTGGATTTAAAAGTATCGTTTTTTGAAAAAAAGAAACCATAACGATAGTTAAAAAAGTTATCGTTATGGCCTATTGAATTTTTATAGTTCGAATTCCTCGGTAGTTTGCTCAGTAGCGGTAGTGTCAACCACAACGGCTCTTCTTGGAGTGTAACAATCTACTTTAATTGAAAGATTGGCGGGTCGTTCAAAAGGTTCTTTGGAAACTTGTAAACTAGGGTCCTCATAACATTTTTTCATAAAATACCCCCAAACTGGCAATGCTGAGGCTGCCCCCTGTCCGTAAGTTAAACTTTTGAATCGAGCAGAACGGTCTTCACAACCAACCCAAACACCAGTAACTAAATTTGGTACCATTCCCATAAACCATCCATCAGATTGATTTTGAGATGTTCCTGTTTTTCCGGCGATAGGGTTTCTAAACATATAAGGATAGCCTGTCCAGCGGTGGTCACCTGCTCCTCCTCCTTCTGTTCTTAATCTTGCTCCAGAACCACTTTCGGTTACACCTTCTAGTAATTTAATAACAGCAAAAGCAATGTCTTTATTCAACACATCATGCGATTCAGGAATTGGCTCGTAAATAACCACTCCGCTTTTATCTTCGATTTTGTTTAAAAACTGTGGTTTTACATAAACCCCTTGATTGGCAAAAGTACTGTAAGCAGCCACCATATCTTCAACTGTGATTTCAACCGCTCCTAAAGCAATAGAAGGTTGCGTAATAATCTCTGATTTTACACCCAATTTATGTGTTAATTCAATAACCGCTTCTGGTCCTACTTTGTCAATCAGTTTCGCTGAAATGGTGTTGATAGAATGCGCCAAAGCTTGTTTCAAGGTAACCATTCCTCGGTATTTGTTATCAGAGTTTCTCGGCTCCCAATCTTCGGTAACGTGATGACGTCCTTTATGAATCATAAAAGGAGAATCAATAATAGAATCACAAGGTGACATATTTAATTGTTCAATAGCAGTAGCGTATACAAAAGGTTTGAAAGTAGACCCTACTTGTCTCGCACCTTGTCCTACGTGGTCGTATTGAAAATATTTATAATTGATTCCACCCACCCAAGCTTTGATGCTTCCGGTTTGAGGCTCCATTGCCATTAAACCAGATTGCAAGAAGTGTTTGTAATAACGAATAGAATCCATTGGAGTCATTACGGTATCAATTTCTCCTTTCCAAGAGAAAATCTTCATTTTTGTTTTTTTCTTAAATGAAGCAATGATTTCGTCTTCGCTTTTTTCCATAGCTTTCATAACATTCCATCTGTTTGAAGTCTTCATTGCTTGGTTCAAAATACGTTGCGTTTCAGCTTCGGTAATGTTTACGAAAGGCGCATTTTTGTTGTCTTTTTGTTGCAAAAAGAATTCTTCTTGCATGTTCGCCATATGTGCCGCTACTGCTTCTTCAGCATAGGTTTGCATTCTGGAATCTATGGTGGTATAAATCTTTAAACCATCTTTGTAGATATCATAATCTGTACCGTCTGGTTTTTTGTTTTCTTCTACCCATTTCTTCATATAATCTCTTAGGTATTCTCTAAAATAAGTAGCAATACCATCTTTGTGAGTTTCTAATTTGAAGTTAAGTTTTATGGGTAAACCTTGTAGTTGTAATTTTTGTTGCTCGGTAATGATTTTTCCTTTTTCCATTTGGTGTAAAACCACATTTCGGCGGTTTTTTACTCCTTCTGGATTGCGAATTGGGTTGTAAAGTCCAGAGTTTTTGAACATTCCTACCAAAATAGCCGATTCGTCTATGGTTAAATCTTTTGGAGCTTTGGAGAAATAGGTTTTTGCTGCTGAACTAACACCTACAGAGTTGTTTCCAAAATCATAGACATTACAATACATGGCGATGATTTCATTTTTGGTGTACTGTCTTTCCAAACGGATAGCGATAATCCATTCTTTTATTTTTTGAACAATACGAAAAGGAAGGAATTTCGAACCTTCTCCGTGAAATAATTGTTTGGCTAATTGTTGGGTTAGTGTACTAGCACCACCACTGGTTCCTAAACTTACAATAGCTCGCATAGTTCCTCTACCATCGATACCAGAGTGCTCATAAAAACGAGCATCTTCGGTAGCTACTAAGGCATCTACCAAGTTTTTTGGTAAATCAGAATACTTTAGTTGCGAACGATTTTTTTGGAAATATTTTCCCAAAACCACTCCGTCAGAGGAAATGATTTCGGTAGCCAAATTAGAGTCTGGATTTTCTAAATCTTCAAAAGAGGGCATTGAACCAAAAAGTCCCCAAGAAGCAAAAAGGAAGAAAAGAGCCAAAATACCCAAACCATAAAAGTAGATTTTCCAAAACTTCTTTTTATAGTAATTGATGTCTTTATCAATTGCTTTAGACGATGTGTTATTTTTTCTAACTGCCATAATGTTACTCTATTGTTTCTATTCTAAAACCTACGTCGGTAATGCCATCCAAATTGGATACACCAGGCACTTTGCCGTTTTCTCTCAAAGCTTGCTTGATGTATACTTTGAATTGTCCGTTAAATCTAACTTTTTCTTTATAAAAAAGTTTGCTTTCTTTTAAATCCGTAAAGCCATTGCCTAACAAAGTCCCGTCAGGGTTGGCCATTTGGTATTCTAAAGTATCTACTTTGGTGAAGCCATTTTTTTGTTCCATAGCCACAATCAAAAAGATATTATTGAATTTATAATCGTCATTGGCTCTCAAATTCACAAACAAATTGTATTGTTTTGTTGAGTCCAATGCAGGCAAATCGAAGGAAACAATACTGTCTTTGTTCCAACCGCTGCCTACTGTTTTGTATTCGTCAAAAACTCTTTTTTTGTCGCAGGCCAAAAAGAGTAAGACAACAGCAAATAAGATGCAACTATTTTTTATCCCCATTTTTAGTAATTATTATAGGTTTTCTTGGCTCGTTGGTTGGAGCATTACCTTGCTTTTTATCATTGGCATTACCTCGATTTTTGTTGTTGTGAGGTCTTTTTTTGTTGCCATTTTGAGCAGCAGGTTTATTAGGTGCTATAGCTGGTGCAGCAGCTACATTTGCTGGTGCGGCAACGTTTGGCTTGCGTTTTTTCGAAGGTCTTTTCTTGGCTTTGGGCTGGTCAAAACGAGTTAAACTCTCTTGTCCCATAGCGTTATTAAAGTTTTTCTCTGGTTCGGCTACCACTTCTATAGCATAGTCCTCTAACGATGAAACTTTGTTTTTTAGTTTGTTTTCGGCAATGATTTCGTGTACTTGTTCAATTTTAAGCACGTGCCAATTGGCAAAATTATTCGTGTAAGCAAACCACATTAAGCCTTTGAAAATATCTTGTTTTTGACAGATAGCATCTCCTTTTTCGGTCACTAATTTGGTGTCGAAATTTGGAAAATGTTTCAAGGCATCCATATAGGTGTCGAGCTCATAATTCAAACAACACTTTAATTTCCCGCATTGTCCTGCTAGTTTTTGTGGATTCAAAGACAATTGTTGGTAACGTGCTGCTGAAGTATTCACACTTCTAAAATCGGTCAACCAAGTAGAACAACATAGTTCTCTTCCGCAAGAACCGATTCCTCCTAAACGAGCGGCTTCTTGACGGAAACCTACTTGTTTCATTTCGACTCTTGTGCTGAATTCTTTGGCAAAATCCTTAATCAACATTCTAAAATCTACACGGTCATTGGCTGTGTAATAAAAAGTTGCTTTGGAACCATCACCTTGAAATTCAATATCCGAAATTTTCATTTCTAATTTATGCTGAATGGCCAATTCACGAGCACGAACTTTCATTGGTTCTTCTTTATCTCGAGCGGCAGACCAAATATCGATGTCTTTTTGAGAGGCTTTTCTATAGATTTTTGGAATTTCAGTTCCGTTAGGATTGACTCCTTTTTTCTTCATTTGAATTTTTACCAACTCGCCAGTTAGCGTCACAATTCCGATATCGTGACCAGGTGAAGCTACCGTTGCCACGATGTCTCCCATGCTTAAAGTTAGTTTTTCGGTATTGCGGTAAAATTCTTTTCTGCCGTTTTTGAAACGTACTTCGACACAGTCAAAAGGCGCTTCGCCATTGGGTAAACTCATGTTCGAAAGCCAATCAAAAACGGTTAATTTGTTGCAGCTATCGGTGCCGCAAGTCCCATTATTTTTACACCCCTTTGGTGCGCCACCATCGGAAGTTGAACAACTTGTACAAGCCATAATTATATTGTAGTGTTGCCAAAAAAGCAACTTGAGTTCTTACTTAAATTTAATCGGTAAAGATAGTATTTTTTAATTGTATGTTACAACGGTAAAAAAACGCATTCCTTCTTAAAATTATACTAAAATAATTGGGTTTGTGGGCACTTTGATTTAATCTCAACAGAAATTCTAGAAGAATAAAAGGATTTAGCAGTAAAAAAGGTAAGAGACGGCAGAAGTTTTAATTGCAATTCTATTTGTGATTCCAAAATGATTATGTTTTTGAACCATTTTAGAAGATATAAATTTGGGTCAAAAATAAAAACCACCACAAGAAGGATTGTGATGGTTTAGGTTATTGCATTTATGATTGTTCTTAAAGAAGCGGATTGTGGCTCTTTAGCCCCGATAGTAGTGGAAATCCTTTGTGGGCTGGGGTTCAGCCCGCAAAGATTGCAACGGATAGCGGGACCATTGTTCCTTAAAAAAGCCTATTTTTTCTGCTCCTAAAAACAGTTAGAGGCTAGGTTTCTTTGACCGAAATAATTTTTACGGGACAAGCCTTTGCGGCGAGTTCGCAACTTTCTACGATGGTGTGATCGGGCGATTTTAGGGTGTAAAAACCTTTGGCATTGACACTTTTGATGAGCACCGATTTACCGTCTTTTTTGGACATTTGAAACTGAACGGGCGCCATTTCTACGCAGTAATTGCAACCGATGCATTTGTCTCTTTGCAGGGTGATGATGACCATTAGGCTTCTACTATTTTGTATAATTTGTCGGACATTCGGATTCTGAAAGGCAGTTTGAGGGTGCAATCGTCTCCTTTGGTAGCGCGCTCTGCCGAGGTATCGTTGACAAACATTTCTTCGATAACCATTTCTTGTGCGCCAGTGCTTGGACCCGTTACTAGAATTTTATCGCCCACTTTGATATCGTAGGCTTCGATTTTGAATTGACCAATTTCGGCTTTGGGGAAAAAATGGGTGCCTTTGCCTACATAGACTTTCTTTTGCGTAGCTACAGAACCTGAAACATCGCTCCATTCGCCTAATTCTTGTCCTAAATAATAACCCGACCAGAATCCGCGGTTGTACACGGTGTTCAAAGCTTCCATCCAAACGGCGATTTTGTCTTTGGAGAACGTGCCGTCATAGTAGGCATCAATTGCCTCTCGATAAGTTTTGATTACGGTAGCCACATATTCTGGAGCGCGGCCACGACCTTCGATTTTGAGGACTTGGATACCCGAATCAATGACTTGGTCTAGGAAATCTAGGGTGCATAAATCTTTGGGCGACATCATATACTCGTTGTCCAATTCGATTTCGAAACCCGTTTCTTGGTCGATTACGGTATATTTTTTACGGCAATTTTGTTTGCAAGCACCACGGTTGGCTGAGGAGTTATGCGAATGCAGACTCAAATAGCATTTACCCGAAACGGCCATACATAACGCTCCGTGACCAAAGATTTCAATCTCAACCAAATTTCCGTTAGGGCCTTTGATTTGTTCTTTTTCGATTTGTTCGGTGATTTTTTTTACTTGACGTAAACTCAATTCACGACTCAACACCATAGTATCGGCAAAAAGGCTGTAGAATTTGATGGTTTCGATATTGGTCACATTCAATTGTGTAGAAATATGAACTTCCATCCCCACGCTTCGAGCCATTGCAATTACGGCTTGGTCGGAAGCAATCACCGCAGTGATGTTAGCTTCTTTGGCTTTATTGATTAAAGTTTTGACCACAGATAAGTCGTGGTCATAAATGATGGTGTTTAAGGTCAAGTAACTTCGTACGTTTTTGGCTTCGCAGCGTTTGGCGATTTCGGCCAAATCATCCATAGTGAAGTTTACGGAGGCGCGGGCACGCATATTGAGTTGTTCTACTCCAAAATATACGGAATCACATCCATTATCTACGGCGGCTTGCAAGGATTCGAAATTCCCGGCAGGCGCCATTAATTCTATTTTGTTGTTTGTTGTCATTGTGTATATTATTTTGACACAAAATTCACAGATTAATTTGTGAAATCTGTGTCCAATTTATTTTGTAGAGTGAACCTTGTCAACGTTTTGAACTTTGACAAAGGTGATGGATGAAAGTTTGGAAAAACTATTTTAAAATTTTATACAATGTATCAGATAAACGTACTCTGAAAGGTACTTCAAATGTTACTTTGTCGCCAGGTTGTGCGACCGTTTTTTCGATGCCGTTGACTAACATTTTTTCGAGTACAAGTTGTTCGTTTCCTGTAGTAGGACCCGAAATTAAAATGGTATCGCCTAATTGTAGTTCATTATTTTCAATAACGAAAAGAGCAACTTGCGCTTTTACAAAGTAATGTTCGGCTTTGCCTAAAAGTGCTTTTTTGATTTTTATTCTTTGACGAATTTTGGCTGGAGTTGTGGCAACTGCCAATGGTGTGTCCGAAAGCTCGCCTGAATGCTTGAAGGGTAATTTATCTGATTTTCCTTTTCGGAAGACTTTGTTGCCAACTTGGATGCCTTTTCTCAACTTTACTTGCTCAACTAATGGCAACTTGATGATGTCTAAACATTCGTTTGAACAACAATTTTGCATAGCTTCTTTGCATTCATCACATTGAATGAACAACAAATGACAGCCAACATTTTCGCAGTTGGTATGATTGTCGCAAGGTTTTCCACATTGGTGGCATTGCGAAACGATATCGTCTGTGATGCGCTCACCCAAACGATGGTCAAAAACGAAATTCTTTCCGATAAATTTACTTTCTAGATTTTCTTCTTTGATTTGCTTGGCGTAGTTGATGATACCTCCTTCTAATTGGAAAACGTTTTTAAAACCTTGGTGCTTGAAGTAAGCCGAAGCTTTTTCGCAACGAATTCCTCCAGTGCAATACATCACTAGATTTTTATCTTCTTTAAAGTCTTGTAATTGTTCGTTGATGATAGGCAACGATTCGCGAAACGTTTCCACATCAGGAGTAATAGCGCCTTTAAAATGACCGATTTCACTTTCGTAATGGTTTCTAAAATCGACTACAATCGTATTGGGATCTTCTAAGATGTCATTAAATTCTTTGGCTTTTAGATGTACTCCAATATTGGTTACATCAAAGGTTTCGTCGTTTAATCCGTCGGCCACAATTTTGTCACGCACCTTTACAGTGAGTTTCAAAAACGAATGATCATCGTGTTCTACGGCTACATTCAAGCGAATGTTGCGCATAAATTCATAAGCTTCTAGCGTTTCACGAAAGGCTTCTAAATTTTCGGCAGGGACAGACATTTGCGCGTTGATTCCTTCTTTGGCTACATAGGTTCTACCTAGTGCATCCAGTTTATTCCATTCGATAAACAAATCGTCGCGAAATTTTTTGGGATCTTCAATTTTGGCATACGCATAGAAAGACAACGTGAGGCGTTGTTTTCCGGCTTGGTCAATAAGCTCGGCTCTTTCTTCTGCGCTTAAGGTGTTATACAGTTGCATGCTATAAACGTTAAGTGAGAAATAAATTAGGAACTCTAATTGGAAGAATTCGGGTGCAAATGTAATACTTTTTTATGGATATTAGTTTGACTAAATAGTATGTACTTGATAGTCAGTGTTTTTTTCTGATTTTTTTATCAGATAAATAAAAAGGTTTTATAAAAAATGTTAAATTTACTAGAAATCATTTAACATAAAAATTATGGATACCACATCTAAACCTAATTTTTTCTGGGTGCTTATTGTTTTTTTAAGTCTGTTTAGTTCTTGTAAAAAAGAAGAAAAGCAAGCGCCACCGCCTATTCCAGCTCCGTTTATTACAGTTGTCGCAAAAGATGTTCCTATTTACAAGGATTTTGCCGCGCAAACCTTTGGAGATTTAGACATTGTGCTGACCGCTAGAGTGGACGGAATTTTGACAGGTATTCATTTTAAAGAAGGAGAGAGAGTGCGAAAAGGGCAATTGTTGTACACCATTGACCCATTAGAATATGATACCAAAGTAGAACAAGTAAAAGGACAAGTGGCTACCTCACAAAGTAATCTCGTCAATGCAGAGGAAGAGCTGAAAAGAATTCGCCCGCTAGCTGATATGAACGCAGTTAGTAAACGTGAATTGGACGCCGCTGTTGCTAAAGCTAAGGCGGCACGTTCTAATTATGAAAGTACTCAAGCTTCGTTACGCAACCAACAATTGGAGCGTAGTTATTGCAATATACTTTCGCCAATTGATGGAGTTATAGGAATTAGTAATGCTAGAGTTGGTGATTATATTTCAAGAATCGGTAATTCTTCTAAACTAAATACGGTTTCTAGATTAGACAAAGTAAGGGTTAGATTTACCATCAGCGAAGCCGAGTTTTTAGATTATCGCAAGAAGAAAAGCTTAAGTAAAGATAATGCTGCCAACGATATTGAGCTTTTGCTTTCTGACGGAAGTGTTCATCCCTACAAAGGAGTTCTGAATTTTGCTGACGCCAAAATCGACCCTACCACAGGAACAATGACTATTGAAACAACTTTCCCTAATCCTGACAATAATTTGCGCTCTGGTCAATTTTCAAAAGTAAGAGCTTTGATTGAAAATCAAAAAGGAGCGATTGCCATTCCTCAAAAAGCAGTAACCGAATTACAAGGAATTTTTCAGGTATTCATTATCGATAATGAGAATAAAATTCAGGTTCGTATTGTTGAGGTTGGTGCCAAAGTGGGTCAAGATTGGGTAATCAACAAAGGCTTAAACGTGGGAGATAAAGTAGCCATTGTGGGTAGTTTGTTCATTCAGCCGGGCTCAGTAGTTACGCCAGTTCCTTATTCACCAGAAACTAAAAAAGCACAATAGTTATGGATAATTTTTTTGTAAGAAGACCCATCGTTGCAATTGTATTATCCATTTTTATGGTAATTATTGGAGGGCTCTCGATTCTCTCCACACCAATTGCTCAGTACCCAGAAATAGCGCCTCCAATTGTACAAATTCAAACGAGTTATAGAGGAGCAAATGCGCTAAATGTAGAGCAAGCCGTAGCTACTCCAATCGAACAAAAAGTAAACGGGGTAGAAAATATGCTGTATATGCAATCTACCAATACCGGTGATGGAAGTATGTCATTATCGGTTACTTTTGATATGGGAACCGATTTGGATAATGCCACAATGTTGACTCAAAACCGAGTAGCATCAGCGACTTCAACCTTGCCAGTTGATGTGAAAAACACAGGGGTAACGACCAAAAAATCCTTGTCAATGCCTTTGTTGTTGTTTTCTATTTATTCTCCCAATAACACGTATGATTCTAATTTTTTAACCAATTATGCTAACATCAACATTGTGGATGCGCTTTCAAGAATCAAGGGTGTTGGTGAAGTAGTAATTTTTGGAGGGAGTAATTATGCGATGAGAATTTGGGTGAAACCCGATATTTTGGCCAAATACAAATTGACGATTCCCGACATTATGAATGCCATCAAAGAGCAAAACTCAATTGCTCCAGGTGGAAAATTTGGCGCACCACCAGCCGAAGACGGAAATGAATTCACGTATAACGTTACTTTAAAAGACCGTTTAATCGACATTGAAGATTTTGAAAATATCATACTAAAGTCCAATATTGGCAATCAACAAGTCCGATTAAAAGACGTAGCAACTGTTGCTCTTGGTACAGAAAGCTATGCGTCAAAAGGTGGCTTAAATGGAAAACCAGCAGGAACTATCGGAGTAAAACAAATGCCAGGTTCTAATGCGCTCGAAGTAGCAGCGGAGTCAAAACGCGTAATGGACGAATTGAGCAAAAAGTTTCCGCAAGACCTTAAATATACTACATCTCTTGATACTACTTTGGCCATTACCGAAGGGATAAACGAAATTATGCACACGCTTTTAGAAGCTATCATTCTGGTAATTATAGTAGTGTTTATCTTTTTGCAAAATTGGAGAGCCACCATTATTCCTTTGCTTACAGTACCTGTTTCCTTAATTGGGGTATTTATGTTGTTCCCGCTTTTAGGGTTCTCTGTGAATGTACTTTCCTTGTTAGGTTTGGTACTAGCGATAGGTATTGTGGTCGATGATGCGATTGTCGTAGTCGAAGCTGTAATGCATCATATTGAGCACGGATTGTCGCCAAGAGAGGCTACCAACCGCGCGATGAAAGAAGTTTCGGGACCTGTAGTAGCTATAGCGGTGGTGTTGACGGCCGTTTTCATCCCAGTGGCGATGACACCCGGAATTACAGGTCGTTTGTACCAACAGTTTGCAATCACAATTGCTATCTCTGTGGTATTTTCAGCCATAAGTGCTTTAACTTTAAGTCCAGCTTTGTGTTCTATTTTATTAAAACCCAATCAAGAAGCTACAGGTTGGTTAGGTCGTTTTTTCAAGGCATTCAATCGAAAATTTGATGCTTTTACGGGCAAATACACCGGTCTCACAGGTTTTTTGATTAAGAAAACCGTTCGCAGTTTTATATTCATAGGGATAATTGTGGGAGCCATTATACTGCTTGGCAGTAAAATACCAGGTGGATTTGTTCCAGAAGAAGACCAAGGGTATATGTTTATCAATGTTGAATTACCAGGCGCTTCTTCTTTGCATCGAACCGAAGCAGTTTGTAAAAAAATCGAAGCCATTTTAGGAAAAACAGAAGGAATCGAATATTACACCACAGTAGCAGGATTTAGTTTGTTGAAAAACTCTATGGCTACCAATAATGGTTTTTTCTTTATCTCGTTGAAAGAATGGAAAGAGCGAGAGCAAGATGTGTTTCAAATCATAAAAGAGTTAAACGGAAAATTAGTGTATGCTGTACCAGAAGCCACCGCTTTTGCATTTGGTCCACCTCCTATTACGGGAATTGGAAATGCGGCTGGATTTACCATTATGTTACAAGATAAGGGAGGAAAAACGCCTCAATATTTGTTTGAAAATGCCCAACGTTTTATGGCCGAAGCTAGAAAACGTCCTGAAATAGGTAGTGTTCGAACTACGTTTAACCCGAATGTTCCTCAAATTAGTCTGGATATTGACCGAGAAAAAGTAACCGAACTCAATTTATCACTATCGGATGTGAATATCGCCATTGGAGCCAGTTTGGGAGGACAATACGTAAATGAGTTCAACAGATTTGGGCGACAATACATCGTTTTGATTCAGGCGGCTCCAAGCTTCACCTTGAATCCGGAAGACATCAACAAAATCTTTGTTCGTAACAGAGACAATATTATGATTCCTATTTCGAGTATTGCCACGATAAAAAAAGAGAGCGGACCCGAGTTTACTACTCGTTTCAATTTGTACCGAGCAGCTGAAATTGGAGGAACACCTGCCGAGGGTTATACTTCTGCAGAAGCTCGTCAAGCGTTGCAAGAAACTGCCGAAAAAATTCTTCCAGCAGATATGGGGTACGAATGGTCTGCGATGAGTTATCAAGAAAAACAAGCTGAAGGGAAAGGAGCCACTGTTTTTATTATGGCTATTTTGTTTGTGTTCTTAATCTTAGCGGCTCAATACGAAAGCTGGAAGCTGCCGTTTAGTGTATTGTTAGGTACACCTTTTGCTGTGTTTGGCGCCTTCTTGGGATTGTATTTGTGCAAGTTATTTAGTCCTGATTATGTGAACAATGTTTTTGCTCAAATTGGACTGGTAATGCTCATTGGACTGGCGGCCAAAAATGCCATTCTGATTGTCGAATTTGCGAAAGCTGAATATGAGAAAGGAGTTCCTTTAGTAGAGGCAGCTTTAACAGCTGCTAAGTTGCGATTCCGACCCATTTTAATGACGGCTTTTGCTTTCATTCTTGGTGTGGTTCCATTGTTAACTGCTTCAGGAGCGGGAGCTCAAGCCCGAAAGGTAATGGGAATGACCGTGTTTAGCGGAATGCTTGTAGCTACAATTTTAGGAGTCTGTTTTATTCCCGTTTTATTTGTGTTTATTGAAGGTTTCGGAAAAAAGAAGACCTCCGAATCAAATGTCGAACCTACTAAATCGATTAGCCATGAGGAATAAATATAAAATAGGATTACTGTTGCTTACGCTGTCTTTTTTGCCAATAAGTTGTTTGGTAGGGCCAAAATATAAAGCACCAGAATTGCAAGAATCAATGCAATATAGAATGGCACAAACAGCAGATACCACTGCTTCTATTCTAAATGTGAAATGGTTTGATATCTTTAATGATGAGGTTTTAAAAGGCTTGATTACCAAAGGAATTCAAAACAATTATGATTTAAAAATTGCCATTTCAAGATTGGACCAAGCCAAAGCCAATTTAGGATTTACCAAAGCCAATGTTTTACCCACTTTTCAATATTCTGGAGGCGTAAACACGGCAGAAACTATATTTCAGCCTTCTACTTTGGTGGCAAATATGTCTTGGGAAATCGATTTTTGGGGAAAACTAAGACACGAAAATAGAGCCGTTCAAAATGAGCTTTTGGCTACCGAGGAAGCGAGAAAGACTGTAATGGCAGGATTAGTAAGTGATATTGCCACCGCTTATTTTCAGTTGAGGGATTTAGACAATCAACTAGAAATCACGAAACAAACGTTGAAGACACGTCAGGATTCCTATGTAATCATTACCGACCGTTTTAAAAGTGGTTATACTTCAGAATTGGATAAAGTGCAAATAGAACAACAAGTTGCTATTGCCGAAGCTGCCATTCCAAATATCAAAAGACAAATCACCGTTTTAGAAAACACGATTTCCATTTTGATTGGACAAATGCCAGCACCTATAGAAAGAGGAAAATCCAACAAAGAGCAATTGATGGTAACCAATTTGCCTTTGTCGATTCCGTCGACTTTGTTGCAAAACAGACCTGATGTAAAAAGAGCAGAATTACAATACATAGCAGCTCACGAGCGCATTGGAGTAGCGCAAGCGATGCGTTTTCCTTCATTCAACATTGCGGCTTTTGCAGGATTTGCTAGCGCAAAAGTGGGTGACTTATACGATAGTGGTTCCTATAATCAAAATGCTTCGGCAGGAGTGGTCGGTCCTATTTTTCAATTTGGAAAAAACAGAAGACGTGTAGAAATTAACCGTCAAATAGCAGAGCAATCTAAACTCAATTATCAAAAAACATATCTAGTTGCAGTTGGAGAAGTTGAAAACGCTATTCAAAACGTTACCACCTTTAAGGAAGAATTTGAAGCAAGAAGCCGTCAAGTTGCCGCTGCAAAAAAGAATTATGAATTATCCTATGCACGTTATTACAATGGTTATGTTTCTTATCTGGAAGTTTTGGATGTGCAGCGTTCTTTGTTCGATGCAGAAATTAGTTTGTCACAATTGTCGCAACGTCAATTAACCGCTATGGTTCAGTTATACAAAGCCTTAGGCGGAGGTTGGAATTAAAAAATATAGAGCATAAAAAAACATCCGAATATGGATGTTTTTTTATGCTCTATAAAATGATACGATTAGCAATATTCGTTAAAAGCATCTTTTAAGTTGTCTGCAATCATTTCTGCTGGACGACCTTCGATGTGATGACGCTCTAACATATGCACTAATTCTCCGTTTTTGAACAAAGCCATAGAAGGCGATGATGGAGGAAAAGGAAACATATGTTGTCTAGCAGCATCAACAGCTTCTTTGTCAACACCAGCGAAAACAGTAATTAAATGGTCTGGTTTTTTTGCACCATCTAAACTCATTTTAGCTCCTGGACGTGCATTTCTTGCAGCACACCCGCATACAGAATTCACAACTACTAATGTTGTTCCTTCTGCTTTTATAGCAGCATCTACTTCTGCTGCATTATGTAAATCTTGGAAACCAGCAGCAGTTAATTCTGCTTGCATCGGTAAAACCATATCTTGTGGATACATATTTTTTATTTTTAGTTAACTGAATTAAGGCGCAAAGTTACAAAGTTTGCCAAAAAATTATAAGAACGAATTATAAAGTTTTGTTATAGTTACTGCTAATTAATTTATCGTTTCTCCGTTAGTAACTCCCTCCGCATCTGGATTAACGAAAACCAATTTCCCTTCTGCATTAGAAGTCATCAAAATCATACCTTGGCTTTCTACGCCACGTAAATTTCTTGGTGCTAAGTTTACCAAAACAGTTACTCGTTTTCCAATGATATCTTCGGGTTTAAAACTCTCTGCAATTCCTGAAACGATGGTGCGTACATCAATTCCTGTATCTACTTTTAGAATCAATAATTTATTCGCTTTTGGCATTTTTTCGGCTTCCAAAATAGTTCCTACACGAATATCCATTTTGGCAAAATCTTCAAACTGAATCAATTCTTTCTGTGGTTCAGCTTTTTTATTTTCAGCACTATTAGCCGTTTTCGTAGCTTCTAATTTGTCGATTTGCTTTTGAATCGCTTCGTCTTCAATTTTAGAGAAAAGCAATTCTGCTTCGCCAATTTGGTGACCTGCAGGTAGTAAATTCCAATTGTCAAAATCTAAATTCCAATTATTGACATCGATGTTTAGCATACGTAACAATTTTTGTGACGTAAACGGTAAGAATGGCTCACAAAGTGAACTCAAAGCAGCCGCAATTTGCAAGGCTACATACATTTGCGTTTTGGTACGTTCTGGATCGGTTTTGACCATTTTCCAAGGTTCTTCGTCTGCCAAATATTTATTTCCTAAACGCGCTACATTCATCATTTCGCCCAAGGCTTCTCTAAATCGGTATCTCTCGATAGAACTTGAAATCACCGCTGGATAAGCTTTCAATTCTTCTAAAGTTTGCTCGTCTACTTCAGACAATTCATTTGGCGTTGGAACAATTCCGTTGTAATATTTATTCGTCAACACTACCACACGATTGATGAAATTTCCAAAAATGGCTACCAATTCGTTGTTGTTTCTAGCCTGAAAATCTTTCCAAGTAAAATCGTTGTCTTTGGTTTCTGGAGCATTCGAAGTCAAGGCATAGCGCAACACATCCTGCTGATTTGGGAATTCTTCTAAATATTCGTGCAACCAAACAGCCCAGTTTTTTGAAGTTGATAATTTATTTCCTTCTAAGTTCAAAAACTCGTTTGCTGGAACATTATCAGGCAAGATAAAACTGCCTTCCGCTTTTAACATTGCTGGGAAAATCACACAGTGAAAAACGATATTGTCTTTTCCGATAAAATGTACCAATTTGGTGTCTTTGTCTTTCCAGTAAGGTTCCCAATCTTTACCTTCTCTGGCGGCCCATTCTTTGGTAGATGAAATGTAACCAATTGGGGCATCAAACCAAACGTATAATTTTTTTCCTTCGGCACCTTCTACAGGAACATCAATTCCCCAGTCTAAGTCACGAGTTACCGCACGAGGTTCTAATCCGCCGTCAATCCAAGATTTTACTTGACCGTATACGTTAGGTTTCCAATCATTTTTATGGCCTTCCAAAATCCATTCCCTCAAAAACGCATCATAACGATCTAGAGGCAAGAACCAGTGTTTGGTCGATTTCAAAATAGGTGTTTCTCCCGTAATGGTTGATTTCGGATTGATTAAGTCGGTAGCGTTTAATGTAGACCCACATTTTTCGCATTGATCACCGTAGGCTTCTTCGTTACCACATTTTGGACAAGTACCTACTACAAAACGATCGGCCAAAAACTGATTGGCTTTGGCATCGTATAATTGTTCGGTAATTTCTTCGATAAAATCACCTTTGTCGTATAATTTTTTGAAGAATTCAGAAGCCGTTTTGTGATGAATTTCCGCCGAAGTTCTAGAATAATTGTCAAATGAAATTCCGAAATCAGCAAATGATTTTCTAATGATTCCATCGTATTTATCAATCACTTCTTGAGGTGTAATCCCTTCTTTTTTGGCTTTCATCGATATAGCCACGCCGTGTTCATCACTTCCGCAAACAAACACAACATCCCTTCCTTGCAAACGCAAATAACGTGAATAAATGTCCGAAGGCACGTAAACTCCCGCCAAATGCCCAATATGGATGGGACCGTTAGTGTAAGGCAATGCTGCTGTAATGGTATATCTTTTTGGATTCTGCATCTTGATTCTATTTTATTGAGTGCAAAAATAAGATTTTTTATGATAGGACGTAGAGTCAAGTCGTGACTTGTCTGTGCTCTATGCAAAAAAGAAGATTTGAAAACCGAAAAACAATTTTAATTTTATGACCTTTGATGCCAAAACAAAACAAATTATGAGCAAGACGAAACTAACAATTAACAAAAACGGATCTATAAAAATTGAAGGGGATTTTGAAATAGTAGATCAAGACGGAAATGTTTACGGACTAGAAGGAAGAACTGCTTTAGGTTTATGCCGATGTGGTTTGTCATCGAATAAGCCTTTTTGTGACGGTTCCCACCGCAATAATTTTGAAGGCGAATCTAAAGCATTTGATTTACCTCCAATGAAGAAAAATTAGATTCAATAAACACTAAGGTTATGGCTAAGGGACCTGAAAAAAACACCAAAAACAAGGCGTTGCATACCAAATTGCTCAATCGGAAGAAAGCTAAATTGCAAGAAGAAAAAAGAGAAAAAGCCTTGCGATTAAAAGCTTTGGTCGCCAAAATGAATGCTCAAAAAAGAACAGACGAATCGGATAGCAATAATATCAAGTAACAGATGAATTTTTAATTACATTCAAAATCAACTTTTTATTCGAAATTTGTCGTCAATTGCTTTAAAAACTAATCCATATGGAATTCGGTAAAATCATTATTTCAGAAACCGCTGCAGCAAGCGAAAACCCTCAAGACGTTATCAACTCTAATATTTCAGTAATCAATTTGATGAGAGAAGAAAAAGTCGATGACGATTTAATTCACGAAGACGCCTTAATGAGTTATTATTTAGATTATTATACTTCACAATATACCGAAGGAAATTTTGCTCAATTCGTCTACAATTCACGATGGAATATAGAATTAAACGAACTTATTGAGGAAGGCCTGCAATTGTTAGGTGCTCACAATCATTTAGCACTATTTCAAAAGCAATGCAAAAAAGTACAATTAATGAGTAGCGTAAAGCGCGAAAAATTCTTCAAAAGCAAACTAGAAGGTGTAAATCCAATTAGAGACCTACTCAACAATGATACTTTTTTTGAAATAGAAGAAAACTTAGTGGCTTTAAATGCCCATTTTTTAAAATCTCATCCCAATACCGAAATACTTACAGTAGATGAAATGTTTGCTGTTTTAGAAGAATTTGTAGGACACGAAATCAAAAGGTCTTAATCCAAAAAAAGCCATTCTTTACGAATGGCTTTTATAAAATTGTTTAATAACAATTAGAATTTATAAGTGATTCCAATTTTGGCACCACTTGTAGCGTTACCTCCGCCACCTTCGATGTTAATTCCGAAATTTTTATTGAAGAAATACCTTCCTCCAATTTGTACGCCAAGTCCAATATCTGAATCTTCGGTACCATTATAATTTCTATCATCGTAGTTAAAAATATAATAGTTCAATCCCAATCCACCATAAAAATCCCATTGGCTAGGAATATTTAATACTTTATTGAAGTGGTAGTTAACATTTGCACCAAGACCAGTTACAGAATAGTCGTAATATGTTCCTGCATAACGCTCATTGTGCGTGCGGTAAGATAATTCTCCACCAACTGTAAAGTTACTACCTACACCATAGTCAAGACCTACATAAACTGGAGTTCCCCAACCAGAAGTTCCTATTCCGGCATTCAATTGTACTCTCCCATTTTCTAAAGGAGCTTGTGCAAAAATAGTAATTGCTGAAAAGCAGAAAACTGCTAAAAAAAGAATTTTTTTCATTGTAATGGTTTAAAAGTTCGCGGCAAAAATAGACTATTTAAGCTATTTTCTTAAGTTTCTTAATGTTTTGACTTTTTGAAATTTGTAATACATTTATTATGAGACTCTTGCATTTGTTAAAAAAAGTCAATGTTTTAATTGTAATTTAAAAACTACAAGACAATATTAATAACACCAACTATATTAAATCTTCTGTATGAATTTAATCATAAATTAGGCACTTTAAAAAATAGTATTATCTTTACATTCTTATTTAATTATTCATTATAAAATATTGTATTTCAGTTGTTTAATGTTAGTGATAGCAAAATGAAAAAATTTATAAACGCACTCTTTTGGTGTATTGTGGTTAGCACACAAGTAAAAGGACAAGGAGCTATATCTAATGATTGGGTGGCATTCCGTCAAACCATTGATATTCAAACCAAAGCAAAAAAGAAATTCAAAGTAGTTGCATCGGTCAAAGTTGAAACAAATGAACCGAAGGCATGGGCTGGAATTTGGTCAAGAGTTGATAACAAAAATGACGAAATGGGTTTCTTTGATAATATGGGAAATCGACCCATCAAATCCAATACTTGGCAATCTTATACTATAGAAGGAACCATTGAGGAGAATTCAAAAGCACTAAATTTTGGAGGCTTGTGTTCGTACAACGGTAAATTCTATTTTGACAAATTCGAACTTTTCATAGAAAATGCCAAAGGCGTATTAGAACCCTACACTATTATGAATGCTAGTTTTGAAATGCCTCTTAAAAATGGAGAAATTCAAAAATGGGAATTTGGAACTCGAAAAGGCAAGATTACAAAAGTCAAAGAATATAGCACAAAACTAGATAAAAGTGCCGCTGCTGGGAATACTAGCTTGCTTCTTGAAGGTACTGGAATTGTAATTAAAGAAACCGGTAAAATAGGAAATGTTGAAGGAGCATCACCTCAAATAGGTGCGATGATTTCTATGCTTGAGGATTTGAAAGACAGAGTCGAACGCACTGTAAAAAATATGAATCAGTACGAAATTGATTATTTGCACGATGAAAAAGCCAATAGAATAGGTTCGCTAATTATGCATTTGGCTGCTGCCGAAAAGTACTATCAAGTACTAACTTTTGAGAATAGAGATTTTACACCCGAAGAACAAGCTAAATGGGGTACTGCCTTAGACTTAGATAAAGGAGGTCGTGATGAATGGAAAGGACATGATGTGCAATACTATTTAGATATTTATACTCAAGTAAGAAATAAAACCATCGAGGAACTAAAGAAAAGAGATGATGCGTGGTTCAATCAGCAAGTGATGAAAGAAGAAGTAACCAATCATTACTGTTGGTTTCATGTAATGGAGCATCAATCCAGTCATTTGGGACAAATCTTGTTTCTAAAAAAACGAATTCCACCCCAAAAAGAAGTCATTTTAGAACAGAAGATTAAAAATTAAATCCCTGTCATTTTTTTAAAAAAGAAAACCTTCTTTGAACATAAATCAAAGAAGGTTTTTTTATGAATCCAAATCGAAAAACCTTTTCCTAAAACTTTGTCTATTACTTATCAAACATTTCCTTAAATTTGTGGGCGCAAATAGCCATAAATACAAGAGTTAAAAACAAAACTATGTTACAAATCGCATTTATTAGAGAGAATCAAGAAAAAGTAATCAACGCTTTAGCCAAAAGAAACATTGATGCTAACAGTATTATAAACGAAGTGGTACAATTAGACGAACAACGTCGCGCTACTCAAGTGGCTTTAGACAACACTTTATCTGAATCTAATAAATTGTCCAAAGATATTGGTGATTTGATGAAAAGTGGTGAGAAAGCAAAAGCTGCTATTCTTAAAGAAAAAACAGTTTCTTTAAAAGAACAAAGCAAAGAATTGGCAGAAAAAGCAGATGCTTTGGCTGAAGAACTGACTCAAAAATTATATACCTTACCTAACCTTCCTGCGGATATTGTTCCGAACGGAAAATCGGCAGATGATAACCTGAATGTTTTTCAAGAAGGTGACATTCCTACGTTGCACGAAGGGGCTTTGCCACATTGGGAATTGGTAAAAAAATACGACATCATCGATTTTGAATTGGGTGTAAAAATCACCGGTGCGGGATTCCCTGTTTACAAAGGAAAAGGAGCCCGCTTACAACGTGCTTTAATCAATTATTTTTTAGATAAAAACACAGCTGCAGGTTACAAGGAAATGCAGGTGCCACATTTAGTAAACGAAGCTTCAGGCTACGGAACAGGTCAGTTGCCAGACAAAGAAGGACAAATGTACCACGTTACTGTTGATGATTTGTACTTGATTCCAACAGCTGAGGTTCCTGTAACCAATTTATTTAGAGATGTTATCGTAAGTGAAAACGAATTGCCAATTTTATGTACCGCTTACACCCCTTGTTTCCGTCGTGAAGCAGGTTCTTATGGGGCACACGTACGTGGATTAAACCGTTTGCACCAATTTGATAAAGTAGAAATTGTTCGTATCGAACATCCAGAAAAATCATACGAAGCTTTGGATGGTATGGTAGAACATGTAAAAGATATTTTGCAGGAACTAAAATTACCGTACCGAATTTTGCGTTTGTGCGGAGGAGATATGGGATTCACTTCGGCATTGACCTATGATTTTGAAGTGTTTTCAACTGCACAAGACCGTTGGTTAGAAATTTCATCTGTATCTAACTTTGAAACCTTCCAAGCCAACCGTTTGAAATTACGTTTCAAAGACAAAGACGGAAAAAATCAATTGGCACATACCTTGAACGGAAGTTCTTTGGCTTTGCCAAGAGTTTTGGCTGGAATTTTAGAAAACTACCAAACTCCAGAAGGAATTGTAATCCCAGAAGTATTACGCCCGTATTGTGGTTTTGATATCATTGACTAGTACTGGTAATTTATTTTAACCACAAATTCGCAAATTTATTTTTTATTGTAATAATAGAATAATTTGCGAATTTGCGGTTATATAGTTTATCTTGGAGAAATTAATATTTAGTGAAAATCGAATAATGAAAAAACTCTTTCTACATATCGCGCTGTTTTTTTCATGGATTTGTTTTTCGCAAAACGAACAATTGGCTCAATATTTTTATGAAAAAGGAGATTTTGAAAAAGCCAAATTAGGGTACGAAGAATTACTCAAAAGTATCCCGCAAAACTCCCAATATTTTCTCAGAACGGTAGATTGTTACCAGCAATTACAACAATTTGAACTGGCAGAAAAAACAATTCAAACGCGTTATTCTAAATACAAACAAGCTTTTTTATTAGTCGAAATAGGCTATAATTGGCAGTTGCAAAAAAACGAAGCCAAAGCCAAAAGTTATTATGAACAAGCGCTAGAAAGCATTCGCAAAAATCCTAACGAAGTTTATGGTATAGCCAATGCCTTTGAAAAAAAAGTGATTTTAGAATACGCAGTAAAAGCTTACCAAACCGCGGCTCAATTAGACCCGACCTTTAACTTCAATTATCAAATGGCGTTACTTTATGGGCAATTGGGCAAAACCGATTTGATGATTACTACATTTTTGGATGAAGCTTTTATTAATCCGCAAAATTCGAATTTGATTCAGCATCAATTGTCTCGTTATATGTCGGATGAGAGCGATACCTCATTTTCTGATTCTTTAAAAAAAGCATTGATTTTGCGTACTCAAAAAGACCAAGACATTTTCTGGAATCAGTATTTGAGTTGGTTTTACGTACAACAGAAAGAATTTGGCAAAGCCTTTATTCAAGAAAAAGCCATTTACAAACGCAATCCAGAATCCTTAGCAGAAATTGTAAGCTTGGGACAAATGGCCATTGAGGAAGACCAAACCGAAGCGGCAACCGAAATTTTGGGCTTTGTTTTAGAAAACACCAAGGATTTGGAAACGTTGATACAAGCCAATACGTACTTAATCGAAATGAAATTGGCCAAAGCAAAACCTGCTGATTTTATTGCCATTGACACACAGCTAAAAGCCTTGTTACAAGAATTTGAAATCAATCCGTTTACACTGAAATTGCAATTAATACAAGCACATTTTACGGCTTTTAGTTTAAAAAAACCTGAAGAAGCAAAAGCAATTATTAATAAAGCACTGACGCTACCGTTAAACGATTACCAAATTGCCGACACCAAAATGGAGTTGGCCGATATTTTTTTATTTGAAGAAAAATACAACCAAGCTTTGCTGTATTATTCCCAAATTGAATTGGATTTGAAGAACGATGTAATGGCGCATGAAGCCAGTTTAAAAGCAGCAAAAACAAGTTATTTTAAAACCGATTTTGACTGGGCGTTGAAGCAATTTAAAGAATTAAAATCTGCCAATACACAATTGATTGCCAATGATGCTTTGGAATATTTTTTATTAATTAATGACAATACCGTTGCCGATTCTACTCAAACGGCTTTAAAGCAATTTGCCAAAGGAGACTACTTGATGTATCAAAAACGCAACGATGAGGCAATTGCTCATTTCCAAAAGATATTACAGCAGTTCAAAGGGCAAGAGATAGAAGCGGCCACCCTATTACGATTAGGTAAACTGTATGAGACAACTGGCAATTATACTCAGGCCTTACAGCAATATCAGGCGATAATTGCTCAACATAGTGATGGCATTTACATCGATGAAGCCTTGTTTTTTGCAGCGGAACTGTACGTGAAGTACCTAAACGACCCCGAAAAAGCGAAGCCACTTTATGAAAAAATGATTTTTAACCATCAAGACAGTATTTACTTCGTTGAGGCAAGGAAAAAATTCAGACAATTAAGAGGCGATAAGAATTTGTAAAAGAGTTTAATCGTTGATTCGGTTAACCGATTAAATCAACGATTAAACAATTAACCGATTAAACAACAAAAGATGATTATATACAACGTTACCATCAATATTCACGAAAGTGTACACGACAAATGGATGATTTGGATGCAGCACAAGCACATTCCAGAAATATTAGCGACAGGCAAATTTACAAATGCAAGAATGGTTCGCGTTTTGGTCGAAGAAGAAATGGGAGGACTTACTTATTCAGTGCAATACACCACAGATAGCAGAGAAACATTGCAAAAATATTATCAAGAAGATGCACCCGCTTTGCGTGAAGAAGGACTCAAATTATTCGGCGATAAAATGCTAGCATTCAGAACCGAATTAGAAGTGATTTCGGAACATTAAAAACGATAGCTCCATTGGTGCCAATAATATTGTAACAACAAATTTCAATCCGTTAACAATGTTATAAAAAAAGAATTTTAAAACGCATAAATACCCTAACGCCTTCCTGCCTTTGCGGTTAAAAAAATGATTATGGAAAAAGTAAAAGCCAAAAAACATCTCGGACAACACTTTCTAAAAGATGAAAGCATTGCCAAAGCCATTGCCGACACCTTGAGTTTAGAAGGTTACAACGATGTCTTAGAAATTGGACCAGGAATGGGTGTATTGACCAAGTATTTATTAGAAAAACCTATCGACACCTATGTTATAGAAATCGATACGGAATCTGTGGCTTATTTGGATGCCAATTATCCAAAGTTAAAGGATAAAATCATTTCTGAAGATTTCTTAAAATACAATATCAATTCCGTTTTCGAAGGGAAACAATTTGCTATCATTGGTAATTTCCCCTATAATATTTCAACGCAAATTGTATTCAGAACCTTGGAGTTTAGAGACCAAATTCCCGAGTTTTCGGGTATGTTTCAAAAAGAAGTTGCCGAACGCATTTGCGAGAAAAAAGGAAGCAAAACTTATGGCATACTTTCGGTTTTGGCACAAGCATTCTACGATACCGAATATTTGTTTACGGTTGATGAACACGTATTCAATCCGCCACCAAAAGTAAAATCGGGTGTGATGCGCATGCGTCGTAAAGAAAATTACACCTTGCCTTGTAGCGAAAAACTCTTGTTTACGGTGGTTAAAACTGCCTTTCAGCAGCGTAGAAAAACCTTGCGCAACAGTTTAAAAACCTTAAATTTGTCCGATAAACTAAGAGAAGACCCAGTATTTGATATTCGTCCAGAGCAATTAAGTGTTGAAGAATTTATTGCCTTGACCCAAAAAATAGAAGCCGATGGAGTTTAAAATCAGCAAAGAACTCATTCAAGAGTTAGAGCAACTCATTCAAAGCAAGAACGATGTTAAATTGGAATTGTTATTGAATGACATGCACCATGCTGATATTGCCGAAATTCTAGACGAACTAGAATTTGATGAAGCTACCTATATTTTTAAAGTTTTAGATAGCGAAAAAACAGCTGAAATCCTTCTAGAACTAGAAGACGATTTAAGAGAAAACATCTTGAGCCGTCTTTCCCCAAAAGAAATCGCTGAAGAGCTTGATGAATTAGAAACCAATGATGCGGCAGACATTATTGCCGAATTATCTCAAGACATCAAAGCTGAAGTAATCTCAGAATTGCAAGACGTTGAGCACGCCAAAGACATTGTCGAATTGTTGCGCTATGACGAAGATACAGCTGGGGGAATCATGCACAAAGAGTTAGTGAAAGTCAACGAAAACTGGAACGTGCTCACTTGCGTCAAAGAAATGCGAATTCAAGCCGAAAATATATCACGCGTACACTCCATTTATGTGGTAGATGATGATGAAAGACTCAAAGGACGTTTGTCGCTCAAAGACTTATTAACCACTTCTACACGAACTGCAATTAGTGATGTGTACATAAGAAAATTGAATTTTGTCAACGTAGATACCGAGGATGTTGAGGTCGCTCGTATCATGCAAAAATATGACTTAGAAGCCATTCCTGTAGTCGACGAATTAGGCCGTTTAGTGGGCAGAATCACCATCGATGATATCGTTGACGTAATCAAGGACGAAGCCGACAAAGATTACCAGTTAGCAGCGGGTATCTCCCAAGACGTAGAGGCCGATGATAGTATTATGGAATTGACCAAAGCTCGTTTGCCTTGGTTGGTTTTAGCGCTATTAGGTGGATTTATCACCGTTCGCGTGCTTGGTTTGTTTGAAGGCGCCATGCTCGAACACGGAAAATTATTCTTTTTCACTCCATTAATCGCCGCGATGGCTGGAAATGTTGGGGTACAATCCTCAGCAATCATCGTTCAAGGTTTAGCAAATAATACCTTAAGTGGTTCCCTGTTCAATCGTTTGGTCAAAGAAATTTCACTAAGCCTTTTGAACGGATTAATCTTAGCCAGTATCTTGTTTTTGGGAAGCCATTTTCTGCTGAATGTAGAGGTAATTATTGGCGTAATTGTAACAATTGCATTAGTATCCGTGATAATTATTGCCTCATTAATTGGTACTTTTATCCCGTTGTTATTAGATAAATTTGGTATCGACCCTGCATTAGCAACAGGGCCATTTATTACCACTAGCAACGACATTTGCGGAATTTTGATTTATTTTTCGATTGCCAAATTAGTGCTAGGATTCTAATTCAACAGCAACAACCCAATTAACCAACCAAAAAACCAAACCATGAAAGTACACATCATCGGAGGAGGAAACCTTGGCGTTTCTATTGCCTTAGGTTTAGCCAAGTTTTCACAAGGACATCAAATCACCATTACACGACGCAACACGGCTAGCATTTTATATTTACAAGAACTCGGAATCACCGTTGCAACAGACAATACCTTAGCTATTCAGGAAGCCGATTTAATTATCTTAACCATCAAACCTTATCAAGTAGATACGGTATTGACCGAAATCCTTCCAGTAATTACGAACAAAACCATTGCTTCAGCCGTTAGTGGTTTATCTATCGAAAATTTACAAAACAAAATAGGGGCTTCTCACAGCGCCATCCGAATTATGCCCAATATCGCTGCCCAATTTGGTGCATCAGCGACTTGTATCGCCTTCAACGAAAAAAACAAAGAAGCAGCTCAACCCGTAGTACAATTGTTTCAAGACTTAGGAACAGCGCCAATTATTGACGAAAAATTGATGGATGCAGCTACCGTTTTGGCCGCCAGCGGAACGGCTTTTGCCTTACGTTACATCCGTGCGTCTATGCAAGCGGGTATCGAAATTGGATTCGATTGGCAAACAGCTTTGGCCATTTCAGCACAAACCGTAAAAGGTGCCGCCGAAATGCTCCTAGAAGAAAAAGGCCATCCCGAACAATTAATCGACCGCGTAACTACACCACAAGGCTGTACCATCGCAGGACTCAACGAAATGGAAATGCACGGTTTCAGTTCCTCACTCATTCGAGGCATCAAAACGTCCTTAAAACAAATCAAAGGATAAATCATTTGGGCGTGCCACCCTAAAGAAAAGGGGCCAACTCATGCTAGTCGTGAGTCGGCCCCTTTCCTTTAGGCTGTCAGGCTATCCGCGCTACTTCGGTAGCCTGCTCCTATCCCTCACGCGGTAACCTTAATTCTATTCATTTTTTAAGATTTTTATTATTTATGTGTTAAAAACCAAAAAAAAAAGTTAAATTAGCTTCGTAACATATTACTAATTAGCGAGTTGTTTCTTAATTAATCTAAAATTAAATGCTTATGAAATCAAAAATTATGATTACTTCAATGTTTTTTATTTCCTTTTTGGTACATTCTCAAAAAGTAAAAATTAGTGCATCGGAGCCAGATGCAAACATAATTGTAAATGGAGCTAATGTTGGAACGGGGAGCTATACTCTATCTTTAGAGAAGAAAGATTGCTACAAAATTAAAGTAGAAAAAGCTGGTTTTTTGAAGTATGAATCAACGGTTTGTGGAAAAAAAGCAGGACCAGAACCACCATCATCATTGTATTTTGAAATGAAAAAGGATGATGCTGAAGAAGCTTCTGTTAAAACAGATCAAGCAAACGTAGATTTTCAAATAGAGGTTAATCCTGATTTAAATATTACTGAAGCTTGGAAATTAACCACACAAATTGTTACAGATCATTTTGACGCGATCGAAGTAAGTGACAAAGAAACTTCTTATCTAAGAACTGCTTGGAGCGTGCAATCATTTCAACAAAACACAATTCGAACCCGATTAATTATTAAATTGTCAAAATCTGATCCACTTACGTTTAAAGTTAAATTGAATAGCGAATATTCTGGATTAAGCGGAACAAGTGTAAAAGCCGATGAGCAATTTAAAGATTGGGATAGGATTTTGAGAAAATATAAAAATGTGATTTCAGATTTCTCTAATCGATTGATGAAAAAATAGAATAATTTTATAATTAAAAAAGAAAAGAAAAAGCGGTTATAACACCGCTTTTTTCTTTTTAGTTTTCTTTGCTTTCAAATTGATTTTTAGCCAAATAAAACCAAGGGTTCCTGCCAAAAACGAAGCAATTAGAATCGCAATTTTAGAATAATTGATAATTTCTTCCCCGTCATTTTTAAAGGCCAATAAGGTGATAAAAATGGACATCGTAAATCCAATTCCACCTAACATTCCTGCACCAATAATATCTTTCCAACGCAGTTCTTTCGGTAAAGCACAAACGCCAAAAGTCACGGCCAAAAATGAAAAGAGCCAAATGCCCAAAGGCTTCCCAATGACCAATCCAGCAATAATCCCGATAGAATTTTCATGTAATAATCCTTCGTGCCAATCTCCCGTGATTGGAATTCCAGTATTGGCAATTGCGAATAAAGGCAGAATAAAAAAGGCAACAGGATTGTGTAAAAAGTGTTGTAAACGGTAGGAAGATGTTTGTGGTCCACCATCCCCAAACGGAATAACAAAGGCCAAAATAACGCCTGTAATTGTAGCATGAATTCCCGAATTCAACATAAAATACCACATTCCTATTCCACCTAACAAGTAAGGAATCAAGTTGTGCACTTTTCGGCGATTCAAGATAAAAAGGAAACCCCAAATCGCTAAAGCATAAAATAAATTTAGAAAAGCAATGGAATCGGTATAAAAAACAGCGATGACGATAATGGCTCCCAAATCATCAATAACAGCCAATGCCGTTAAAAATATTTTTAAAGAAGCAGGAACCTTATTTCCTAACAAAGACAAAATTCCAATCGCAAAAGCAATATCAGTAGCCATAGGTATACCCGCTCCGTTTTGGGTAATCGTCCCAAAATTTAGCGCTAAAAAAATCCCAGCAGGAACAACCATTCCTCCCAATGCTCCAAAAATAGGTAGTGCAGCATTTTTGATATTGGCTAATTCGCCATCATACATTTCTCGTTCTAACTCCAAACCAATCATCAAGAAAAAGATAGCCATCAAGCCGTCGTTTATCCAATCCGTAATTGTATGATGTCCCAAAGGAGTTTTCCAAAAGGCAATATAGTCAGTTTGTATGCTCGAATTGGCTAGAAATAAAGAGAGTAACGTTACAAATAGAAGTAATAATCCTCCAGCTTTTTCACTTTCAAAGAAGGCTTTAAATGTTTTGGTCAATTTCATTGCTTTTAATATGTTTTCTATACTTTTGGCTAATTTAAGCATTTTTAAAGGATCTACCTTCCAGAAAGTAAAAACCGTATTTTTTTCGTTAATTTGAAGGATAAAAAATAGTAGTTATGGACATCAAAATCCTTCATATAGACAGCAACAATCCCTTGTTGTGGGAACAATTACAAGAAGCGGGTTTTCTCAACGAAGCCGACTTTATTTCTTCTAAAGAAGCCATTGAAGATAAAATTAAAGACTATCATGGCATCGTGATTCGTAGCCGATTTAAAATTGATAAAACTTTCATCGACAAAGCCACCAATTTACAGTTTATAGCCCGTGTGGGTGCTGGTCTCGAAAGCATTGATTGTGATTACGCTATAGCCAGAAACATTGCACTCATAGCCGCTCCCGAAGGCAATCAAAATGCGGTTGCCGAACATGCTCTAGGAATGATTTTATCGCTTTTTAACAAACTCAATCAAGCCGATGCTGAAATTAGAAAAGGGCAATGGAGTAGAGAAAGTAATCGCGGTCATGAACTAGACGGAAAGACCGTTGGTATTATTGGTTATGGCAATATGGGCAAAGCTTTCGCTAAAAAATTGCGAGGCTTTGATGTTGAAGTAATTTGCCACGATATTTTACCAAACGTAGGCGATGCCAACGCCAAACAAGTTACACTTGAAGAATTACAACAAAAAGCCGATGTGCTAAGTCTGCATATTCCATGGACACCTGAAACGGACAAAATGGTGAATGCTAATTTTATAGCATCGTTTTCCAATCCTTTTTGGTTGATTAATACCTCTAGAGGAAAAAATGTAGTTACTGCTGACTTGGTTCAAGCTTTAGAATCTGGAAAAATTTTAGGTGCAGGTTTGGATGTTTTGGAGTATGAGAAATTGTCTTTTGAAACTTTGTTTAATGACAATAACACTCCCGAAGCTTTTGATTACTTATTGAAAAGCCCTAAAGTTTTGCTTTCGCCACACATTGCTGGCTGGACTTTCGAGAGCCATGAACGATTGGCACAAGTAATTGTTGACAAAATAAAGCTACTTTACGGCAAATGATAATCTATTGGTTATGAAAAATATGTAACTTTTTTTATAGATTTACAACTAACTAAATCAATAATCAAATTTAACCATTATGGAAGAAACGAAACACGAAGCATGGAATACCCCTTATCCTAAAGCACAACCCGAAAACAAAAAAATTATTGCTGGTGTATTGGCAATCGTTTTAGGAGGATTAGGAATTCATAAATTTATTCTAGGCTACACTCAAGAAGGAATCATACAACTGCTAATTGGATTATGTGGAATTGGATACATAATCGGAATAATTGAAGGAATTATCTATTTGACCAAATCGGATGAAGAATTTTATCAAACATACCAAGTGGGCAAAAAAGGATGGTTTTAAAAAACCGTTTCAAAATAAAAAAGGCTGTCTAGAATTAGACAGCCTTTTTAGTATAGTAACTTATATTATTTTTCTAAAACGTAACGTCTAGTTACTTCAGTCCAATTGATTACATTGAAAAAAGCTTCAATATAGTCTGGTCTTCTGTTTTGGTAGTGCAAATAGTAAGCATGTTCCCAAACGTCCATTCCTAAGATTGGAGTTCCTCCACAACCTACACCTGGCATTAACGGATTATCTTGGTTTGGTGTACCACAAACTTCTAATTTACCGCCTTTTTGAACACACAACCAAGCCCATCCAGAACCAAATTGTGTTGCTCCAGCTTTAGCAAACTTAGCTTTGAATTCTTCAAACGTACCGAAAGAAGCTTCGATAGCATCTAATAATTCACCTGTTGGCAAACCTCCACCATTTGGAGACATTACAGTCCAAAACAAATTGTGATTGTAAAAACCTCCTCCGTTGTTACGAACAGCAGCATTAGTTTTATCTAAATTAATTAAAATGTTTTCGATTGTTTTGCCTTCCATATCCGTTCCTGCAATCGCTGCATTCAGGTTAGTTGTATAGGCATTATGATGTTTAGAATGATGAATTTCCATTGTTCTAGCATCAATATGTGGTTCTAATGCATCGTATGCATAAGGTAATTGTGGTAATTCAAATGCCATGATATCGTAATTTATAGATTGATAAAAATTTATCCAAATTTATACAATTAACTTTATACTTTAAAAAACATTTTTGTTATAATTCCTATTTTGTTTTTCAAATCCTTAATTTTTACTAGTTTAAATGTAATATGCTCATTTTTAGATTTTAATTTCAGGAAAAATATAATTTTAGGAATGCGCCATAGCCATACAAACAATACTAATTTTGGCTCCTGGTATTTCTAAAAGTGCTCTAGAACAAGCCTCTAGCGTAGCGCCAGTTGTCAAAACATCATCTAGTAATAAAAAATGTTTGTTGTGTTCTTCTTCTGAAAAATGAACATCAAAAACCCGATGTATTCCTTCGGTTCTTCCCAATAGATTTTTCTTAGATTGGGTTTTCGAATCAATTTTCCGAATTAAAACCTCTTTTTGTACAGGAATGTTCAATTCGTTCGATAATGCTTCCGCAAAAGTGTCTACTTGATTGTAACCTCTTTTTCTCCATCTTTTTTTATGAATTGGAACGGGTATGATTGCGTCTACATTTTTTAGAGCCAGATTATTTTTTAAATCTTCAGCATACCAATATCCCAATTGTGTACCAATTTCTTGATGCCCACGGTATTTTAAGTTATGAATCAATTCTTGCACCATTCCTTTTTTATGAAAATACAAAAAAGCAGAAGCATGAATTACAGGAATCCTGCCATAAAACTTCTTGAAAGCTTCATTCTCTGTATAAATATGATGATTTGTTTGTGGCAAATCGTGCCTACACTTAGTACAAATTACTGTTTCATTTGTCAATAAAAAAGAGTGACATCCAGAACAAACTGGTGGAAAAAATAAATTCACAAGGTTTTTGAGCATCTAATCCAAATTTTATTGATAAAAATAAGCAAATCAATGCTTCAAACTTTTGCTTTTTTGTTTTTTTTAAATCCACTTTTTATATTTTTGCATCACTATGGCAAAACAAGAAGATTTATTTAAGAATGTAGTTTCGCACGCAAAAGAGTACGGATTTATTTTTCCGTCAAGCGAAATATACGATGGTTTGAGTGCAGTATATGATTATGCACAAAACGGTGTAGAATTAAAAAAGAACATACGCGAATATTGGTGGAAATCGATGGTACAAATGAACGAGAACATTGTAGGTCTCGACGCTGCCATTTTGATGCATCCAACCACTTGGAAGGCTTCAGGCCACGTTGATGCTTTTAATGACCCATTGATTGACAACAAAGACTCTAAAAGAAGATATCGTGCTGATGTTTTGATTGAAGATTATGCCGAAAAACTAAATATTAAGGCTAAAAAAGAAATCGAAAAAGCAAAAGTTCGTTTTGGAGAAGCTTTTAATGAGCAAGAATTCATTACGACCAATCCAAGAGTAGTAGAATATTTAGCCAAAGAAAGAGAAATTCTTGAAAGAATGGGACGTTCTTTGGGTAATGGTGATTTAGAGGATGTAAAAGCCTTAATAGAAGAATTAGAAATTGCTTGTCCAGAATCAGGTTCTCGTAATTGGACCGAAGTGCGTCAATTCAACTTGATGTTTGGTACTAAATTAGGTGCTTCTGCTGATACGGCAATGGATTTATATTTGCGTCCAGAAACGGCTCAAGGAATTTTTGTAAATTTTTTGAATGTGCAAAAATCTGGGCGAATGAAAGTTCCTTTTGGAATTGCTCAAACAGGAAAAGCTTTCAGAAACGAAATCGTAGCGAGACAATTCATCTTCCGTATGCGTGAATTTGAACAAATGGAAATGCAATTTTTTGTACGTCCAGGAGAAGAAATGCAATGGTACGAACACTGGAAAGCTACTCGTTTGAAATGGCATTTATCGCTTGGTTTAGGAGCCGAAAGATACCGTTTTCACGACCACGAAAAATTAGCGCATTATGCCAATGCTGCTGCAGATATCGAATTTGAATTCCCATTTGGTTTCAAAGAATTAGAAGGAATTCATTCAAGAACCGATTTCGATTTGAAAGCGCACGAAGAATATTCCGGTAGAAAATTACAATATTTTGATGCCGAATTGAATCAAAATTATGTGCCTTACGTAGTTGAAACTTCAGTTGGTTTGGACAGAATGTTCTTGGCGGTTTTTGCTACTTCACTAAAAGAAGAAACTTTAGAAGATGGCTCAACAAGAACGGTATTGAAATTACCAGCGGTTTTAGCACCAACTAAAGCGGCTATTTTGCCTTTAGTGAAAAAAGACGGTTTACCAGAAATTGCTAAGCAAATTATTGAAGATTTACGTTGGGATTTCAATGTGTCTTACGATGAGAAAGATGCAGTAGGAAGACGTTATAGAAGACAAGATGCCTTAGGAACACCTTTCTGTATCACAGTAGACCATCAAACAGCAGAAGACCAAACGGTGACCATTCGTCATAGAGATACGATGAAACAAGACCGTGTAGCTATTGCAGATTTAAAAGCCATCATCGAAAATGAAGTATCGATGAAAAATTGGTTGATGAAGATGTAATACCAAAATACTTTAATTGTCATAAGTAGACAATTTTCACTCTATAAATGAAACAGTTGCAAGTCCTCTTGCAACTGTTTTTGTTTGATACATTGCCCAACAAATACATCTTTTTGAAATGTTCCTATAAAAAACCACCAATTCACAAATAATACACTTGTGAATTAGTGGTTCAATATTGGTTAGACCAATCTTCAAGACTTTACGTCTTTGTATCAAATACTAAAGATTGGCAAAAAAATCGTTTCCTTTATCATCTGTTATAATAAAAGCTGGGAAATCTTTGATGGTGATTTTACGAACGGCTTCCATTCCTAATTCTTCAAAATCTACTACCTCAACAGAAAGAATATTTTCTTTTGCCAAAATAGCTGCTGGTCCACCAATAGAACCCAAATAGAATCCTCCATAAGTTTTACAAGCGTTCATTACATCTTTGGTTCGGTTACCTTTGGCCAACATCACCATACTTCCGCCATTTTTTTGGAACTCCTCAACATACACATCCATACGACCTGCAGTTGTTGGTCCAAAACTTCCTGAAGGCATTCCTTCTGGTGTTTTGGCTGGTCCAGCATAATAAATAGGGTGGTTTTTAAAATATTCCGGCATCGGTTTTCCGGCATCTAACAACTCTTTGATTTTCGCATGTGCAATATCACGAGCTACAATTAAGGTTCCGTTTAGTTTTAATCGTGTTTTGATAGGATATTTAGACAACTCAGCCAAAATTTCTGGCATAGGCTTATTCAAATCAATCTCGACAGCCGCTTCCAAATGAGGAGGTGTTTCTGGCAACAATCGTTTTGGATTTACTTCCAATTGTTCTACAAAAATACCGTCTTTCGTAATTTTTCCTTTGATATTTCTATCCGCCGAACAAGAAACTCCTAGTCCTACTGGACAAGAAGCAGCATGACGCGGCAAACGAATGACACGAACATCGTGTGTGAAATATTTACCTCCAAATTGTGCTCCAATCTGGCTTTCTTGGCAAATGATTTGTACTCTTTTCTCCCACTCCAAATCACGGAAAGCTTGTCCTGCCATATTTCCAGAAGTAGGCAAATGGTCAAAATAACCTGCAGAAGCTTTTTTTACAGCTGCCAAATTAGCTTCGGCAGAAGTTCCTCCAATCACCAAAGCCAAGTGGTAAGGTGGGCAAGCAGATGTCCCCAAATCCATAATCTTAGCACGAATAAAAGCATCTAACGATTTCTCATTTAATAAAGATTTCGTTTGTTGGTATAAATACGTTTTATTCGCTGAGCCTCCACCTTTGGCTAAAAACAGAAATTCATATGAAGCTCCTTTTTTAGCATAAATATCAATTTGAGCCGGAAGGTTTGATCCTGAATTTTTTTCTTCAAACATGCTAATGGGCACAATTTGAGAATAACGAAGGTTTTTTTCTTGATAAGTATTAAAAATCCCTCTAGACAAATACTCTGCATCATCAACACCGGTGTATACATTCTCTCCTTTTTTGGCCATCACAATTGCTGTCCCTGTATCTTGGCAAGAAGGCAATTCGCCATCGATAGCTACTACGGCATTTTGCAATAAATTATACGCTACAAAACGATCATTATCGGTCGCTTCTGGGTCATCCAAAATGGCTCTTAACTTTTCTAAATGCGAAGTACGCAACATAAAAGAAACGTCTCTCATAGCTTCTTGAGCCAATAATTCCAGACCTTTCGGGTCAACGCTTAAAATCTCACGTTCCCCTAATTGTTCAACTTTTACAAAATCGGAAGTAATTTTTCGGTATTGGGTTTCGTCTTTTAAAATAGGATAAGGATCCTGGTATATAAAGTCCATATTGTATTGTTTTTTTATGAAAGGTAAAGATAAGAATTGTTGAAAGAATGAAAATCCATTTCTCATAACTTATCCTTTAGAATTGGTATAAATTAACAATCAGACACAAGGATTCTTTTATGAACTTTCATTTATTTATTCAGAAACGGATAATGGGTTATATTATAAATACGTTCGACCCAACGAATAAATATTTAATGAAATCTTGACATTCGACCAACATACTAAAACCCTTTGGGCGAATGTCATTATTTAATTACAATGATCTAAAAAAACCAGCTAGCCACGAAAATAGCCGTAATCACACAAATCACGTCTACCAACAACATTGTTCCTAAAGCATAACGGGTATTTTTGATATTTACCGAACCAAAATAAACTGCAATTACATAAAAAGTGCTTTCGGCGCTGCATTGAAAAATACTACTTAGTCTTCCGGTCATCGAATCGGCTCCAAAAGTATTCATGGAATCAATCAAAAAGCCGCGAGATCCTGCCGAGCTAAACGGTCTAAGTAAAGCTACTGGCAACGCATCGGTGATTTGTTTGTTAACTCCCATATTAGAAAATGCAAAAGCTACCCAATTGCTCACAATTTCGAATAAACCACTATTTCGGAACAAAGAGATAGCGACCAACATGCCCAAAACATAAGGGAAAATGGTTACTCCTGTTTTCACTCCATTATTGGCTCCCGTTACAAACGCTTCGTAAACGGTGGTGCCTGCCTCTGTAAATTTCTTTTCTTTTACAAAAGACAAAATCAGCGTAAAAGCAATAATAGCTACTAAAATTAAAGCTGAAAGATTAGAAGTAAAATAATTTTTTCCGATTAAATCCAAGTGATTCACATACATCAATAAACCTACGATAGCGGCGATTAAAACCATTAATCCTAGCACTAACGAAGCACTTTTAAAATTGATTTTTTGTTTTATACCTACAATTAAGAAAGCCGCAATGGTTCCAATGAAAGAAGTAATAATACAAGGCAACATTACATCGGCAGGATTGCTAGCTCCTGCTGCTGCACGATAACCAATGATAGAAGTAGCAATCAATGTAAGTCCTGATGCATGCAAACACATGAACATAATCTGTGCGTCACTGGCTTTATCTTTTTCGGGGTTGATGGTTTGCAAACTTTCCATCGCTTTTAATCCAAAAGGTGTTGCGGCTGAATCTAACCCTAAGAAATTTGCAGCAAAATTCAAGGTCATATAGGAAATCGAAGGATGATTTTTAGGAATACTAGGAAATACTTTTACGAACACCGGACTCAATACTTTGGCTAGTTTTTCGGAAGCTCCTGAAATGATTAATAATTCCATCAATCCACAGAAAAAAGCTAGGTACGCCATCAATGGCAAAATCAAATCGAGCAAGGTACTTTTACATGTTGGCAAGAGCCCATCAGATTTTTGAACGCCGCTAAATACTTTGACTACTTTGTTTTTATACACATAGGTAGTGTCGGCATTTAAGGTATCTCGGTTGATGACCATGGTTTGATCAGGTGCCTTTTTAAGACTGTCTTTGATAAAAACAGGCATTTGCTCTAGATAGTGTTCCGATAGTAAAATAGGATCGTCTTTTTTGCCATTCAAAACATGATCGATAGTATAACTATTGCCCGAAAACAAACTCACTACTACAAAAAGGATGGAAGAAATAAATATAACCAACCAAAATCTACTCAATACCATTTTTTTTATGTTTAAATTTCAAAAATCAAAATCAAAAATCAAAATCAAAAATTTGACCTTTGATTTACTTACTATTTTTTATTAATTATTATTTTAGATATAATTGCTATTAATTCTTCAACTTCAATTAAAAGAAGAGCTCTAAAATCTTGATTACCTTCATTTATATAATTTAATATTTTTAAAGAATTCCGAGATTCTTTTAGCTCTTTTACAACTAATGCTAGCTTGAAGATTAAATCTTTATCGGATGCAGCTCCTTGCGATTCGCCAAAGTTTAAAGCTGAACTCCAGGATGAACGGATAAGTTGATTCTTGTAATATTCGTTTTCATAGCTTTTTTCCAATTTTCGTGTAAAGAAAATACATTCTCCCGCAAAACGAACTAATCTGTCGTCTAAATTAAAAATTTTCCCTTTAAAAGGATTTGATTCCAGCATTATAAATTGACTTTTAATTTTAAATTTGATTTTGACCTTTGATTTTGACCTTTGATTTTGACCTTTGATTTTGACTTTTGATTTTTGATTTTGAAATTGTTTACACATGAATAATCTCTTCGTCAATCAGTAGATCTTCTCTGCGAAGGCGAAGGAAAATCTGCGCCACGGCAATAGTATCTTTTTCGCAATAGGTCACGATGCGATCGATGTCTTTCTCTACATAAAAAACATGTCCGACTTGGCTGCCGTCGATATCGCCTTTTGGTGAAGGAATGCCAAGTACTTTACACATTAATTTTAAGGAAGTAAAATGCTTATAATCGCCAAATTTCCATAATTCCAAAGTGTCCAAATGCGGAATCTCCCAAGGTTTTTTGCCAAATAAATTGAGTTTGTCGGGAATAGGCATTTGGTTGATGATCATTCTTCTTGCTAAAAACGGAATATCAAATTCTTTGGCATTATGACCACACAACACGTGTTGCGGCTGATTAAAATGATTGTTGATTAGATTACTGAAATCCTTCAATAGCTGCTTTTCTTCACCAAAAAAAGAGGTCACTCTAAAATTACGAATGTCCCCTTTGATAATAAAATAACCTACCGAAATGCATACAATTTTTCCAAACTCGGCCCAAATACCAGCGCGATCATAAAACTCTTCAGGTGTAAAATCGTCTTTGCGTTGGTATAGTGTTTTGTGATCCCAAAGCGCTTTCATTTCGTCATCCAAAGTATTGAAATCAGCAACTTCAGGAACGGTTTCTATGTCTAGAAAAAGAATATTATTGAGGTTTATTTTTTCGATCATTTGTAAGTGATTTATTCACGAATTTAAATAATTGAAAATAAAATTCGGGAATTTATGGCTATAATTTCAGAAAAGTGTTTGTTGGCCAGATGGACTTTCGTGTTCCAATAGCCATTTTTTGCACCACAATCCGCCAGCATAGCCCGTTAGTGAGCCATCAGTACCAATGACTCTGTGACAGGGTACTACAATCCATAGTGGGTTTTTTCCATTGGCCGAAGCTACTGCTCGAATGGCTTTGACATCGCCTAGTTTTTTGGACAAATCCATATAACTACAAGTTTTCCCGTACGGAATTTCGAGTAGGGCTTGCCACACTTTTTGTTGGAATTCGGTTCCTTTGGGATTAAGTTTGAAATCAAAATGGGTTCGTTTGCCTTGAAAATAGTCATTAAGTTGGGTAACCGCGTTTTGTAAGACCGATGGGATTTCAGAGGAAACCTCTCCCTCATCGATAACGGAAATTTGTTTAATACCGTTGGCGTCGCCTGTAATTTGGGCGATTCCTAGTGGTGTATTGATAGCAACGGTTTCCATAAGTTGGTGTGAATTGAACCGCAAAGTACTAAAAGTTTTTGGATGAATGGAGGTGATTCTGCTATGGATGAAGCGAATTTATATACCTTAAATGGTTTGAAATTTTTAGTAGTGTTTAAAAAAGGTAACCGCAAGGTTCGCAAAGATTTACGCAAAGTTCGCAATGAAAAAACTTAAATGACCTTATATGCCTTATATGGTTGAAAATGTAACCGCAAATTAAACGAATTAACGCAAATTTTTTTTTTGGAGTTTAATTGCGTTCCTCGCGTAGCCCTTTGCGAACTTTGCGGTTCATTATTAAACTGCGTTCAAAAAAAAAGAACCATTCGTTTGTACAAATGGTTCTTGTGTGGTTTAGCCCTGATCGTAACGGCATCCTTTGCCGCCGGGGTTCGGCGGGAAAGATATAGTGTAGAGCAGGAAATAGCTCCTAATTCTTCGCCTTCGCTCAGGATTATTTTTATTTCAAATTGGAATAGATGTAGGCTTCTAATCCTTTTAATTCTTCTTCGGACATGGCTTTGGTGATGGCAAAATTGGCCTTCATAATGTCGTATTGACTTGGGTCCATGATGGGTTTTGCTTCTTCTTTGAGGAAGGCAACTAGGTCTCCGTTTTTCTCTTTGTACGTTTTGGCAATGTCTTGCAAGCTTGGACCAATAAGTTTGGTGTCTACTTTATGGCAGGCAATGCAGGCTCCTTTGGTTTCAAAAAGTTCTTTGCCTAATGCCTCGGGCGTTGCAGCTGTTTCGGTTTTTGCTTCGGTTGCTGCATCGGTTGTTGCTGGAGTACCAAAGGGCTCGGCACTTTCTTTTTTGCAAGAGACAATTGCTATTAATGCTACTACTAAAATTATTTTTTTCATTTTAATTTATTTTTACCAACCCACATATTTTGGTGGTGGAATTTGACATAAGTTTAAATAAACGATAAGCTGTCCTCTGTGATGCGTAACATGATCTTGCATCAGGTTGAGAATTTGTAATTTTGATTTAGGTCCTGCAAAAAAATCCACTTTCTGGCTTAAATCTATGTTACTATTGGTTTCAATTCTGGTTTTGGCCAAATCGAAAACAGTATTGATCTCGGCTAAAACTTGCGCCTTTGTTGTAATTGGAGTAAACTCTCTTTTTTTATATTTATCCGTTGCGAAATAACTTCCACTAAGCCAGTCCATATTTCCTAGTATGTGCTCAATTTGCTCTTTAAAACTCATTTCACGTTCACTTGGCTTAAATCCGTACTTTTCTTCTGGCATAGCTTCTGCCATTTGTAGCAAATAAACTTTAGAATTTTCCCATTTATCAACAAAAGTTTCTGTAATTATAGCTTGTGCTGAAATAAAATTAGTAAAAAGTCCAACTAGCGTCAATGTGATTTTTTTCATGTTTCATTGATTTAAAAGTATCGCAGCTTCTTTGGCAAAATACGTCGAGATTAAACTAGCTCCAGCTCGCTTGATACACATTAATTGTTCCATCATAATCTTGTCATGATCGAGCCAACCTCTTTCTGCTGCGGCTTTAATCATAGCATATTCACCCGAAACATGGAAAACCGTTACGGGTACATTCACGGCATTTTTTACCTCACGCACGATATCCAAATAGGCGATTCCGGGTTTTACCATTACCATATCAGCACCTTCTTCCACATCAGACAAAGCTTCTTTAATGGCTTCGATGCGATTGGCATAATCCATTTGGTAGGTCTTTTTGTCTTTGGGCACTTCGATTTCAGCTTCTCTTGGGGCACTGTCTAACGCATCGCGAAACGGGCCATAAAATGCCGAAGCATACTTGGCTGAATAACTCATAATTCCCACGTGATGATAGCCCGCAGCATCCAATCCTTGACGCAAACGCAACACGCGTCCGTCCATCATATCGCTTGGTGCTACAAAATCGGCTCCTGCCTCCGCGTGTGAAACGGCCATTTTTACCAAAGCGTCGTTGGTGGAGTCATTTTCTACATCGCCATTGGCAATGATTCCGTCGTGACCATAAATAGAATAAGGGTCTAAAGCCACATCGGGCATAACAATCATTTCTGGACAAGCCGCTTTGATGGCACGAATGGCTTGTTGCATTAATCCGTTAGGATTCCAAGCTTCTTTACCGGTATTGTCTTTTAGCGTTTCGCTAACTTTTACATAAATATTGACCGCACGAATGCCTAATGCATAAATTTCTTTGACCTCAGCAACTGTTAAATCAATGGAACGGCGGTAGATTCCCGGCATAGAAGGAATTTCGACTTGTACATTTTCGCCCTCTGCTATAAACATTGGAAACATAAAATCGGTAGGACTTAAAGTGGTTTCTCTAACTAAGCTTCTTATGGATTCGTTCACTCTTAAGCGACGGTTTCTGTGTAGTGGAAACATATTTTGTTATTGTTTTATATTTTCAATAATTAACTAAAGACCAATAGCCTTAGCTCCTTTATCGTATAGTTGTTTTACTTTTTTTGGTGGGTCAAATCGATAGCCTGCGGTTACTCTAAAAGTGGCAATGTTTTCATTGAACCGAACAGGATTGTTGTTATCCTGAACAAAATTTGAATAATTTAAGTTTACAAAGGTAAAAAAAGAGTCTGAGTTATAGCCTAATTTTAGGTTAATAGTAGACTCAATAATTCCTGAAAAATCACCATCAATTGTATTAAAACCAGAACCAATAGCAATCCCCGAAGAGACTAGAACACGATTGCTGATGACCCAATTGTAGTAATAAGAGGGCGCCAAAGTTACCAGCCAAATTCTACTTTTATTATCCTCAATCCCATCATTCAAATTAAGATAGGTATTATAAATTGACAAGGTTGGGATAAAACTACCTGAACTTTTGGTTTGCCATTGGTTTTGATTGGCAATGGTTTTGAATGAAAATTTAGGGTTAAAAATATAGGACGTGGTTCCTCCGATTTTGATGGAACGCATCTTAGGAAAAGAAGCGCTAAAAGTATCATCTACCGCATAAAACCCTTTTTGATTTACGTACAGAAACGTCTGCATCCATTGTTTAACGATGAAACGCGTTCCAAAATTGACCAAACGAGAATTGGAATTGTCTTTATTTACATCAAAAAAAAGTGGAGAAACACCGTAACTAATATCAATAAGTTTATAACTCAAACTAAATCCGATTTGTTCTCTCCTATTGGGAATCAAATCCAAATAACTAGTTTTTCCATTGGCTGTGGAAGTAAATTGAAAATTATTTGATGTATTGAAAAAATAAATACTTCCAATTACTTTTTCGTCATAGGATTTAAAATAGTCTTTTTGCGCCAATGGCTCTTGTGCCTTGCAACACAAAAGTCCAACCAACCAAAAAAGTACTATTTTTTTTAAACCCATTCTTTTGGCTGCATTAAAGTAGTAATTAATTTTTCTTCTTCGCTACCCGCAATTGGATGATGGTCGTACACCCATTGCACGTGCGGTGGCAAAGACATCAAAATACTCTCAATTCTTCCGTTGGTTTTTAAACCAAACAAAGTGCCTTTGTCGTGCACCAAATTAAATTCAACATAACGTCCTCGGCGAATTTCTTGCCAAGTGCGTTGTTCTTGATTGTAGGGCAATTTTTTTCTTCTTTCCACAATGGGAACGTAAGCTTGAAGGAAACTATTGCCTACTTCGGTTACAAAATTGTACCAATCTTCCATACTCATCGCTTCAGAAGCTTTGCAATAATCAAAGAATAAACCTCCAATGCCTCGCGCTTCGTTGCGATGTGCATTCCAGAAATAGGCGTCGCACTGTTTTTTATATTTTGGATAAAACTCAGGATTGTGCTTGTCGCAAGCGGTTTTGCAGGTTTGATGAAAATGAACAGCATCTTCTTCAAACAGATAATAAGGCGTTAAATCCTGTCCTCCTCCAAACCATTGCTGAATTACTTTTCCGTTGTCATCATACATTTCAAAATAACGCCAATTGGCGTGTACTGTGGGAACCATTGGATTTTTGGGATGCAACACCAAACTCAATCCACAAGCAAAAAAATCGGCTTCACCAACTTTGAATAATTGCTGCATACTATCTGGCAATTTGCCGTGTACTGCCGAAATATTGACCCCGCCTTTTTCGAAAACAGCGCCGTTCTCGATTACGCGTGTTCTTCCGCCTCCCCCTTCTGGGCGATTCCAAAGGTCTTCTTTGAATTTGGCCTGACCATCAACCGCTTCTAATCCTGCTACGATTTGGTCTTGAAGGTTTTGTATATAGGTGTAAAATTTATTTTTCATAAGCCTCACCCCTAACCCCTCTCCAAAGGAAAGGGAAACTAGGAATTTATTTTGTGTTAGTATTGATGTCAGTTAAAGCCGCTATTTTAGCATTGATTCCAAACGAAAATACTTTACTTTCTTTTTGAATAAAACGATAAATAGCAAGTGCTTTTTCAGAAAAAGAAAAGGGACTTGCTTCAGAAAACGCTATTAAAAAATCGGCAAAGGATTCCATTTGATTCCAATCGAAATGAAGGCGTTGCAAATGAAGAACCAAATCCTCTGGAGTAAAATCATTCAGACTTTCCAAATCCATTGCGAAGTCTTTTAGCTCCAATTCGAGTGCCTCTTTTATGTCTAGATTCCAATCCAAAGGCGGCAATACTAGAGAATGTAACTGCTTTAGACAATTGTCTATTCGGGTACTTTCTTTATCTCGCAATCCTTTGCTTAGCATTTTAAGTATTTTGTGTTATCCTGCAAGGTCTTTTTCTAGACCTTGTAGGTATTCCTTTTTAGTTGAACTTCCAAATATACCTACAAGGTTAAAAAAAACCTTGCAGGAGAAGATATGAGCCAACTATTTCTTTCTATATTCCTTTACCGCATCGACAAACGCTTTGGCGTGGTCTACAGGGATGTTTGGTAAAATTCCGTGTCCTAAATTGGCGATGTATTTGTCGGTTCCAAATTCGTCAATCATTTCGTGTACCATTTTCTTGATGGTTGGAATAGGTGACAATAATCTGGATGGGTCGAAATTTCCTTGCAAAGTAATGTTTCCACCAGATAAATAACGAGCATTTCTTGGCGTGCACGTCCAATCTACTCCAAGTGCAGAAGCCTTGCTTTTTCCCATTTCGTTTAAAGCAAACCAACATCCTTTTCCGAAAACAATTACTGGAGTCACCTCAGCCAAAGCCTCAACGATTTGGTTGATGTATTTCCAAGAGAATTCTTGGTAATCCACAGGTGACAGCATTCCACCCCAAGAATCAAAAATTTGAACGGCGTTTACTCCTGCTTTTACTTTTTCTTTCAAGTATAAAATAGTGGTATCGGTGATTTTTTGCAATAAGGTATGCGCCGCAACTGGATTAGAGAAGCAAAAACCTTTGGCCGTATCAAAACTTTTAGAACCTTTTCCTTCTACGGCATAGCAGAAAATTGTCCAAGGTGAACCTGCAAAACCAATTAGAGGTACCTCATCATTTAGCATTTCTTTGGTCAATTTCACCGCATCCATTACGTAACCTAAGGTTTCTTCGATATTTGGAACAATCACTTGATTGACTTGCTCCATAGTTCGAATAGGATTTGGAATTATGGGACCTAAATTGTCTTTCAATTCAACGTGAATTCCCATAGCACGAGGCACTACCAAAATATCCGAAAACAAAATCGCTGCATCTGGTCCAACTATACGAATAGGTTGTACGGTAATTTCAGCAGCTAATTCTGGAGTTTCGCAACGCGTGAAGAAATCGTATTTGTCACGCAAAGCACGAAATTCTGGTAAATATCTTCCCGCTTGGCGCATCATCCAAACTGGTGGACGTTCTACTGTTTCTCCTCGTAATGCTTTTAAAAATAGGTCGTTCTTTAACATAGTAATCAGTGTTCAGTATTTTAGTGTTCAATCTGAACACCGTAAATTGTTATTTTTTTTGTTCTCTTTTTAAGTTTACCTCCTTAGGGATGGTATTCTTGAATTACATCATCTATCACGTCTTCTATAGACGGTTGATGAGCCACAATGATGTTCTTCATTTTATTTTTTTCTAATGCCTCGGCGGTGGTTTCGCCTATGCAAAAGCAAATTTCGTTTTTTATTTTGTTTGCTGCTAAATAACTTTCGACGGCAGATGGACTAAAAAATAAAATGCCATCTACTTTTTCCTGAATCGTTTGGGGAGACAAAGTGGTCGTGTATACTTGAATCTCGTTGAAAACAATACCTGCACTTTGTAAAGCTTCGGGTAGCGTATTTCTGCGAAGGTTACCACTAAAAAAAGTGTAGCTCGCCTTACCATAAATTAACGCAATAATCTCAGCCAAATCCTCGGCATAGCCTGTGTAGGCAACAACTTCAAATCCTGCTTCGGTGAGCATTATTTTGGTTTTTAAACCGACGCAAAAGACTTTTTTATGCTTAAATTCAGTTGCTTTGGGATGTTTCAAGAAATTTTTCACGGCATTTTGACTAGTAAAAATCAAATGCTCGTTTACCGAATCTAAAGAAAAATCCGTGGCGGTGGTTTGAATAAAATTGGTTTCGATTACTTCAAAATGAGCGTCCAGCAAGACTTGCTTTTGATTAGGCAAAAGTGTTTTTGTAGATAATATGCGGATGGATTGACTCATTTTTATGTTTTTTTCTGAAAAAGCCTTTTGTTATTCTCTAGCCCCGATGGGAGGGAATATCCTTTTTTGTTCCGATTTTTTTCGGGACAAAAAAGATAGGAAGGACAGCGGGAACCCATACTGGCAAAAAAGCCTTTTGTTTCGCTCCTTACTTTTTCAAGGTTTCTTTTATCGTTTTCATCAACTCGGTACCACCATTGTTGAGGATTTCTTCGGCTGAATGGTAGCCTAGGTTTTTCCACTCTTCGATAGGTACGACTTTGTTGATGGCTATTTTTTGTTGTCCGTCGATGGAAAAAAGGACGCCTTCGAAATGAATGGTGTCTTCTTCCTCGTTATATGTTGCCAAAGCTCCGATGGGTGCTGTACAACCTCCTTCGAGACGGCGTAAAAATTGACGCTCGATGTGGGTGCACACCTCGGTTTCGATATCATTCAATTCGGATACGGCTTCGCGACAAAACTCGTCTTCGGCCATTGCAACCACTACCATTGCTCCTTGCGCTGGTGCGGGAATCATCCAATCCAAATTGATAAAATCCGTTGGTTTTAAATTGATGCGCTCTAATCCTGCGGCGGCAAAAACGGCTCCACTCCAGTCACTGTCTTGCAATTTTTGCATACGAGTATTGACATTTCCACGAAGGTCTACCACTTGATGATTGGGATATTTGTTGAGCCATTGGGCTTGACGACGCAAACTTCCGGTGGCGATGGTGCCGCTACCTTCTAGAAAATCTAGATTGCCTTTGTGTACCAAAATATCTAGGGTATTCGCACGCTCTAAAACGGCTGCTTGCACAATGCCTTGTGGCAATGCGGTGGGCACATCTTTCATAGAATGTACCGCAATATCGACTTGACCGCTAATCATAGCGACATCAAGAGTTTTGGTGAAAATTCCGGTGATTCCTAATTCGTATAGTGGTTTGTCCAAAATGATATCGCCCTCTGATTTCACGGCAATAATCTCTGTTTTGTAACCTAAGTCGTTTAGTTTTTTCTCGACCGTGTGGGCTTGCCAAAGCGCGAGTTCGCTATCGCGGGTTCCTATTCTAATAACTTTTTGAGCCATATTCTTTTTTGGTCCTTACTAGTTAAGGAACTCTAGTTTTTTAACTATTTAAGACAAATTGATTTTGTATTTTTCTTCTATTTCTGAAGTAGTTTTTTTGGGAGCAAGTTGCCCAATTTGAAATATTTTTTCAATGAAATCGATACTTTCGTCTAACGAAGTATTTTCATCTTTTAGGTGAGTTGCGAATTGATTGGTGATTTTTTGAATAATTCTTGTACTGATGATATCCGCTTGCTCTTCATTGAAATTGGACGTTTTCTTTTTTTGAAAAGCCAATTCGGTAGCTACAATATCATTCAGTTTTGCTTTGAGTGCGTGAATGGTTGGCGCGTATTTACGACCGTTCATCCACGTATTAAATTCGAGTTTAATATCTTCAATAATAGCTTCGGCGGCTGGAATATGTTGTTTTCTTCGTTCTAGAGTATCGTCTGTTATTTGTGACAAATAATCTAAGTGAATTAGGGTTACTCCTTCAATTTGTTCTACATCGGGATTTACATTTCTAGGAATGGATAAATCTAGAATCAGAAGTGGTTTTTTTAAATTCAATAATGTTTTGTCAATCGTTGGATTTTTGGCGCCAGTTGCCACTACCAATACATCGGTTTGTTGTAATTCCTCTTGTAAATTGGCATAATCTTTTACAATAACATTGAGTTTTCCTGCTAGTTTTTCGGCTTTATTTTTGGTTCTGTTTACCAAAGTGATATGACCGTTTTTGGAATGTTTTACAAGGTTTTCACAAGTATTTCTTCCTATTTTTCCTGTTCCAAACAATAGGATATTTTTATCTCCAATATCTTCGACATTGCGAATAATATATTGTACTGATGCAAAGGATACTGAGGTAGCACCAGATGAAATTTCGGTTTCATTTTTGATTTTTTTACTTGCTTGAATCACGGAGTTCACCAATCTATCCAAGAAAGTATTGACTAAGTTTAACGCCTTACTTTGGTTAAACGCGTTTTTAATTTGGCTTATGATTTCAAAATCGCCCAATATTTGGCTGTCTAAACCCGTTCCCACTCGGAACATATGGTTTACCGCTTCTTGATTTTTGTAGATGAAAGCAACTTCTCTAAATTCTTCTACAGTACCATTACTGTTATCACAAAGTAATTTGATTAGCTCATATGGATGATTGGCAAAACCATAAATCTCTGTTCTATTACAAGTAGAAGTTACAATTAATGACTCGATGCCTTCCTCTTTGGCTTGGGCTAATAAATTGGATTGTGCATTAGTATCTAAACTAAATTTTCCTCTTATCGTTGCATCTGCTTTTTTGTAACTTAAACCTAAAGCATAAAAAGTGGTAGTTTTGGACATATTGAAATTTTCCATATTATACTTTCCTTAAAAAGTTTGACAAAATTATTACTAACAAATGTATAAAAACAACGCTAGAGGTTCTTTTTATATCGCTACGGCTTAAATTACTCAAAATAAGTCATTCTAAATAGAATTTATTGCCATTCATACTAAAATAGGGGTTTGAAAAGTAGTCTATGTAGATTTATTCTAAATAATACACTTGCAACTACATTCTTTTGTTTATTAAAAAACATCGCTAAGAGTTCTTTATAAATGTTAATTTTTATAAAAACGCCACCCCTTTAGAGTGGCGTTATTTTGTAACTACCAATTACTATTTCTGAACAATTGGCGCTCTCAATGATTCTAAAACTACAACGATATCATTGTAAAGTTCTGTATTTGAAGCCACGCCATTGGCATTGGCTGCTGCACCAACATAACCAACAAACTTGGTATAATCAGCCGAACTTGATTTTGTCCCCATACGACTGTTTATCGCAGGGTCGTGAGCCGCTACCATATTCAAACCTGAATAGGTATTGACCGCATTGGTTCCTCCAGTATTGAAGGAGAAAAAATCGGTCAAATTATCAGATAATTTGGCAATACTAGTAGCTTGGGTCGTTCCTGTTTCTGCCAAAACAGGAGCAAAATGAGCTTGTAAATTACCCGCAGCATTCGATTGAACATCTGCAACAATTAATCCAATGGTGGAGTTTACTACTTTACGGAAACTCAAACGACCTTGCTCAATCATTTGCCCTGAATTATCTGGGTCAGCAACCATTTTGGTTCCTCCCAATCGTTCATAGATTGACGCTTTTACAACTGGAGATGATGCGTCATCGTCGTTACTACAAGAAGTAAATGTTGCTGCCGTTAGCAGTACTACACCGAGTGTGATTTTCGAAAAATTTTTCATACTAAAAATATTAAAGGTTAATTAAAAATTTGATGTAATGATTTTGCCATTTTATAGCTAAAACTGTTTTGGTCTACTGGACAAACTTCTTTCGTTGCCATCCCTTCTGGCAGAATGTATCGCTGAGCATCATACGCTCCTTTTGTCATTAATTCGTCATAAACTCTTTTTGAATTAGTGACTTTGTTGTTGTGGAAATAGACCACCACATTTCTTTTTACGATAATAGAATCAGAGGTTATTCCCTTGATAGCTCTTAAATCTTTGCATATTTTTTGAGCTTGTTCTGGGGTTATAGTCGATTTAAAATCAATTCGACTCACTTGTAAATTGGGGCTTTCATATACCGCTGGCTTTGCTGTTACAATATGAAAAACAAGAATCCCAAAGAATACTACAATAAGGACTAGTACCGCAAAAAGTGCTTTTTTTAGTGTTTTATTAATTTTCATAGCTCTACTTTTTTTAAAATAAATTGCGTTTTTAGAATCATATACGAGCCTGTTGTCATCTTGGATTTAAATGGAAATAAAAAACTTCTATTTAGAATTATTTCAAATAAAAAATAAGCTTCAGGACGTTATTGATACTGCATTTTTCTAAAAAACTCTAGCGAGATTAAATCCAAAAAAAACATCGCCTTTGTTCCAACTTCCAGAGGTTCTCGCGAGATATCCCGCCTCGTCAATTCCTTGTGAATTGGTAAAGTGCATTTGAAAAACGTGTCCCCCCGTTTCTAAATCAAAACCTATAGACAAAGGATTTCTGTATAAAGAATTAGTAGCTCGATTTAAATGTGCCGCGTAGTCAATGTTTAATGACCATCTTTTAGAGAATTTATATCGCCCGCCAATTCCCATAGCATATTGTGTGTTGTTTTGCATTGGGTTTTCAACAAAGTTTTCGTGAAAAAAAGTGGGAGCAACTTGTAAAGAAAGTTTTTCTGAGAATTTTCTAGAAATTAATAGTTGCGCTACATAGGTCAACCTATTATCAAACTGGAGCTCAGGATAGGTACTTTCGTTTAAAGTATTGTTTATAGACACACTATTGAAACCTGTTATTGTAACAGGAAAACCTTCTTTTATTTGCGGAAACAAAGCATACTTCACTGCAAAATCATAGGCTAGCTGACTTCTAGCGGCACTTACGTGAACACCATTTGTCAGTCCGTAAATAAATTTGATTTGTGTATTCGCATTATCCAAACCATAGAACCCTTCAAATCCATCCTGAATAGAACCAAATCGATGGGCAACAACAAAATACAAATCGCCTTTTGCAGCCACTTTGGTAGATTCAAGATTTACAATTTTTAAAGCTTTGAAAGCAGAAGTTACTTTTTCTTTGGCAACAGGAACATCAACTCCCGATAATAGGTCATTTTGTGCATACGTTAGTAATGGAAATAAAAATAAAAAGAGTACAAGCTTTTTCATAAGATATAGTTTTAAGTTTTTTTGTTTTAGTTCATTATTGAACATTGGTCTATTTTAAATTCTCCTAATAATTCATCGTACCCTAAAAAGCGTCCTTTGATAGTTAGTTTTTCACCTGATGTCATACTTTTTAAGACGCTGTCTTTGAAGGTTACAAATACTTTATCTCCCAAAACAACTCCATTACTTTCTGAATCAATGGAAGTAATTTTAGCTGACAATTCAACGATTGTATTCTGATATTTCAAGGTAGCCGTGCGATCATCAGTAGTGAATTCTTTCTCAAGTCCCGAGATTGTCACCACATAATCTGTAGAGGATGAGCTTATCTCTCGATGTCCTTTATAAGCATAGAAGTAAGTTAGGCTTGCTATTAAAGCACAAAGCAACATCCCTATTAGTAATTTTTTTTTCATAAGTAGTTTTATTCTGTTTTCTCTACTTACGTTAAAAAGGAAGCTTTGGTTTTAAAAAAATAAAAATGCCCTTAAAAAAAACTGTACACTGCATTTTCTCGTATATGCATTAGAATGGCTTTTCAAATCATCTTAATTAATTTAAAACCAATCCTTATGAACACAAAAAAACTGTATACAGCCCTTGCACTTGCGATAACTCTGGTGAGCTGTACCAATGACAATCCGACCACCCTAATGGACGATTCTACAATGGTAGGATTAACAACCTATACCAAAAACGTAAAATCAATAATTGACAACAATTGTGTGGTCTGTCACGCAGCGGTGCCAAAAAACGGAGCTCCAATGCCTTTGGTAACCTATGACCAAGTAAAAGAAGCCGTTCTCAATCGTGGTTTGACTACTAGAATTTCGCTACAAAATGGCAATGGATTGTTAATGCCAAGTGGAGGACCAAGAATGCCTCAAGCCACGATTGATATTATTCTAAAATGGCAAAAAGAGGGATTAATAGAAAACTGATGCAAAACAGAATAATGAAAAAAATCATCCTCGTACCATTGCTATTTGCTTCGTTACTGGTCTTTGCCCAAGAAAAAATGATAACCAAATCTGGAATAATAACTTTTGATGCATCGTTTCCTTCTTATGATGAAGTGAAGGGAACCAATATTGGAGCGACAGTAGTTTTAAATCCTGAAACAGGAGAAATTGCAAGTCTAGTCTTAATGAAAGGGTTTCATTTTGAAATTGCGTTAATGGAAGAACATTTCAATGAAAATTATATGGAGACCGATCGCTATCCGAAAGCCATTTTTAGAGGCCAAATTGAAGCATTTGATCGGAAAACCCTAACCTCAAATCCAAAAGATTTTGTAATGAACGGGAAACTTGAAATACACGGCAAAGCAAAAGATATAAGTGTTATTGCCAAAATCAGTAAAGTTGGACCTAGGGTTGTATTGAATACGAGCTTCTCCGTAAACACTAGTGATTTTAGCATACCTATTCCAACACTCATTCAATACAAATTAGCTAGCAAAGTGAATATTCAACTAGCAGCTGTTTTGATAACAGATTACAAGTAACAAAAAGAAACGAACTATGAAAAAAATGATACTCTTAGTTATGCTAAACGTCATTCATTTGGGGTTTGCTCAGCAAAAAATGATTGACAAATCGGGAACAATAACCTTTGAGGCATCGGTTCCGACTTTTGAAGAAGTTAGGGCAGTAAACAAGAGTGTGACGTTTGTTTTCAATCCAAAAACCGGTGAAATTGCCAGTTTGGCTCTAATGAAAGGATTTCGGTTTAAAATTGCTTTAATGGAGGAGCATTTTAATGAAAATTATATGGAAACCGATGACTATCCAAAAGCAATTTTTAAAGGAAAAATTGAAGGGTTTGACGCAAATCAATTGACCACAAACTTTAAAGATTATCCAATAAAGGGGAATTTAGAACTTCACGGAAAATCCAATGCCATAGCATTTATTGCAAAAATCCGCAGAACACCCAATGGAATACAAATCGTGTCAAGTTTCTCAGTAAATGCGAGTGATTTTAATATTGCCATACCCAGCTTGGTCAAGAGTAAAATTGCCAATACAGTTACTATTCAGTCCACAACTTTTTTGAAATAAAAATCCAAAACACAAAGATTTTATAAAATCACATTCAAGTAAACAATAAACCATCAAAAAGATTTAATTTTGAAAAGATAAAGTATTCGTTTGATTATAAACGAAAATAACAACTTCACTAAAGGAAATCAACAAAATGGAAGAAGAAATAAAAATTGACGATGATTTTATTTTAATTCGTTTTCAAAACAATACCGATGTGATTACAACTTTTAAACGACCTGTACAATTGGGTTTGATTCAATTTCATTTTGGTTTAAAAGGAAACGCTAACTATATCTTTAATCAAGGGAATTATGGCTTAAAACTTAACGAGGAAAAAGCCTTGCTTTTTTACAATACCGAAAAAGAATTGCCTTTACACGTAGAAGTAGCACCAAAATCTTGGTTGATATCCATATTTGTCTCCATAAAAAAGTTTCACGGATTGTTTACTACAAATGCAGAACATATTCCGTTTTTAAGTAAAGAAAATCAAGACAAAAAGTACTATAACGAAAGTGATATTAGTCCATCAATGGCTATTGTTTTGAACCAAATGTTTCATTATAACTTGAATCCATCTATTAAAAATTTATACTACAAAGGCAAAGGGTATGAATTATTAAGTCTGTTTTTTAATAGAAATGAAGACCCAAATGCAGAGCAATGTCCGTTTTTAGTTGATGAAGAGAATGTTTTAAAAATCAAAAAAGCCAAAGAAATAATTATAGCCAATATGGCCGAACCTCCTGGACTTCAGGAATTAGCAGATACTATTGGTCTTAATTTAAAGAAACTAAAAATGGGTTTCAAACAAATATATGGCGATACAGTTTATGGCTTTTTATTTGATTACAAAATGGATTATGCTCGACAATTGCTTGATAGTGGCTCTTATAATGTAAATGAAGTAGGACTCAAAATTGGATACAGCACCGGAAGTCATTTTATAGCTGCTTTCAAGAAAAAATTTGGTACAACTCCTAAAAAATATTTAATGGCTATCAATACAACGATGTCATAAAACCATCAGTTTTACCTATCCCAACAATAAAAAAAAGAATACATAAGATACTAGATAAAGACGGAGTTTATTTACTTTTGACCTCAAATTTTAATGAAATTTCCCCCTTTGTCATCCAAAAACAATAAAAAAGAACAGAATGAAAGGCGTATTATTAGTTAACTTAGGTTCACCAGAAAGTCCCACTCCAAAAGATGTAAAGCCGTATTTAGATGAATTTTTAATGGATAAATACGTGATAGATGTTCCTTATCTATTGCGCGCTTTATTGGTTCGTGGTATCATATTACAAACCCGACCAAAAAAATCGGCCGAAGCTTACAGTCGAATTTGGACTAGTGAAGGTTCTCCTTTGATTGTGATTTCGAAAAAAATGCATCAAAAAGTGAAACAATTGGTAGATATACCTGTGGCTTTAGCGATGCGTTACGGAACGATGACCATTCAAAAAGGCTTGCAAGAACTTAAAGACCAAGGTGTAACTGAAGTAATGCTTTTGCCTTTGTATCCGCAACACGCTATGGCCTCAACAACTACTATTGTTGTTTTGGCTGAAGAATTACGTCAAAAGTATTTCCCAGAAATGACATTTACGAATGTTCCTGCATTCTACAATAAACCCGATTATATTCAAGCACTTTCTAATTCTATCAAAAAGCATTTGGAAGGATTTGAATATGACCATTTATTATTCTCCTATCACGGAATTCCAAAACGTCACATTCGCAAAACCGATGTAACGAATTCTCATTGTAAAATTGATGGTTCTTGCTGTAACACGCCTTCGCCTGCACACGAGTTTTGCTACCGTCATCAATGTTATGAAACGACCAAGCAAGTAGTAAAATTATTAGGTATTCCAGAAGGCAAATACAGCCAAACCTTCCAATCTCGTTTGGCAGGAGACAAATGGCTTACTCCTTACACCGATGTAGAAATCAATAAAATGCCTGAACAAGGAATTAAAAAACTAGCGGTTGTAACCCCAGCTTTTGTAGCTGACTGTTTAGAAACGCTAGAAGAAATTGCTATGGAAGCCAATGAACAGTTCCTACATCATGGTGGAGAAGAATTTATGGCTATCCCTTGTATGAATGATGAAGATGAATGGTGTGGTGTCGTAGCCAATTGGATTAAAGAATTCAAGAAAGTTTAAATTTGTTCAAGGTTTGAAGTTGCTATAGTAACTTCAAACCTTAAACTTGAAATCAAAATAAATGGAACTCTACAACTACCTCAAATCCTTACACATCATTTTTGTAGTCACATGGTTTGCAGGATTATTTTATATCGTTCGCTTGTTCGTCTACCAAATTGAAGCCGCCGATAAACCTTCTCCCGAGAAAGAGATTTTGCAAAAACAATACAACCTTATGGCCTATCGTTTGTGGTATATCATCACTTGGCCATCAGCAATTATTACTTTTTTTGTTGCTTTTTGGTTGTTACTTTTTACTGATTTAGGCAAAAGTTGGTTGCAAATGCCTTGGATGCATGTCAAACTAGGATTTGTTTTTTTATTGTATTTGTATCATTTTAAATGCCATCAAATATTCAATCAATTACAACGCAATGAAGTAAAATACACCACCAATTATATGCGTATTTGGAATGAAGGAGCAACACTTATTTTATTTGCAGTGGTGTTTTTAGTAGTGCTCAAAAATGCTTTCAACTGGGTGTATGGAGTGATTGGTATTTTTTTATTTTCAATCATTATTATGTTGGGCTTTCGTTTTTACAAGAGAATAAGAGAGAGAAAATAGTGGTCAGGGGTCAGTTTTTAGTGATCAGTTTTCAATCTTTGCCTAATAAAATTTTGCCTGTTTGTAAGTTTAAAACCGAATTATACGTTTGCAAAATAACTGAATACTAACAGTCTGAACACTGAATACTAAAAAATTATGCTGAACAACTTCAACATATCGATGCTTTCCTTGCGTACTAGGATTTTCCTATCGATGATTGTTGTTATTGTAGTTTCAAGTGTTTTGCTCGCCTCTATTTCTATTTTACAGTTCAAAAGTGAAGCACGAGATTATCATCAAGAACGTTTAGAGCGAAAGGAAACTGCCATAAAAGAGCATATTAATTATGTGCTGTCAACTACCACTTATCCGTTGACGCCTAAAAATTTAGATTTAATTTTTAAAGATAAAATTCACGAATTATCCCAAATTCACAACATCGAAATCAATGTTTATAGCCTAGACGGTCATCTTTTAAAATCATCGAAAGAGTCCTTTTCTATCGATAAAATGGCGCCGCCTATTCCAAAATACATTCTGAAACTGGTTCGTTCCTCCATTGATAAACGTTTTGTCGACATCAAAACTGTCGACGGAGTCAAAAATCGTTCGTCGTACAGCCAAATCAAAGACGACAAATTCAAACCGCTTGGCGTATTAAATTTACCTTATGTTGAAGATGATAGTTTTTATCAGAAAGAGCTGAATAGTTTCCTCATTAGATTAGGTCAAGTCTATTCTTTTATGCTGATTGTTGCTTTTGCCTTGGCGTATTTCTTGGCTACTTATATCACCAAATCGTTGAAAACCATCGCCGACAAAATGAGCGAAACGAATATTGAGCAGAAAAACGAAAAAATTGTTTTGGACGCCAATAGCCGTGAAATTAATTTGTTGATTCGTTCTTACAACGAAATGGTCGATAAATTAGAGAAAAGTGCCCTTAAACTGGCGCAAAGCGAAAGAGAAGAAGCTTGGCGAGAAATGGCAAAACAAGTAGCGCATGAAATCAAAAATCCGTTGACACCTATGCGATTAACGGTACAAAGTTTCCAAAGAAAATTTGACCCTACTACACCAGATGTCAAACAAAAACTCAATGAATATTCCGAAACCTTAATTCAGCAAATTGATATTATGAGTGCTGTGGCTTCGGCTTTTTCGAACTTTGCCTCTATGCCAGCCCAACAAAACGAAACACTAAATGTGGTGGAAGTAGTCGAACTGGCTTTGGATATTTTCAATGAAGATTATATTGTTTTTGAGAGTCAGTACCCTTCCATTATTTCAAGTATGGACCGCTCACAACTCATCCGTGTGATTACCAATTTGGTTAAAAATGCCATACAAGCCATTCCAGAAAATCAGGAAGAAAAAGCCATCAAAGTGGTCGTAAAAAGAGAACACAACCAAGTCATCATTTTGGTTCAAGACAACGGAGTAGGCATCGCAGAGCAAACAGTGCCCAAAATATTCGAACCCAAATTTACTACCAAAACAAGCGGTATGGGACTCGGTCTAGGAATTATCAAAAACATCATAGAAAATTACAACGGAACAATTACCTTTGATACACAATTAGGAAAAGGGACTACTTTTAAAGTGACTTTGCCTATAATTCAATTATAAAAAAATAGCGTTATGAATTACGAAAATATTTTAATCGAACTAGAAAACAATATTGCAATCCTTACCATCAATAGACCTTCGAAGTTAAATGCTTTGAATATTGACACTATAAACGACCTGCACAAAGCCATAAAAACACTGGGAAAAAACAAAGAAATTCAAGTGATACTCATTACAGGAAGTGGAGAAAAAGCTTTTGTAGCTGGCGCCGATATTTCTGAATTTGCTCATTTTACCATTGCCGAAGGTGCTCAACTGGCTAGCGAAGGACAAGAAAAATTATTCGATTTAATCGAAAATTTAAAAACACCAGTAATCGCTGCTATCAATGGTTTTGCCTTGGGTGGTGGGTTAGAATTGGCTATGTCTTGTCATTTCAGAGTTGCTTCAGACAATGCCAAAATGGGACTTCCAGAAGTTTCCTTAGGAGTAATTCCAGGATATGGAGGAACACAACGTTTACCACAACTCATTGGAAAAGGTCGTGCTATGGAATTGATTATGACCGCCAGCATGATTGACGCAGAGACAGCCAAAAATTATGGATTGGTAAATCATGTAGTACCTCAAGCAGAATTGTTGGATTTTACCAAAGGAATCGCTCAAAAAATCATGAAAAACTCTCCTTTTGCCATTGGTCGAGCTATAAAAGCCATCAACGCCAATTATAAAGACGGTAAAAATGGTTTCGAAACGGAAATCAAAAACTTTGGTAAATGCTTCGGAACAGCAGATTTTAAAGAAGGAACCACCGCATTCTTAGAAAAAAGAAAAGCCAATTTTACAGGGAAGTAACAAGTAAGCAGTGGTCAGGTTTTAGTAATCAGTTTGCTAAAACAAGTCTTTTTTGACATTCAAATATCATATTATTATATTTTTTTTGATATTCAAATATCATATTATTATATTTTTTTGATATTCAAATATCATATTATTATATTTTTTTGATATTTGAATATCAAATTATGGTATATTTGTGCTTTCAAAAGGATTACAAATGATACAAAGAACCCAACAACCTGCCATTGATTCTTTACTTTTCAAAGGAAAAGCCATATTAGTATTTGGTGCACGACAAGTAGGCAAAACCTCTTTGATCAAAAACACGGTCAAAAGTCATCCCTATTTATGGCTAAATGGCGATGAACCCGATACCCAATTGCTATTAGAAAATATCACCTCCGACCGACTAAAAGCGCTAATAGGAAATAACACTATGTTAATAATTGACGAGGCTCAAATGATTCACAATATTGGGCTTTTGATTAAAAGAATGGTGGACAATTTTCCAGAAATTCAAGTCATCGCTTCGGGTAGTAGTGCTTTTGAACTAGCAGACAAAACCAAAGAATCCATGATGGGAAGAAAAGAAGAGTTACAACTCTTCCCATTAAACTTTGCCGAATTAGTAAAGCATACTAATTTTGTTGAGGAAACCCGTTTGATACCTCATCGATTAGTATTTGGTTATTATCCTGAAGTAGTAAATCATCCTGGTCAGGAAGAAAAGATACTCAATGATTTAGTTGATGGTTTTCTATACAAAGACATTCTAAATTTAGATGGCATAAAAAAATCAGCCACTTTACAACGATTAGTTCAAATGTTAGCTTACAGAATTGGTAGCGAAATTAATTACAGTTCTTTGGCAAATGAATTAGGAATAAGTCGCCTGACCGTTGAAAAGTACATTGATATATTAGAAAAAAATTTCATTGTTTTTAGCTTACACGCTTTCAGCAAAAACCAAGATAATGAGCTTAAAAAAGGGCGAAAAGTCTATTTTTGGGACAATGGTCTCCGCAATCGAATCATCAAAAATTTCAATCCCATAGAACTTCGTGACGATGTAGGTGCACTTTGGGAAAACTTTATAATTAGCGAAAGAAAGAAAAAATTGATTTATGAAAATCAGTTCAAAGACACTTATTTTTGGCGCAATACACAACAAGCCGAAATCGATTATTTGGAACTAAAAAATACCGAAATTGAAGCTTTTGAAATTAAATACAATCCTAATCAAAAAGTACGATTTACAAAATCTTTCACCGAAAAGTACCATCCAAAAACAACAGCAGTCATTCACAGTCAAAATTTTTGGGATTACATCCTTTAATCTTTTTAATCTATAAAACACTACAACCTATGTCCTTCCAACCTGTATTTGCTGAATTCTGGCAAAAAGTAATCGAGAGTATCGAAGATCGCACTTTTGCTAAATTGACTTTGGCCAAAACCATTGGGGATACCGAGTTAAGAAACATTTATGCTCGTCCCATTATAACCGCCCAAAACACTTTAGAATTTTCAATAATTGCGCGCTATAAAACCGAAGAAATAGAAAGCTTCCATTCGTTGGAAGAAGCCTTTTTGGTATTGAGTCCGTATATGAATAATCCATTTTTGACGGCCTTACTTTTTACTTCAGAAATGGATTTGACATTCAAATTGAACAAAAAGAGAATAGGAAGTTTAACAGAAACTGCTCCTACGTTTAAAAATGCATCAGATGTTATGCTTGAATTAAAAGCTGGTGAAAATAAGTAATATTTTTCACTTTTTTCAGAAGATCTATAGCTACTGCATACTAAAAACTGCCAACTGAACACTAGACTTCCCCTTCCCACTCGGCATAAAACTGAGACAAGAAGTTTTCCATATATTTATGCCTTTTCGCTGCTAATACTGCACCGGTTTTCGTATTCATTTTATCAGCGAGCAACAATAATTTCTCGTAAAAATGATTGATAGTTGGCGCTTGACTTGACTTATATTCTTCCTTCGTCATATGCAAATTGGGAGCAATCTCAGGATTGTACAATGCTCTGTTTTTGAATCCTCCATAATTAAACGCTCTGGCAATTCCAATAGCGCCAATCGCATCCAAACGATCGGCATCTTGCACAATATCCAATTCGATTGAAGAGAACTTGCGCTTGGTTTTGCCGCCTTTAAATGAAATATTTTCAATGATTTGCACTACATGCAGAATTACTTCTTCGGCTACGTGTTGCGATTCCAAAAAATTCCTCGCCGTTCTTGGACCTATGGTCTCGTCTCCTCCATGAAATTTACTATCTGCAATATCATGCAATAAAGCGCCTAACTGAACGACAAGTGTATCACAAGACTCCGATTTGGCTATGAGCAAAGCATTTTTATACACCCTTTCTATATGAAACCAATCGTGTCCTCCCTCTGCATCGGCAAGTGTTTGTTTTACAAAAAGAATCGTATCGTGAATTAGTTTAGCGGTATTCATTTGGGGTATTTTTTTTATAAAAAAACTGATTTTAGAGGGTATATCCTCAAAAATCAGTTCTCTTTATGATCTTACTTTCAATCTAAAATAGTTCAAAATTAAGGATTACAATCTTGCAGGTTCTACCCATTTAAAGATATAAGACTCAGTTGGAATTACCAAACGTTCAGAAATTTTAGCCATTCTTGATGGTAATTTCATTAAATAATCTCTAGCTTTTTCTGCTTCGCTAGTTAATCCACCAATCTTATCGATTTCCCATTTATCGATTAATTTTTGCATGATATCCACATAATCATTCGCAGTATAGACACCTATACGCTGAGCAGAATCAGAAAATTGTTCGAAAGCAGAACTTATTTTTTGCCCAGATTCTCTCAAGAAATGAGCCGGCATCACAATTTTTTGCTTCATCATGTATTGAAAAGCCAACATCATTTCGCTAGGATCTACTTTGAAAATTTGGTCAACAAACTCGCTGTAAGCCAAATGATGACGCATTTCGTCGCCTGCAATCATTTTACAAAGTTTAGACAATTTTTTATCACCATATTCCTTTGCTAATTGCGACACACGGTTGTGAGAAACATAAGTAGCTAATTCTTGAAAACTAGTATATACAAAGTTCTTATACGGATCAGTACCCGTACCGATATCAAAACCATCGTTGATTAAGTGTTGTGTCGTAACCTCAACTTCGCGCATGTTTACACGCCCTGATAAGTACAAATATTTGTTCAATAAATCTCCATGACGGTTCTCTTCACCCGTCCATTGGCGAATCCATTTAGACCAACCATTGCGCTCTTGATTATCTACTCCTTCTACTTCCATCAACCAAGATTCATAAGTTGGCAAAGCTTCTTCTGTAATGGTATCTCCTACAAGAGCTACCCAGAAATCATAAGGTAAATCTTTAGCAATTTCTCTTAATTCTCTTACTTCATCTAAGAAAGTATCGCTCTCAGAATTAGGCAAGAAATCAGAAGGTTGCCATATTTTTTCTACCGGAATTAGAAATTGATCTACAAAACTGTCGACGTTTTTTTCTAAAAACTGCATCACTTCTAATCGGATGTTTTTTATTGACATGGTATTTATTTATTAAAATTGAATTTTACTTACTACTGCGGCTTCTGTTTTTTGAATCAGCTCCTCAAAGGCATAGTCTTTAACCGCCATAGGTTCATGAATCGTAAACGTTAAACGATTTCCTAAGCCCATCGGAAAAGCACCAAAACGCACCATCTTCCAAGAATTATTTATGGATATTGGCACCACATAAGCAGAAGGCGCATACTTGCATAATATTTTTAATCCGCTTTGTGCAAACTCTTTTGGTTTTCCAGTTTTACTTCGTGTTCCTTCAGGGAAAATAACGGCTGAACGGGTATTTTTTTCTATATATTCTGACAAGCCCTTGATCGTTGGAATGGCTTGTTTCGGATCCTTTCTATCAATCAATACTGAACCACCGTGTCGTAAATTATAAGACACACTCGGAATTCCGCTTCCTAACTCTTTTTTACTAACAAACTTGCAATGATAACGACGCATGTACCATATAATTGCTATAATGTCATACATGCTTTGATGATTGGCTACAACAATCAGAGGAACATTTTTAGGTATGCTATTCAAATTCTCAAATCGGTAAGTAGTGCCCAATATATTAGTACATTTTACCAAAAAGAAGTTCAAATAATCGACACTTTTTTTGTGGGCTTGGTAACCAAATACATTAAAACAAATCCATTGAATAGGATGAAAAATTACCAAACAAAGCCCAAAACACAAATAGTAAATTACGGAAAAGGGGTACGAAATTATTTTTTGCATGCTATTGAAATAAAGGGTCAAAAGTACGAATTAAATTTTTTAATGCGATTTAAATCCTAAACAATAATCCATTTAGGGTTTAATTGTACCTTTGCTTCCTAATTTCCTTCCTTTTTTTTATTAAATGGATTTCAGTTACCCAAAAGAAGAAAAGCTAAAAAGCAAAATTACCATCGGATTATTATTCACCGAAGGGAAATCGGTATCGAAATATCCTTTGCGATTGGTATATTGCCAAGAGAAAAAAGAAACCACACAGCAAATAAAAATGGGTGTTTCGGTTTCTAAAAAATACTTCAAGAAAGCCGTAGATCGCAATTACTTCAAACGCGTACTCAGAGAAACTTATCGATTAAACAAACATTTACTGATTCCGCATTTGGATGAACCCTATGCTTTTATGTTTTTTTACCAAACCAAAGAGCGTTTATCTTTCGATGAAATCAATACAAAAACGATTCAATTGTTTGAAAAATTTGTAGCACAACAAGCTCAAAAAAAAGCAAACGAAGCTAAAATTACCGATTCGAAAAGCACAGAATTGTCCTAAAAAAACGTATTCCCTTAATTATTCCTGTTTTATTACTAATTTAGAGGTCTATTTATAAACCAACACTTTCCTTATGAACGCATTTTTTCAAAAAAAATACATCATTCCTGTTTTGGCTTCAGCCTTTTTGTTTGTTGGGGTAAGTTTCAAAAATGATTTTTTTGAAATTGCGAAGCAAATAGAAATTTTTACCACGCTTTTTAAAGAAGTCAACTCTAATTATGTAGATGAGACCAATCCAGGTGATTTGATGGATAAGGCCATCAAAGGGATGTTAGCGAGTTTGGATCCCTACACCAATTACTTTAATGAAGCAGATGTGGTGAAGTTCAAAATCAACAACACGGGTGAATATACTGGAATTGGTGCGTTAATCAGTCGTAAGGAAGACCAATTGATTATCAAAGAACCCTATAAAAATTTTCCTGCCGACAAAGCGGGTCTCAAAGCAGGAGATGCTATTATCCAAATTGGAGATGTAGTTTTGAAAGACTTCAAAGACGATGCGTCACAATTGCTCAAAGGTTCTAAAAACACTAAGATTGACATTAAATATATTCGTCAAGGAAAAACACTTAGCACCCAATTGGTTTTGGATGAAGTGGAAATCAAATCGGTTCCTTTTTTCGGAAAAATTGATGCGAAAACCGGTTACATTGTTTTGACTCATTTCACCAAAAAAGCCTCCTCAGAAGTAAAAGATGCCTTGGAACAACTCAAAAAAGAAGGCGCCGAACGCATCGTTTTGGACTTAAGAGACAATCCTGGTGGACTGTTGAATGAAGCGGTGAATATTTGCAATCTCTTTGTACCTAAAAACGAAACCATAGTAACTACCAAATCGAAAGTAGAAAAATACAACAACACCTATAAAACGACTCGAGAACCAGTAGATTTGAACATCCCCTTGGTCATCATTGTAAACGGAAAAAGTGCGTCGGCGTCCGAAATTGTGGCAGGTGCTTTGCAAGATTTGGATCGTGCGGTGGTTTTAGGCAGTCGCAGTTTTGGAAAAGGATTGGTTCAGCGTCCTATCGATATGTCTTTTGGAACACAAGTAAAAGTAACTATTTCTCGTTACTACACGCCTTCTGGTCGTTGCATACAAGCTTTAGACTACACCCGAAAAGATAAAAATGGAGTAGCTACACGTACAGAAGAAAAAAATTATAATGCCTTTAAAACCAGAAAAGGAAGAACCGTATACGACGGAGGAGGCATTCAGCCTGATATTGAATTATCAGAAACACAAGTAAGCGCAGTGGCCAATGCAGTAGTGAGAAACGAGGCTATCTTTGATTATGCCACTACGTATTATTACAAAAATCCTAGTTTAGGTAATACTATCCCAACTATCACAGATGCGGATTACACTGATTTCAAACAATTTTTGAAAAACAAAAAATTCAATTTGGATACTGAAACCGAAGTAAATTTGAAAAAGACTTTGGCTGCTGCCAAAAAAGAAAAAATAGACGAAACCATTACTGCGGAATACCAACAATTACTGAATGCTATCCAGAAAAGTGAATGGAACGCTTTGGACAAAAATCAAAAAGAAATTAAAAATTTATTGCTAGACGAAATTATCAAACGCTACCAATACCAAGAAGGATTGTACCAATACTACATCAAAAGCAATCCCGAGATCAAAAAGGCTGTAAGTGTGTTGACTACTTCTGCGGAGTACAATAGTATTTTGAAGTTGTAAGAGAACGCAGTAAAAATTAGCATCAATTCTTAAACATATTAGACGTATAAGTATTCAAGTCAATGTCTGAAATTTTTGAACCATATAAGAAATTTAAGGTCGTATAAGTTAGTTTTAATGTCCTTTAAATTCTTCTCTTAATGTTTTAGAAAACAAAAAACTAGTTTAAAACAACTCTAATGTCAGTTCGAGCGCAGTCGAGAACCATTACTGCATCTCGACTGCGCTCGATGTGACAAAAAATAGAAATCTAAAAATCATAATTTACTTGATTACCCTCTTTTCATCTCGATATGCGGAATATCATCTTCTAAATACATCTCACTAATAGCCACAAAACCATGGCTTTCGTAGAACTTTTTCAAGTACAATTGAGCGCCAATCGTAATCACTGTTTCGTTAAAATGAGTTGCAATTCCTGCGATAGCGTTTTGCATCAATTCATGACCCCATTTTTTATCTCGATACCTAGCATCGACAACTACTCGACCTATTGAGGCTTCGGGAAAACTAATCCCTGGAGGTAGTAATCTAGCATGCGCTACAACTTTATCTTCATACGTTCCAAAAAGGTGTAGGGCTTTTTTATCTTTTCCGTCCAAATCCAAATAGACGCAATTTTGTTCAACTACAAAAATTTCACTTCTCAATCTTAAAATATCATACAGCTCATGAACAGTCAACGCCTCGAAGGATTTAATTTCCCATTGTAAACTCATAACAACTTTTATTTTTTTCTTTTAATTATTTGAACCGATTTAATAATCGATTCTAACTCAAACATAACATCTCTTTTTTCGTCAGCGGGTGAGTAACAAAAACCTTCTAGGACCATAATTCGGTTGTACTCTTTGTCAAAAATCACATAATTGATGAAAGGTCCAGACATAAAATCATTTTTTAATTCCCAAGTTCCTTTAGATTCAAAAGTGGGACGATTATCTAATTTTATTTTGAACAAATACGGTGCATAACCTTCACCTGTAATCATTGGAGTTTGAGCTTCGCGCCCTTTGATGTATAGCTTCCCAATGGAATCACGCATTCGAATAATTGAGGCAATGGGATTTTTGGTTTTTATAGTATTCAGAGGAACTTGATAGAGCAACAGACTCATACTCCCGCTCACAATTTCTTTTTTTAACCAAATGAATCGAGGTTTTTGAACCGCATATTCAAAATCTGAAGGTACATCCAGACGAATATGAAATTTGTTCTCTATAATTTTGGGATTCAATAACGACTCCTTATTGATTTTTTGATTGGCTTGAATTTCGCCTTCTTTAATCATCTGAATCATTTCGGGACTGTGCTTTTCTAATAAATACAAAAGCGTATCATTCGTAGTTCCCGTAAGATGAAAAACGGTTTGTGGCGTAGCGTATTGGTCTTTCTTGATTTCAAAACCAGTAGTTGCTCCTTTTTTAACCACCACAAGGGTACGGCTATCCGTGATGAAACCTTCTACTAATTTATCAGGATATTGGTTGATGGTAAATAAAGGTTCTTCCTGAGGTAGTCCAAAAACGGGTGCAGCAAGTTTGTTTCTAAGCGAATCACCCACTTCCCCATTCCATAAAGCGTCATTCATAATCACGGCAATCGTATTGATTTTACCAACCGATTCACGTAATAATGGTTCTTGTTTTTTCCCACAAGAAAACAAGAATAACGAAACTAAAAGGTATAAAAAATGGGCTTTATTCATAATTTTTATCTTATAAAATAAAACCCAAATGTAGCCCAATTTATTGTATTATCCGTTTATTTTCAACTTCATTCCGGGTTTTAAATCTTGACTGGTAATGCCATTCCATTTCTCTAAATCAGAAATAGTAACTCCAGGATATTTTTTGGAAATGCTGAAAAGGGAATCTCCTTTTTTCACATAATAATCATTCGTAGGATTTTTGGCTTTTGCCGTTGGAAACAATTCCTTCTTCTTAAATGAATCAGCTGTAGCGTTATTGGTAATGATTGCAATTTCATTTTTGGCAACAATCAACGCTGTTCCAACAGGTACTTTTTGTTTTGAAATAGCATTCCAAGCTATCAGATTAGCCGATGTTGTTCCAAATTTCTTGGCAATAGTTCCTAAATTATCCCCTTCTTGAACCGTATACGTAATGTCTTTAACTTCGGGTTTTGGCACTTCTTGAACGGCAACAGCTTGGCTAACTCCAACCTGAAAACTCATTCCAGGTTTCAAATTGCTGGCTGTAGTAGGATTCCAAGAACGCAAATCTTCTACTGAAACATTGTATTTACGAGCGATTATATTCAAATTGTCACCTTTCTGGACGACATATTGTGCAGTATTTGGTGCAACTAACAACGAATCTAACTGCGTTTCTTTAGCTTTTTCTGCGGATTTAACTCCAGCAACAGCAGTACTAGCAACAGCCATTGGGTTGGTTTCAACTCCAGGACGGGACGTTTTAATTTTTAATATTTTACCTAATGCAACCGAATTCCCTTTGATTCCATTCCAACGTTTAAGATCTGCTACGGCAACTTTATAATCGGCAGCCACTGTATTTAAATTATCCCCTTTTTTTATTTTATACCATTCATTGATAGTAGCCACATCCGAAGAATCTGAAGCTTTTCCTCTAGACGCTAAAGCAGATTTCGACCATTGCAAAGGTTGTCTTCGTTGGTAATTGTCATAAGCGGCGTAAGCATAGATTTTGTCTTCATTGGAAGTAAAAACGGCAATTTTGTTTTGTGGCAATCGTAAATAATTGGGTTGATCGCCATAAACAGGAATAACATTCATTTTATACGAAGGATTCAACAATTGCAATTCGACTACAGGAATGTCGATTAAATCCGCAATTTGTTTGAAAGAGATTTCTTTTTGAATACGAATCGTATCCGTTTGGAAGTGTTTGAAAGTGGCACGTTCTGGTTTAATGCCGTGCTCTTTATGATATTCATACAAGTACATCGTAGCTAAAAAAGCGGGAACATAACCTTGAGTTTCTTGTGGTAAATGTTTTTTAATATCCCAAAATGTTTGCTGTCCGCCCGATCGTCTTATCGCCTTAGTCACATTTCCTGGACCTGAATTATACGATGCTAATACCAAATCCCAGTCGTTGAATAAAGGGTACATATTGGCCATATATTGTGCCGCTGCTTCAGAAGATTTCAACGGATCAGATCGCTCATCAACATACGAATCGATTCGTAAATTATATTGTTTTCCGGTATGATACATGAACTGCCAAAGTCCTGTTGCACCAACTCTAGAAACCGCTTTTGGGTTCAAGGCAGATTCTACTATTGCTAAATATTTTATTTCTAAAGGAATGTTCTTTTTCGCCAAAGCTTCTTCGAAAATAGGGAAGTAATATTCTGAAGTAGCCATTAAACGAGCGAAAGCTTTTTTTCTATTTTTCAAAAAGGATTTAATCAAATTTTCTAATCCTTGATTGTATTCAATATGAAACGGAGACTTGGCATCCATAGCCGCTAGGCGCTGTTTTAACAACTCTGTGGGCAATTCAAAATCAACGTTTTGATCGGTGTTTAGGGTTTGGATATCTTTGGTTAAGTCATTATAAATATCCAAATTCGTTAGTTCTTTCATCCATAAACTATCGACTTGTTCTGTCGTAGTATGACGTACAAAAGTTTGTTTGATTGAATCTAAATAGGAAAGAGGTATAGGAGAAGGTTGAATCGATTTAACTTCAGCGACTTGCTGCGAGAAAGCAGCAAACGAGATGAGGAACAATAAGCTTAGTGTGGCATTTTTAAGACTCATATAATTTGATTTCAATGTGCTTTATTTCAGCTGATTAACCAATTGACTTTGCAAAATTACTTGGTTAAAACTAAAAAAAACCATAAATATTGTTAAATATACAATATTTATGGTTTTTAAGCCCATTTTACTTTAAAAAAATATGTTAAAGTAGGATTATTCAAATAGTAATGCAATTTTAAAAATCGCAAACTTTTTGATTATTCTAAAATCGCTGCAATTCCTGGTAAGGTTCTTCCTTCCAACATTTCTAGCATTGCTCCACCTCCAGTAGAAACATAACTTACTTTGTGTTCAAAACCAAATTGTTTTACAGCAGCCACAGAATCACCTCCACCAACTAATGAAAAAGCACCATTAGCAGTAGCCTCTGCAATATAATCACCTAAAGCAATAGTTCCTTTGGCAAATGTTGGCATTTCAAAAACTCCTAATGGTCCATTCCAAAGAATAGTTTTAGAAGCCAAGATTACTTCTTTAAAGATAGCTAATGATTTTGGTCCCGCGTCTAAACCTTGCCATCCATCTGGAATGTGTTTAACATCTACTACTTGTGTATTGGCTTTATTAGAGAAATCATCAGCCGCAACTACATCTACAGGAATATGAATTTGTACCCCTTTTTCTTTAGCCAAACGCAAAATTTCAAGAGCCAAATCTTGCTTGTCATCTTCACAAATAGAATCACCAACAGATCCTCCTAAGGCTTTCACAAAAGTAAAAGTCATACCTCCACCAATAATCATGTGGTCAACTTTATCTAAGATATTTTCGATAACTGTAATTTTAGAGGAAACTTTAGATCCTCCCAAAACAGCAGTTACAGGTTTTTCACTGTTCTTTAATACTTTATTCAAGCTTTCAATTTCTTTGGCCAACAGCGTTCCAAAACATTTACTAGTTGGAAAAAATTGAGCAATAATAGTAGTAGAAGCATGAGCACGGTGTGCTGTTCCAAAAGCATCATTTACATAGATATCTCCAAGGTCTGCTAATTTTTTAGCGAAATCAACATCGCCAGCTTCTTCTTCTTTATAAAAACGTAAATTCTCTAACAGCAACACTTGACCAGGTTGTAAAGCCGCAGCTGCAGTAGTAGCAGGTTCTCCAATGCAATCTGTAGCAAATTGAACAGGCACGCCCAAAACTTCAGAAGTTTTAGCTACTATATGACGTAACGAATATTTATCTTCAGCTCCTTTTGGTCTTCCTAAGTGTGACATTAAAATAACGCTTCCACCGTCAGCTAAAATTTTATCAATGGTAGGCTTTGCAGCTTCAATTCTATTGGCATCCGTTACATTAAAATTTTCATCTAAAGGCACATTAAAATCAACACGGATAATTGCTTTTTTATCTTTGAAATTGAAATCGTTTAAAGTTTTCATTATATATATGTATTTAATTTAAAAATGTATATCGTCTCACAAAGATACACTATTTTGGGATTTTGATTTGTAGTGCCTACTATTAAAAAATAGCTAATTAATAACGAAATCGATGTAAATTTATAAATAACACAACTAAACGGTTAAAAAAATTAAGGAATAATGGTTTGGAAAGTGTCAGTTCTCGGTTGTCGGTTCTCGGTTGTCAGTTGTGAGTTGTCGGTCGTCAGTTGTCAGTTTTGGGTTGTGGGTTATTCGATTAACAAACAAAAAAAGCCCTTTCCAAAAAAATGAAAAGGGCTCTAGTAGTATATTATTTGTAAAACTATTCGTGAACTGGATTTTGGGTACAAGGACAGTTACTCAATCCTTGGAAGAAATCAAATCCTAAGGTAACCATATGCGTTCCTGAATTGTAGGCAGCTAACTCATTCATCGTAATTTGGTAAGCATACCCAAAATAAAATCCTGATTTTTTAAAACCTACCATTGGCCCTACATTCAAAGGTTTTCCAACTTGATCATTCAAAAAACGATAGGAAGCTCCAACCCAGTAGTAGTCATCATAGTTGTTATATTTTCTATATTTAACGTTGATGTCGGTGCTAGATCTTCTATCCGACTCAAAATATTGAAAGTACATAGAAGGCTCAATCTCACCACGATTATATCCTCCATCGCTAAAAACATAACCAGTATACACTTGATAATTACGTAACAAATCCGGTTCAAGTGCAATAAATTTATCCAAATCCTTTGGCAAAATATTACTTGCATTAAAACTCACGTAAAATTTATTCAAACGATACAACAAACTGACGTCAAAGTTATTGTTGGAGGTGAAACGGTTATTATTGATAGAAGGATCAGGATTGGTAGGCGATAAATCATCTATATCAATTTTGAAATTGTTGATGTTGAATGACAAACCAAAAGACAAATATTGTTTGGAGTAATAATCCAAAATAATATGATGCGCAAAAGAAGCTTTAGCTCCTGTTTGACGCGTGTTTCCGTTTTTATCATTATACATGGAAATTCCAACACCTGATTGATCGGCAATTCTAAAATCAGCATAAACAGATTGGTTGTTTGGTGCATCTTTAATTCCGACCCATTGTGTCAATCCATTCAATCGAATTCTAAAATTATCTCCAATCCCTGCATAAGTTGGCGAAATCACAAAAGGGTTATCGGCCAAATATTGTGTCCAAACAGGCAAATTCAATTCTTGAGTGTGTCCGGCCACACCTACCAAAAGCAACAATGCAATTATACTCTTTTTCATAATATAGTAGATTCTTAGTTGGTATTGTAACGACGCTGTTGGGGCACAGCATCGTTACTACCTGTTATTTTGGATTACTTCCTTCTATCGTTATTTCCGTTATCTCATTAAAGTAAAGTGACCTACAAATTCACGATCGTCTTGAACATTTTTCAATTTCAATACATACCAATAATCACCAGTTGGCAACTCAAGGCTGTTGTATTTACCGTCCCAACCTTGGCCTTCTCTTAACGTGGCTACTTTTCTACCGTAACGGTCAAAAATGCCTATCGTTAAGTCTTTGTAATTGATAGTATTCGTTGGCGTCCAAGTATCATTATTACCGTCACCGTTTGGTGTAAACACATTCGGAATTTCGATATCAATGAATTCGAAATAACGTGTCGCTGTAGCTTCACAACCATTAGCATCTCTAACAATCACAGTGTAATCACCAGATTTATAGTAAATCAATTTATTGTTTGTGCTAAAGGTATTTCCACCATCGAATGAGTATTGGTAATTACCAGCACCACCCGTAGCCGTAGCCACTATCTCGTTCAATCCACCATCTGACAATGTTAAGGCCAAAGGCGTAAATCCAAGAACTTCAAACTGAATTGTAGTTTTCTCACAACCATTAGAATGTCTAGCCGTAATGGTATGGAAACCAGGTGCAAGATTACTGAAAATATTGCTCGCTTGGAATACTGTTGAACCGTCAAGAGCATAATCTACATCAGCTGGATTGGTAATACTCGCATCTACCGTTACAGTAACTGTACTACTTGGCGAATTGTTATCACAACCATAGGCTACAGTAGCTTTTGGATCTAAATTAACGGATTCGTCTAGCGCTACAATCCATTCCGCGGTACAGCCATTAGCATCTTTGATATACACTGTATGTTCACCTCCTGACAAACCAGTGAAGTTGAATACCGTTTGTGATAAAGCACCAGTTACATAAGTACCATTGATATCATCAAGAACTACACTATAAGGCGCTACACCACCAGTGATGTTGACATCGAAGGCAGCATTGTTATCACCAGCACATAGTTCTTGAACTTCTGAACCTGCTACGGTGTTTACAAAAATTGGTTGAGGCTCGGTAATTTCTTCCGATAAAAGAATGAAACAACCATTTACATCTTGTACAATAATCTGATACGTTCCTGGTGCTAATTGATCAAACACTCCTGTATCAAAGAACTGATCCAATCTTGGAGAAATGGCAAACTTAATTACCCCTGTTCCTCCTGAAGCCGTTACTGTTATAATACCATTGGCGGCACCATTACAAGTTACTGGAGTAACTACAGTAGTAGCCGTAACTGGCAATAAAGGTTCTGTAATAGTAACCACACCAGTGGAAGTCACAGTACAATCTTGACTATCAACTCTTACTTGATACGTACCAGCTGGTAACTGAGTAAAATTACCAGGTGTTAACTGTGTTGGAGCTGGAACAATTGGATTTCCTGTACCGTCCAATAAAGTATACACATAATTGCCTAAACCTCCTGTTGCGGTAGCCACAATCACACCATTGGTATCTCCATTACAATTGATCTTCGCATTTTGAACATCCAAAGCTACTTGTAAAGTTGGAACTGGTTCAACCTTGATATCATTAGAAACGACACTAATACAACCGTTCACATCGCGAACGAAATAACGGTACGTGCCAACAGCTGCATTGAAAGTAATGGTGTTTCCTCCCATTGGGAACCAACCAGAAGTTGGAACTCTACTGTACTCATACGCTCCTGTACCACCAGTAGCGCTAAGTGTTATAGTCGCTTGCGTTGTACAAGTTGGTGTTGTAGCCAATACTAAACTTGCCACAACCTCAGTTGGCTCATTAATTACGATCGGTGCCGAAGTCGTTCCACAACCCCATCCATCTGTTACCGTTACCGTGTAGGTTCCTGCACCTAAATTATTGAACACATTTCCACTTTGTGGTCCTGAGCTAATCATTGGCGTAGCCGAAGTCGTATTCAAAGTATATAAGTAATTCGACCCTTGACCACCTGTTGGAACACTTACTGTTATACTCGCATTGGTATCTCTAATACAAGCTACCAAAGTAGTACTTGGTGTTGCTGTAAAGGCTATAGGCGTTGGGTTATTCAATACTACTGTAGTAAATACTTCACAATCTTTTGAATCTCGCACTTTCACGGTGTACGATCCTGCTGTTAAAGCATTAAAATTGGATACCGTAGACCATGGTGTAACCACAGTAGCACCATTTTCTAATTGGAACTCATAACCACCTGGCCATCCACCAGTAGCAGTAGCCGAAATAGAACCATCATTATTACCTGTTAGACAAGTAATTTCAGTATGGGTTTCTGAAATCGCTAAGATTTCACTTGGACCTGTAATCGTAAAGTTTTTGCTAACGGTACAGAATGGCGTGTTGGTCAATACAGCAGTTATGGTATATGTTCCTGCAGCTAAATTGATCAAGTTAATTGGTCCTGCTGAAGTAGCCGTACCCGCACTTGGTGTAGGTCCTGTAACCGTATACGTAAACGGTCCTGCATTATCTACTGGAGTAGGAACTCTATCAATTAAAGTCACTCTCGCACTTCCGTTAGTATCACCTAAACAAGTCACATCTACAACATTATCGATTGTCAAGTCGAAAGTGTCTGGGTTATTCACGTAGTGTACTCCGATGATTTCACAATTCGTATCTAAGTTTCTCACTGTGATTTCGTAGTTACCTACTGGCAAGTTAGTAAAGATACCTGTTGCATTAGTTACTGCTGGATAAACACTTCCTTTAATCACCGTTGGTGGCGTAGTTGTATCATCATAAGTAACATCAACCAACGTATATTGTAAATTGGTTGCTGGTCCACCTATAGTTGTAGCCGTAACGGTAATGTTCTCTAAATTAGTACAAGTAATTGCTTGATCTACTACCACATTCACTTGATCCAATTGGATATAAGGAGCAATGTCAATTGAAGCCGTTGACGTTCCGATACATCCTTTATCGTCATATACATTTACGATATAAGAACCTCCTAAAAGATCCGCTTCGGTGTAGACATTGTTACTTCCAAATTGAACTTGAGTACCATTTTTGATAAACTCATAATTCAAGTACGTACCTGAACCACCTGTAACTAAAGTTGGATCTACCGTAATCGTAGCTAAGTTACCTGTGTTACCAGCTGTACAAGCAAATTGAACTACTGTTGGAGCTGGCACTACAATTGGTGCAGACTGGGTAACATCTATAGTTTGTGAAACTGTACACAATCTTCCAGAAGTAACCGTAACAGTATACGTACCTGCTTCCAAGCCACTGAATAAAGGAGAAGGTTGCGTTCCTGTTAAAGGAATGGTCACCGCTATTCCACCTACAGTAGTGCCTGATAATGCATAAGTATAAATTGGATTATTATTTACCGTCAACGTTGAAGGAGCCATATTAGCTGTAATGGTACCATCATTTCCTCCGTCACAAGTTACTGGAGTAGCAACTGGAACAAAATCAATAGCTGTATTAGGCAATAACATAATCACGTCGACAGATTTAACACAAGTTGTTGTGATATCTCGTACATAGAAAGTATAAGGAGTCACACTTGCTGCTAAGCCTCCAAATACATTTGAAGACACATAGGTAGTACCATTACTACTATACTCATAGTTGGATGGTATTGATCCTCCACTAGCTGTTAGGGTCACTACACCGTCTGCATTTAAGCAAGTAGATAATGTGGTAACGTCTGCTTGTAATTGTAAAGGTTCTAAAATTGTTACTGGTGCAGTTGTTTTTGCAATACAACCATTAGCATCTCTTACCCAAACATCATAATCACCAGGCGCAGTAACAGTTAATGAAGACGAAGATTGGAAACTATTGCCATCCAAACTGTATTCTAACGTACCTACACCACCTGCACCCACTGCAATGATCGTGTAACCCGTTGGAGACGGACATTGACTAACAGCACTTGCTGTAACTGTTGGCAATGGATCTAATGAAATTGGCACTGTTACAAAACGGAAACATCCGTTAGTGTCTTTTACATACACATCGATTAGATCTGGGGTTATAGCTGCAGCTGACGTTGCAATTGTAATGGTTTTTGAAGGTGAGTAGAACCCTATTGGACTTGTTCCAGTAGGCACAAAAGCAAATTCAAAGCCTGGCGTTCCGCCCACAATAGTAGTATCATCAACAGTAAGTACTGCTCCTGTAGTGTTACAATTCTGATTTTTAACGTTAACACTAAGATTAGTCAAATCTAAAGCCGCTGGCTCAGTTATGATAACAACATTAGAAGTACCAGGACAACTTGGATACGCCGTTTGAGTAACCACTACGGTATAATCATTTCCTGCAACTAAACCGTGAGGAAGTACCAATGGATTAGTCGTTGTGTTTCCTGAGCCTGTAAAAGCTGTAGGAACCCCACCTTTTAAAATGGTATAAGTATATGGACCGGAATAGTTGCCAATATTAATTTCAATTGCACCTGTTGCATTTGTAGTACAATCTACATTCGCAGCAGCACTAGCTGTTACGGTCATTGTATTGAATACTGGAACGGTGTACGCATTTGAAACAATACTACAACCTGTTGTATTATCCGTTATTTTAAATTCATAAAAACTTCCTATTAGTGTAGCAGGATAAGTGAATGAAGTAGCACCAGGGGTAATTGGTGTTATCGCACCATATGCTCCTCCATCAATAGCAACTTGATAACTGAAATTTGTAGGTGTTGCACCACCAGTAATCGCTACATTAATAATTTCTGTAGGCGTGTTGCAATCTGCTTGAGTACCTAAACTCGCTACAGCCGACACTAATTTAGGGAATGCATTGATTGTAATCACGATATCGTCAGTACAGCCATTCGCATCTTTAGCATAAAATGTTAGGTTTTGTGTAGCACCTGTATCTATAACATCAAAAGTATTGGTTGATGACCAGTTGACATTATCTCTACTGAAAGTGTAATCAGCAAGAGCTGTTCCTGCTCCACCACTTGCCCCAAGAGTCACCACCGTTACGTTTGGTGTATTGGTTGGAGAACAAGTAAAGGCAGATAAAGAAGTCAAAGAAGCTACAACTGGAGATGGGTTAATAATATTCTCTGAACCATTGAAAAGGCAAAGTTTAGCATCTCTAACAATATAATTGACTGTTACCGCAGCAAGTCCAGTAAATTCATTAGAATCTTGCCAAGTCGTTCCTCCATCAATACTATACTCATAAGGTAGAACCCCTCCAGTAGCCGTAATTTTGATAGAACCATCTGCTAAACCTACACAAGTTGGTTGCGTTACCACAGTAGTTGCAGTTGGATTAACTATAGCTGCGATATCTACAACCGTGCTTTCAACTGTACAATTATTTAAATCCGTAATTCTAAATTGATAAGTACCCGCTGTAGTGACAGGGTATGTTAAAACTCTATCGTCATTAGCAAAATTAACCGGAGCTAAATATGGCGCGCCATTGATAGATACTTCATATCTAAAATCAGGCGTAGCATCCGATGCAGTAAATAATCCATCTGATACCGTCACTGTAATTAACCCATCTGGCGAAGTCGTACAATCCAGCTCTTTGGTACGCTCTGCAATTACTGATAATTTTTTATGTAATGTTAAAGCTGGACTATTAGAAGGACAACCATTGGCATCGTATACAACAATATTTTGAGGTCCTGAACTCAATCCAGAAACAGTATAAGGGAAAGATCCCACATTTTGTGGTGATCCACCATTTACCGAAATAGTATAAGGACCTACACCTGGTGAAGTTAAGTCTACATCAAGTGAGAATGCTCCTTCAGCAGCACAATTAACCACATTTGATATAGCAATAACAGGTGAAGGATCTAGTATAACATTTACTGGTTCACCAACAATACAATCTCTACTATCTTTAACCCAAACGTAATAACTTCCTGATTCTACATTAAATGTACTAGGTGAATTCCATAAAGGATCACCTACTAATGGAGCCGTACTTGAATTATTAAGTATAAAACTATACGGCGCAGTACCTCCATTTGCCACTCCAACAATTTGACCAGCATTAGTATTACAATTGTCATTTTTAGTTGCAGAAGCATTTAAATCTAAAAGTACTGGAGACTCTGTTATGGTAAAAACAGCAGATGCACTTGTACAACCTGGATTTGAACCGCCAACTTCAGTAAACGTAATATAGTACTGCCCTGGCGTTAAGCCTGGCGAAGTTGTTATAGTTGACGGCGCTGGTGTTACTACTGATCCTGTAATTCCGGTAGTAGCATTGGTTTGGTTCCTAAATATTTCCCAATTAACGGCTGTTGCATTATAATTATTTAGAGTAAAGGTTACGCTACCAGTAGCAGTACCTGTACAAGTTACATTATTCGCAATAATAGGATTAGAAGTTAATGTAGTTACTGGAGGCACAGGACCTGCAGCTTTTTCAAAATAGTAACAACCTGTTATATTGTCCCTAACCACAAAGGTATACACCACACCTGGAGTAAGGTTTGTGAAAGTTCTTCGCATATTATTTGGTGAAGTAGCACCATCTGGAGCTAAAAAAATACTACTATACGGAAATGCAGCTAAATCGAAAATACCAAACTCATAATTTGGTGTTGGAGGAACAACCAAAGGATTAATACTCACAATGATTGTAGCTCCATTTGTACAGTCGGCTGTAGTAAGTAGATTTATATCCAAATCCTCCGGTGGAGAAAGTACTTGTATACCAGTCGTTGTCTTAGAGCAGCCTGTATTATCCGAAACAATTACTTCATAATTACCAAATCCTAAGTTAGGAAATGTATGACTGGCACCTGTAGGGTCTGAATGTGTTAAAACTACACCTGTTGTAAGGTTTCTCAGAGTATAATTGAAAGGCGCATTACCGTTTGTAATTGTATTAACTGTAATTGAACCAGCTACAATTGCCGCAGAACAAGTCATATTAACCGGGGTAACAGTATAAATTATCTCAGTAGGTTGATTCACAATTGCAAATCCTGGGTATAAACATCCTTTACTATCTCTTACAACATAAGGATAACCAAGACCTGTAGAAGCAGCGAGATTAGAATAAGTAGAAACAGTAGAAAAACCAGAACCATTGAAACTAAATTCAAATGGTGCTACACCTGCCGAAGGATTTATAGTTACCACACCATTTCCTGATTGATAACATGTCAAATCTGTTATCGATGTTGTAGCAGCAACTGGAGTTGGTGTATTAGTATTTACAGTATTAGTAACTCTTGTACAACCATTAGCATCGGTAATTTCAAATTGATATGAAGTTCCCGTTAAAGATGTAGCAGTGTAATTCAATGTTGATGAGCCTGCAGTTGGGAAAGGAATTACTGGACCAGAAAAACCTGTTCCACCAATATTCACTCTATATCCAAAATCTGCTTTACCACCTGTAACATCAACTCTAACAGTAGCTTCTGCTGGTGTTGAACAAGTAATATCTTTAGTTCTAACAGCGGTTGCTGCTAATACTTGATTTACGGTAACAACTTCAGTATCTGTACAACCAAAAGCATCTCTTACAGTAATGGTGTACGTTCCAGGCGCAACGGTAAACGTATCTAGTAAAGCACCAGTTGGAGCGACACCTGTATTGATAGAATAGGTATAAGTACCTGAACCACCCGTTGCAGTAGCCACGATTTGGAAAGAACTTCCTGTGGCAGTACATTGTCCATTTACAGTTGCACTAACTATAGGAGTCGTGTAAGGTGCAATTGTGAAATTTATTGAACGGGAACAACCATTTGCATCTGTAACAGAAGCGGTATAATCACCAGCTGCCAGATTGTTAAAAGTTCTAGTACTTTGTGTTACTGGAGCCACTACTGGTGCAGTTCCTGTAACGGTATAACTATTAGATCCCCATCCACCAGCGGTATTGATGGTGATACTTGCTGTAGCTTTAGTACAAGTAATAGGTGAAATAGTTGGAGGGGTAATAGCCAAAGCTGCACTTGGTGCTGCTACTGTTGCAGAAGCCGTTGCACTACAATTGGTCGTAGTATTGGTAATTGCTAAGATATGAGGCCCAGCAGCTAAACCGCTAATTGTAATATCAAATGTACTCCCTGTTGCTGGATAAGTACCTGTACTTGCAGGTAAAACACCATCTATAGTATAAGAATAAGGAGTATTGTTGCCAAATCCGCTAACAGTATATCTAATAGATCCGTTGTTATCACCAACGCACACTACATTGCTCACCACTACTCCACTTGCAGAAAGTGTTGGTAATACTGGTACAGTTTTGGTCGTAGAGAAAAGACAATTTTTAGCATCTCTTACTTCAAAACGATAAGTAACTCCAGGGTCTAAATTGGTAAAAGTAGCGCTAGACTGAAACAGCGTTACTGCAGCAGCCGGAGCACTAATTCTATATTCTAATGGTAAAGAACCGCCCGTGACGCTATTAATTGTGATGTCTGTTTTATTTGCAGGACAGGTAACTGGGGTATTAGTAAACGTCATTGCCGTTGGAGGCGTCAAAGCATCAATTACCATAGCTGGAGAAGAAGTACGTGAACATCCTTTAGCATCGGTAACGGTTACCGTATAGCTTCCTGCTACGCTCAAATTAGGGAAAATTCCAGTGGTATTGGTAGCAACGGTTGTTTCTACCGCCAAAACGGTTCTTTTCAAAACATAAGTAAATCCACCATTTCCATTCGAAGCCAAAGCCGTAATGGTACCGTTAGTCGTACAAGTATAAGGGGTTGTTATACTAGCTGAAAGGGTTATTGGAGTAGGTTCAAAAACAACAGCTGTACCATCATAAATACATCCTTTTCTGTCTCTGATTTGATAAGGGTACGAAGTTCCAGCCACAGATCCAGACAATGAACCATAGGTTGCTGTCCCAGAAAATCCTAAATTATTAAAATTATAAGTAAAAGGAGCTGCTCCAGTAAGTGCTTGCAAAGTCACACTACCATTGTTTAATGTCTCACAAGTTTCATTAGTTACTACTGCATTACCCGTCACAGCAACTTTTGCATTGATGGTAGCAGAAGTGGTGGTTTTACAACCAATAGCATCAGTAATTTCAAATTGATACGTACCTGAAGCCCCTGTAGTATAGGTAAAAGTAGTTGCAGTCCCTAAAGGTCCAACAAGTGTTCCTGTTGTTTGTCCCGACGTTAGTACCACAGTAAATGGTGTCGTTCCACCAGATATGGTTCCAGAGATAATCGCTTGGTCATTTGGGGCTGGATCACAATCCAAATCAGTTGTTACTTGCGCATTTGCGGTAACTTTTGCATTAATCACTTGTTGCACTGTATCAAAAGAACAACCATTATTATCGGTTACTCTAAAGACATAATTACCTGTTACAGCAGCCGTATGGGTAAAAGATAGTGTAGTAAACGTCGCGCTAGAAGCACTAAAAGCTCCACCGTTCAAACGGGTTTGGTAACTGTAAGGTGCAGTGCCTCCTGTAATAGACACATTGATTTGCGCACCAGTAGTCGGATCAAAACAAAGTGCTGTACTAGGAACAACTGCCGCAGTTAATGCTGGTGGTGCAGTTACACTTACACTTACACCAACAGGAATTTGGCAATTATTTGCATCACGAACAAAAACAGTATAGCTTCCTGAAGGAACATTGGTAAATACGCCACCATTATTACTATAAGCTGTAACTACATTTATTCCGTCTGACTGACGTAATTCATATTGATAGGCTGGTGTTCCGCCACCGCCAATAGCAGTAATAGTAGCTCCAGTGGTACAAGTAGGTTGTGTAGTAACTGAAGCACTTAATGTCACAGCAGCTGGTGCACTAATGTTTACATCAAATGGTTTAGCACAAGCCGCAACTGCAGAACCTACAGGGCGAACAATTACTTTATACAATGCGCCTGCCAAGTTAGTAACTGTTACAGGAGAAGTAAATAAAGCAGTACTCCATGTGGCTCCGTTATTGGTAGAATATTGGTAACCAGTAGTCGTATCAAAATTAGTAGCACTAATGGTTATTTCACCATTGGTTAAACCATTACACGTTACATTTTTGGTACCAGAAATTTGTGCGGTAAAAGCTTTACCAGTATCAATAGTAAGAGGAAAACTTTTAGAAGAAATACAACTTTTTGGAAGTTGAAAAACATTAATATCATCTATCAATACATCATTACCATTAATTATCGTACTATTGGAACGTACTAAAAAGGTTAAATCTGTATTATTTCCTGGATTTATCGTTAAATTGTAATTTTCCCATTTTTGACTTTTTGGAATGCTACCAGTATTTACACTTGCTCCTACCTGCACAGCTGTTGGCAAACCGTAGTCTTTCCATAATTGGATCGTCAAGTCAGGATCTCCTAAAGTAGGTCTACTTGCAACAATTAAATTGAGTGCCCAAATAGATACTCTTACATCTTGATTAGGGATAACATTTTTAATTGGCTTGCTATATAAAACTCCACCTATACCGGCTGTACCTCCAACGTTTACACAAAGAAAACGCCCTAATGGATCTGAAGGGACAGTATGATCTTTAGGATTCCTTATCCAAGCTCCACCAAAATTAGTTCGAATAGAGCTGGCAACAGCATACTCACCATCATTAATCCATTCATCTTTATTACATGCATACGATGGATTCAAATGAGTTGTTGTTTCATCAGCAAAACAATAAGCTGGGTTAATACCGGGCGATGTGGTGTATGTTCCTTTTCCAAAATCTTCAAATAATAAATTACTAAAAGTAGGAACGGAATTTAATTTATATTCTACTGAAATAGAATATGAACCTGAAGGAACATTAACAAAAACATTATTGGGTACATTGGTATTTTTAACACCATCCAAATAGTAATCAAAAGTATAAGAGGCATTAGGTGGATTAGCAACTGTAACGGTACTTGTAGCTGTTCCATCACAATTAAAATCAATTAATGGTGTAGCGTTAATTACAGGTTCAGCTGGTTCTGGGTCTAAAGTAACTGGTGCACTAAAAATACAACCGTTAGCATCTCTTACATACAAAGTATACGTTCCTGGTGCTTTGTATGCATCGTTAACCGTGGTCCAATCAGAAGCATTAGCTGGATTATTAAAATTATATTCATAAGGAGGAACACCTCCTTGTGGATTAGTGATACGTACCTTTCCTTCACGTGCAGGACCACAACCCGCCAATTCTGATACCCCTGCAGAAGCAGTTAGTGCAGCAGCAGGTTCTGTAATGGTAATATCAGGTTGTGTTTCAAAGCAGTCTACACCACTTAAAGTGTATCTTAAAATTGGTTTATAGGTACCTGGGGCTAAGCTAGAAAAAGTTCCATTGGCAACATACGTTACACCATTGTCAATACTATATGCCAAAGTATATCCATTAGCATTGGTCACGTTAAAAGTAATTACTCCTGATTTAGCTCCGTAGCATAACACATCTGTTTTAGCAATGGTAAATACTGGTTTTGGGTTGGCATCGATTCTTTGAGATATCGTTACCTCGCAACCATTACCATCAACCACTCTAATAGAGTAAGTACCCGCAGTAGTAACTACAATCTTTGGATCTGTCTGAGCCGTTGTAGACCCGTTTATAAAATAATTAAATGGAGCAGTGCCATTATTTGGTGTAACAGTAATTTCTCCATCGCTACAAGTTAAGGGTTTCGTAATAGAGGCCACAGCAGTTAGGGCAGCTGGGGCAATAATTTCGGCAACTCCATTGTAGCTACAACCATCTAAAGTGGTTACTGTATAGGTGTAAGACCCAGCATCTTTATTCAGAAATTCGTATTCTGAAGCCGTACTATTAATCACCTTTTCAATAGAAACTCCTCCTTTGAATAGTTCATAAGTATATTGTGCTCCGTTATAAGCAGTACCATATACTTTTATACTTCCTTTTGAATCATGACATAATGGTTGTGTTACGGTAGGCGCAATAGGATCAAAATCGATTTTATAAATCGAGATACCCACTACTTTAAAAGGGCAAGGGTTGGTAGCAACACCTACTTGTCTAATATAAACCGTATAAGTACCAGCAGTTGCAATACTAAAAGTATTATTGGATGTATAGCCTGAATTTTCAGATAAGCTATATTCGTATCCTGTTCCACTAATTCCACCAATTGTAATACTTCCATTATTACCGCAAATAATGTCTTTCTTAGAAACTGTAGGTTTTAAACCATTCTCGTATACATTAAAATAAAAACGACTAAAACAACCTCCAAAAGACATAGAGACACGGTATTGCCCTGCAGTGTTAGCTACGAAAGTAGCACCAGGAGGACCTGCTTGTGTCCAAGTACAAGTTGGGTCTTCATTAGCACATAAGTCCGACAGATTAGGATCAGCCACACAAGTAGTGGTTTCCCAAGTAATATTGGTAGCACCCAAATCAGATAAATCAATGTCTACTTTATCATCTTCCGTACATAAAAAAATCTTAGGTAATACTGAGCCGTCATTTGGACATACTGGAATCAAGTCAGTAACGGCATCTTTATTATCGGCATATTTAATTAATGGATTAAATTTTGCATCATATCCCTGAACAGTAATCACTTCCTCCAAATCCACACAAGGTGGAGTTGCGGTATTTTTAACGTAATAGGTTCCGGGTTGTGTAACAGTAATCGCTTGAGTAGTTCCTATCACTGGAACCCCTGTAGGACTGGTAGACCAAGAATAAGAGGCATACCCCCCACTTGCTGATATGGTCAAAGGGTCGCCACACAATACTGCATTTCTAGCTTTACAGTCGTCTACCCCCACTAAAAAATTAGTTGATTCTGGCACGCTTATATTACAGGCAGAAAAAGAAGAATAACTATCTTCACCAAATCCCAATCCTCCATTGGTATTGATTTCTCCGGTATATTTTGATTTTGCGGTGTTTTTAATAATATTATTACATGGCTCGGTTAAATTAGCACAAGTAGGTACTACTTGTACTTTAAAACGAATTGGGACACTAAGATTTCCATTCTTTTGAACTAAGTTATCCGGAATGGTAAATGTAATTGTACGGGTTGTTGCATTGTAAGTATGAGTAACACCAGTCGGCACTTGCTCAATATCTGTTGGATAATTAAAAATAGTATTAGCAGGCAATTGATCCGTTATGGTAAAACTTTTGGCATTATCATTCCCAACATTTTGAAATTGAAGTTCATACTTCAAAATATCTCCTAATTTTACAGGAGTATTTGAGGCTAGTTGATTATTGTCGTCAAAAACCTGCTTGGTCACAATAATTTTTGGTTCAATAACTTCAACTGCAAGTGCAGTAAAAAACAAATAATACCAATCTGCTCCAGTACTTAAGGTAATATTTGCACCTGTTTCACCATTTTTAATTGTAGTATTGCTTCCACCACCATTTTTAAGCTCAACTACCCCAGTATCAAAACCAAAAGTATTTAAACTATTTGGAACTCTATCTGTAAAGTTAACATCTAAGTTATTAATTGAACTATTAAAAATATTAGGAGTCAAAGGCGCACGTGGTTTTAAATTTGTTGTCACAGTTGATACACTTTCTGCAACAGAACCTGCAATTGTATTTCCAACTATAGCCATATTATCGCTTGCATCTCTATTGTCTCCTTCTAATGCTGTAAATGCTATCTTGGCCTTAACAGGGCCAGAAGGTATAGTCTTAAATCCATTAATAGGGAATGTAAATGCAGGATCTCCACCCTTAATTCTAGCAAAACCATCAAAAGATGTGATAAACTTACTTGGCTGTTTAGGATCTTCATATACCACAAAAAGAGACCAACCCGCTGAATGACCTGCAGACGTACTTTGACCTCCTTCAGAAGAAGCCACATTCCCAACAGTATAACTTACTGGCCCACCTGCTTGTACATAACTCGTTACATCAAGCATACAAGCATAAGGATTTCTTGCTGACTGTGCAGTTGCAGGACTCATAGCTCCAGTACCTCCAGAAGTACCAACGTAGTCATAGATTACATTACCTGTTAATTCAACATAACTCCCTGTACCAACTTTAAATCTTACTTTATTAATCTTAGAACGATCAGCACCCGAAGCAGAACCATTTGTTGCTGATATTGAATAAGTACCTGACCAATATAGCGCAGCGTATACTATTTTATAACAGCTTTGACTAGCTGCAGGTATCGTTAGTTTTGCACTACTAGAGTTAAAATTATTACCTCCATCTGGATCAATATTGATCCACTTCATATTAGTATTCTCGTTATATATTGAAGAGGATCCTTGAATATTATAGGGGTCGTTAGCTCTGTTCCCATTCGTTCCAAAATCTCTATTCAAAATATTATTTCCAATAACTAATATATCTCCTTTGAGAGTTTCATCATATCTTTTACCAAAAGACTTTAATACCTGCCCATACGACCCTTGTGCCATAAAAAGCAAAATTCCTACCATAGCAAAAGCATTGGATAGGAATCTTTTTTTATTAGTTGGCTCAAAAAGCATGGCAACAAAAATAGTCTTGAAGAAAATACACGTCTTTTTAGAAAAGAGTGTTAGGAGATTCAAATGTGGCATTTTCAAAATAGTAGGTTTTTTCATGGTTTTGGCATTGTATTTTACCTCTTTACTCCATTCTTTTTGGGGAGAAAAAAATGGAGTGAAAGAAAGTCCTATTTATAATTTTGTTCCAATATATATTGTATAATCGTTATCCCTTCAAGATTCCATTCTTGATAACAACTTTCCCGTTTTTAATTCCTCTTAGCATTAGTTTTCCACTTTTACAATTACCATTTTACTAGTAGATGGATTACTTGCTTTTGTTTTCATTTCTTGCTGTGCTTCTTGCAAATTATCGAACATTGTACTGTAGATATAATAACTACTAGTGTTGGCGTCATAATAGAAAGCCACATTTTTCATTCCTGAAGCAACGGCTTTCGTTAAGAAGGCGTCACGTTTAGCAATATCTTTATGTACCGCCATAATCATGTAATAGCCACTTGGTGTATTCGATACACGCTTCATAATTTGCATGTTCGATTGCTCTTCACCAAAATCAAAATCACTTTCTTTAAGTGGTGTTGCACTTACTTTGGTGGTTTCTTTAATACGTTTCAAAGTAGCTTGATCTTGCGCCAATCGATCGGTATCATTCAACGAATTCGCACGTTTGATTCTACGTTTTTTCTCAATCTCAACTGCTACTTTAATATTCTCTAAAGTTTGAACCAATTTGCTATTGCTTTGAACACTAGCTGCTTGTTCCGCTTTTAATTGATCAATCGATTTTAAGTAACTTACACTCAAAGCATCCGTTGCGCTAGCTCCTTTTTTGATACGATCATCAAACAAGTTCTTGATTTTTGCGATGTTATCCTCTTGCATTTTGTTCAAGGCCGCGATTTGAGATTTCAACGATTCGATAGCTGCATTATCGTTAGAGGTGCTCTTAATTTCTTGTGGCTCTCTCACAATTCCTTGCTCACTCAAATCATTTTCCTCTTTCATGTCTCGCAACTCTTTCGCTTTATTGGCTACTTTTTGATCCAACTGTGCGATTAACGATTGTTGCATTTTGCTAGATTCCTCAGCTTGTTTCGCTAAATTATCTATTGCTTTGGCACTTTCATCTTTAACTAAAGGAGCCGCTGCCGCTAATTTAGCCAAACGTATTTTCTCTGCTTCTGCATCCGCTATAGCTTTAGCATCCGCTGCTAATTTCGCTAGACGTAAACGTTCTGTCTCAGCATCCGCTTTGGCTTTAGCTTCAGCTGCTGCTTTTTGTGCGGCTTCTGCTTCTGCTTTGGCTTTAGCATCTGCTGCTAGTTTCTCTTGACGCAAACGTTCTGCTTCTGCATCTGCTTTGGCTTTCGCATCAGCTGCTGCTTTTTGTGCGGCTTCTGCATCTGCTTTGGCTTTTGCATCGGCTGCTGCTTTTTGTGCAGCTTCAGCGTCTGCTTTAGCTTTCGCATCGGCTGCTAATTTCTCTTGACGCAAACGTTCTGCCTCAGCATCCGCTTTAGCTTTCGCATCGGCTACTGCTTTTTGTTGTGCTTCAGCGTCTGCTTTCGCTTTTGCATCCGCAGCTAATTTCTCTTGACGCAAACGTTCTGCTTCAGCATCAGCTTTAGCTTTAGCTTTCGCATCAGCTGCTGCTTTTTGCTGAGCTTCTGCATCTGCTTTCGCTTTTGCATCCGCAGCTAATTTCTCTTGACGCAAACGTTCTGCTTCAGCATCCGCTTTAGCTTTCGCATCGGCTGCTGCTTTTTGTTGTGCTTCTGCATCTGCTTTAGCTTTAGCATCTGCAGCTAATTTCTCTTGACGTAAACGCTCTGCTTCAGCATCGGCTTTCGCTTTCGCATCGGCTGCTGCTTTTTGTGCGGCTTCAGCATCTGCTTTAGCTTTAGCATCTGCAGCTAGTTTCTCTTGACGTAAACGTTCTGCCTCAGCATCCGCTTTAGCTTTCGCATCGGCTGCTGCTTTTTGCTGTGCTTCTGCGTCGGCTTTTACTTTTGCATCCGCAGCTAATTTCGCTAAACGAGCTTTCTCTGCTGCTGCTTTTTGTGCTGCTTCTGCATCCGCTTTAGCTTTCGCATCAGCTGCTAATTTAGCCTGACGTTGACGCTCTAATTCAGCTGATTTCTGTTGTGCTTCAGCATCTGCTTTTACTTTTGCATCTGCTGCAAGTTTAGCTAAACGAGCTTTCTCTGCTGCTGCTTTTTGTGCTGCTGTTGGTACGGCTGCTTTAGCTTTTGCTTCAGCATCAGCTTTGGCTTTCGCCTCTGACGCTAATCGTTCTTTGTTCAATCGCTCTTTTTCAAGAGCTGCTTTTTGTTGGGCTTCAGCATCTGCTTTGGCTTTAGCATCTGCAGTTAATTTCGCTTTGGCATCAGCCTCTGCTTTCGCTTTAGCATCAGCTATTTCTTTTAATTTAGCCAAACGCATTTGTTCTCTAGCTGCTTGAGCTTCTTTTCTTGCTGCTTCTAAATTAGCTTTATCCACAGGGGATAATAATGTACTTTGTTTAGGCTGAATAGTAGAAGGTTTAGAAGGTGCTTCACTTGGTTTAATTAAAGCGCCTTCTTCCTCATCATCTCCATAATAATATGTTTTGTTTTTGAACTTATATGCTAAAACAATGTCATGTGAAGAACCAAAGGCATCAAAACCTCCCATTCCTTTCTCAAAATTATATTCAATAGATATACTTGAAGTAATGTTCATACCTATACCTGCAGAAATGCCATATAATGTATTATAGCCTGCCTGTGCCCAAACACCCATCGGAATGGAAAACATGGCTAATCCAGAAAGAACCGTTTTGTCTTTTTTAAATTCAGATCGAACTAAAGTTGAAAATTTACTTTTATCAAAAAAGCCATAAGTGTCCAAATAACCTGTGTACATAATATGTGCTTGAACCGCTTTTTCAGGATCATCCTGAAGCATATTAGAGGTACTAAAATTATAACTTACAATATTATTTAAAGCTAGACCAAAATCAAAAAAAGTAGTACCATAGTTAATACCAGGACTAACAGTCAAAAGAAAATTGGAAGGAATATTGTTTAAAGAAGGATCCGCTACACCATTTGCAATAACTTTTCCAGCATCTAATCCGCTTTTATAAGCACTTAAATTAAGTCCAAAAGTCAGATTGCTATCTTGTTCTAAAACTACATTATGAGCAAAGTTTGCCAAAGCACCAAAAGTAGTAAGCACACCGTAATTTTGCTTAAAAACACCCAAACCTATACCTTCATTTTCTAAAAATCGGCCTGAATAACTAGCAAAATAAGTAGTGGGAGCATTATCAAATTGTACCCACTGTCTTTTACTAAATATACTAGCGATAGTACTTTGTTCACGTACAAAACTAAAAGTAGGGTTTACTACAAAACGATTGTACTTTAAAGAAGTACGAATAGGTAGTGTAAACGAAACAACCCCATCCTCAGCTTGTACAGCTTGAGCATAGAGTTCGTGGTGTATACCATAAAAAAAAGCAATGAATAGTAAAATTTTCTTCATATTATTTTATCACAGTTATTGATCCTTTTTTTACCTTTTTATCTGGTGTTGTGATAATATAATAATAAATGGGATTCACGTTTTTAAAATCAATAGGGCTGGTGATTGTAGGCCAATCATTTTGATAATCTTTGGTTTGCAAAACAACTTCTCCTAAGGCACTTACTATCATTACCTCGGTATCTGTTCCACTCACATAGTCTAAAGGTAAAATCCAAGTATCGTTTATAAAATCTCCATTCGGACTAATGATATTTGGAATATTAGGTACATCTGGAAATGGATTAGGATCTGTAGTATAGGTTACTTCAAAAGCCAACTCTTTCGTTACAGTACAACTTCCTGGTTGAGTAATCGCGACTTTATAACTCCCTTTTGTGGTAACAGTATAGGTGTTCGTAGCAACATTAGGAATTTGTGCTCCATTAAAAAACCATTGATAAGTTGGATTAACAGCAGCAGTTGTAACAATAACATCAAGATTTTCGCCTGGTACGATTGCATTAGTAGCATTGACATTTAAACTACTTGAAAACGTGATTTCTTGCAAATCTATACTTGCATTCGCATCACAACTTCCAAAGCTAACTTTTACACTATATTGTCCAGGAGTTGTCACTGAATAGGTTTGATTAGTTGCATTGGCAATAGCAATATTGTCCTTATACCATTGATAAGTATTCCCTTTGGTAACCGACAAAACTGTTGGGCCTTGACTAGTACAAAAAGGATTACCCAAACTAGAGGTAATAATTGCTGTTGCTCCAGAACTAGCTGAAGTTACGGTAACACGATTGGAATAGGAGTCAGAAGTACACGTTCCATAATTGGTCTCTGCATAATAAACTCCGGGAGTGGTTACTGTATAAGTGCCTCCTGTTGCAGAAGCCACTTTGGTTGGCACCACAGTTGGTCCATTGTCTCTAAACCAATTAAAGGTAAGTCCTGGGTATTTTAAAGGAGAATCATTGGTTCCTGTTCCCGGATTATCAATCGAAAGTACATACGAACCTCCAGAACAAAATACCACGTTAGAGATACTGTTGTTGATGGTAAATTGACTGTCCTGTGGCTTGTAGTAAGCTGGAAAAGGATTTGAAAGCTGACTGGTCGCTGCTGGTGAAGTACTACGAATACGCAATCTGTAAGCTTCTCCACTAGTCGTAACTGGAACTGAAAAAGTAATTTTGGCAGGCGAAGTCGTTATAGCTCCCGCCACAGAAGTATGGACTACTGTAGGGGTAGCAAAACTTCCACTACCATCAGACATCTCCACAATAAATTGATTGGACGCATTAATTCCGCTAGTTGGCGTGAAACTAAAGTTAACATCAAAAGTATTGAATGATGGATTTGCACAAATCTGAGTGAATGGGAAAGTAGGTTTTCCGATTACTATTTGTGCCTGAAGTTTATTTAAAAATGGGGTTGAACCTATTACTAAATAAAAAAAAAATTGTACCAAAAAAAAGACCTTATTGTACCTTTTCATGCTTAAATCTGGGGGTTTTTACAAGGTTTTTAAATAAAAAAAAATAAAAACTTCGGTTGTTGGGGGGCAACCAAAGTCATTATTTTTAAAAACAATCTAGTTGTTATTTGAAGCTGTTATTTTTGAAATTCTTAATCTGAAATCAGGTCTTTTCTCATTTGAGAAATCAATAAATGCCTCAGCATTATGCTTTTTATCATATACATTAAAGAAAGCACTATTACCATACCAATTCTCTAATTCTTCATTTTCAGGATTAAATTCGGTGAAAATATTTCCTTTACAGAAGTTAATGTACAATTGTTCTAATTTAATTTTTTTCAAGTTTGGTGCAGTAACTTCCATTTTTGCATCCAAAACTACCGCAGGATTGAAACCTGAAATGACACTTTTCTTCAATTCTAAAAAGGTGTTTTCGGCTACACGTACTGCATCTTTAATTAAACCATTTTGCATATCAGCTGCTAAATCTTCACTATCATTAACGAATGTAAGATTTGTAGCCACTACATTTGTTTGTTTTTTATTAAAATCAACTTCACTTTTTTGTTCATAAGAAGCTAGGTCAAAACATCTTGAGGCAGAAGTATTGCTAGAAATATAAGAAGAACGAATTGCCAATGAATTATCTATTTTACATTGAACACCATAATTGAATTTGTAGTCAATTCCGTTGGCTTTCAATGAAACCATTTTATTCATTACTACATCTCCACCATATACTTCAAAGGAATCACCTGCAGAAAAACTGACCATTACATTTTCAATGACAGTTTTGTTTCCAACACCTCCTAAAAACAACCCATTAAAGTTACCGCTTCCTCGTACTTTTTTACCTGCATACTCAATACGTACGTAACGCAAAATTCCAGATGAAGCAGCAGGATTGTCACCACCGTAAACCGTCAGAGCATTATCTAAATCGTAATTGACTGAAGCTACGCCACCAAATTTATTGATTGGAGCATCCCCTAAAATTACTATACCTCCCCAATCACCAGCCTTTTTAACACTGCGATTAGAAGTAAAAACAATAGGATCAGTTTCTAGACCTTCAGCATTGATTGATGCCCCTTTAGTAATTACTAATGCTGCACCTGACTGAAAATCACCAATAATCACCGTACCTGGCTCGATTGTCAAGACCGCATTGTTATCTACATACACTGCACCTTGTAAAAGATAAACATTTCTTTTTAACAACTTGGTGTTGGTAGAAATATTTCCAGCTAAGATTTGATTTGGCTCTCCATAATCTACTTTTGCGGGCTTGAACTCAGTCCAATTGCTCAACCAATTTGTAGAACCTATGATACCTTTTTCTTGTTGTGCCTTAGCACCACAAAAAACTAATAGCAACAAAGATAAAAATTGAATACTTTTTTTCATAAGGTTAAGATTTAGGGTGGATATTTTTTTCACTCCTATTAAGTGACACAAATTTAAAACATTGTCTAAATGAAATAAATCTGTGCTCTTTGAACACTTCTAGTTTTCACCTAGAGTATTCAATGATTTTAAAGTTTCTTCATAAAACAAAATGGCAGAAATTAAATTTCCTTTATCTGCATAAGGAACCATTTTTCTTTGGAATTCAACTGTAACATCCAAGAAAGAACTCATACTGTCTGCCTGTGCAGTTAATGCTTTACTATTGGTAGCATCATCAGGAATCCCTAAATCAGTTAATGTAACTCCTGGCTTAGTTACTAAAGCTATGTAGGGTAAAGTTTTTACCAAAACTTTAATTCTTTCAATGTACAACTCTAAAAGAGGCCCTTTTTGCAAATTTTCCAACTCTGGTTTTGTGTGATACTTCTTAACTAGAGCTGTTCTACTAATAATACTTTGTGGTATTTTAGTTTGAGCTGATGCAAAACCTACCACAAAAAATAATACTAATCCAAAAAAAATAATTTTCCCTTTCATGTCTTTCTTTTTTGTTAATTAAAATGTTAATAACAAAAATAACGAAATTAACTTAACTCACAACTTTTTACGATAATTTTATGAATAAAAAATAGTACAGATTGAAAAAAAACGTGTATTTCATCGATAAAAAAGAACTTTAAGACCTTAATTAACAGGTGTTTGTACGTAATACACATAATAAGATTTAATAAGATTGTTGCTTAAAAATACTTAAATTTTAACATCTTAAAAATGTTAATAACAGTAAATATTTACAAATATAAAAAGCTGATTTACAAGTCCAATTCGATTCTATTTAAAGATTACTATATAAAATTTCGGTCTCTATCAATTTCTATTATCTTTGCTTTATGCAATTTTCATCTATACTAGGACAGCAACCCATTAAAGCACATTTGATCAAAAGTGCAGACACCGGCAGAATTCCTCATGCTCAATTATTTATAGGGCCTGAAGGATGCGGTACTTTATCAATAGCAATTGCCTATGCACAATATATTTTGTGTTCCAATACAAATGGTGAGAATACAAACGGAAATGAAAGTTGTAATTTGAAATTTCAAAATTTAGCCCATCCAGATCTTCATTTCATATATCCAACAGTAAGTACCGAAGAGGTTAAAAGCAAGCCCAAAAGTATTGATTTCATAACAGAATGGAGAGAATTTGTTACTAAAAATCCATACGGCAATCTTTTGGACTGGTATTCTTTTTTAGGCGTACAAAACAAACAAGGCGAAATTAGAGTAGATGATGCTCAAGAAATTCTTAAATCTTTGGCTCTAAAATCGTATGAAGGCGGACACAAAGTAATGATAGTTTGGATGGCAGATAAAATGAATACTGCTGCAGCCAATAAATTATTAAAGCTTTTAGAAGAACCACCTGAGAAAACAATTTTTTTATTAATAACTGAGAATGAAGAAGCAATAATTTCTACTATTCGCTCTAGATGTCAAGCCATTCATTTCAATGGCGTTCCTGAAGAGGTTATTATGGACACATTAATAAATCAACATAAATTAGATCAAAAATCAGCACAAAATCTAGCACATCAAGCACAAGGAAACTATAATAAAGCCTTGCATCTATTGCATCAAGATGGTGATGATTTGGTTTTTGAGGAATGGTTTGTTGTTTGGGTTAGAGCCGCTTTTAAAGCAAAAGGGAATGCTGCTGCAATTCAAGATTTAATACAATGGAGCGAACAGATTGCGCAACTAGGCAGGGAAAAACAAAAAAAATTTTTAGAATACTGTATTGAATTTTTCAGACAAGCTTTGCTACTCAATTATCAAGCCCAACAATTAGTTTATTTTGAACCTAAAGTAGAAAAGTTTAAATTAGAAAATTTCGCTCCTTTCATTCATAGTAATAATATCAATGATATTTTCACTACACTTTCAGATGCATTGTATCACATTGAAAGAAATGGTAATGCAAAAATCATTTTAACCGATGTATCTATTCAATTAACTCGATTATTTCATAAAAAATAACTATTATGCACAATACAGCCTCACTTCTATTATTAGTTTTTTTGGCCATTACTTTCATCCAATCAGCATATGATAAAATATTTTATTGGAAAGATAATGTTAGCTGGCTTAAAGAACATTTCTCTAAAACAGCTTTAAAAAATCAAGTGCCATTAGCGCTTGCACACGTATTATTCCTTGAATTGATTTCAGGAATTTTATGTATCGTTGGCAGTATAGAACTGTACTTAACCAATGGAAAACTTTACGGATATTACGGCGCCTTATTTTCTAGTATTACGCTATTAATGTTACTGTTCGGCCAACGTTTAGCAAAAGATTATGACGGAGCAAGAACAATAGTAATCTATTTCATCCCATCAGTCATAGCCGTATACTGGCTTAATTAATTCAACACAATTTTATTTTTACTTATATGATTCCAAAACATCCATCAGAATCTCTAACCATTTTAACCGACCTAGTTTTACCAAGCGAAACAAATCCTCTAAACAACCTCTTTGGTGGAGAATTATTAGCCCGTATGGATCGCGCGGCCAGTATTGCTGCACGCCGACATTCTAGAAGAATAGTGGTAACAGCTTCTGTAAATCACGTCGCCTTCAATAGAGCAGTTCCTATTGGCAGCGTAGTTACCGTTGAAGCGAAAATCTCTAGATCATTCAAAAGTTCAATGGAAATATATATAGATGTTTGGATTGAAGATCGAGAATCCGGCCAACGCAATAAAGCAAATGAAGGTATCTACACATTTGTAGCCGTTGACGATACTGGAAGACCCGTAGAAGTTGCTCCAATTATTCCAGAAACAGAATTAGAGAAACAACGATTTGATGCCGCTTTGAGAAGAAAACAATTAAGTTTGGTACTCGCAGGAAAAATGAATCCTCATGATGCTACAGAATTAAAAGCCTTATTCAGTTAATAAATAGTAGTATTGTTTTTTTTGATTGGAATATTAAAAGACAGCTTTACTAGCATAAAAAAAAAGTGTATTTTTACCTAAACACTCGTTATTACCTTAAATAGTAGTAACCTATACGCCTATAATTAGTTATAAACCCAAAAATTTAGATGAAAGAAAAGATGAGTTCAGACAAAGAAGCCAAATTAAAAGCGTTACAATTAACGCTTGACAAATTAGATAAAACCTACGGAAAAGGCACTGTAATGAAGATGGGCGATAAGGCCATTGAAGAAGTGGAAACAATTTCTTCAGGTTCATTAGGTGTAGACTTAGCCTTGGGAGTTAACGGATATCCAAAAGGAAGGATTATCGAAATTTTTGGACCTGAATCTTCAGGTAAAACCACACTAACATTACACGCCATAGCTGAAGCACAAAAAGCTGGTGGAATTGCAGCTTTTATAGATGCAGAACATGCTTTTGACAGAAATTATGCTGAAAAACTGGGAGTTGATATTGAAAACCTTATCATTTCTCAACCTGACAACGGGGAACAAGCGCTTGAAATTGCTGAGAATTTAATTCGTTCTGGTGCAATTGACATTGTAGTAATTGACTCTGTTGCTGCCTTGACTCCAAAAAGTGAGATTGAAGGCGAAATGGGAGATTCAAAAATGGGTTTACATGCTCGTTTGATGTCACAAGCCTTAAGAAAGTTAACAGGAACCATTAGCAAAACACATTGTACTGTGTTTTTCATCAACCAATTAAGAGAGAAAATTGGTGTAATGTTTGGTAACCCAGAAACAACAACAGGTGGTAATGCTTTGAAATTTTATGCTTCCGTTCGTTTAGACATTCGTCGTTCTACTCAAATTAAAGACGGGGAAAATGTTTTAGGAAACCGAACCAAAGTTAAAATTGTAAAAAACAAAGTTGCACCACCGTTCAAAGTAGCAGAGTTTGATATTATGTATGGTGAAGGGATTTCTAAAACTGGAGAAATTCTAGATCTTGCTGTTGAATTCGAAATTATTAAAAAAGCGGGTTCTTGGTTTAGCTATGGCGAAACAAAATTAGGTCAAGGTCGCGATGCTGTAAAAACACTCATCAAAGATAATCCAGAATTAGCAGACGAATTAGAAATAAAAATAAAAGCACATATCAAAGAATTGGCTAGCGAATAGTTACTTCTAAAAACAATAAAGCTATTTACTCGTGATACCTTCATCGAATAAATAGCTTTTTTTATACCATAAAAGTAAAAAAACTAAAGTATAAACTTACTTTTAAACTCGCTGAGAATTGGATAAAAAAAAATAATTTGTCCAGATTACAGAATATTGAAAAAACAAGCGGGTTTGTGCTTAAGAAAAATCATTCAAAAATAGCTTAACTACTGAAATTAAGTAACTTCTTGAGTATTACAGAACGTGTTTTTTCTTTTATCTCTTTACGTAAATCACTATTCAACCCTTTTGTTACAATAATTGAATGGATATGTGCCCTCATCAATCCTGGACTCCCACTAAAAAAAGTATAAGAAAAACGTTTTTTATTATCTGGGAAAGTTATCGGTAAAATAGGAATTTGATGTTCAATAGCTAGTCGAAATGCCCCATCTTTAAATTCGTCCAAAACTATAGACTCATCATCAGGCACACCTCCTTCAGGAAAAATACACACACTTAATCCTCTTTTAATCCTTTGTTGAGCAGCTTCAAAAACATCTCTTCTACTTTTGGCTGAACCACGATCAACAAGAATACAAGTACGTTTATAAAAAAATCCAAACAAAGGAATTTTCACCAATTCCTGTTTACCCACAAAAACAAATGGATTTTTAATAATTGCTAACATCAACATGATATCTACCATCGATGTATGATTGGCTACAATCATGTAACTCGTTTTTGCCTCTAAAACAGGTTCTTGATTTACTTTATAACTAAAACCCATTCCGAACAAAATAACCTTTGCCCAAATACGAGCCATCTTAAAAAAATAAGGATACCCACTTTCTGTAAGAATGGAAATAACCAAAAAAGGAAACATTATCAAGATAGGAATGGCCATCAGAATGTAAAACCAAATCCTCCAAACTATCCAAAAAAATACTTTAAAAATTCTCATGGTTTCAAAAGTAAGGAATTTTGAATACCAATTGTAAAAAAAATCAAGCAAGAAAAGTTAAATCAAATATTATTTTGGAGACAACCAAGGTTTTGGATTGACATAATGTACGTTCTGACATAAAGTGAATTTCAAAATGGTCTTGCCGTCAGAATTGGTACGAATGGTTCCCAAACTTTGCTTTGTAGTTACTTTATCTCCCTTGCTTACATTAATAGTACTCAAGTTTTGGTACACGGTAAAATAATCTCCATGCTGAATCATAACCGCTTTGTTATTTGAAATAGCAATAACCGAAAATACTTCTCCTGCAAAAACAGCTCTTGCATGAGCGCCATTATAAGTCGCAATAGACAATCCGCTATTTTGGATGGTTAGGCTTTTGTAAACCGGGTGAGCTTGCGTACCAAAACCTAAGAAAACAGTTCCTTTATCAACTGGCCAAGGCAATCTACCTTTGTTAGCTTTAAAATTATCAGAAACCAATTTACTTTCTGAGGTCAATTCCATTACTGTAGATGAAACAGGAGCAATAGCTACAACTTTGGATGGATTGTCTTTAACAGGAACCACAATTTCTTTCGCTTTAGCATCTTTCTTACCGCCACTTTTGGCTTTTTCTGCCAATGCTTTTTCCTTAGCCAATCTATCAGCAGAAGCCTTCTCTTTGGCCAACTTGTCTTTGAGCGCTTTTTCTTTTGCAGCTCTTGCTAAAGCCGCTTTTCTATTGGCTTCGGCTATGGCTTTACGAATCAATCGATCAATTTCTCTATCAATAGCACGAGCTTGTTGTTGTTTCTTTTTAATGTCCGCTACAATTTTACTTTTGTCTTTTTGAAGCAAAAGCACAATCTTTTGTTGTTCGTTTTTAGCCACCTCCAATGACTTTTTATCTTTTTCATTTTCGGCAATAAGGCGTTCTTTTTGAATTTTTTGAGCTTTCAACTGTTCATAATAGCTCATTAATTCTTTTGATTTGTGTTCAATTTCTTTGCCTTGTGTTTTGCGATAACTCGCATATTGCTTCATGTATTGAAGTCTTTTATAGGCTTGCAAAAAACTAGAAGACGACAGTATAAACATCGCCTTACTCTCTTCTGAACGACTCTTGTAGGATTTGAGAATCATCTCAGCATAATCTACTTTTAGCAAATTCAATTCATTGTCCAAACGGTCAATTTTCAACTCGTTCGCCTGCATATCATTGCTCAACAATTGCGTTTGTTTCTCGGTAGTTTGAATTAAAGTCTCTTTGAGTTTTATTTTTTTCGTCTGCAAATCCATTACTTCAACGGCCGTTTTTTCTTTCTTTTTTACGGTCAGTAACTTCTTTTCGTTATCAATAATCTCTTTTTGAATCTTAGCTTTTCGGAGTTCTAGATTTTCCTGTTGGGATTTTTGAGCAAATACAAAAGTGGTAAAACCAAGTAATACTAAACTAAAAAGAGACTTAGGCATGTAGCTTTATTTTTTTTGCAAAAATAGTTATTTCTAAAGTAGAATTAAAAAAAGCACTATCTAATCTTAAGAGAAAATAGTGCTTTTAGTATAACTTAAAAATTGATTACATATTGTACAACCAACTTGCTGGATTATTATAGGTAGCATTTTGAGAGATGGTAAATTTAAGTACCGTCTTCCCTTCGCTATTGGTTCTAATTTTTCCTAAATTTTGTTTAATCCCCACTTTATCTCCTTTAGAAACCGATACAGAACTCAAGTTTTGGTAGACCGTAAAACAATCTCCGTGCTGAATCATTACCGCTTTATTTACTGGAGAAAGCACGATAATATTAGTTACTTCACCGGCAAAAACAGATCGTGCATAAGCTCCTGATTCTGTAGTAATCTCTACACCACTATTGTTGATTACAAGAGTTGGATAGACTGGATGAGGCTGTTTACCATATCCCAAGGAGACAAAGCCTTTTTCTACTGGCCAAGGTAACTTGCCCTTGTTTGCCCTAAAGTTATCGGCCAAAATTTTAGCCTCAGCTGTTAATGCTATTCTTGAGGACGAGCCACCTGTCGCCGTTCCGTCCTTAGCCGCTTTTCTATTAGCCTCGGCAATGGCTTCTCTAATCAATCGATCTATCTGACGGTCTATGGCTTTGGTTTCGGATTGTTTTTTACGAATCGCAGCCATAATTTTGTTTTTATCTTTCTTGATAGCATTGACCAAACGCAATTGTTCTTTCTTCTGTTTTTCTAATGCTAAGCGCTCTTTTTCTCTTTCGGCAATAATCTTTTGCTTTTCCTTTTTCTGAATAGCTAAACGGCCGTTATAGTCTTGCAATTCGAGTGATTTGGATTTAATTTCTTCTCCTTGCATTTTGCGGAAACTCGAATATTGCTTCATATATTGCGCTCGCTTGTAGGCTTGCAAGAAATTTTCTGAAGACAACAAAAACATTGCTCTACTCTCTTCAGATCTGCTTTTATAGGATTTGACAATCATTCGAGCATAATCTTCTTTGAGTATTTCTAATTCTTTTTTAAGTTTATTGATTTTAACTTGGTTAATGTACATATCATTTCCTAAAACCTTGGCTTGCTTTTCAGTGGTCTTAATTAACTTTTCTTGCAATTTGATTTTGTTGGCTTGCAACATTACCACCGTTACTGCCGATTTTTCTTTTTTCTTAACGGATTGTAATTGCTTCTCATTTTCCCTAATTTCTTGTTGAATCTGGGCTTTGCGTTGTTCTAATTTTTCTTGCTGCGATTCCTGCCCCCAAACCAATGAAGTCAAACACAAGAAAAGTATACTTAGGAGAAATTTTGGCATATCAAAAATGTTTTGATTCAAATTTACTTAATTAAAATTCTTTTATACCCACTTGGGACACTATATGGAAAAGAAAGTGCTTCGTTTACTGTTATGGTGTTATAATTGAGTTTAATTTCGGTTTTCCCTTTGGGCTGTAGCGCTACTATTTGAACATTAGAAGGTAAAGCTACATTTGTATGTTGCTCAAAATTACCATAAGCAACTTCTATACTTCTACCCTCTTTGGCTTGGGCAATTTCTTGCTTCTGAAGAACGAATTTTAAGGCATCAATAAAAAAAGATTTTTGGGTATTCTCATTAGACAAATCTTCTAGTTTATACTTTTGATCTGGCTCAAGGGTTTCTTTATATTTACCTTTCGTCAAATCGTCTATGGCTTGTCCTACCAACAAATTTTGAATTTTTGAATAATCCAAATCGGTTCCAAGCCATTGGCTCAAACCTTTAAAATCGCCTTCAAAATAACTCCCATTAATTTTTTCGTAATAACTTACTCCTTCTGGAGTAATTAATGCTTTGGCCATAGTAATTCCCAAAAAACGAACACTCACTAATATTTGTTCATCTTTTTTTATCTTAATTTCTGCCGTAACATTTTGTGACATCTTTTCATCAGCGTAATTCGCGCTAGATTTGATGTACAAAGTCGAAAAATCATTTTTGTTTTGGTATAATTTTTCGATGACAGAACTAGTAGTATTCTTGTTTTCTTTTGGTACAGCCATCACCACACCCGACTTAGATTTACAAGAAATCAGTGTTATGAGAACAAAAAGTAATCCGTATTTCTTCATTATTTCTTTTCTTTTACTAATTGATTGGCTTTGGAAAAAAAGAAGTCTTTTTTAGCCATATCTCCAAGACCATTGAATGTTTCGCCTAATTGAATATAAAAATTAGCTTCTAAAACTGGATTTTCAATCACATAATCTATTCCAGTTTCTAACACATCTTTTGCTTTTTTAAATTGTTGTAATTGGTTGTATCCCAAACCAGCATAATAATAAAAATGAGGTTGCGACGGATAACGTTCTAACAAGGATTGTGCCTTTTTGGACAACACCTCAAATTGTTTCATTTCGGTGTAAGACTGTAGCAACAAGATAGGCGTTTCTAGTGGCAAATTAGGATCTGTGGCTAATGCCTTTTCATAATATTTTGCTGCTTTTTCCCATTGTTTTTTGTTGTAATAAAAATTACCAACTTCTTTGGCAACAGGAACCGTTGGATCGGCCTCCAACATTGTAATTGCTTTTTCTAAATCAGCATCGTATTGTGGATTTTTTCCAGCGAAAAGTAAAAACTCATTCAATACCCGATGCTTTATTTTAGTGTCGATTTTTTTACTCGCCAAAACTACATTCATCGATTGAACCGCTTTCGGTCCGTCATTTTTTTCTATATGAAATTTAAACAAACTCACTTGCGCCCACTCCGAAGTAGGAATTTCTCGTTCTAACTTTTTGGCTACTTCGAGCATTTTTTCTACTTCATTATTTTTGGAGTAGCGATAGATCAAGTCAATATAATTGGATTCCTCTTTTGGAAATTTTTCAATCTGTCCAATCAAATGCTCAATTTCAGTATTCTGATATTTCCCTTGCGATAAAATTCGTGCTTTATAGGCTTCTCGTTGATCTGTTTTTCCAACCGACTCATTCAATTGGTTGATTAATTCCAAAGCTTTGTCGTATTGGTTCGTAGCCATATACAAAGTCACCAAATCTTCTTTAAAATTTGGATCCAATGGAATTAACTTTTGGAGCACCAAAATACCTTGAGTATACGATTTAGTGGCATACGTCACATCGTACATTCCAACCCAAAACCATTTATTTTTAGGGTCGATGCTGGTTGCTTTTTCGAAAGAAGCATAAGCACTTTCATAATTTTTTAACGCTAAATAGTTTTTGCCCAACTCATAATGGACAGCGGCATCATCGGGTTGCGACTTCAAGCATTTTTCAAGAGATACAATAGCTTTATCATAATTCTCGATTCCCTTTTGCTTTAATGCTTCGTAAAAAGAATCTTGAAATTCGTTGGTAGCCATAGCAATCTCTTCCGGTTCAGCTTGTGCCTGAACGAAAGTTGGAATTCCAAAGAATCCCATAACTAAGATTGCTACAATGCTACGATTCATTTTACTTTATTTTTTATTCTAAAACCGAATAATCTCCAATACTTATGCTTGTGAAATTCCCATCATAGGTGACGTGATTTCCAATCATCGCATTATCTAAAGTTGCGTTTTTGATATGAGCGTGCGTTTGAATCAAACTGTTTTTTATGGTTGAATCAAAAACGTGGCAAGCTTTTCCTAAAGATACATTAGGTCCAATAGTTACGTTCGATAAAACAACATTCTCCCCAATAAAACAAGGAGGAATAATAGTAGCATTCTCTAATTTTGCTGAAGGATCAATCAAATTAACACCATCTTGCTGCAAGAATCCAAGCATACGACCATTGGTCTCAACAGTTACGTTTTTGTTTCCACAATCCATCCATTCGTCTACACTTCCGGTTTTGAAAACTTTACCATTGGCCATCATTCCTTTGATACCGTCGTTGATTTGGTATTCACCTCCATTTTGGATGTTGTTGTCCAAAACGTTTTGCAATTGTTGTTTTAAAACTTCCACTTGTTTGAAATAGTAAATTCCGATAACGGCTAAGTCACTCACAAACTCTTTTGGTTTTTCTACCAATTCTACAATTTCATTTTGAGCATTTAGTTTTACTACACCATAGGCTTCTGGCTCATCCACTTGTTTTACCCAAATTACAGCATCGGCTTCTGAATCTAACTCAAAATCGGCACGAATTAAGGTGTCCGCGTAAGCAATTACAGCTGGCCCAGATAACGATTCTTTGGCACACATAATAGCGTGACCAGTTCCCAACGGTAAATCCTGACGGTAAATAGAAGCTTTCGCGCCTAATTCTTGGGCTAATTCTTGTAAACTTGACACGACATCGTCTCCAAAAAAGGCTTCGTCTCCTAAAATAAAAGCAATCTCTTCTATCGGTTGTTTTAAAATTTTGGCAATATCTTCTACTAATCTATGTACGATTGGTTTACCTGCAACGGGAATTAATGGTTTTGGAACGGTTAAAGAATGTGGTCTTAAACGAGACCCACGTCCCGCCATTGGTACTATTATTTTCATTATATTTTGTATTAAGATTTTAGAATTAAGTATTAAGTCAAAACAAAATACTCTTCAGATTATTTTTTACTAGCTTTTGTTCAAACACTTTCTTTGAAGACTGCGAACTGAATACTAAAAGCTGAACACTGTTTACTATTTTACTCCTGTGCTACCAAATCCTCCTGCACCTCTTGTGGTCTCAGATAATTCGTTGACTGCGACCCACTCGGCGCGTTCGTGTTTGGCGATTACTAATTGAGCGATGCGTTCTCCATTTTGGATTACAAATGTCTCATTGGATAAATTTACTAAAATCACACCAATTTCCCCTCTATAATCGGCATCAATTGTTCCTGGAGCATTGAGAACGGTGATTCCGTTTTTGGCTGCCAAGCCACTACGAGGTCTTACTTGTGCTTCGTAACCTATGGGTAATTCAATAAACAAACCTGTTTTCACGATAGCTCTTTCTAAAGGTAGCAAGGTAATGGGTTCGGTTATATTCGCCCGCAAATCCATTCCCGCAGAAGCGATGGTTTCGTAATGAGGTAATTCGTGTGCGGATGTATTGATGATGTTGATAGTCATTTTTTTAAATCTAAAAGTCTTGATTACTACTTGGCCCTAGCCCTGATGGAAGCGGCATCCTGTGGTCCTGGGGTTCAGGACCACAGATATAGCGTACAGCAGGAAATAGCTCCTTTTTATTTTTTTCGTTTAATAATATTTAAAATTGTGGTTTTCTCATTGTGATAAATGAAATAAAGAAACGCAAGCAATAACGGGATTCCTACGAAATAATTCTCTCTAAATCCGTAAAAAGAAATCACCGAAAACACAATAGAGATCCCTAAATAAGCACCTATTTTTTCCATATCATAAGGAATAGGATAGTGTTTTTTGCCCAAAATATAGGAAATCAACATCATACTTCCATAAGCCGAAATCGTAGCAATGGCGGAGCCGTAATAGCTAAATGTTGGAATCAAGATATAGTTTAGAAGCAAGGTCAAAAGTGCACCAACTATCGAAATATATGCTCCAATAATTGTCTTGTCCGTTAACTTATACCAAACCGAAAGATTGTTGTAAATCCCTAAAAAGAAGTTGGCCAAGATAATCAACGGAACCACTTTCATGGCTTCCCAATACGATTCTTCCTTTAGTAATAAAAATTTTAAAATATCAGCAAAAACGATTACTCCCAAAAGAATCAAAGAACCAAAAATGACAAAATATTTGGTAATCATCGCATAGGTTTGTGGGGCGTTTTCATTACTAGAATGACTGAAGAAAAACGGTTCAATACCTAATCGAAAAGCTGTGGCAAAAAGTACCATAAAAAGCCCTAATTTATAACAGGCAGAATAAGCTCCTACTTCGGATTTGGCAATGTTGTCCGGCAACCAATAGCCTAATAAAATTTTATCGAAATGTTCGTTTACCGCAAAAGCAATTCCTGCAATTAAGATTGGCAAACCGTAGCGCATCATTTTTTTCCAAAGTACCGCATCAAAATTACGTTTTAAGGAAACATAATTAGGTGAAAGTACTACAAAAGTGAGCAAACTCGCTAACAAATTAGAAACGAAAATGTAGCCAATTTCGAAATTATCGATATACATATTCCCCAAAAGAGAGTCTGGATTATCGGCATAAATTATAGGTAAAACCAATAAGAAATACAGGTTCAGTGCTAAGTTTACGACTACATTCCCTATTTTGATAATAGCATACATCATAGGGCGTTTGTTAGCCCTTAATTTTGAAAAAGGAATAATCACCAAGGCATCTAAAACCAAAATCCAAATGGTAAACGTAATGTACTGCACATCTACATGAGCCCATGAGGCTAAGGTGTTTCTAAAAATCAAAGCACCAAACAAAAACAAAATGGAAGACCAAAAAATAGAAATAGTACTTGTGGCAATGACATTTTCTTTGTCGGTTTCGGCACTGTAGAAACGGAAAAAGGCGGTTTCCATACCGTACGATAAAATTACGTTGAAAAAAACCATCCATGAGAGAACGATAGAAACTTCGCCATACTCTGCTGTTGGTAAAATTCCAGTGTACAAGCGCACCAATAAAAAACTGAGCATACGAGGTAAAACAGTTGCTAATCCGTATATCGCAGTTTGTTTGAATAGACTTTTATATAATCCCAAAGTAGTTTGGTTTTGATTTGACTTAAGAAAACAAAAATAGCGAATTCACGGTTGACTTAATAAAAAAATTTAACCATAAGGATTACGGTTTTATTTAAACATTGAAGCCATTGAAGTCTTTTTGGGATAGCAACTGTTATTTGAACCATATAAGGTCATATAAGAATAGTAGCCGTTTGATTTGGTGTTAAATTTAACTACAAAGTGCGCAAAGGGAATTCACTTTTATTAAAACCTCTCTTAGATGACCTTATATGGTTTAAAGTTTTATGAAAGCCCGTCTTCGTTGATGATTTTCAGAAAATGAAAGCCTTTTGGTACATACCCTTGGTTGTAATAAAAACGATGCGCATTGAAGTTTCCTGTAAATGCATCCAAAACAATCATCGTGCAGTTCGTGGCTTTGGCTTTAGCATCAATATAATCGGTCATCATTTTTCCAATACCTTTGGCACGATGGTCGGGATGCACTACAAAATTATCGATTTCGATATACTTCCCAGACCATAATTTATACCCTTGCCAAAAACCCGTAATTCCTAAACAAACTTCGCCTTCAAAAACAGCAAGCTGTTTATAGTTATGCGGAATCATTTCGGCAAGATAAGTATCGTATTTTTCAATAGTAAAAGTGGGGTACAAATGACGCATCATATCAATACGAGCTAGCATCTCTTCTTTAGTGCTCAATTCTCTAAGTTGAATTTCCATAGGTAATTTTAAAAGTGTAAAATTAGAGAAAAAAGGGATGAGATGGAAAGATGTTGGAAGGTGAATTTTGGGAAAATCTAATCGAAATTTTTGAATTTAATAGTTCTCAAGTATAAATTTTTACTAAAATCACAGCATATAACTTAAATTCACATAAATAGATTTCATTTTAAATATTTGATTTATAGTTGTTTAAAAAATACAATTCTCGGAATTCGCGGAATTACGACACGGAATTCCGCGAATTCCGACAACAACTGTTTGCACAACAACAATTAGTCCCCTAGTTTTGAGTTCAGGAAAGTGAAACCGTTTTTAGTAAGACGTTACACAAAGTGCTTTGCTTTTCAAAAACATAGTAGCTACAATTTTTGAGATACTAATTCTCAAACAAAATCAATTCAAAAATTAATAATACAAACGCAAAAACATGAAAAAAACCTTAATAAAACCATTAGCATGGTTAACTTGTATAGCCATTCTTACCAGTAGCTGTAGTAGTGAAGAACCTACAACACCGCAAACACAAAATACAATAAACAAAGAAATTCCTTTTTCATCAATAAAAATGGACGAAAATGGTCAATTAAAAATGAAATTTGCTGAATCACTTGCTAATGCATTAGTAGCGAATAAAGATTTACGCAGACTCGTAAAAGAAGAAGCCCTAAAACAATTTGACAAGGATTATGATGTAATGTACCAATTGGTCAAAAAAAAAAGCCTCACTCCAATAGATTATAACGGAAAAAATAATGGAAAGATTGACAAAAGCATTCTTAGCAAATCTTCTCAAGCCACTACTTTTAGACAAGCACTACTTCCCTTTTTTAAAAATGAAGCAGAGTTACTTGAAATTGAACAAAAAATACCGCTATTAACCATCTTTGTCCCAGATTTGCCGCTAGGCACCTTCTCAGCGGAAACATGGGATGTTAATGATGAAAATCAGGTTCCAGATGTAGCCCTTCGTTTAAATACCACAAATGACGTTCCTGTAATTGGCAAAGATGGGAATAATTACGTGATTGAGGCTGAATTAACGCCAGGATTTCCTATTATTGTAATTAAAGAAAATGAAAGAGTAAGAGTGAAAAAAAACAGTAACAATAAAACAGCAAAACTAGCCACAGTTGGTTTCGAAGATTTTGAGTATATTGATGATAATTTTGATCCTGATGCTAACTGGGTGCCCACTCCAATAATAAATTATACAAACATATCTGACCCATTATTAGTTGACGCATATTCTATTTGGAACGGTAATGATGGTTGGCAAAGGGACTACATTTATCACGGATTAAAACAAGGAGTACTGCAAGGGCCACTAAATAGAAATTATTCAGAACATATTGCAACATTTAAGTTACAAGGTGATCCTAAGGTCGCTTTCAACTATATTTCAGTGAATAGTACGCCAGGTGAAATTGATCCACAGCAAAATAATGAGTACAGATTAGGTGGGTCGGGATGGACTGACGGAGCTTTTGAATTTAATGTATATTGTTACCTTGGATCTAAACCTAATGCAGCAGGAGAAGCTAAAATCAAAAGCTTCGGTTTTAAACCTGACGATTTATTTGTAATGACTCATACCAAATTTACAAGAGGATCATGGCCTTCTAAAAAAACTTGGTTCAGAACTGAAATTGTTACCACCAAAGAAGTAAATTTTCGTGACCCAAAATATGGTCAGAAAGTGGAAATTTATCCGTGGGATCTTTCAATATACGGTGCTGATTGGGAATTTAAATTTGAAGAATTTGATGCAACTGTGCTACAAAAAATAGGCGAATCTGTAGATACTAAAATAGCTGTAAATGTCAATGGTGAAATGTCAGGAAGTATTTTTGAAATTATTAAAGTGGGACTAAAATGGGGCGTTTCTAAAGAAGTAACAAAAACAAATACATACAATTTAGAATTTACAACATCGAGTAATCCTTTAGGGAGTTCAATAATTTCATTTTATAATAACGCTGTAAATAAAAATCCGACTACTGGAGCATTAATTCCACGAACCTACACAACTGGACGTGTTGAGTTTAGTGTAATACCAATACGTGTACAATGGTAAAAAAAACAAACTTAATCCCTTCTCAAAGCGATAGCTTTGGGAAGGGGCTTTTAAAAATAGTTTTAGTATTTGCTTCCTTTTTTATAGCTTCCTGCAACGATGATGCAGTTGAAGCTCCAACAGACCGATTGTTTACAATACAACTAGGAGATAAAAATTACAAAGTAATCAATAAATCGGTTGGTGCAATAAAAGATTGTGAAAGACTTTCCATCGGATTTGGTTACGATCAGCCTGATGGATGGTTTTTTATTAATTTTGATATACTAAAAAACGGAGCATTACATAAAGCAACACTTGTAGATTTTGCTATCAGGGGAGGTGACAATAGGTTTGAAACAGCAGATTTTAACCCTGTTGCATTACTAAAAATTACAAATTTTAAATATGACGAAGCTACAAACTACGTGCATTTTGAATATAGTGGCGAAGTAATTCAAGTTCAATATAATCCTAGTGATTCAAATAAAACTTTCCCTCGAAGGTACATTCAAGGCGTGGTTACGATTACGAATCTTGATAACTACAAATGTAATACTTTTTTGCCTACTGCTCAATTTGAAACGCCTTCTCTAACCTTTATTGGCACTAGAGCCAATGCAACACATGACCCTAGTTTAAGTAGTAATCCTTATATACATCGTTTTTATTCTAACAACGGTTATAGAATGTTTTTTAAACTAAAAGACGATTTTTGGAGTTTGGAAAAAGGCAAGATCTACAATTTTGATCAAAATACAGTTGAGAACAGAATAGACTTTCAATATTACATAGGCCAATTGAGAGCAACACAAACTTTTGATTATGACGAGAATGATTGGAAAAAATACCAGACAGCAGGTAGTTATACCATTCAGGAGCATAAAATAGTAAACGGAATAAAAGTAACCAAAGGCGTAATGAATCTACAAGTGTATGACAATGGTGCATTAATTCATACTATAGTTAACGGTACCTTTGAAGGTAGTAGCTTCTAATTCTTTTTGCAAAAACTAATGAAATATTCTTCCCCAAAAACTTACGCAACTGGAAGAATAGAATTTGAGATAAGCCCCATACGTGTACAATGGTAACAAAAAACACAATACCCTCTCAAAGTAGATACTTCGAGAGGTTTTTAATCAAGACAATTCCATTGTTTATATTTCTATTATTATTTTCCTGTACTGATGACGAAGATGCAATTGTAGTAAATCAATCTGTTGATGTTTTAATAGACAATAAACAATTTCAACTTATAAACAATGATTTTTTGATAGTTGAAAATTGTAACGATTTATTCATTGACTTTATCTATGATAAACCTGAGAATCATTTTATGATGAGTTTCATTCTATCAAAAAAAGGTGAATTGAAACATATCAGTTTATTGGATTTCAGAAGAAGTAGTAGTTTTTATCGAACTCCCGATTTTAATCCTCTACGATTAATGGCTATAACGAATTTTAAATATGATGATATAAAAAAGTCTATATTTTTCGATTTTAATGGTGAGCTGATAAAAACAATTAACGGGATCCAAGATATGGATACCCCTAAAGAAAAATTAAAAATTAAGGGAACCGTTAATACTAATAACATCAAAACTGAAGAGTGTTCTATCTTTATTCCTGATTTGACCTTTGAAATTCCTGAATTAAAATTTGTTACAACCAAAATAAACGCAAGTTTTAATCCCAATATCAGCACTAATAGCTATATTTTTCGTTATTATTCCAACAATGGGTATAGGATTTTGATAAAATCGAAAAACGATTTATGGAATTTGGACAAGGGGGTGTATCCTTTTAACGAAAATAGCGCAGAAAACAGAATCGATTTAGAACAATATATAGGTATAATTAGGGCCAGCGATTCAGGAACTTATAGTAGAGATATTGACTGGAAAAAATATCAAACTGCTGGTAGCTACACAATACTTGAACACGTTATCATAAATGGGCAAAAAGTAACAAAAGGCGAAATGAATCTAAAGGTTTATGACAATGGAGTTTTAATACACACTATAACCAAGGGTAAGTTTGAAGTAACAGGATTCAATTAAAAAAATCTATTGTATTATAAATAAAAAGGGGTTGATTCTAAAAATCAAGCCCTTTTTTTTAATCATTTTTCATCTCCTGAGTTTTATAAAATCGATACAAATGGTCGTATATCAGGAGCTCGTATTGCCGTTGGCGTGACGTAAACTGTCGATTAACCATCATGTGGATATGACTGCTTAAAAAATCAAAAAGAGGAATCTCCAACTGAATCTTTATCTTGGAGCTTAACAAAGCAGTTGCTGTCATTTTAGTTGCTATGAAAGGAGTTAGCACTCCAAATGGCGCGTCTGTTTTGCCTAATAGCAAGCCTGTAATTGCTACTTCACGGTTACGGTATTGTTTATCTAGCTCCTTATTTGTTACTGCATCGGCATTAAATTCTTTTTTGAAATTCAATTGCAACTGGCGCATCAGTTCGTGTTTTTCAGCTATGGACAACTGAAAACTTTCTAAAAAAAGATGAATTGTAAACAGCCCAAACAACAGTTGTGTTGCTACCTCAAAATTGGGTTTGTGCTTTAAATACGCTACTATCAACTCACTATGATACCCAAACAAAGTCTCCGAATCCACCATAGTACTTTCTCCGTACCGCTCCAATTCCCGTTGATAGGTATCCGTTTGTACTTTCCAAACTAAATGGCTCACCATCAACGCCTCAAAAACAGGATGGAAGGCACTTATAATGGTAGCTATTGCTTCTGGCTGAGTCACCAAAAAGCGAAGACGAAGATGCGAATCAGGGTCGTTATACCGAATAAAAAACCATTTTTCGATTACCTTTTGAGCTTTTAACTGTTCAATTACAGGAGCAAATTCTTGCAATAAAAGTAAGTCCGCTGTTTGTACACCAGTATAAATTTTATAATACAACCATTCACTGCCTAAGCAAAACTCCCTTTTCATGTTACTTTTTCTTTATAAAAGGATAAAATAATCTGATTGGTATACCTTTCTTCTGCTGCATTACTAACCGCTGCATTCTCCATAAACAGAAACTCTTCCAATATAATTTGGGGTTGTTTTTTTACCGCATTAATCAATAATTTTGCACCTAGCTCTTTATCAAAATCTAATAGCAAGGTATTATCAAATTGTATCCAATTCACCCATCTTGGTAACTGTCTTTCCTTTTTCCATTTTGTAAATACCTCAAAAAAAACAGCTTCAGGTTGCTGTGTTAAAAAGGAAATTTCATCGGCAGTAACTACCCATTTAGCTTTACTAAGTATTACCTTTTTATAAACGACCCTAGGAAAATAAGAATAATGAGAAAGGAGTACGCCCCAATCAAAACTATAAATAGGTTTATCATTTTGACCATGCAAATCACACAAGAAATGATACAAGGGTAAGGATTTACTAGCATAGTTGTGCGCATTCGATAAACAAGGTATTACTGTTTTATTATGTTTTTTCGAGCGCAAAATAACGGTATTGTTTTGAATCGATACCATCAAATCATCAAGACCAATCTGATACGCTTCGCTTACACCTGAATGTGACAAATATGGAATTTCATAAAGACGCAAAGGCGGTCTTTTTAAAATATTTCCGGTTCTTGATTCTGGAATATGAACGACCTCTGCTTTAATTTGATTCGAATCATACGCTTGTTCCTTAGCCACAATTTCTGTTGTCAAAGTAGCGATAGCTTCATTTCCATTACAAAAACGACCCAGTATCTTCGCTGCACTCACATTACCAGAAGATTCCAAAACCACTACATCCTCCTTTAACAATTCAATCATCACTGAAAAAGTAGTAGGCGCCTCTTTCCAATTGCAATCAAAATCAGGAAAATCTTTTTCTGTGAGTTCTAAGAAGGTTTGCTTTTGTTGCACACTCGTTTGCAATTTTTGCTCCAATATTCGATCATACGCAGACCACGTTTGGATTTCAGTTTTGTTTTTATTTGTAAAATGAAAGGATTCCAAAAGCTCGTGTGTATCATTTCGCTGATTCGATACTGGATAACCTAACCCAATTTCGGTATCTAGGACCAAAGCCAACGGCATTTCCTTTCCCTCATAACGACGTAAAAATGATTTTATGAATCCTTCTAGTGTTTGACTTTTATGCTTTTTTTGTATGCCATTAAGAAACGCCAAAGCTTCGAGCGTTTGACGATATACTTTTGGATGTATTGTGTTTATACTAGCCGAAGTCGTCAAATCTGTTTGAAAAAGATACTTTTCATCAAAAGTCACATTGGCTTCCGTCAGTACATTTTTTATAGTAGTATAAGTAGTAATTGAAGGAACAAGTGTATCGTCTAAACTTTCTATTTGGTGTTTAAGCCTTTGGAAAAAAGTTGTTGTTTTTTCAAAATTTGGAACACGCTCTAGTATCGTATGTATTCTATCCCATTCTTTTTCTGTGGTTAAAGCACCGTCCAAATCGCTCACTAAAAACTGAAAATCAATCAATTGATTTACAAAGAATCTAGCATCTTCCCACTCTGATGCATCATCTACAAGAAGTTCAATTAAGGCTTCAATCGTAATTCCTTGTTTTGATTTTTGATACACTAGCGTTAAAAGATCTGTTTTTCTTAGTGCTGCAATACTGTGTTCCCTTTTGGTTCCCTTATAACGATACTCCACATATCGGTAAAAAGACCCCACTTCATAAAGGCTTGTATTGGGTCTGTAACTCAAAGTGTTCTTGACTTCTTCTTGCTTCGCCAATTCTTGTAACAACGCAATCCAAAATTGCATATCTAATTGTGTATGACGTTTGAATAGCTCCTTATGGTCCATCACTATATTGGTGGTTTGGCCTCTTTCTCCAACAGTGCAACCCGCAAATAACCCAAATGGAGTACTACGAGACGCCATCCTAGCACCATATTTCAAGACACTAAAAGCCAAAGCAGTTGCCTTTTTATTAGAGAAGGATTGGGGATTTTCCCAATATTTTTCTACCATTACAACTAGTTCAGGAGAAGCCAATTGGAGCGCCTCGTATACTAAGGGATCTTGTAGAAGGTCAAACACGGTAATTACCGCTTCCTTTTCCATTATTTTAGTATAAAAAGAAAGCGGTAACAAAGGAGTTCTCAAAACATGTGAAAAAAAAGGACGAATTTGATAGTGGTGCATTATCGTTTCTTTTTACTCACTTTTTCAGCGAGTTGCATCGCGTTATAGACATTTAATACTTTTCCTGATTTAGAGAGTTCAGAAAATTTGGCTTTCTTACCTTGACCACCAGGGACCAAAACCTCAATATCATACGCCGTTCCCGATTCTAGAATAATCTCCTTGACTTGCTTAGCAGTAAGTTTTGGATAATACGACCAAATCAAAGCAGCTGTACCAGAAACCATAGGTGCAGAGAATGAAGTACCTGATTCAAACCCATAAGTATTATTCGATGCAGTGGTATAAATCTTTGCTCCGGGTGCAAATAAATCTACATTCTTTTTCCCATAATTTGAAAAAGAGGCTACAAACGTACTGTCTGCTTTTGCAGTAGTAGCTCCTACATTAATAAAATTCTCTACGACTTCATTTGGATTTTCATAATCAACATCATTTGGATAATAGGGGTTTTCATCTACATTAAAACTATTATTTCCTGAACTATGTACCAATAAAACATCATTCTTTTCTGCATATTTATAAGCATCTATTACCCATTTTTTATGCAATGAAAATTCTTTTCCAAATGACATATTAATAATTTTAGCTCCATTATCTACTGCATAACGTATAGCTAAAGCAATATCCTTATCGTGTTCATCTCCCGATGGTGAAATACTCAAAGGCATTATCTTAACATTACTCGTTATTCCTTTAACGCCAATTCCATTAAATCGATTGGCGGCTATTATACCTGAAACTCTAGTACTATGATTATTAATGGTTATCCCTGATAAATTAGAACTCACATTGTTATTTCCATATCCCTTCTTAAAAAGGTGTTCATTCAAGTCAAAAAAGTGCCTCTCGTTATACGACATATTTAAATTTCTATTTACAATAGAATCTATCTCTTCTTCCAAGTTTTTTATATCACTCAAGCTATTTTGGTTTACCTCTAATGCAGACATCAAAACTTCAATTAATGCCCCAAAATCGCTATCATTATCATCTCTTCTCTGTATGTATGACTTATCATTAATTTTATGTTTTTTATACATACTATCCAATTGCTGATAGGTGTAATTCTCTTTTGGAAAATACTTTTTAAGGCTGTCTTTAGCAATTGGAAACTTCGCAGTTTTATATTTTAATGATTTTAACCAATTCCCATAAAACTTTTTTTGTTGATTTTGTAAGTTAAATGCCCTAATAAACTCTTTATAATTATTTAAATCTCTATTCAATATTTCTGATTCCTTACTATTTTTGAATTGCTTTTCATATTCTCTTACAATACGAACATATTCAAAATTAGACCATACGATGCTCCCTCCTTTTGTTCCTATAAAGTTCCAACCATTACTATCATCTGTATAGCCATTGTTGTCATCGTCAATACCATTATTTGCAACTTCTTTTGTATTATTCCAGATTTGGCCTAACAAATCTTCATGTTTTAAATCGATTTGAGTATCAATAACCGCAACCACTATATTCTTATTTTTTGGCTTTTTTTTATCTAGACTATACCATTTATCTAACGAAATTCCGGGAATCGTATCTTGTTGATTATCTTTTTGATGCCAAAGTTTTACACTAGACTGCTGTATTTTATTTACTTCAAATTCAGATTTGTGTTCTCTCTTATTAAGGTGCTTAACCTTACAATTAGTAAAAAAAACAACCATTAATAAAAAAACAAAAAATCGCATATTTTTATAGATATTTAATTGGAGAGTTTGAACCACCACCACCGCAATCTTTTGATGAAGTCCCTTTATCTTTATCTGTAACTGTACCGGGATCATCTCCTTTATCAAATCCATAACTATCACCGCCATTTATCAGATACAAATTATCTAATTGGGCTACTTTCATTTTTTCTAAATTAAACTTTGGATGCGTTTTTGCTTGTTTTTTTTCTGTTTTCATGTGATAATAAATTTGGTTACTATTTTAATCCCAAAAGTATAAGGTTGCCCTGATAATAGCTAAAAAAAATTAAAAGTTATTGTCGGAATTCGCGGAATTCCGATAGCCACAAAAAACATAATTAACTCAAAACAAAATAGTTATGATTGTTTTTCGTTTCCTAATTCCTTTATGAAAAAAGTAGGTTTTATCTTGTGTTTTTTATAAAAAGCTGCAGAAAATGCTTCCGCAGAATTGAATCCAAACTCCTTCGCCAAGGAAGGCATAGTGTAATTTTGCAAAATAGATTGTGCTTGTAATTGATCTACCGCATACATAATTCTCAAATCGTTTATATATTGCACAAAGGTTTTTCCTTTTTGTTCATTAATGACCTTAGACAAATATTTAGTATTGGTATTCAATTGTAAGGCTACTTTTTGGATAGTAATTGTATGCTCTAAATATCCTTTAGTACGTTCGAAGTCAGCTAACTTCTCTAATAATTGCTTCACAACTTCTGCTGCTATACCAAATGATTCTTGTGGTTTATTTTCTTCTAAAGAACTATCTTCATTTTTTATAGTTCTTGAAGCTAGAACATCGGGTGAAACGGGATGAATAATCGCTTCAAATCGTTTGCGGTATTGTTTTTTTAAATAAAACTGATAGCCTCCAAAACCACCAACGCCTAACACTAAAATTCCTAATACTAAAATTCCTGCAGAAGAAACGGACTGCTTTTTCTGTAAAGATTGTATTAAAGCTTCTTTTTCAGCAAACAAATGAGGCGTATCGTATTCCGTGCGCAACACTTTATTCAAGTGTTTGTAATTTTTTTGTAACACACTATCGATTTCCATATATGTGGTTAAATATTTCAACTGCTTCTCTTTATCCCCGATTTGTTTATAATACTCAATCAAAAAGGCATAGCCGCCTACAAATTCTGGAGTAATTTTTTTTCTAATGCGGTACATGGAATCCACTTTTATAAAATTTTGAACCGCCAATAATTTATCCCCTAAACCTGCATAAGATCTGCCTAAATAAAAATACGAAGCTAAAACATTTCCTGTATTTTTTACTTTTATTAAACCTGGTAATGCTTTTTTGATACTGTCTAAAGCAGCTCTAAAATTTCTTTTATCGACTTGATTGGCCCCTTCATTCAAAGTAAACATCAGCTGATATCGTTTGTTTTTAGTAATCGTTGCTTCTTTGTAGCCTAAATTATTATAAAACGTAGTAGAGTCTGTTTGCTTCAAAGACTTATGACAATCTGCCAATCCAAATATGGTGTTTTGAAACCAATAGGAATAATAATTCCCTCGATAATCTTTAGTTTTGTAATATTTATAGTTTTCGTGATACAGTTGTAACGCTTCCTCCACTTCCCCCATTTCTTCGGATTTCGTGGTCCCAATATAGTCCCGAACCACATAATAATAATCAATATTAGTTTTTAAAGCGACTTGTTCAGCCAAGTTAAAATTAACTAGTGCTTCATCAAACTTACGTAGGTCTACCAACAGACCTGCTTTTTCGCAATAAGCCGCAGCAGGAAAGAATTTATTAGGGTCTATTTTGGAGTATTTGATAACACTATCTAGATATTGAATGGCTTTGAGCGGTTGATCTGCATAATAAAGAATAGCATACAAGTAATACCCTCTCGCTTTTCGAATTCCCTTATTATCTTTTTTAGCTTTGTCAAGATAGACTTTAGCCCATGCCAATTGCTTTTTTACATTTCCCTCGTCTTTAAAATAATTATCGTCAATTGTATTATAGGACAATGAAGATGTTGTTGTAACCGTTTGCGACCATAAAAAAAACGGACACAGTACCAAAAGCACTAGTTTAATCGATTGTAGGTTAGTCATTATAGTAGGGTTTTGCGCAAAAATAGGGTAACGTATCTAAATTAGTAGTAAAAAACTACGTTTTTTAACTTTTATTTAAATTACTCTATACCAATTAATTAAAAAACAACATTCTCGGAATTCGCGGAATTACGACACGGAATTCCGCGAATTCCGAGAACAACTGTTTGCACAACAACAATTACTGCCCTAGTTTTGACCTCAGGAAAGTGAAACGGTTTTGTAGTAAGACGTCACGCAAAGCCCTTTGCTTTTCAAAATCTATAGTAGCTACTATGAGGGAATACTTCAGCTGTACTGTAACCCTATAAAAAACAGAGCAAGGAGTTTATAAAGCTATGGTCTCCCAAAAAACAAGCCTAAAAGTTCTCGAGAAACTTTTTATTAAAATGAAATGTGTAATTTTAAAAACGTAAAAAAATGAATTTAAATAATTTGAATTTAGTAGAGCTGAATGCTCAAGAAGTACAAGAAGTTGAGGGTGGATACTGGGGACTTGCAGCAGCAGCAGTGGGCGGCTTAGCTTTAATTGCAGTAGCAGGTGGAATCTTTGCTTTGGGTGCTTACAACGGGTATCATTCAGCAGCAAAATAATAACTAAACAAAAACAATTATGGAAATTACTAATTATAATATAGAAGAATTAGAGAATAAAGAACTAATCAATATTGAAGGTGGATTCTTGCAATTTGTTTTGGCAGGGATAGCAATCGCTGGAGCGCTTTATGGAGCAGGCCATGCAGTTGGTGAAGCTTATTACCATTATACTCATAGTAAGTAATATTCTGCTTGTTAATAATATTAAATTTAATGACAATCTGAAATTAAAGTTTATTTCAGATTGTCACAATTAACTAAAAAAATAAAATTATGAAATTTTTCAAAGACATAAATGATACAACTAGTATGACTATTATTCTGATAATTGGTTTTTTTTTCTTTATCTATTTTTTAGGCCACGCCATTGGTGAGGCTTATTATAATTTTACCCATAATTAACTACTTGATATTTTAGTTTTGTGAAATTTACAATTGCGTTTTTAACCATAATAAAAACCACTCTCTACTTTCCGACATCTCTCGATTTAGTAAGAATTATTTTTTAATTTAAAACTAACCATCAGAAAACTTTAAACTCAAAATAATGAATCTTTCCAAAAACTTTTATTTATTCTTTGGAATTGCCTTTACTATCAACTTTATTTATTCCTTTTTTGAGACCAAAGACAGTTATGAATTATTCTCTGTCCCAGTAAATATTTGGATTTATAGAGGTTATCGGTTATTGATTGCAATGGTATTTATCAAAATATATTTAAGTAAGAGAGCTAGCGCTGCAAAAAATTAAACTCATGAACTTCAGTTCGGACCCCATCAATACCTTAGAAAATCTTATCGCCAAAAACAAAACCAAAAGCCTTTCTATTTACTTAGTAATAGTGATGGCTGTATTGGTTTTTATAGCGTTGCTTCCTGTTATCAAAATAGACATTAGCAGTCAGAGTCGCGGTATTATTCGTTCTAAAACAGATAATGTGCCAGTTACCGCCATTGTGAGCGGTCGTATACGTTGGTTGGCACTCAAAAATAATGCGGTAGTCAACAAAGGCGACACGCTTATCAAAATCGTAAAAGACGGTTTAACCACCGAAAAAACCACGCAAAGCGAATTATCAAGCACGCTTATAGCACTGCATGAAGATGTAACCGCTGTTTTGAGAGGTAAAACATCCAATCTAAAAACAGCTGCTGCTAGAGAGGATTTCTACAAATTTCAGTCCCAAAAAGACGAGTTGCAATCCAAAGTTTCGCAGGCACAAATCAACTACAATCGTAGCAAAACACTTTTCGACAAAGGTATCATTGCCACAGCAGAATATGAAAAACAATTGTATGAGTTGCGTTTTGCTAATCAAGCCCTGCGAAGTTTTATAAGCCAACAAAAAGCCAGTTGGGAAACTCAAAAAAGAGAATTAGAAGAACGATTGAAGAATATTCAAGGGAGCATTTCGAAAATTAAAATTGAAGAGAACAATTATGTAGTTGTAGCGCCTATATCAGGTACTATAGAAAGTTTTTCAGGACTTCAAGTAGGGTCCTTTATTAATGCTTCACAACCTATTGCTAACATTTCTGCCACAGATAGGTTGATAGTTGAAAGTACTATTTCTCCAAATGACATAGGATTGATTAAGAAAAATCAAGCGGTGAAATTCCAAATAGATGCCTTCAATTACAATCAATGGGGTTTACTGGAAGGAAAAGTAATCGATATTGATCGTAACATTACGATTCAAGGGGAACAAGCTTTTTTTAAAGTACGTTCTATAATGAATACCACAGAAATGCGTTTAGACTCGGGTTACAAAACCAAAGTGTCCAAAGGAATGACGTTGACCACGAGATACACCATTGCCCGACGCAGTTTGTATGATTTACTATTTGACAAGATGGATGATTGGCTCAACCCTAAACAAATGGCATCAAGATCTTAAACTAGTAAAATTTTATAAAATAACTTTCCTTTTTGAGAAAAGTCTAAAGTCTTTTTTCTATCATCTATACTCTTATAATGGCTTCTATAAAAATAAAACAACATGATATTAAAGATTGCGGTGCTGCTTGTCTCGCTTCTATTGGCAATCATTACAAGGTTAATTTACCAATAGCTCGAATTCGCCAGTACGCCAATACAGATAAACGCGGTACCAACGTACTAGGTATCATTGAAGCGGCTGATAAAATGGGCTTCACCGCCAAAGGAGTAAAAGGCGGCATAGATGCAATTGATAAAATTCCACTTCCTTCAATAGCACACGTAGTGGTCAAAGAACAATTGCATCATTATGTGGTGATTTATTCCGTAAGCAAAGACAAAATAGAAGTTATGGATCCCGCCTTTGGAAAAATGGAAACCTATACTTTTGAGGCTTTTCAAAAAATATGGTCTGGCGTATTAGTGCTTTTTGCTCCTAACGACGAGTTTAAAACCTATAACGAAAAAATAGCTCCTATACGACGCTTTTGGCATTTGGTACAACCTCATAAAATCATTTTAATTCAGGCTTTGGTGGGTGCCATCCTTTTTACGGTTTTAGGATTAGCAATGTCAATTTATATTCAAAAAATAACAGATTATGTTTTGGTAGAAGGCAATCGAAAACTACTAAATTTGTTAAGCTTTTCCATGATTGTTATTATTGTTTTACAAGCTTACATCGGCTCTAAAAAAACAATTTTTGTGATGAAAACAGGTCAATTAATCGATGCCAAACTAATCCTAGGATACTATAAACATTTATTACATCTACCCCAACGCTTTTTTGATACCATGCAAATTGGTGAAATAACCTCAAGAATCAATGATGCTGTTAAGATACGTTCTTTTATCAATGAAGTAGCTATCGAGATGATCGTCAATATTTTCATTGTACTGTTCTCATTTACTTTGATGTTTACGTATTATTGGAAATTGGCTTTAGTCATTTTATTAGTGATTCCGTTTTATGCTCTAATTTATTTTCTGCTAAATAAATTCAATAAAAAAGTAGAAAGAACCATCATGGAAAATGCGGCCGAATTACAAACTCAATTGGTCGAAAGTGTTACACATGTTAGAACGGTGAAGGAATTTGGCATAGTAGAATTTTCTAACTTAAAAACAGAAAACAAGTTTGTCAAGCTATTATTCACTACTTATAAATCTGGATTGAATAGTATTTTTGCTGGAACTTCTACACAGTTTTTGGCTTCTCTCTTTACTATAATTCTAATGTGGATAGGTTCTGGTTATGTAATTGACAGAGCCATTACACCAGGTGAATTGTTTTCGTTTTATGCCTTAATCGGCTACTTCACCTCTCCAGTTGCTTCCTTGATTGGAATGAATAAAACCGCTCAAAATGCTTTAATTGCTGCTGATCGTCTTTTCGAAATTATGGATTTAGAAAGAGAAGAAACTGAGAACAAAGTCGAATTACAAAAGGAAAATATCGGAGACATTAAATTTGAAAACGTAAGTTTTAGATATGGTTCCAGAACAGAAGTTTTTAAAAATTTTAATGCTATATTCAAAAAAAATGAAACCACAGCCATTGTTGGCGAAAGTGGAAGCGGTAAAACTACGTTAATTTCCCTTTTGCAAAATCTATACCCCATAAAAGAAGGTAAAATTTACATTGGGGATTATGACGCGCAATTTATTCACTACCAAAGTTTACGAAATGCAGTTGGAGTAATACCTCAACAACTCAATTTGTTTTCAGGAACAATTATAGATAATATTGCTTTAGGAGATTCATTTCCTAATATTCAACGTGTATTAGATTTATCCAAACAATTAGCCATAACTGAATTTGTAGAGAAATTACCCAATGGCTTTGAAACACAAATAGGAGAAAATGGAGCCATGCTTTCTGGTGGCCAAAAACAACGTATTGCAATAGCCAGAGCACTTTACAAAAATCCTGAAATTCTATTGATGGATGAAGCTACTTCATCCTTAGACACCCATTCAGAAAAAGTAGTAAAAGAAGTGATAAACAATTTTAAAGCACAAGGAAAAACAGTAATTGTAATTGCACATCGCTTAAGTACTATCGCTAATGCAGATACTATTTTGGTTTTAGAAAATGGAACTGTGGTAGAAAATGGAAACCACAATACACTACTAAAACAAAAAGGCAAATACTTTGACTTATGGCAAAAACAAGGTTTGGTTTAATCTTAAAAATTTGATGAAAATTCAAAAAAGTAAATTTAGTTCTCGGAATTCAAGGAATTTACTATCCGAATTCCCTGAATTCCGACAACAAGTGTTTACACAACTACAATAGTGAGACTAATTTTGAACTCAGAAAAGCAAAAGTTTTTTCTATTAAAATTTATTAAAATATAGTTACTGCTCTGAGGGATTGATGCAGCTGTCGTGTAACCCTATAAAAAACAGAGCAAGGAGTTTATAAAGCTATGGTCTCCAAAAACCAAGCACAAAAGTTCTCGAGAAACTTTTTTTAAAAAACTGGATTAAAAAAAATGAAAAATGAATTTAAAACAATTTTTAGGTCAACTAAATAGCACAAAAGTAAAAACTCTTAAAGGACCTACTTTTACTGCATTTTTAGTGCTTATTGCAGCGGCAATAGAGATAATTTCTGATTGGGCCAATTTTATGGCTGGACTAATGGGTACACTACCTAACAATCACTAACAAATGAAACTACCCAAAAACTTCTATTTTTTCTTTGGAATTACCTTTACCATAAACTTCATTTATTCCTTAATTGAAACCAAAGACACTTACGAATTATTCTCTTTCCCAGTAAATATTTGGGTATACAGAGGCTATAGATTGTTCATTGCCGTAGTATTTTTAAAGATATATTTAAAAATGAGAACCAACGATATGACACAACTCAATCAATAAATATGAATTCAGACTTCAGTATTCTAAAATCTAAAAAATTGTTTAAAAGTATATCTTTTCAGTTACAACTAGTTTACTGAAAATTAAAAGATACATCTAATGAAATACTTTATCTCTCAAACGATACAAAACATACTCTTAATTGTCTTTTTTTTTATTGTACTAAATATTTTTAGAGACCATAAAAAAAATACCCTATACAAACTCTTAGATTTAGAGCATATTCTCTTAATCCTAGTCTTTTCAGTAGCAAAAGCTACTTATGATACTTACAAAAAGAAGAAACAATAATCCAAAAAAACATGACTTCTCTTATTCTAAAAATTATAAACGAATGGATTATCCAAATTTTAAATCTAATTCTTACGGTTTTAAACTAAAAAAAAAGCCATTGGCACAATTTTAGTTACAGTACAGACAAACTAACCCAAAATTAACAATGCATAAAAAATTACTTTCTTTACTACTATTTTCCATACTTTCTACTTTAGCTTATTCACAAAAAAAAGGAAAGATGGCCTTACCCATCATAGAAGAAGAAATAGCAACTTCTCTATGGGAAAATAAAAAATCAAAATCTTATTCTTGGTTAGTCATTTATGACCAGAAAAAATTGGATTCTATTTTAGCAATAAAAAGGGTGGTTACGATAAATGAAAAACCAAAGCAAAAACAACAAGTATTAAAGTGGAATCATAAGAAATATTAAAAACAAAAAGAGCCAACGTCTGTTGGCTCTTTTTGTTTTTATGTATAGAACAACGGATTAAGCGTTCAAAGCTTCTGCTCCACCAACGATTTCTAAGATTTCGCTTGTAATTGCAGCTTGACGGGCTTTGTTATAAGTTAACTTCAATTGGTCACGTAATTCTGTAGCATTGTCTGTTGCTTTGTGCATAGCAGTCATACGAGCGCCATGTTCTGAAGCGAATGAATCTCTAATTCCTTTATATAATTGCGTTTTCAATGATTTAGGTATCAAAGTCAACACGATTTCTTCTTTTGAAGGCTCAAAAATATAATCTCCAGGAGTAACCGCTTTATCAGCTTTAATTGGTGCTAAAGGTAAAAATTGTTCCGTTTGAACGATTTGAGTTGCAGCATTTTTAAATTGGTTGTAAACCAATTCAATTCTGTCATAATTACCAGCAATAAATTGTTGTGTTAAATTATCAGCAATTGTTGCAACGTTCTCAAAACTTAAGGCATCAAAAACTTTACTCTCGTTACCAACTACTGCAAAACTTTTACCCAAAACGTCATTTCCTTTTTTACCAATAGCAAAAACATCCACTTGTTTTCCTGCATAATAGTCTGCACGTACTTTAACTTCCTTGATTACGTTAGAATTAAAAGCACCACACAAACCACGGTTAGAAGTAATAGCTACCAATAACACTTTTTTGATTTCTCTTTGTGTAGTATACTCACCTCCTACATCACCGTCTAAGGTAGCAGAAAGGTTTTGTAGTAACTCCGTTTGTTTTTCAGCATAAGGACGCATCGCAGTGATGGCATCTTGTGCTTTTTTCAACTTTGCAGCAGAAACCATTTTCATCGCCGATGTAATTTGCATCGTAGATGAAATGGAAACAATTCTATTACGGATTTCCTTTAAATTAGCCATTGTATTTTTAAGTAAATAGTAATAAGTAATTAGTGACTAGCTATTGACTAATCACTAATTACTATTCACTAGATTAGTTATATTTTGCTGAAATTTCTTTTGCTGCTGCTTCAATTACATCTGTAATTTCATCTGTAAATTTACCAGCTTTAAGAGCATCAAGAGTAGCTCTGTTTTTATTGTTCATGTACTCGATAAAATCTTTTTCGAATTCTTTCACTTTATTTACAGGAACATTTCTCAACAAGTTTTTAGAACCAGCATAAATAATTGCTACCTGGTCTTCAACAGTATAAGGATCATTCAAACCTTGTTTCAAGATTTCAACGTTTCTTTTTCCTTTTTCAATTACGTTTAAAGTAACTGCATCCAAATCAGAACCGAATTTAGCAAACGCTTCCAATTCACGGAATTGAGCTTGGTCTAATTTTAAAGTACCCGCTACTTTTTTCATTGATTTAATTTGAGCGTTACCACCCACACGAGATACAGAGATACCTACGTTAATCGCTGGACGAACCCCAGAGTTAAACAAATCTCCATCCAAGAAAATTTGACCATCTGTAATCGAAATTACGTTTGTTGGGATATACGCAGATACGTCACCCGCTTGTGTTTCGATAATTGGTAAAGCTGTTAATGAACCACCACCTTTAACGATTCCTTTTAATGAATCTGGTAAATCATTCATATTTTTAGCGATAGAGTCATCAGCAATTACTTTACAAGCTCTTTCTAGCAAACGAGAGTGTAGGTAGAAAACGTCACCTGGGTAAGCCTCACGTCCTGGAGGTCTTCTTAATAAAAGAGATACCTCACGGTAAGCAACCGCTTGTTTAGATAAGTCATCATAAACGATTAACGCTGGACGACCTGAATCTCTAAAATATTCACCAATTGCAGCACCTGCGAAAGGAGCATATACTTGCATTGGCGCTGGGTCAGAAGCATTAGCTGCAACAATCACTGTATAAGCCATTGCTCCTTTTTCTTCTAACATTTTTGCAATTCCAGCAACAGTAGAAGCTTTTTGACCAATAGCTACATAAATACAGAATACAGGTTGACCTGCATCGTAAAATTCTTTTTGATTTAAGATAGTATCGATACAAACTGTTGATTTACCAGTTTGACGGTCACCAATAACCAACTCACGTTGTCCACGTCCTACAGGAATCATAGCATCAACTGCTTTTACACCTGTTTGTAATGGTTCAGTTACTGGCTGACGGAAGATAACTCCAGGAGCTTTTCTTTCTAATGGCATTTCGTATAACTCACCTGTGATTGGTCCTTTACCATCAATTGGCTGACCTAAAGTGTTTACTACACGTCCTACCATTCCTTCTCCTGTTTTAAGAGAAGCAATACGTTGTGTTCTTTTGGCAGTAGAACCTTCTTTGATTCCAGTTGATGGTCCTAAAAGTACCACCCCTACGTTGTCTTCTTCTAGGTTCAAAACGATTGCTTCTAACCCATTTTCAAATTCAACTAACTCACCATATTGAACATTAGATAGCCCGTAAACACGAGCAATACCATCTCCAACATTAAGTACTGTTCCTACTTCTTCTAGTGTAGCACCAGATTCAAAACTTTCAACTTGCTTCTTTAATATTGCTGAAATTTCAGCAGGTTTGATTTCCGCCATCTTACTTTATAATTTAGACACTTAAATGTGTGATAAAACTAGTTATTTAATTCTCTTTTTAAAACTTGCAATTTGTTAGCAACAGAAGCATTGTATTGCTTGTCACCTATTCTTAAAATAAAACCTCCAATGATAGCAGGGTCTATTGTATTTTCAATTTGAATCTTTTTATCAGAAAGAGTGGCAATTTTAGCCAACACTTTAGCTTCTAAAGCAGCATCCATAGGAATTGCTGTAGTAACTTGTGCCACTTCAACACCATTCATGATATCAAATAATTTAGTGTATTCTGAAGCAATACCTTCTAGAATTTCGAATCTTTTGTTTTCGAATAATAGATGAAATAAACTTTTAGTTACACCATTTGCAGAAGCAAAAACTTCTAAAAGGGCTTGTTCTTTAACCTCTACTTTTAATGTTGGGTTTTGAATGAAAGTGCTTAATTCTAGATTAGAAGCAATAGTATCACCTATCAACTTCATGTCATTGTTCACTGCATCCGCTACTTGCTTTGCATTGGCAATGTCTAGAATTGCTTTCGAATATCGAATTGCTGCTCTTGTACCTGCCATGATTAGTTCAATTTAACGTCTCCTAACATTTTCTCAACTAATTTAGTTTGAGCTTCTTTGTTAGATAATTCGTCTTTTAATACTTTTTCTGCAATACTCAATGACAAAGTAGAAACTTGTAATTTCAACTCATTCATAGCCGCATTTTTTTCACTTTCGATTGCCGCTTTCGCTTGCTCGATCATTTTTTGACCTTGAGCTTGTGCTTCATTTTTGGCATCAGCAACGATTTTTTCTTTCATTTCACGAGCTTCTTTAAGCATACTGTCACGCTCTAATCTCGCTTCTTGTAAAATACGTTGGTTGTCTGCTTGCAAATCTTGCATTTCTTTCTTTGCATTTTCAGCAGATTCTAATGCATTTTTGATTCCTTCTTCTCTTTCGTTTACCGCATCAAGAATTGGTTTCCATGCAAATTTTTTCAACAAAAGAATCAATCCAACAAATATTACTATTTGCCAAATAAACAAACCAAACGAAAAATCATTTATTAACTTATCCATTTTTATCTCTATTATATAATTTTAATGTTTTAATTTTAAAACAATAGTCACAACCAACCGTTGTAACTATTGTTTTTTTAGTCTTTAATTAAGATGCGAACAACGCAGCGAAACCAATACCTTCAATAAGTGCAGCTGCAATAAGCATAGCTGTTTGGATTTTTCCAGAAGCTTCTGGTTGACGAGCAATAGCGTCCATTGCTGAACCACCAATTTTACCAATACCTAAACCTGCTCCGATTACAATTAATCCTGCTCCTACAATAGTTGGAATTTGCATAATATATATATTAAAAATTAAACATTCAATTTGAGGTTAGAGGTTAGAAATTCGAGATTAGAAAATTTCTAACTTCTCACTTCTAATTTCTAACTTTTAGTGGTGTGCTTCTTCGTGGTGGTGTTCTTCGTTACCAGCTCCAAAATAAAGAGCAGACAACATAGTGAAGATGTACGCTTGAAGAAACGCTACTAATATTTCTAGAATAGAAAGAGCAAATGCCAATCCGAATGACAAAGTACTTCCAATCCAGCTTTTGAAAATAAACATCAATCCAATGATACTCATCAATACTACGTGACCTGCTAAAATGTTAGCATACAAACGTATCATCAATGAAAATGGTTTAATGATTGTTCCTAATAATTCGATAGGCGCTAAGATAAATTTCATTGGGGTAGGTACTCCTGGCATCCAGAAAATGTGTGCCCAATAATTTTTGTTAGCGGTAAATGTTGTGATTAAATACGTCAAGATAGCTAATGAAAAAGTAATCGCAATATTACCTGTTACATTGAATCCAAATGGAGTTAATCCTAAAATGTTCAAGAAAAAGATGAAGAAGAAAATAGTCAATAAATAACTCATGTATTTTTTGTACCCTTTCTCACCAATGTTTGGGATAGCAATCTCGTCTCTTACATAGATTACTAATGGCTCAAAGAAACGTCCTGCTCCTTTGGCAATTCCTCCATTTTTAGCATATGATTTCGCTAAACTTGAGAACAATACCAACATTAAAATTGCCACAAACAAAATACCAACTACACTTTTAGTAATTGACAAATCTAATGGCTGAACATTTGTTGGATGACCGTGAGCTTCAGTAAGTGTACCTTTAGCATCGGTTTTATAAATTTTTTCGTGGTGTAATTTGTAGAAGTTTCCGTTGTGCTCTGCAACATCGGCTACAGGACCGTGGTGAAATTCAGCTGAAGAGAATACTTGCAAACCATTATCCCAAAGAATAATTGGCAATGAAAAACCGTAGTGCTCTCCTGTTTCTTTATTGGCATTGAAATTAAAAGAATGCGAGTCTAATAAGTGGTGATTGATGAATTCTTTGATTTCGGTCTTAACATCTTTTGGTTCAGCGTGAGCTCCTTCATGCGCTACAGCTCCTTCATGACCCTCTGCTACCACTTCTACTTTAGTACTATCAACCACAGGGTTTGCAGTGCTAAATAAAGGAAGGCAGGCTACTAAAATTGCTACTAAAAATCGAAGTGGTTTGTTTGAAATCACCATAACAGTTAATTATCTTAATTTATTACGTTTCTGAAATTTGGTGCAAAGGTACATTTTTTATTAATATCCAAAAGAATATAAAAAATAATTTTTTTGCGGATTTGGCTTTTTCAACCCCCTATTTTTGCTTTTCGTTTACTAAGCGAATAGTGAAAAGTGTCTCAATTAGCAAAAAGAGAATAAAAAGTGCAAAAAAGTTTATTTTTTCGGCAGAATTTTGAAGAGTTGCTACTTTTAATATAGGACGTAAAATTAGGTAACAAAAGACCATTTTTATACTCGTTACCAACAGAAAACTCATTCCTACATTATCCAAGCTTTTCCTCTTAACCAATAGCAAAACAAAAACCACTAGTAGTGTAAACAAAGTAAACCAAGCATAAAGTTCTGGTAAAGAATAAATAAAATTTTGAGTGTTAATTTTTAATACAAAAAACAGCCCTTCGTGTACTCCAAAGGAAATTAAAATGGCTAACAAAAGGGGAATTATTTTTTTAAAAAAAGAGGTATTCATTATTGATTTTTATTGATTTCATTTACTTGTCGGTACACATTGTACATTGCCAAAAAAACACCAACAATAACTAAAATTTTAACATAATACACTTTTGTACTCGGGTGATTCTCATCTAACCAATGGCCTAAATAAGCAAATAAAAAAATCAATACTCCCATTTGAATAGGGATATTGATTAAGGCTAACCACTTATTAGGTTTTCTTTTATTTGGATTGGGTTCCATCTACTTTGGTGTCTATTATTCGCATTACACAAGTGGCTGTAAAATGAGCACCAGGTTCAATTGCCAACTTTCCGATACACACTTCGCCTTCTACAGAAGCCGTTGCTTTGATATTAAGTAATTCGTGTACCGTTATTTTTCCATTAAAAACACCTTCGATATCTGCGTTTTTACAAACAATGTCGCCTATAACTTTTCCTGAAGGACCAATCACTAATTTACCATTCGAAGTAAAATTTCCAATCAATTCTCCGTCTAATCTAAAATCGGCTGGGGAAAAAATATCTCCCTTAATTTTAGTTGCTTCTACTATTCTATTGGTTTTACCTAATAAATCAGTATAGGGTTGTTTCTTTTTTTTGTCGAACATAGTTTAGGGCGTTTTTGGGGCTAAATAGGCGTCTAAATTCTTTTTCATTTGAACAATCTTGTAATTCTCCTCGCTTATAGTAATCGCCTTCTGCACCTCTGAAGGCGACCCTTTTTTATTAAAAATCACCGAGACATCATTCGCATATATTTCTGATTGGAATCCGTGTATACACAAGATGCGTTCTTTATCAGTATAATTATCACAAGTATAGTATAGATTTTCTAAATTTTCTTTAGCCATAAAATCCAAAACTTGCTTTTCGATAGCTCGTTCTTGTTTGTAATCATCGATAGGAATTCTAAAGATAATCTTCCACTTTTTGGTGTCTACTGTACTAAACGCCATTCGTTCCAAAATAGGAATTTGTGTGGTGATAATCTCTTCTGCTTTTTTTCCTTCTTCGGTATTGGCATAGGTGTCGGCAACGTATTGCATCGCCTCTTTGTAGGCTGGCAATCCTTTTGTTTTAGCCAAAGCATTTGCTTTGAGCAACTCAAACTTGGCTACAATTTCTTCTCCCGTCAACTGATTAATCATCGTGTTACAACGCGCAATTACAGCCGCAAATTTTTCGTCCTTAAACCATTCGTAACATTCCTTATATTTATTCTCAGGAGAATCTTTGTCTTTGGCTCCATCAAAAGTTGGGTCATTTATAATTTTGGCATATCTCGAATCAGGAAATTGAGCCGTAATCGCATTCTTAACGGCTGCTGCTTTGGCTTTATTTGTGATTTCGTATATTTTATACAAATTGTACTGAGTGGGAGGAATCAGTTTTTCATCGGGATGAAAGTTTAGTAATTGTTCCAGCTTACTACTAGCTAAATCGTACTCTTTGAATTTTTCTTTATAAACTACTCCCAATTGGTAATATGCTGTATTTCTTTCTTTGGTGATGCTGTCAATTGCCGAAGATTGAGTAGGTAATTGATTTAAATAATAAGCCAAAGTATAACGCGGTTCTTCAACAGCTTTTTCTTTAATAACATCATTATCAGCTGTTACTTCTTCTGTTGGTTCATTGGCTCCTTTTTTCACATTTGAATACAACCAGTTTTCGACCAAAGCACGATTTCCAAACATTTTTTTGAATTCTAACTTTCCAAAAGCCACCGTTTTTGGGTTGTAAAAATAAAAAGTGTTGGTAGCCTCCGTTTGTTGGTTATCACTTGGAGGTAAATAGGCTGCTTTGTTTTGCAAACCTGGGCCTGTCGCTACAGCTCCTGGGTCTGCACTAGAAGCCGATAAGTTGCGCTCTATATTCGCTAACTTTTGCTTTTGTAATTCTTCTTTAACTAGCTTTATAGAATCTTGCTTTTTAATGGCAACGATATGCTTTTCATAATAGGCATTTCGTTCCGAAGGAGACAAAGACAAAACTTTAAGAATACTATCGTTTCTTTTGGTGCTAGTTTCTAATCGAATGGCTTCGTCTAAATCTTTACGCTTTTTTTGAATTTTATAAAATTCTCTTGTTTTGGGATTAAGCTTTACTAAAGTACTATCATAGTATTTTGCCGCCAAAGGATAATTGGTTCCCTTGAAATAAATAGTCCCAATATTTCTATAATTGGATGCTTCTAAATAAGGGTCTTTAGGACGTGCTTCCAGAGAAGCTTTATAGAAAATGGTAGCAGAATCTGGTTTTTTATAATTGTCATAAAACAATCCCATATTGTGGTAGATAACATCTAAAAAAGGACGATTCTCACGATCCTCCATTAGTTCGTTATAAATGGCTACAAAAGCATTGGGGTCACCCGTTTCATAATCAAATAATTGGGCTTTTCGAGCGTAGGACTGAATAATGTACTCTCTCTTAGCACTGCGATTCATAGCAATTACTGCATCGTAGCAAAAAAGTGCGCTGTCTCTTTTCCCTAATTCTTGATACAATTGTCCCAAGATAAAGCGATAACGAGCTCTTTCTTCATTGATTTTAGTATAATCTACTGCTATTTTGAGTTTAGCTACTGCGCTGTCTTTTTGTTCTAAATTCAAAAAAGCTTCCGCCAAAAGTGCATTGGCATCCGCAAAAGGTTGGTCTTTGAATTCCTCGTCTTTGAGTAATTTATTGATGTTTTTTACCACTAAAGCATCGTTGCCCAAACGCATATTGGTTTTTTCACGCCAGACTTTAGCTTCGTATATTTTATCACTTTCGGGATATTTATATAGAATATAATTGAAAGCATCTAAGGCTGGCACAAAACGCTGGTCGTAATAACGTGCTTTTCCGAGCAAAAGATAGGCTTCGTCCATTTGATAATTGACCTCTCGCCCACCAATATTCATAGAGTGTTTTTGAATGGCTTTGGTGGCCTTGGTTTCGGCCAATTCAAAATCGGCATTTTTGGGTTTATCTTCAGCTGTAGTACTCTCTGAAAGTTGCATTCTTTCTATGGGTAACAACTCCCAAAAATTATCTTTATTACCCGATGTAAGCCCATTTACACCTTTATCTAAACCAATTTGTCCGTTGTACAAAATATTGTAACGCGTACTCAAAGCGTGCGAATTTCTGGCCAAAAAAGTGTTCTTCTTGGTAGAACAAGCTATCAAGAAAATGAATAAAAATAAGGGATAAAAAGGCTTACAACCGGTAGTCTTCAATAGGAAACGTTTTATCATTTAACTTGAAAAACATCATTTTAGTATAATGACTGGTAAAAATACGTTTCTTTTTGAAATATTCGAATTTAAACCGCAAAAAACGCTTCTAGCTCAGCCAAAGTCTCTGTTGATGTTTGAATATCTTTGACTACTTCTCCTTTGTTCAATGCGACAATTCGATTACAAACTTCAACGGTATGCAACAAATCGTGACTAGAAACTAAAACGGTTACGTCTGGATTTTGAGCCAATTCTTTGATGATTTTTTTCAATCGGTTTACGGTCGTTGGGTCTAAGTTGGCAAAAGGTTCGTCCAAAATAACGACTTCAGGGTTGCCTATTAAAGTTGCGATAATCCCAACTTTCTTTTGGTTTCCTTTAGACAAGTCTCTCAGGTATTTTTTGTTTTTTAGGATTTCGCCATTAAAAAACTCTTCGTGTTTTGCCAATAAAGCATCCACATCGGCTTTGTTTTGTCCACGTAAATCACCAATGAAATAAAAGTATTCCTCGGGGGTTAAATACCCAATCAAAAAGCTTTCATCCAAAAAGGAACCCGTAAAAGGTTTCCAACCTTCGCTAGTGTTAACTTGAACGCCATTATTTATAACGGCTCCTGTAGTTGGGTGAATTAAATCCAATAGCAAACTGAAAAAAGTAGTTTTTCCAGCGCCATTATTTCCGACCAATCCAAAACTTTCTCCTTTTGGAATTTCTAATTGGTCTATTTTTAAAACGGTGGTTCCGTTGTATGATTTTGAGAGGTTTTGTACTTGTATCATAATGAAAAGTCTGAAGTTAGAAATTAGAGGTTAGAAGGTATTCTTTTAAATTAGCTTTTTTGTTTGTAAGCCGCAATGGTTTTGTATTTTTCTCTTTTGTAAATTTTTTCAATTTGAAGGAACACCCAGTTTCTCATTGCAAAACCAATTACTCCCGCAAGAGCAACAAGGCCCAAACCTAATTCTTGTCCGCCAAAATATTTTCCCAAACCATACAAAAGCAAAGGCAAAACTAATTTTGGGATAGAGAGCAACATCGTGTTGACATTGAATGCTTTTTTGTCTCCAAAGGCACCTTGACTTTGAGTTAAATCGATTGGCGTTTTCGTAAAAGCACCTCCTAAGAGTACCAGATGTGAATTGATTCCAATATTGTAAATCGCGCCAGCCACAATGGTCAAATATACTTGCCATCCAAAATAAAGATAGAAACTAGCCAAAATCGTAGAAGCAAAAGTTGCTATTACAATTAACCACCATTTGGAATTCAAATAGCCACGATACGGGATGTTTTGCGTCATCATCAATTGATAATACGAACTGTCCCAACTCGGTACAAATTGACCAAATGTGAATAAAAATCCACCCGAAACAAAAATTCCTGCAAAAATGTACATCACTTGTGGCTGAGTTGGGTTGCCAAAGAAAATCAACCCATAAAACAAAAACAGCACACTCATAAGAACCGTTGTTTTGGAACGTTTGTTTCTTTTGATTAATTTAATGTCATTCTTCAAGAAAGTTCCTAAAGTACCAAATTGATTCAACCAAGTCAAATCTTCTGTCTTAGCAATTTCACCTTTTACCGCCAAACCAGCATCGAGATATAATTCGTTTTTGAAATAAACAAAGGTGTAATAGTACAACAATCCTAAGATTACAAGTGGAATAAGAAACACTCCTACAGTATGAAATAAAGCCTCAAAAAACGGAGCACTGTATAGCGTTACATCAAAATAACCGTAATATTGTAATCCACCAAGCACTGCAAGAATCGCAAGGAAAATACCAAATAATTGGTCTTTATTACTCAATATAATATTCAAAAAATTATTGATGTACACCAAGGCAAAAACACCCAAATGCCAAAACACTACAGATGCCACATCATACCCTTCATAAATCAAAACGACACTTAAAGGAATAAAAAGAAAAGCGTGCAAAATATTGAAAAAAGATAAGGCTGTCTTTCCTAGAGAAAAATGCACAATCGTAGGTCTCTTAATCGGTAAGACTAGTAAAGGACGAATATTGAGCACAGGGATTTTTTGAAGCATTAATCGAAAGGCCAAATCAAATAGAAAATAGTAGACCAAAAATTTATTGATGGTTACCAATGGGTCTAAATTCATTTTCTTAAGGGCGTAAAAACCCCCAATTCCTAGCACTAAAAACAACAAGGTAAAATAAGCAATCAAAAAGCCCATTAAAATTCGCATCGCCAAGCTCGTTCCAAAGGAAGCTGAACGCAAAAAGGCTTTCCACTCGAGGTAAATAAAACGTAAAAACATAGTTATTTGGGTTTAGTTGAAGAGTAAGTAAACAAAGAATATAAAACGTTACAAATTAGCCAAAGAATATTCTGGATAGGTTTGTAAAAGGTATTTTTTAGACTGTGAAGGAATTTCAAAAAAGATAACATACATCAAAATAGTCATCAGTACCAAAAAGAAACTGGCGAAAACTAAAAAATAGGTATTACTTATATAATGTTCTACTCGATTAAACAGTTGCATAAAGAGATTTAATGGAAAAATAATCGCGCCAGCGAAACCACCGTATTGATGCATAATATCCTCCATCAACCAGCGTTTTTGATGCTTTTGAATTTGCTTTTTGTGTTTCATACGATTTGAGATCATACCATACAAAGCAAAAAGCACCAATAATCCATAAAAAAGCAACACCCAATCGCCATTGTAATGACTTGATTTTAGTAACAAAAACAGTACCCCTGTAACTCCAATCGTTCCCATAATTTTGGGTAGCGTAAAAAAAGTCTTCACAATAGACCACACAATCTGATTGTATTTCTTTTGTAAAAATCGTTGTTTGCCTTCTACCACATCCATAAAGCCAAAAACGCCAAATTTTTTGAATTCGTTTTGTAAGGCTTGATCAAACGAAAGCTTTGGATTCTCTTGCCATTGTTCCTCAATAGCATTCGCCAAATGATCCACCAATTCGGTTTGGAGATCATACCATTCAACATAATGTTGACGCGTGAACCTATACAATTGATCGATTTGTTCGCTGGTTAGTTTCATAGAAATTTAGGAAAGTTGGTATTGCTTTTTGATGGTTTTGAGGATAGTTGTTTGAATATGAAGTCCCGTGATACAAATCAAAAAAAGCAAAACCCATATACTAATACTCGGAATTAGAAAATTGGAATTATAGTCAATACTTTGCTTGATAAAGTTCGCCAAACTTATACCCAACATTGGACCCGCTGATACCCTCCCTGAAGTAATTTCAATAGCTAAAAAACTTTTACCATTTATCTTTCTGTATTTTATCCAATTGTAAATCATCGGTACTGACAAAAAGAATAAAGATCCAAAAAGAATTCCAAGATATTTAGCAGGATTTTCAAAATAAAAAGAAACTTGATATGCTACAACACCTAATAAAATACTTGCAATAATTTTGGGAAATTTTAGAAACTCAGCAACCATTTTTCTTTGTTGTCTGTTGTATTCTTTTTGCAAAATAGCTTTTCGCTCTGCCACTATTGATTTAAAATAGCCTCTACCAAAACGCTGTTCCGCTTGGTGCTTTACCTGATGAAAAGTCAATTCCGGGTCTTGCTCCCAGATTTCTTCCATAATTGAAATCATATGGTCGGTCAGTTCCACTTGAATTTCGTACCATTTAATATCAAAGGATTGAATGTAATTCTCGATGTAGTTAATTTGTTCGGTGGTTAGTTTCATAATTACACTCTTTTAATTTTTTGTGCAAATTGATAATGTTGGTATAAAAATCGCGCTGAAGAAAAAAGGAAAAAACCATACAAAACAGTGGCTGCAACCGAACTTATTCTTATATCCTCAATGTTTTCAGTTCGGAAAAATGAAAAACCACCTAAGCTAATAATGACACAAAATGGTACAGATAATAAAAATGATTTATTAAACAACACTGAATAAGTTGTCTTCAATTTTGATTGATACAATAAGATTTTGGATACTAGTAGCACTATAATAGTTAACAAAAATGATTTTGGAATAATTAATTCAACATAATGCAGTACGGTTCTAAAAACTGGTATAGAACTCATACCATAAAACAGGAGTGTTACTATAAAACAAAACACGAGTCCTGTTAAAAGTTCTCTTTTCTTCAAAGAGGACAATCGATCGATTACAATTTTAGGAGCCACTAAATTTCGTCCTAAAAAAGCAGCACTTTGACTTGGCTTCAATTGCGCCTTCCAAGTATCGAAAACCCTATAAAAAGCGGGCATAAAAGACATTTCATCAATAGTCATTGTCACTTCAATTTCGGATGCAATATGATCAATCAATTCAAATTTAAGATCTTCAAAATCAAGACCATTTTTAACTAAAGTATGTTCTATATAATCAATTTGTTCGGTGGTTAGTTTCATAAAAAATAATTAAATACGGTTGGTTTTAAATTTCTGAATGGTAGAAAAAGCGTAACGACTGTAGACAAAAAACAAGGTTATGCTTATTGAAAGAGTTATAGCGTTTCCTTTAAAATCATCAAACCAACCATTAAGCATAGCATTTAAAAAATAAATTGTCATCAAGGCATAATTCAAATACTCTAAACGTAAGTATCGTTTTTTCATCACCAAAGAGAAATACATTCTTTGCGTTAATCCTAAACACAAAATCAAAAAATAACTTGCGTAATGAATTCCTTGAAACGATAAAATAGAATCAAAATACCAAACTAAGAAAAGCATCATACCACCAAAAATTAAGGTAATGGGATGCCATAGCGTGGGACAAAAACTAACAATAGCTTCTTTTAAGTAAGCAAAAGTTGCATTGTTTCTCTGTAACAACTGGGATTTATTGACTGCCATAAACACTTTAAAAGCTTCATAAAAATCCAGCGCTTCGTCTTGCATTTTATGCTCTACAGCTGTAGCGATATGGTCCGTTAATTCCGAACGCACATCAGCATAACGCACTTTTGAAACTTGTAAATAGTGGTCAATAAATTTTATTTGTTCTTGATTTAAAACTACCATAGCGCACTAAAATTCTAATTTTGGATTCACTAAACTTTGCATATTTCGGATAAAATCCTCCAACTCCGCTAATCGATTAACGGTTTCTGTGGTTCCTTTTTCGGTGAGTTTATAATACTTTCTCAAGCGGTTGTCTACTCGTTCTATCTCTACATCTAGCAATCCTTCGGCTTCCAATTTGTGCAACGCTGGATACAAGGCACCTTCGGTAATGGTCAATTCTCCTTGCGTCAACGCCTTTACTTTCTGGGTAATTTCGTACCCATACATTTTACCATTTTCTTCCAACAACTTCATAATAATGGTGTTGAGACTGCCTTTGTATAACTGTGAGTTTTTCATATTTTGAAGAATTAGAAAATCTATTTTTGAATCACAAATATACATAAGATTCTTATACATAACAAAATTAGGTATAAAAAATTCAATCGGTTGCGCAATCAAAGTTATGGTCTTTGCTATCTTTGTAAAAAAAATCAAATTATGCCTTCCTTTTTAAAACTCCTTATCAAAGAAGTAAAACGCGAAACCAAAGACGCCGTTTCCATACTTTTTAATGTCCCAGAAGAACTTACCTCTAATTATACTTTTACCGCAGGACAATACCTTAACTTGCGTTTAACCCTAGACAATCAAGAGATTCGCAGAGCCTATTCTATTTGTTCTGCTCCTGAAAGTGGGGAATTGCGCATTGCTGTAAAAGCGGTAAAAAATGGACTGTTTTCTCAATTTGCCACAAGCCGATTAAAAGCGGGAGACGTACTCGAAGTAGGACAACCCGAAGGAAAATTCACCTTCACTCCTGATGCCGAACGTCAAAGAAACTACGCCGCTTTTGTAGCAGGTAGCGGAATTACTCCTGTAATTTCTATCTTAAAATCGGTATTAAAAAGCGAACCAAAAAGTTCTTTTGTCTTGGTTTATGGTAATAAAACACCTGAAGAAACCATCTTTCATCAAGAATTACACGACTTGCAATTGCAATATGTTGGACGTCTTTTTGTACATTATGTTTATAGCAAAGTACACGCTGGAGAAGGCTTTTTTGGACGAATTGACAAATCGGTTGTGAATGCCGTACTTACGCAAAAACACGCCGCGCTGAATTTTGACAAGTACTTTTTGTGTGGTCCCGAAGAAATGATTACTACCGTTTCTACCATCTTAAAAGAGAAAAATGTAAAAGAATCGGCTATTAAGTTTGAATTGTTTACTTCTTCTACGCAAGAAAAAACGATTTCCGCAACTGTAGATGGTCATACTACTATTACCGTATTGGTAGACGACGAAGAAACCACTTTCGAAATGTCGGCCAAGCAAACCCTACTCGAAGCGACACTTAAACAAGGTATCGATGCTCCTTATTCATGTCAAGGCGGAATTTGCAGCAGCTGTTTATGTCGTATCACCGAAGGTACAGCCGAAATGAAGAAAAACTCTATTCTTTCTGATGATGAAATTGCCGAAGGTTTAATTCTAAGTTGTCAAGCCTATCCAACTTCTTCAACACTTCGTGTGGATTTTGATGATGTGTAATAGGTAGTATTCAGTGTTCAGTCCTTAGTCGTCAGTCGCTATTGTGAATACTATTATTGATTGTTGGAATTGAAATTAGCCGCGTTTTATGAAATCGATACGTGAAATTTTTAAAAACAAAGACTATCTTTTGGACGAACCTGAAGTGGTAGAATTGATGGACTATTGCGAAGCCTTGCAAGATGAAATTGTAGAATTCAAATTTCAACAAGCCAAGAACAAAGAATTAGCAATGCTCGATATGTTGAAAGAAGTGCTCAAAGGTTGCAATGCTATCGAAAAAGAACAAATGGAACACGAGCGTTTTGGCTATGAAGCGCCGAATTATCAAGCCACTATTTCGAATTTGAAAAGCTATATCCTAGAACGCTGTCGAGACGAGAAGATTTATTTATAATAAAATCCAAATTCCAATAACTATACTCTTGGAATTTGGATTTTTTCATGGTAGTGTCTCACTAACTGTGTAAGTTGAAAAGTTATTCTGAAAATTTGAGCTAATTCAAAAAGCTCAAAAATTTTCGGAAATAACTTTTTAACCTTTTATATATTTACATAGTTATGATTGACAGGTCAATGCCTATTCGAAATTGGGGAGTGGTTTTAAACCAATTTACCCTTATATTTGAAAAAAGGCTCCGATTATAAAAACCGAAGCCTTGACTTTTCAACTTACACACTTTTTGAGATAGTGTCTTTTTCATTGATTACTATAAAAAAGCATTCCACAAGAACATATTTTTTTGTCTTTTGTTTTCTTCTTTATCCTCACCATAGGTAAACCATTCCTTTGTTTTCTCTTCCATCAACGATTTTAAACCCTTTATGTCATATGTTTTTTTGGCTACAATGGGCTTTATAATGGTAGTATCTTTAACTGAAACATCTACTTTAGTAGCTACATAAGAAGTATATAACCTTGGAATTGTAAGCCCCAAAATCATACCTGGCAACCCACTTATTGAAACTGGACCACCAGAAATCGTAATTTCATCAGTGTAAAAAGCAAATACATAGACGTCATCAAAAATTTTACCAACCGCTTTTCTGCAATTATACCCCGCAATTTCTCTGTTTTCGTTCGTAATCTTCCATTCAATTTTTGGAATACTATCAGATACAACAAAATTAGTTCCTATAATTTGCTTTTGCATATTGAATATTCCTAAATTAAAATCAAAATACCAACTGTTTTCTTCATCTGAATCTTTTAGGTATTTTGGAATTCTTGTTTTTGGACTCCATCTATCAAATTTAAATACGCTTTTATTATCGGCAAAAGTGTAGTTGAAATAAGAAATTTTAAGGTCCGAAAGATTGTCCTTCATCATCTCATCCCAGCTATCGTTGCTCATCGTCTTTTTTAGATTGGTATTTACTTCGTATTCAATTACAGCTTTATCTACAAATTGCTGAGCAGTTGATGTTATTGTAAAAAAGAGTGCCGTTATAAAAAAAAGTATTGTTTTCATTGTTTTTAAGTTGTGAGTTAAGATTACAAATGATAGAATTTTTATTAAAATTTCTGTTTATTATAACCTAATTAGCCTTTAATCTATTTTTTTTCTGTTTCACCTTTATTTTTAAAATTCCAAGTAAAACCTATCATAGCATATCTTTTTAGCCTATCGTTTTGTTCCTGACTAATGGTGTTTCCAGAAATATTTCTTTGTATGCCTATGTTTTGATTCAAAATATCGCGTACCATAAAATAGGCCGTAAATTCGTCATTTTTAAAAGTACGTTGTAGTCTAGCATTCCACAATTGATTGGTTAGATTGTCTTGAAAATCAACCGTTTTTTGTCTTGTATTTAAACTATAATCTGTAGATAGTTTCCATTTTTCTGCAAAATAAACCCCCATATCTAAGCTCAACGTATTGGTGTTAAACGATTTAATTTCACTGTTTTGAGTAGTACTGTTTCGATTATATGTAAACCTATTACTTAAGTTTATATCATATTTCTTTTGTTTGGACTTACTTAAATAAACCGAAAGTCCTGTGTTTAAATTCTCCGAACTCCCCATTATAGTATTAATACTAAGTGCTGATTTAATGTAACCAAAAAATGGACTGAAATCAGCTCTCATATCTATTTTATTGAATTTTAATCCGTATCCTAAATAAAAATTTCCTGAGAAATTTCCATTGGTATTAATAGGTTTAGAAATGGTTTTAGCCGATTCTGGATCTATTATACTACTATAGATAATGGCATTAGTGGTTGTGTTAAAATAAATTCCTTGATAAAATTGAGTTTCTGTCAACATATCATAACTACTCTGAAAAATTTCTATTCTATTATTAAAAGATTGTTTTAAATCTGGATTCCCTAACGTTTGATTAAAAAAATCTTGATTATTTCTTAATGGTTGTAATTGATCTAGAGTAGGCTGAATGGTTCTCCCATAATAATTAACCCTTAAGTTACTATTACTTTTATATTTGTATGAGAAACTTGCCGATGGAAAAAAGTTAGTATAGCTACGTTTGTATTCTTTATTCATAGTTTTATCTAACAAATCAAAAGAAGTAAAACCAAAACCACTACCTATACTATAATTGATTTTTTTTGCATTGTAACTCAATTTTAAATTGGGTCTGTGCGTAATTATTGCTTGATCAAATTCATTCGACAATGAAGCCACCAATTGATCGTACTGTCCTGTATTTGCTGAATAATCATAAGTAAAATAGTTGTTTTTACCTTTATCAAAAGCAATTTGATAAGCAAACTGAAGTGAAAATTGTTTAGCTATAGGTTCAGAATAACTAAAACTAGCTGAAAAATTTTTAGTTGTTTTATCTCCTATTTTATTTTGATCTACATCATTTTTTGTATCAAAAACACCATTGACGTAACTCTCGTTAGAGGACTTTAAAAAATTATTCGAGTTGGTATTCATCATATTCCAACTACTATTTACGGTAAAAGTACGACGCGGTTTAGCAAATTTATGTTTAAACAAAACACTAGCAAACAACACTGCCTTATCTGAATTTGTGGTAAAAGCTCGCTGTTGTTTATTTTTCAATATTCCATCACTTCCTGTTGTAGTTCCGTTTGTAAATTCATCACTTTCTGTATCATAAAAATTTGAGTTCGCTGTAATTTTCAAGGAGTTTACTGAATCTAATTTTACATCATAAATAGCTTTGAGTTTAAAATTACTTCGATCTACATTTGTTACTGTCGTCTCATCTACATTCAATTGCGTATCTCCAACTTGTGATTGAGAAAGTCTACTATTATTATTAGTATAAATTTGCTTATTGAATTTTGGAGATACATTCAAATTTTGTTTTTCATTCCACTTATTAGAGTATTGTAATCCTGCATTGGTGTTCTTGATAAATCCATTTTGAGTATCTACGTATGGTTCACCATCGTTATTATCGCCTACCCATTCATAATTTACATTTCCATCATCATCCATATTCATACTAAAACTATCATCGCGAGATCCAAATTTCTCACTATCCTCCCAACCCAGTCCATCTTGACCAGTATTTCCGTTTAATAAAAATGCAGAAAGTTTTCTTTTGCCTTTAAAACTACTAAACATAAGATTGGTATTGTATCGGGAATCAGCAGCTGTAAATGGTTCGTTGGCACCGTCTATTTTACCAAAATATCCTTTCTTCTTGTCCTCTTTTAATTTTAAATTAATTGTTTTTTTAGTATTACCGTCATCTATTCCTGTAAATTCGGCTTGATCACTTTTCTTATCAAAAACTTGTACTTCTTTTACTGCATCGGCTCGTAAGTTTTTTACCGCCATACCTGGGTCATCTCCAAAAAATTCTTCACCATCTACCAAAACTTTTTGCACCGTCTCACCCATAGCTTTTATGGTTCCATTTTTATCTACTTGTATTCCAGGTAACTTTTTTAAAAGCTCTTCTACATTTGCGTTTTCACTAACAACAAAATCACTTGCTCTGTAACTGGTAGTATCCCCTTTGATTTTAATCGAACCTGTTTTGATAACCACTTCACGCAGCAGTTCTATCTTGCTTTTCAAAGCAATCGTTTCCAACTTATTTTCGTTTTCCTTAATGATTATAGGATCTATATAATCGGCATATTGATAATGTGAAGTCATCAGGATATAGTTTCCTGCTTTTACATTTTTAAAATTAAAATTTCCCTTTTTATCGGAACGGGTAAACTTATATAAAATAGAATCTACGGGAGTTAATAAAGCAACAACTGAATTGTAAACGGGTGTTTTTTCATTTCCATCGGTTAGAGTACCCGAGAGATGTACTTGTTGAGAAAAGACTGAAAATGAATATAAAAACAAAATTGTAATTAATCCTGTAATTCTTTGCATAAATAGTTTCTGTTTAATTGTATTAAAATTTCACGATAACAAAGCATCTCAAAAAATACTCTATTCTCTTAGATTTAACTTTTACTTGTAAGAGCAAACTCACAGGTAGCCAAAGTAGTATTTTTAATACGAATTAATTAAAAACTATTAGTTAAAAAATTGATAAAATTATTCTTTCAATAAAACACTAAGAAAATATTAGGTTTAACTAAGAATGCGGGATAGTTTCTTACTTATAACAATTATAAAACATTTATAATAGAATCAACAGCAATCGTTCTCATAGCGTCTTCGTAGCCTTCTACTTTTTTATTGCCATACACCGAAGTAGGTAACTTTGGAAACAGATTTCTATCCGCCACCAAGGCATTTTCTAACGGTTGATTAAATGGTGAAAAACCAGCGTAAGGATGGGTTGCTCCCCAAAGTGTAATGACTTTTACGCCCAACATCGCAGCTATATGTGCATTGCCTGAATCCATAGACAACATTACATCAAGGTTACTAATCAATTGTAGTTCTTGTGTAAACTTTATTTTTCCTGCTATGTTGATTACATTATCAAATGGTTTTGCCAAGGTATCCAATAGCTCCGTTTCTTTTTTCCCTCCACCAAAAAGCAAAATAGTTTGGTCTGGATTCGCTGCTAATTTTGAAATGACTTCCTGCATTAAATCCAAAGGATAGACTTTCGATTCATATTGTGCAAAAGGAGCAATTCCAATTAATTTTTGATTCGGATTACCAATGATTTTCAAGATTTCATCGGATAAAACTGCTTTTTCAGTAAAGATAGGATTGGACAAATCTAAAGTAAAACCCAGTGCTTCAAAAACTTGGCGATGTCTTTCAAACATTGTCGTCAGGGGCTTGAACACCTTATTTTCAGGACGCGTTAAGGCTTTTTTTCCATCTCTACCTTTGTCTACCGCTACCACTTTTTTACCTGACAACCTAAAAAGGGTACGCACGACCTGAGAACGAAGCACATTATGTAAATCTACAAAAGCGTCTATTTTCAGTGAATGCAACTCTCGAAAAAGACGTACTAGTCCTAAAAATCCTTTGTGATTCACTTTTTCGTCAAACGCAAAAAAAGTAAGATTTGGAATGCCATCAAAAAAAGGTTGAAAAAAAGGTCGAGAAACCATCGTAATTTTTACCTTGGGATATTGCTGAGCAAAGGCGCGAATTACGGGAACGGTCATCGCCACGTCTCCCATAGCCGAAAGTCGTATAATCGCGATATGTTGTATAGTACTAGACAATGAAGTGAGGTTTATAAAAAAAAGGAAATAAGAATTTTAAGTGGTACTTAACGCTCTTACTTCCTTTAATGAAGAATTAATATACTGTTTATTTTTTATTCTGATATAAAACTGGGTTCAATTCATCGTCGTTGTACATTTTCATTTGTTTGTACACTTTCATAAACTTGTCACCGTTTTCAATGTCTTGCAACAAATCGTCGATGGCTGTAGACAAATCGGTTCTTTGTTCCAAAAGGATATTTAACTTGGTTTGACAATTGTCTCTGTGTTCTTGAGAAGCTTCAACACGAGTAGCTTCTTCGTTCATATGATAAATTTTCAACGCCAAAATTGATAAACGGTCAAATGCCCAAGCTGGACTTTCAGAATTGATTTTTGCTGAATCTTTTACCGCTACACCGCTATATTTTTGAAGAAAATAACTATCGATGTATTCTACCATATCGGTACGTTCTTGATTCGATGCATCGATTTTTCTTTTTAAAGTCAACGCTGCTACTGGATCGATATTTGGATCACGGATGATGTCTTCATAATGCCATTGTACAGTATCTATCCAATTTTTCAAGTATAATAAATGCTCGAATTTTTCTTTTGGGTAAGGATTATTTATCGGTTGATCAACGCTATCAAATTGATGATAATCTTTGATGCTTTGCTCGAATACGGAATACGCTAATTTTGAAAACATATCTTTTAAATTTTAAAAAGACAAAGATACTTTTTATACTTTTATAGTATTCAAAATTTTACAAAAATTAAATTTCAAATTCGCTTATCATGCAAATCCATAATTTATCGGAATCAAATAGTGTTTTAAATCATTTTTTAGCACAAATCCGCGATGTATCCATTCAAAATGATAGCCTTCGTTTTCGCAGAAATATTGAACGCATTGGCGAAATTATGGCCTATGAATTAAGCAAAGTCGTGTCCTATGAAGACGTTAGCATTTCAACTCCTTTGGGAACAAAAGCTACCACAAAAATCAAAGATCCCCTAGTAATTTGCTCCATACTTCGAGCTGGATTAACCTTGCATCACGGTTTTTTGAACTACTTTGATGCTGCCGAAAATGGGTTTATTTCTGCCTATCGTCATCATCCGAATAATGATGATTACTTTGATATTTTAGTCGAATACCAAGCCGTAGCCGACATTGAAGGCAAAAACGTGCTTCTTGTTGACCCAATGCTAGCCACTGGACAATCTATCGTTGCGGTTTACAAAAAATTAGTGGAGAAGAAAACACCAGCCGCGCTTCACATTGCGGTGGTTATTGCTGCGCCAGAAGGAATCGCTTACCTAAAAGAACATTTGCCAAGCACTTGTCATTTATGGATTGGGGCCATCGACGATAAATTAAACGAAAAAAGCTATATCGTTCCTGGACTAGGAGATGCTGGCGATTTGGCTTACGGCACTAAATTATAGTTGTGTAAAAAAAGTAAACAAACTGCATACAATCAAAACACCCAAAATCAATTCTTGTTTTAACTGCTGTTGAAATACTTCTAAGGCATTGGTTCCCATGATGGCCAAAGGCGCAAACGCAAAAAGCAATAGGTCATTATTTTTATCAGGAGAAATAAAAAACACAGTTATCGCAATTACAAAAAAAGCAATCATTTTTTTATAAGAGCTATGCAAAAGCTGCGGTTTATTCGAATATGACAACAGCATAACGATTAGCAAGAAAAGAGACGCCGTCATAAAGATTGCAAATGCCCAATTTTGATAACTATTCGTAAAATAATTTAAGGATAAGTCAACATACAACTTATCTAACCAAAACTCTTGTAAGGTTGTGGTTTCAAAAGTCAGGAATACTAAAAAACCAATACTGACAACAAACAAGGCAATAAAAGGCAAAAACCAGTTTCTGTAATCACTAGAAACATGAAAAAGTACCGAAATAAATACCAAGGCAATAAACAAAACGCACCAAGGTTGTAAAATTGAGGCCAACAAAATCCATAATGCAGCATCAAATATCTTCTCTTTTGAGGCTTTCAAAGATTGTAAAGAAAGTAATCGTCGCAACGCTAAAAGCAAAAATAAATTAACGACAACGATTTTTAAATTATCAAATATCGAGGGGAAAAAAAGGAGGAACAAAAAGAAAAAGAAAACCGTGAAAGTACTGTCTTTGCTGAGTCCATTTTTTTTACAAATAAAATTAGTAATAAAAAGCGTCCCTACTAAAAGCAAAAAAATAAACACCTTTTGTGCAATCAAAAGCATCGATTTGAACCAAATCATTTCTTGAAATTGGTACATTAAAAAGAAAAACAACATCAAAATTACTACTAACGAATAATTTAATGGTGTAGATTTTTTAAAAACACTTGTAATCATAAGGATATTTTATACTTTTGTGACTGTAAATATAATACTTGTTTAAAAAGGAAATGCGCAAGTGCTAAAGATTATTCAATTTTTGATTGCTTTTACTCTTTCGCTACCCTGAAAAACACAACACATCCTTAATTTATATAAGTTATGAAAGCATTTTTCGAAGCAATACAATTTTTATTTGTAGACATTTTATTCAAGCCACTAGATTTATTGCGTGATTTGGAACTTTATTCTTGGTTTGCTGCTAATACCATCAACTGGATTTTTATGATTATCTGTTCAGCAGCTATCGTTTATTGGATCAAACAATTGCAGATTTTTGATGACGCAGGAACTGAAAACCAAGACACTACAGCACATTCTTTCTTAAAATAAGACGTAGCTCTATTGTAAGAATTAACAATAAAAAAGCCCAGTAGTTTAATTTTTTACTACTGGGCTTTCTTGTGCTTATAATTTACACCAAATCGAATCCGATGTCTTTTCTATAATTCATTTTTTCGAATTGAATTTTACTTACATTTTCGTAGGATTGCTGTAAGGCCTCTTCAAAATTGCTTCCGTAAGAAGTAATAGCCATCACTCGTCCACCATTAGTAACAACAGCTCCGTTGTCTAATTTGGTACCCGCGTGGAAAACAATAGAGTTTTCTACGTTTTCTAAACCTGAAATTACTTTCCCTTTCTCGAAATCTTCTGGATAACCTCCTGAAACTATCATTACGGTAGTAGCGCTTCTTTCATCAACTTCTAAATTGAATTCGTCTAGTTTTTCATTGGCTACTGCCAAAAACAACTCAACTATATCCGATTTTAAGCGAGGCACGACTACTTCGGTTTCTGGATCACCCATACGAACGTTATATTCAATCACAATCGGTTCGTTATTCACGTTAATCAAACCAATAAATACGAAACCTTTGTACGGAATGCCATCTTTTTGTAAACCAGCAATAGTAGGTTGTACAATTCGCGTTTCAATTTTTTCCATCAAAACAGCATCTACATAAGGCACAGGAGAAACCGCTCCCATTCCGCCAGTATTCAATCCAGTATCTCCTTCGCCAATTCGTTTGTAATCTTTGGCTGTAGGCAAAATTTTGTAACTTTTACCATCGGTTAGTACAAAACAGCTTAACTCGATTCCATCCAAAAATTCCTCGATAACTACTTTTGAACTCGCCGCACCAAACTTTTGACCTACCAACATATTGCGTAATTCAGTTTGTGCTTCGGCTAAATCCTGAATAATTAAAACACCTTTTCCAGCCGCTAATCCGTCTGCTTTTAAAACGTAAGGCGGTTGTAACGTCGCCAAGAACTCGCATCCTTTTTCTACTGTTTCGGCTGTAAAACTATCGTAAGCCGCAGTAGGAACTTGGTGATTCATCATGAATTCTTTAGCAAATTCCTTGCTTCCTTCAAGTTGTGCTCCCAATTTTGAAGGACCGATAACAGGGATATGTTTTAAATCTGCATCATTCAAAAAGAAATCATACACGCCTTTTACTAATGGGTCTTCTGGTCCTACGACTACCATCTCTATGTTTTCTTTTATCACCACGGCTTTGATGGCTTCAAAATCTGTAGCGCTAAAATCTAAATTGGTTGCTATCGTTGCTGTTCCTGCATTTCCAGGCGCTACAAATAGCGTGTCACAAAGTGGACTTTGAGTCATTTTCCAAGCAAAAGCATGTTCTCTTCCACCTGAACCTAATAGTAAAATATTCATGTTGTAGTTGTTTATTGTGTTGATTTTTCTCCTATTGAAGAAGTGGTGCAAAAATAATTGCTTTTGAACGTAAAAAATAATTTAATTGTAAAAAGTTCGTGTATATCTACCGATGCCCACTTAGATAGTTTATTTTTGATAAAATTTTATGCAATGTTTCGTCTTTTTGATTTAACCCTTCGACTCAATGGTTTCCCAATTCGTGAAGCAGAATTGGAATTGGATACCATTTTTAAATTATCCGATGCCGAACACCAGGCCTTTTTAGCCAAAAAAAAGAAGGAAATTGTGGCGTATCATTTAAAGAACAATACTTTTTATAAAACATTGGTTGGCAAAACAACCATTGAAAACTGGCACGATTTACCCGTTTTAAACAAACAACATCTTCAAAAACCATTGGCGGAACGTTTGTCGAAAGGTTATACAACCAAAAATGTTTATCTCAATAAAACCTCAGGCTCAAGCGGAACTCCTTTTGTTTTTGCCAAAGACAAATACACCCATGCATTAACTTGGGCATCGAATATCGCCCGATTTGGTTGGCACGGTATTGATTTTAACAGCTCCTATCAAGCCCGATTTTATGGCATTCCGATGGATTTTTTGGGCTATAGAAAAGAACGATTGAAAGACTTTTTGAGTCATCGATATCGCTTTCCTATTTTTGATTTGTCGGATAGGATTTTAGATGGTTTTTTGAAACAATTCGAGACCAAAAAATTTGATTACATCAATGGCTATACTTCTTCGATAGTTATGTTTGCCAAATTTTTGCAGCAAAAAAACAAGGTGCTCAAAACGATTTGTCCTACGCTGAAGGTTTGTGTCGTCACTTCAGAAATGCTTTTCCCAGAAGACAAGATACTCTTAGAAAAACAATTTGGCGTTCCGGTGGTTAATGAATACGGCGCGTCTGAGTTGGATTTGATTGCCTTTGAAAATCAAGTCGGAGAATGGCAAGTCAACGCTGAAACCTTGTTTGTAGAGATTTTGGACGAGAACAATCAAGCGGTTCCGAATGGTACTCCTGGGCGAATTGTGATTACTTCTCTCTTCAATAAAGCACATCCATTTATTCGCTATGACTTGGGTGATATTGGTATTTTGGATGAAAAAAGCACTCCAAAAAAACCTATTCTCAAACAACTAATTGGGCGAACCAATGATGTGGCGCAATTACCCAGTGGAAAAAAATCACCCGGATTGACTTTTTATTATGTGACCAAAAGCATCATTGAAGACGACGGTAATGTCAAGGAATTTATCATCAAACAAACCCAAATCAATACGTTTGAAATTGAATATGTAAGCCAAACCGAATTGAACGCAGCACAAATTCAAAAAATCGAAAGTGCTATTGCCTTGTATTTAGAAAATGGATTGATTTTTAGTTTCATTCGAAAAGAAAAACTCGAACGAAGTCATCGTGGGAAATTGAAGCAGTTTACTTCATTTTTAAAAAGTAAATAAAATCGTATATTAGTGTTTTCAAAAGAGAACATATGACTATCAATTCGCTACTTTCGGAAGAAACTATTGCTAACAAAATATACTTTATCCGTAACCAAAAAGTGATGCTGGATCGTGATTTAGCGATACTTTACGGAATTGAGACTAAAAGATTAAAAGAGCAAGTTAAACGTAATATTTCACGGTTTCCAGAAGATTTTATGTTTGAGCTTACTAAATCAGAATTTGAAAATTGGAGGTCGCAAATTGCGACCTCCAATTCGGATAAGATGGGCTTGCGCTATTTACCTATGGCTTTCACCGAACACGGCGTCTTGATGTTATCGAGCGTTTTAAAAAGCGATAAAGCCATTCAGGTGAATATCCAAATTATGCGCATATTTACGAAAGTACGACAAATGCTTTTGGACACCACAGACCTAAAAATCGACATCCTGCAGATTAAGAAAAAACTAGAAAATCACGACAAAAATATTGAATTGGTTTTCTCCTATTTGGATGAGTTGACTGAGAAGAAAGAGAACGAACCCAAGAGACCAACGATTGGGTATAAAAAATAAATCGTTTTTTGGTTACCAACAAATAGGCTAAATCTCTCCTTTTAGCCCCGGGAGGAGCGGCATCCTTTGTTTTTTTTCTTTAAAAAAATAAAGATATAGCGGATCACGGGACGATGATGACTGATAAAACCCATTGTTTCTGCTCCTAAACAGTAACTACATTTTTGATATATCTAGGCTTAACAACCAATTGTGTAAACAAAAAGCCGAGCATAATAAACAAAGCCACCACAAAATTATACCGATGAAATTGGCGATAAACGGCAAAGTTGTGTTGCAATAAGGCGACCTTTGAAGCCGAAAGCGAGTTGTTGCGAATGCGGTAATAGGCCAAACTTTCGGGAACGGGTTTGGCGCTTTTCAATTTCTTTAGAATGGTGAGCCAAAGCATCCAATCTTGACGTTTTCGAATGGAAGAAATGGCGATTTTTCCAAAAAAATCGGCGTCGTAAATGCCTGTTAAGTTGCCCACATAGTTGCAAAAAAACAACTGACGGTAGGATAGATTTTTGGGGGCTTCGACTAGTTTATGCAATGGATTTCCCGCTTCGTCTATGCATTCGTAAAAAGAAAAAGTAAATGGCTGCTGTTGTTCTTGCATAAATTGAAGCTGCCGTTCCAACTTATTGGGTTTCCATAAATCATCGGCGTCCAAAAAAGCGATGTAGTTGCCTTGGCAATGATGGAGGGCATTATTACGCGTAACACCTGTTCCGGAATTGGTTGGATTTTTGAAAATCCGAATGCGGTGGTCAGTTTGAGCGATATGTTGAGCGATGGCGAGCGTTGCATCTGTTGAACCATCGTCTACCAAAATTACTTCCCAATTTGGATAGGTTTGCTGTTGTACCGAAGCAAGCGTGTCAGCAATAAAATCGGCTGAATTGTAGGTTGGAATGATGATTGAAACTAGTTTTTCCATATTAATACGCTTTATCTTCACCTTTGATGGTGTTGAAAATCGTCATAAAAATGATTTTGATGTCCAACAAAATCGACCAGTTTTCCATATAAAAAATATCATATTTCACTCGGTTGATGATATCTGTTTCTTTTTCTACTTCGCCGCGATAGCCTTTGGTTTGCGCCAATCCTGTAATGCCTGGTTTTACAAAATGACGTACCATAAACTTATTGACGCGTTGCGCATACATTTCGGTATGGCTCACCATATGTGGCCTTGGTCCCACGACCGACATTTGTCCCAAAAAAACATTAATGAATTGCGGTAACTCGTCGATGCTGGTTTTTCGTAAAAATCGTCCCACTCGAGTAATTCTAGGGTCGTTTTTGGAAACTTGCTCAATATGGGCTTCTGGATTCAAATTCATAGAACGGAACTTGTAACAATCAAATTCGTGGTAGTTGAGTCCGTTTCTTTTTTGCACAAAAAACAAGGGGCCTTTAGACTCTAGTTTGATGATAATTGCTAAAATTGGGGTGAGCCAAGACAGAATCCCAATGATAACCAATAAAGAAAATAGTAGGTCAAAAACTCTTTTGATGCCTTTGTTCAATGCACTATCCAAAACAATGGTGCGCAACGAAATTACTGGAATGTAATCGTAATAATCGAAGGTAAAGTTTCGAGAAAGGATTTGTTTTTCGTTGGGAATAAACTTCAAGGTCTTCAAGTTATTGTCTGCAAAATCAACCAAGTCCGAGATTTGTCTCTGACTCAGGTCGTCCATCGCGCAGTACATCTCGTCGATTTTATGAGCTAAAACATACTCACAACTTTCTATAATATGATCTTTGCGATGATGTTCTAAGTCGAATACTTTTTCTAACACATAACCATAATCTGGGTTTTCGGTAAAAAAATGTTGCAAAGGCGCAATGTTTTTTGGACTACCCAAAAGGACCACTTTTCTAAAATTACCTCCAAAAAGCACTCTGAATTTTTGGAGAAAAAAGTAAATCGCCAACTTAAAAAACAACACAGCCGCAATAACAACAGAACTAAAAAAGAACGTCTTTTGAATACTGGCGCTTGAGTTATTGATAAAGATTACGGCTAACGAAAACAAGAAAAATAGCATCCACTGTTTGAAAGCGCAATTCAGTATAGCAATAACTTTGGTGTAACGATAGACTTCATAAAATCCTAAGGTCGATGCAATAACGAACCAAGCCATTATTAAAGCAAGAGGATCATACGACAACAAAGGCAAATCGGTACAATAAATAGCCGCTACTAAAATGATTGCACTATCCAAAACATAGGAAAAGGGCCGAATGTATCCTGAATATCTACCGGTTTTGGTCTTCACTGATGATGAGAATGAGCTTTGGGATTAAAAAATATACTTCGAAAAATCCTTATGTTCTTCCTTAGACAACTCTTCTTTGGATAGCGATTTAAAATAATCATAGGTAATTTTCATTCCTTCTGCACGATTCACTTTGGCCTCCCAACCCAATAATTCTTTGGCTTTGGTAGTATCTGGTTGACGCTGCAAAGGATCATTTATTGGTAATGGATGGTACACCACTTTTTGAGAAGTGCCCGTTAGCTTGATGATTTCTTCGGCAAAATCTTTAATCGTAATTTCGTCTGGGTTACCAATATTTACAGGATATGCATAATCCGAATGCAACAATCGAAAAATGCCTTCTACTTGGTCGTCTACATAACAAAAAGAACGCGTTTGCATCCCATCTCCAAAAATAGTCAAGTCTTCGCCACGAATGGCTTGTCCAATAAATGCTGGAATTACACGACCATCATTGAGACGCATTCTTGGTCCATAGGTATTAAATATTCTAACAATTCTGGTTTCTACTCCGTGAAAAGTGTGGTACGCCATCGTAATCGATTCCTGAAAACGTTTCGCTTCATCATACACCCCACGAGGTCCAATGGTATTGACATTTCCATAATATTCCTCCGTTTGTGGATGAACTAATGGATCTCCATATACCTCTGAAGTGGATGCGATAAGAATTCGGGCTTTTTTAACTCTCGCCAAACCCAATAAATTATGAGTGCCTAATGACCCAACTTTTAGGGTTTGAATTGGAATTTTTAAATAATCAATAGGACTCGCTGGTGATGCAAAATGCAAAATATAATCTAACTTTCCTGGAATATGCACAAACTTGGTAATATCATGATGGTAAAACTCAAAATGTTCTAATTTAAATAAATGCTCGATATTTTTTAAATCTCCAGTAATCAAGTTATCCATCCCAATTACGTGGTATCCTTCCTTAATAAAACGATCACACAAATGCGATCCCAAAAATCCTGCAGCTCCAGTGATAAGTATTCTTTTCATAGACATATGTTCTTGTGAACAAATATAGAAAGAATGAGGTTTGTAATAACTCCCTTTTGGAAGTTTTTATCACATAATTACTTGTTTGAAGTGCTATGTTCTTTATATTTTTCTTCCACAAAAGATTTAATTTCTCTTTCAAATCTTTCTTTAGAAAATTGCAAAGCATGTTGTCGAATTACATTTGGATCAAAAGATATTGTTTCGAAATGTAAGATAGCTTCTTTAACACTTTTAATGGTTTGTTCCTTAAAAAAAGTTCCCGTTTTATCTTCAAGTACCGTTTCGAGAGCGCCTCCTTTACCAAAAGCAATAACAGGAGTTCCACAAGCTTGAGCTTCTACGGGAATAATTCCAAAGTCTTCTTCTGCTGCAAAAACAAATCCTTTGGCTTTTTGCATGTACTTTTTTAAAAGTATGGCATCCACAAATCCAACAAGTTGAATGTTACTTTTGGCTATTTTTTGTATTTTTTGAAACTCTGGTCCATCGCCAGCTACAATTAATTGTAAGTGTGGTAATTCATTAAAAGTCTCAACAATTAATTGTGTTTTTTTATAGGAAACCATTCGTGAGGCGGTAAAATAATACGCTTCTTTTTGAGTTTCTAAACTAAAAAAATCAACATCTACAGGAGGGTAAATAACTGTTGCTTCTCGGTTATAAATCGCTTTTATTCGTTGGGCGATACATTTAGAATTGGCAATAAAAAAACTTACGTTGTGGGAATTAGCAATGTCCCATTTTTTAATTTTATTCAGAACAAATATTGCATACGCTCTTTTTAGTCCTTTCAACCCAGCATCGTCCAAATACTGCTCTTGTAAATCCCAAGCATAACGCATAGGGGAATGACAATAACAAATGTGCAACTGATTTTTGGTAGTACGAACTCCTTTTGCAATTGAAGACGATGAGCTCAATATTATTTCGTATTCCCTCAAATTAAATTGTTGAATAGCTAAGGGGAAAAGTTGTAAAAACTTTCGGTGATTGGACTTAACTGTTGGTAAATTTTGAATAAAGGTTGTTTTTGCCTTTTTCCCATTTAAAATAAAAGTTCTGTCGTTTTCATTCAGAAAATCGATTAATGCAAAATGATCAAAATCATCCCATATTTGATTCAAGGAATGGATTACTTTTTCTGCACCTCCGTTTACATAATACCAATCGTTAATTAATGCTTTTTTCATGAAAGTTTATTGGAAAATTTTTCGTGCAAAGTAATAAAAGTAATACGCGTTTTTACCAAAATTTAGATTTATAAAATACAGAAGTTTAGGAAACCAGTGATTGAATAGGCTCAGTTTTTCTAATTCTGTCTTAAGTTCAAATAAGATTTTTTTGGTTACTCCCACATTCATTTCAAAAATATGAAACGACTGTCGGATCATTAACTCATTTCTTAACTCTTGAGCTATTTTTACGTTATAAAATCTTTCGACATCATTACTTATATCTATTACTCCTTTCCACATTGATGCTCTACCTTTGGCAGAATATGCTCCTGAAATATGTGTTTTCCCATCCTTATCTGAATCCCCAAAAAGTGGTGGATTTCCTGCTCTTCCCGCTACAGAAGGCATAGACAAATATCCTATTCCATTTGTGCAAAAGGCATGAGCAGCAAGATAAATTTGATAATAAAGCGTGCCATCGTATTTATCAGTTGCCAACTCTTTAGCCCAAATTTTATTAATCACTAATCCGCCAACAAACCCACAGGCTCTAAATATTAATTTAGGAGAATCACCTTTCTTAATAATTGTTTCTTCTGACAAAATTCTAGAAATTCCTAAGGGTTTATTTATGTCTTTTTCAAAACGCACAAAAGGTCTTGAAATCATTGCAACAGAATTGTTTCGCTGACAAAAAGAATGAATCTCTTCTAATCCACTTTTTAGAAACAAATCATCATTACCAATAAGGATAACCCATTTATAAAGTGCTATATCAATTAATTTTCTAATATTAGCATCATACCCAAGGTTTTCTTCATTTTCAACATAAGTCAGAATAACGTTTTTTAATTCAAATAAGGGCTTAAACTGATTGGTTATTTGAGTAATTACTGATCGCTCTTTTGAAAAATCTTCACATATAACAACTTCATCTGGCATTCGATTCATATCAAGAATGGACTGCAATAATTCTTCATATTCTTTAGGTCTCCCATAAGCTGGAATGGCAATGCTGTATCCTTCTTTTATTTTGTGCATTAAAAAGTTCTTGTTTTCTGATTTTTCCAAAAATAAAATTTTAATTTGTAAAAAGTTTCAAAAAAGAAACTTTGCTTTACGATTACTTTTATAAACGCAATCTATCTGTAAATAGTGTTTAAAAATATTTCTCTGAGTTTTGGAATTAATATAGTCAATTTATTGTTTCCCCTTTTTTTAATTCCCTTTTACATCAAAACATTTGGAATTGAAAACTATGGGTTAATTGCCATTTCTATGGCGTTAATCAATTTGATATCTGTCATTTATGACTATTCCTGGTATGCTTTTGCACCAATTGAAATAAAGAAAATTGGTGATAATAGTAACTTTTTAAATCAGTATATTTCTAAAGTCATTACTACAAAAGTTTATATTTTTATCCCAACACTTTTATTTTTAGGAGCATTTGTTTTCTTTTTTGAAGATTTGAAAAACCAAATCGTATTTTCATTATCACTCTTGATTTTCTTGTTTTCCAGATCACAAAACAATCTTTGTTTCTTTATTGGCATGAATAAAGTAAACATTTATTTTATAATTAATACAGTAGTTAAAATTACTTGTATTGTATTAATTATTGTAACCTTAAGTAAACAAGAAGATTACCAATATGTTTTCTATTATTTAGGAATAACGGACATCTTACTATTTCTTTTATCAACCTTATATTTGATTATTAAATGTCGCTTTCGTTATAAAGTTTCGAACTTATCTGAGGTATATAATGAACTAAAGCTAGGTTTTAAATTATTCCTGACAAATGTAACGATTTGTGCTTTACTCAATTCAAGTACATTAATCCTTGGCTTGTTTTTAGACAATGCAACAGTGGGAATTTACAATGTTGCAGAAAAAATAATTATGCTTTGCAAACAATCAATAAGTGTTTTATTTCAGGGGGTCTACTATAAAGCTTGTTCCATTGGTATTGCTAATACTACACGACTTAACAGGTTTCTAAAATTCATTTTTATTTTTTACTTGGTTATCTATGGTTTGGGCACCATATTCATACTTTTTATTCCTTCGCAACTTATTCAAATTTTTAGTTACACCGCAACGGCAGAATCTAGCAAATACTTAATCATGCTTGCTCCATTACCCTTGATTGCAGCCTTGAATCAATCTGCCTATATAAGTTTGATTCTCCATCATAAGAAAAACAGCTATTTTTACTCCCATTTATTTGGCTTACTTCTTAATATTCTTTTAGCTACTGTGCTGTGCTATTTTTTTGCTGTATATGGAATTATAATTGCGTTGATTCTGACAGAAGTATTTATAACTCTTTATCTTAATTTTTCAATAATTCACGATAAAAAGTTGAATTTTTTTAAACCTCAAATAGACTAGATCAAATGAAACTAACAGCCAAACCTTTACTAGTCCCTTTGCTATACTTACTTATACTATCTTCCTTTTTTTATTATTTAGAAGCAATTCAATCACTACTTATGATTCTAATGAGTTTGCTTCTATTGTCTGTAGTAAAGTTTCGTGATTTTAAGTGTACTTATAAAAATGCTCCTTTTATAGGTTCGTTTGCTATTGCGACCTTCTACTATTTGCTTTATTTTAATAGTCCTTCATTAAAACTTATAGGAGAAAGTTTTTTGCTGTTCCTTGCTCCTCTATTCAGTTGCTATTTGTATGAAATAGATGCATTTATAAAAAACAAACAGAGGATTCAATTTGCGTATTGTGTCTCCATAAGCTTACTATGCTTATACTTTCTTGGTTTTTATGCCATTGACATTCCTAATCATCATTTCGATTGGTATTTGGCAAGATACAATCTTGAAATGCACAGCAAAATTCACGGCACCTATATGTGTCTTTGGATTGGAATTGCCCTTTTATTTTTAGTAGATTATAGTTTGGGTTATAAAAAATATTCAACTCTTTTAAAGTTTGCCCTTATATGTATGTTTGCATCTTTACTTTCTGGATTAATCATTTACAATTCTCGGAATATTATTTTAGGATTAGTACTCGTTTCTTTTCTTCTTATTCTAATTGTTAAAAAACAAAAAAATGCTATTCCTTTTTCAATCAAAATTGCCATTGGATGCAGTATTATATTGGTTGTTTTATTTTCTCAAAGATATATTGATGCCTTTCGTTTTTTTAGCACTGATTCTTATACAAATTCAACTCGTTATGCTAGTTGGTCATGCAGTTGGAAATTAATTTGTGAGTCTCATTTCTTAGGAATGGATTATAGTTTAATTCAAGAAAAATTAAATCAATGTTATGAGCCTATTGATAACTTTGAATTAAAAAAATTTAAAATAAACTCCCACAATCAATATTTAGATTTTTTACTAAAAGGTGGTTTAAGTTTATTTATTGCCTTTTTTTCTTCATTATTCATTAAAATAAAAGAAACACTACGACAGCAACAATATCTTTATTTTTCAATAACTGTGTTGTTTGTAATTTCATTTATTACAGAAAATATTTTGGTTAGACAATACGGTATCTATATATATTTTGTTTGTGACCTTTTGTTTTTAGGCAGTATTTTTAGGCATAAAAATCATAGTATTCACAAAATAGAAAAAAACTAAAGTGGGAATATACAGCATACAACCGTCACTAAAACAAACAAATAGATAAGTAATACTTCCTAGAAGATAGGTATGATTATTCCCTTTTGTAGTTAAAGCCAAATAAATTGGTAAAAAAAAAGAAATACAAAATAATAATAAACCTACAATCCCAAGTTGTTTAAAAATAGATAGATAAACAATTTCTTCAATAAAATCAAAAGTTTGACTTCCAAAGAAACTTAAGCCTGTAAACTGCCTTATTTGATTAATTCTCCCTCCCAAATTAGAATCCAAAACAAATCCAGAGAAAGAATGGTATTGAAAAAAACGATCCATTAACAACGTAGCGAAGAATAAAAAAATAATACCTAAGAGCGCATAAATCTTAATCAGCTTATAAATTCTATCACGATAAATTAGAATAAAATAAAAAAGTAACCCTAACCAAACCGTTCTAGAAAGCGTCAATAACAAAGCCAAAACAACTATAGCTAATTTTATTTTTGATTGATTTTGCTTGTGGAAAATTGGAAATAATAATAACATACAAACTCCAAAAATATTTCCATTATTATAAGTAGAAATTAACTTATACAATGATCCTCTCATATTATACTTATCTTCTAAAGTACCTAAATCGCCTGAGTTGACTGTGATATATGGAATCTCAATATAGTGACCCGTAAGTTGCTTAAAAAGGAATAAAAGAATACCATAAAAAGACACCCAAAAAACAGCTTTACTTATCAAAGTATCTAAATAGGAAGGATTAATTTTCTTTATGAATGGACTTAACAATAAAAAACATAAGGGAATAAACCCAAAACTGACATAAAAAGCAATTAAATTTCCTAAGGTCCCATCATAACCTCTAAAAAACAAGTTAATTGAAAAATATAAAACAAAAGGAAGAGTCGCTAAATAACTCAAAAAATGATTAGAAGAAACTAAGAACTTTTTCTTGTCTAAAATAATTAAAAGCGAAAGCAAAAACAGAAACCCTAAATACAAATAACCCCAAGTAATTGGAACACCTGCAAGTTTAAATCCTCCCTTGGGTATAAAAATTAAAAGTATAGTAGCTAGTAAAAAAAGATACTCTCTAATTTTTTCATTAGTATAGCTTATTTTGAAATTAAAAAGCATCTTGATTTTACGCTACAAATAAGATTAATAAAATTCTATTAAATAGTTACTCTTTTGGTGGAGTATTTATTTGCTCCAATTTACTAATTAACAGGTCATTCCCCATAAAGAAAGGGTCGTATGCGTTTCCTATTGAATTAAGTTTGTATCCATAATATTCAGGATCCCAAGAAATAAACTCATTAGGATAAAAGTAATCCGTAAAATTACCATTATTACCTTCTATAGTTTTCGTTTTGTAAAGAACCGAAATGTTCTTAATCGTTATATTGGACTGAAACTTGTTTTCACCAACATCAACTCTAATATTTATTGGAGAAACTTTTTCAGGAAGAGCAACTTCTATCTTTTGCATTTCAGAGGAAGCATAAACTGGCATAACAACAGAATTTTCATCATTCCACTCTGAATCTTTGGTGAGATAAAAAACCTGTAGTTTGTCATTTTTTCCAAAAACACCTTCTATAGTCACAGTAAAATTGTCCTTGGAAATTGTCGCTGATTCTTCTTTTTGATTACAAGAAGCCAAGGTCAAAAACAATACGAAATAGAGATAACACAATTTTGAATTCATTTTATTTATTATGATTGGGGTTTATTAATTTTTTCAATTTCAGAATGTCTTTGATAGAACTTTTTAAAATGATAGGTCAAAAGATAAATAAGGATAAACAATATTGGCAAAATAAATTTAAGCTTGCCTTCAATAGCTTCTTTTTTCAAAATGTTAATTACAACCGAATTCTCTTTTACAATTTTATCTGCTATAATTAATTCTAATTTAAGATTAGCATTCTCCCTCAATAGTCCGTCTTTGGTTTTAATAATATCATTCAATTGCGTGTTTTCATTATAATATACTAGTTTATCACTTTTTTGATAACCCGTAGATTGAGCATTTGAAAAATTATTCAAAACAGCATCAATTTGAGTAACTAATTGATTGTTTTCTTTAATTCTTTGCGCAATGTTAGCTAATTGTCTTTTTTGAATTTTAGAATAGTATGGACTAGTATTGAAATAATTTAATAATGCTTTTACTGTTTGTTCATCCTTTAAGACCCCATTCGTAGTAAAAACGATACTATAAAATGGATAATTTTTTACAGTTGTTTTTTCATTAACAATAGATTTTAAATCGCTATTAGCAGTTATTAACTTTAATACTTCTAAATTTTGTTCATTATTGTTAACGAACTTAAAAACATCAATAATAGGTTCAATCGAGATTTTAGTAATTTTTGGACTATTTGGTATGCCAATAGCCTTAAAAAATGCAGTATCGTTAGTTTGTATTTTTGATTGAATCAAATCAATTTTTGAATACAAATAATCCACACTTTCAAAATTTGGCTTTACGATTATTTCATTATTAAACTGTTTTTGTGTCTTATCAAAAAATAAACCCACACCAAATCCAATAACAACTAATAATGAAATGACTTTCAGATTATGGATAAAAAACTGAATTCCTCTAAAAATAGAAGTGCTTATCCCATCAAAAAATGCACTTATTTTTTTCGAAATCTGTACTAAATCAATTTCTTGTTCTCCTTGATTGTTTGGGGCTTGTGTATTCATTTTTTATTTATAGCGTATTCAAAATTTGTTCTAAAATTTTAATCGTAATCAAATACGTTGGTTTTACGCCAGTAGTTCCTAAACCTCCTGAAGCCAATGTACTTCCTGTTTCTAACGGATTATCCGAAGCGTAGTAAGCATAACGCACTTTGATGTCTTTTGGTACACTCTTTCTGATTTTAGAGGCCGATTGTATTGCTTTTTGGTAATAAGACCCTTCCATTTCTAGACCTATTACTCCCCAAGTCGATTCGTGGAAAAACTTCAATAAATCTCTATTTTGAAGCGATGTTCCCAAAACGGTAACCATTGGTCCTGCAAAAACAGCGATGTCATTACCTTCGAGCATCTCAGCGGTCAATTCATTTTCAAAGAAATAATTATCGGCTGTTCCTTCGTTGATATGGGCATTTGGAATCATAATATCGCCTTTGCCTCCTTCGAGAATTCCAGCTTTTCCCATAATAGAAACCGACTGTACATTAAGCAAGGTCTCTTTTTTGTAGGGTTTTAATAATTCATCAATGGTTTCATAGGCTTGTTCCCCAAAAGCATAATCCATAACGATCAAAACAGGCGCTTTGTCTCCTAATTTTGCCTTTGGAAAAGCGGTTTTGGACCAATCAATTTTGGCGGTATCAAACAATTGCACATCAATATTGGTTCCTGAAGTATCAGGTAAAAAAACCATTCCGTTTTTCTCGGCCACGGTTTCTACTTGCTTACGTAATTCTTTGGCGCCTGATTTACTCAATTCTTCATAAATCACAAAATCAGATTGATCCTTAAACTTCGATTTGAGTAGTGATGTGGCAAAAATAGAATTCATCACACTGTGCATATTCGCACTGATTACGTGAATAGGTCGGTCTAATAAGTTTTTGGATTGTAAAACTTCTTTGATATTATTCGCCCAAACTTCGCCATGAATATGGTGTCCCAAACGTTCTCTCAAAATAGGGCTAAACGTGATGGTTCTTTTATTGTTGTCTACCACTTCCTCGATGGCTAATTTTCCTAACCAATAGATCACATGCAGAAAACGATCAGGTGCATTCTCTGAACCAAAAGCATCATAAATGTCTAATACTTCTTCAAAAGTTCTTCCTAAAATATTAGACGCATGCGAAATCGCTTTTTCTTTTTCGATTTGTGTTAACTTATTCGTTTGGTTTACAGCTACTTCTAGCTTTAACCAATCTCTAGAAACTTCGCCAGTATCATCAAGTAAAACGCGGTCTTTGATTTTATGAGATTCGATAAAAATGAAGGTCAGATGCGTCAAAATATCATAAATATCGGAACGTCCGCGAGTGATTTCAACATTCATTTGCTCTTCGTCAATTCGGTAACAATTTCTTCTTCGCTTTGGCGGAACAATAGCTTGAAAATGCGATTTAGAATACCCTTCATCCGAAGTAAGATTAATAAATCGACATTCTTCAATCCCTACTGGAAGTCGTTCGATAACGTATAATAAACCATTCAATTCTACTTTTTCATCGGCAATAGAACCATAAATTTCTGGGCGTAAAGCCAATAAAGCTTCCCGTAAGGTATCTCCCGAAATTCCCATTGGTTTATAAAACCCACGGTTGAATAAATGGCGCATCGTAATGTACATTTTTTCTATAGCCGCAGAAGATTCTTGCGCTCTAGATCTTGATATATGTTTGGTTGTATTCATCTTCTTTGCTTTTTATCACTTTTCAAAGGTAAGTAAAAGTTTTTTTTAGTTGGTTAACGTTAATTTCATCGCTAATTCTAAATATTTGTCTTTGTAACGAGCTGATTCAGTCTGAGAATTTTTAAAATTATTATTTCGCCATTTTCCTTTGTAATATTCCCAAGTTGATGTTTCCTCACTAGGAATTATCCCTACTCTAGGATCGAAACCTATCCCATCAAATTTTTTAGAACCTTCGTTGACCTTTGTAAATTGATACTCATAACGATTGTCTTCGATGATCAACCACTCAACAGCAACGAAAAAACCGTTTGTAGGTACTTTTATTTTGTAAGATTCTAAATCAATTGAAGTATTCTTTTTTCCTTTTTTAATAGGAACTACAATATTTTGAGCGGTCAAATCATTTCCAGGACTTCCATCTGGATTAACCTCAAAGAAACGCAATACAAACTTGGCGTTTTCTTTTTCCGCTTTTGTTAAGACAAGTAAACTTTTTAGAAAAGAATGCTGTTCCATTTCTTTGGTAAATGGAAAAAATTTAGCCACAATAAAAGGAGAAGTACCGCAGGCGAAATAATGATTAATCGATCCCTTATTATAATTTCCAATTACAATTTCGGAATCGTGTTTTGGAGGTGCAATGATTACCTCATGCAATGCAATGGCTTCATTTTTGAGAACAACACTTTCAATTTTATCTGCTTTTATCTTTTTGGATGCAAATCCCAAAGCCGAAAAAACCAATACTTTATCCGACGTTGCATTGATAGTAAAAGTGCCATCTAGTTCTGAGGTGGTTCCAATGTTTTCATTCTCCACCCAAATATTTACATAAGGAATGGGCTGACCTGAAATACTATCTTTGACAACACCTTTTAATTGCGAAAAACTAAATTGAAATGCAAAAAGCAGCATCCAAAACCAATACTTATTTCTCATTCTAATTTTTATTTTCAAAAAAGGCAGCAATTTTTCGATCATTACTCAATCTCGGAATTTTATTTTGCCCACCCAATTTCCCGATGGATTTCATATAGTCTTGGAAACCGTTTTTGGCGACTTTGGTGATGACTACTTTTCGCAAAACGTTGCCAACAATCAAATCGTCATAATAGATATTTTGCTTGCGCATCGCTTGGTCAATAGCTTCGACAAAAGCAACCTCATCCTCTGGTTCGTTTTCAAATTCAATAAACCATTCGTGATAAGGTAATCCTTCTTTTGGTGTGATTTGCGGAGCCACCGTAAATTCATTGATGCGAATGTTAGTGCCTTGAATCGCTTCTTGCAACGCACTTTCTACTTCTTTGCCAATCACATGTTCCCCAAAAGCAGAAATGTAATGTTTGATTCTACCCGAAACAATAACGCGATAAGGTTTCAATGAAGTAAACTGTACTGTATCACCAATATTGTAGCCCCAAAGTCCCGCATTGGTCGAAATAATCAATACATAATTGACACCCAATTCGACTTCGCCTATGGTGTAACGCTTTGGATTCTCGGTAAAAAAGGCATCACTTTTGATGAACTCATAAAAAATTCCTGAATTCAAAAGCAACAACATTCCTTTCTCTTTTTGAGAATCTTGGTAGGCAAAAAAGCCTTCAGAAGCAGGAAAAAGTTCGATGCTATCTACTTTTCGACCAATTAAATTCTCGAATTTGGCGCGATACGGTTCAAAATTAACACCTCCATAAATGAATAAATTGAAGTTTTTGAACAATTCCCCAACTGGCTTTTGCGCCTTTTGTTGCAATTTTTCGAAATACATTTGTACCCAAGACGGAATTCCAGAAATCACCCGCATGTCTTCTTTTATGGTCTCTTCCACAATAGCATTGACTTTGGTTTCCCAATCTTCAATACAGTTGGTTTCCCAAGAAGGCATTCTGTTTTTTTGCAAATAGCCTGGAACAAAATGAGCAGCTATGCCCGATAATCTCCCTAATTTGATACCGTTTTTCTCGGTTAAAATTGGACTTCCTTGCAAGAAAATCATTTTTCCATCTACAAAATCAGCATTGCCAGTTTCATGAATGTAATGAAAAATGGCGTTTCGAGAGGCTTGAATATGTGTCGGCATCGACTCTTTGGTTAACGGAATGTACTTTGCACCCGATGTGGTTCCCGAGGTTTTGGCAAAATAAAGTGGTTTGCCTTTCCAAAGTACATTTTCTTCTCCATTCACCACACAGTCTACATACGATTTTAATCCTTCGTAATCTCTGATAGGAACATTTTGAACAAAATCGGCATACGATTGTATTTTCTCAAAATGATGGTCCTTCCCAAATTGAGTGTTTTTGGCTTCTTTTATCAATTTTTTAAAAACAGCCTCTTGAGTGGCAACAGGATGCTGTGCCCATTCTTGTGTCTTTCGGACTATTTTTTTAGCAAATAATTTTGCTGCAATTGCTTTTATTGACATTTATTTTTTGTTTAAAACGCAACGTTTTAGATGATGCTTATTGTTATTTTTTGCTAAATGAACCCTTAGTAGTGCCTCTTTTTTCTTCTTTGGCGACTTCTTTTCTTAAACTTAATTCTTCTTCCGAAGCTTTGAGGGCTTCAGGAGAAATTGTTGATTGAGTTTGAGCTAAAATCGAATCTTTATTAAAAGCCACATGTTCTAATTTGCCTGTTAAAACTTTTTGAATACCCTTGAGATAGGCCTCGTTTTTCTCCAAAGCCTGACTCAACGAATCGGCTTTTAATGCCAAAATCGTAGCTTCTTTTTTAAGCTGAGAAGATGAATATCCCGGAATGTACTCCCGTAACGGAGTAAAAGCGATTAGTAATGTAGTGCTTGTGATTAAAAAAATAGCACCCAAAGTACCCGCAACAAATACATTCAAAAGACTCAATTTGAACGAAAATAACTCCTCAAAGGTTTCTTCATTGATTAGAATCAACCGTTTTTTCATGAATACTACTCTCTTCAGATGATTCGGTAACAAACGATTTTTAAACATAATTCCTTTTTATTTGGGCAAATATAACGATTAATGCTTGTTAGCTTAAAGGCCCTTAGCCGTAATTATTACCATATAAACTCAAATTTATCATATATTTAACGCTAAGACGAATAAATAATTCTTGCAAAAACAAAACAGATTAAGGAATTCTGTATACATTTGCAGCATTAATTAGTACAAATTTGCTTCGGCAATAAAAAATACAATCATGGGAAGATTTGGAGTTACAGAAATCCTAGTTATACTAGCAGTTGTTTTATTACTTTTTGGAGGTAAAAAAATTCCAGAATTAATGAAAGGTTTAGGAAGCGGAATTAAAGAATTCAAAAACGCAGCCAAAGACGACCAACCTGCTAATTCGAAAAAAGAAGAAGAGACAAAAGAATAAACTTTTCAAAATTAAAAATAAAAAGACCAAACCCTTTACTTCAATAGATAAAGGGTTTGGTTTTTTTATGCTTGCTTTTTTATATTTTTTTACAGTACTTTACTAGTAAAAATAGTATGAAACTAACTCTAGTACAAAAGATTACAATTTCCTTGCTTGTGCTATATGTCATTTGGGAAATTATAGTACAAATATGGGCTCAATCCGAAGAAACGCCAGTATTAAGAGTTGATCTTATCTTTATTTACCCTGTTTTATTTTTTTTTATTTTGATTTCACTATATCACTATTTAAGAAAAAAATAATTTTAAGCCAAACCAATTGCCTATGAATTGTTTAAACTGTAATTCCGAAGCCACAGGTTCATTTTGTTATAATTGTGGCCAAAAAACAAGTACTTCTCGTTTTTCATTTAAGCATATTTTTCAAAATGATATTGCAAGTAAATATTATTCTTTTTTAAAAAATCCTGCATTTTATACAATAAAAGAATTATTTACAAGACCTGGACACTCTATTCGAGAATATTTATTAGGAAAAAGAGTCAATCATATGAATTATATGAGTTTGTTCTTGCTACTATCTGGAATTGGCATTTTTATAGACCAATATTCTCATTTTTCTCAAGCTGATATAACTACAGAAGACGTTGAAGGGAAAAAATTACTCGCCAATTATTTCAATTTTGTGCGTGACAATCCCAAAACCTACATAGCTATAACCATTCCTATTGTTGCTGTTTTTACCTTTTTGTTTTTCAAGAAAAGTAAATTCAACTTTTCAGAACATTTAATTTTAAATATATACAAAGCTTCGGCCTTATTGATTTTGACCAAAATAGTATCCGTTTTTTCTTTTATAACTAATAACTTAACTTTTTTAAAAGTGATAAATGAATTGGTACAAATAGGTGTTTTTGTCTATTCCTTTTGGTTCATTTATCAATTTTTTAATGATAAAACACTTTATAGCAAGTTGGGTATAATAACAAAATCCTCTCTTTCAGTGATACTAGGAATGATCATTTCAACGATATTTATGCTAATATATTGGATTTTAATATTTGCAATAAATGGAGGTAAAATTTAATCTATTAATTGTTCCTTTTTATCCGTTACTCTCGTTTTAGTAATTTTCATTATTATTTCTGCTACTACTATAACCAAAAGCGCATAAATAAAGGAAGAAATTGACTGTGATTCTGGGCTACTTGTCTCGCTGATTTTTGTAAACAAAGATAATTTGTGAATCTTTTCTAAATTACTACCCACAAACATTGTTATAAACCAATTATTTGCCATGTGTGCTCCTATACTCATCCATAAACTTCCGGATCTATAAGCTAGCCAGCCAAACATAACTCCCATTTCAATATAGGGCAATACTGCATATATACCGTTGGCTCCAGTAATATTGCCAAAATGTGGTAAGGAAAAAATTATTGATGATACCAATACAACTAGTAAGGGATTTTTGGTGATTCTGTATATAAATTGAGAAATGTAACCTCTATACACCATTTCTTCGGTGGCTGCTTGAATGAAAAAAGCTAAAAAAGCCAATAAAAATAAGGAAAACCACTCGTAAGTATTACATCCCGAATAAATGTATTGTGAAGGATCATAAAAATAACCAATGGCATTAAAAATAATATTAATGCTTAGTACTAAACAAAATCCAATAAAAAATTTTTTGAACTCAATTTTTTTTTCTGGCATAGCGATACTCCACCAAGGTCGTTTATGAAGTAATCCTATAAGTAGTGGTATACTAATAAATGAAAAAATAAAACTAAAAAAAGTAAATTTAAAAATTTTCAATCCAGGAGAATTAAAAGGCATAATTATTTCTCCAACAATAAAAAACATTTGACCCAAAATTAAACTTATGAAAATTACTAATATAAAACCAATGATGTATAATAGTATTGATTTTCTGCCTATTGTGGCCCAATCTAAATATGATTTTATAGTGCTATTTTGCATAATGAAATTTTAAGTTGATAAATTTTAAAAAAAACAAAAAAAGAGAGGGCAATTAATTTGCCCTCTCTTTTTTTATCCTCCGTAGATTACAGCATCCGGGATATAATATTTTTCATAATCATTCACTATTAATTCCCATTCATCAGCTCCTATTTTTGCAAAGGTCAATTTACAGTTTTCGGATTTACAAGACCATTCTCCTTGAGAAAAAACAAATACCCTACTCAAACCTCCTGAAATTTTAGTATGAACTTCCGCTTTTCCACCACTTGATCGAATAACTCCAAACGTTGCTGATGTACTATTGCCTCCTGTAGCTGCACGCAAATTTCCAGTAGCATTATAATTAGTTCCAGAAACTTTAGCATCCGAACTACTAGTTGAAGCCCCTCCTTTTGCACTTATCGAAAGAGAATAATTAGCCGATACTCCTTTTCGTGCTGCACTTCGGTATAGATAGACTCTTATTTTATAAGAACCTGATGTGTTTAAAGTTCTGCCGAATGAATTGCCCTCATTACTTCCAATAAAAATAGCTTCATCATTAGAACCAGGTGGCAAAACATTAAAATACAAAGAGGTGCTTTTGGTGGTTAACTTTACATTTAACACCTGACCTGCATTGGCAGTAACCACATAATCAATGGTTTGATCTCCCTTAATGGCAGCATTTATAGTGGTACTACTCTTTCCCGTTGGAAAAGTAACTTTCTTAGTGGTAATTTGTGAAAATCCTACAAAAGGAACACCTATTACAAAAAGAAAATGAATGATTTTTTTGAATGTTTTCATAATAAAATTTTAAAGTTTATTTTAAAAATTATTTTGCACTAATAGTCAACGTGTAGGATGATGGGGTTCCTTTCCTGGCAACACTTCTCATATTGTATACTTGAATTTTATAATCGCCTGGTGCAGTAACCGTTGCCTTAAATTTCTTTAAGTCTTCTCTTTCACCTGCTAATAAAAAATCTCCGTTAGGTGCAATTAAATTAAAATAGCAAGCATTCACATTCGTTTTCATATCTACCGCCAATGCTTGATTAGGCCCTAAGCTCAAAATGTATTCTATGGTTTGTTCACCTTTACAAACCCCTTTTATTGTGGTTCCTGATTTCCCTCTTGGAAAAACCACTTTCTTTGTCGTTACTTGAGAAATAGCAATCATAGGTACTAGCACTAATAATACCATTACAATACGTTTTAAATTTGTTTTCATATCTATTTTATTTTTATTGATTTACATACTAAAATTATATAAAAAAGGAATAGGTTATCACAAAGAGTAAAAATTTTTTTAATAAAATTGTATTTCATTATATTAAGATTCGTTTTATAATCTCTTGTTCTCAAAAAAATGACTTTCTGAATAAAGGCTATCCAATTCCTTTTTTATAAAACCACTTACCATTAAAAATCAGCAAATTACAAACTCTCTGTAGTTTTTGTATTATTATTTTTTTTACCTTTAAAAAAGTTTGGCAATCTATTAACATAAACTATAAAATTATGTTGGTGTGTTTTTTAAATAATTATGAAAAATTTCACTTTAAAAGAGTTTTTACTATTATTTATTTAATAATTCATTTCTCTTTCCCCTTGTCAATTTTTTTGAAATCATATTAAATAATACTTTATTGATTATGAAAAAACAATATCTATTAGTTACACTACTTACCCTATGTTACGCTTTTTCCTTTTCACAAGTAACTGAAGTTGAACCAAACAACAATTGCCAGCAAGCCGTGGCAATCAAAAATTTTATTGATAAAGGAACAACAACTTCCTATTCGGGAACGATTACAGGAAACGAATCCGATTTTTGGATTATTCCCATTTCAACAGCTTCGGGGAGTATGACAATTAATTTGACTGATCAATCTGGTGGTGTAGTAGGTGGAACCTATTATGTTGTTGAAGATGGATTTCCTGCTGGAAATACTAATCCCTGTTCCTTTAGGACGAGTGCAGCTTTAAATAGCCGAAATCCAACTCCATTTAATTGGCCAGAAGCTTCATCACAAGGGAAATTACTCTATATTGTTTTGGAAATCAATAACACAACAGGTGGTACCGCTGGAGGAGATATTAATTATACCATATCATTTACCAACTCTTCGGACCCCTTAACGGGTACTGGGGTTCCTACCACACCTTCTTCAACAGGTACTGAAATAGAACCCAATAATGATTGTAATACTGTTACTGTAATACCAGGCCCTGGATTATATACAGGTACAAGTGATACTGGAAGTGAATCCGATTTCTGGGTGTTTACGCCAAAAGTTCCCGGTATTGTCTATTTTACTATAGATGGGTTAGGAAAAGATTTTGAATGGCAATTTGAATATACCGAATTTACCGCTGGACCACAAGACTATTGTGCACCTTTTACAATAGTACAGCCAGATTATACAAGTGTTGGAGCAGGAATTCTGAAAGGTTCAGGGTATATCGTAGTTTCAGATAATCCTGGTAGTCAAGATTTAAAAACGAATACCCCAATACGTTTTAGGATATACCAACCCGATGGAGAAGCAGTCCCCTACAACCTATTTCTTGATTTTAGAACCCCATCAAATCCTGGAGGAGTTGCCAATTCTAAACTATGGCTTAGAGCCGATGCAGGAGCAAATGCAAACGGAGCAAATTTAAGATATTGGCTAGATCAGGTCTCTCCAAATATTTATAATATTAATGGAACAATCGGGTATAACACTAATGCGCTTAACTTTAATCCTACGGTTTCTATAAGCAATACTACTCCTGCAGGAACTATTCCAACAAACAATATAACGGGTAATCAGCCTCTTTCTGTTCAAGAAGCCATAGTGGTGTATTCTCAAACAGCTGGAGGTACCCTTATGGGCGATCCAACTGCAAGTAGTAATAAAGTAGTATTTGGCGGAAATAATGGAGATACGAAGACTTACCATTCATCAAATGTTGGGTCTCAAAATTATATAAATCCTACTACTTCAACATTTTCAATCAGTCAAATAGATTATTCCACAACTACTTCACAAGTCTCTATAAATGGGGTACCTATCAGTCCCATTAATTCAACAGGTGTGGATTTTACTTCCATTGATTTTACTCCAATTATAAGGGGCACAAATGATTCAAGATGGGGTGCTTTTAATGGACAAATAGCCGAAATCATAACGTTTCAAACAGCTATAACCCCTCAAGAGAGAGAAAAACTAACCTCCTATTTGGCTTTAAAATACGGTATTAGTCTTGGTAACAATACCAATGCCTTATCTTACAGAAGTTCATCTTATGCCGAGATTTGGGCGGCTAATGCTACATTCAAATACGATATTTTTGGGATTGGGAAAGATACTAGTACTGGTTTGAATCAAACGAGCAGTAATAGTATCAATTCGGGTAGTGGTAATGGTGCAGGGCAATCAGGAAAAGGGAATATTGTAATGAATAATCCTTCCTCATTAGACGATACTGATTTTTTATTGGTGGGTCATGATAATGGCGCTTTAACGGAACAACGCACCGATTTGCCAACCGCTTTTAAGGACTCTAAACGATTAATTAGAGAGTGGAAAGTGAAAAGTACTGGCGGTGTTGGCACTATTTCATTAACCTTTAACACTCTTGGTCTTGCCCTTTCCGGCACAACTAGCAGTGATTTTAAATTACTAATCGATACGGATGGTGATGGTGATTTTTCAAATAGTACAGTAAGCATAGATGCCAATTCTTTCGCGAATAATGTTGTAACCTTCAATGCTGTTACTTTACCAGATAATGCTGTGTTTACTATCCTCTCAAAAGTACTTATTCCAACAGGCCCGGGTGTATTGGGTGCCAGTCTTTGGTTAAAAGCCAACGAAGGGGTGACCAATAGTGGCGCAAATTTGACCAATTGGGTAGATCAAACAAATATAAATACGTTTACAAATTCAGGTACAATTGGTTTTGCAAACAATGCTATTAATTTTAACCCATCGGTTTCATTTAATAATACCGATGCGATAGGATCAAACCCATCGAATCGATTGGACGGTAGTGATAACATTACTGTTATTGAAGCATTTGCTGTCTATAAAAAACAGAATACTACAGAAGGTGGTACCGTTCTAGGTTCTATTACCCCTGGATCTGTCTATGGAATTGCATTATTTGGAGGGGTGAATAGTAATGATGCTTGGGTAGGAAATGGTGTTTACCAGCAATATAGTCATTTTACGAATTCTGAATTATCCTCTAAGTATGGATTGGTTGATTTTGATGTTAGCGCCAGTGCCCCATCTAAAGCCAATGGTTATTATAATGGAGATCAACAATCCATAACAGATGGGGTAGGGGCTGATTTTTCTAGTATCACTTTTACTCCAAGAATAGGAGGAACAAACAATGCAGGTACCAACCCTATTGATGGATGGAAGCATTTTAGAGGAGAAGTAGCTGAAATTATCACTTATCCTACCGCTCTAAATCCTACGGATCGACTCAAAGTTTCCTCCTATTTAGCATTAAAATACGCAATCTCTTTAGGAAACAATGTCAGTACTGTTAATTACTATGCTTCTGATGGTACAATTATTTATCCCGCAGATGCAGTCTATAAGTATGATATTTTTGGTGTTGGAAAAGATTCAGGTAGTGGTCTTTCTCAGAGAAAATCAAACAGCATCAACTCAGGTCTTGGAGATGGTACACCCATATCTGGCAAGGGAAATATTATTTTGGAATATCCAACTTTAGCGGACAAGCATTTCATAGTCATTGGTCATAATAATGCTCCTTTGACTACTACTACAGCAAATTTACCTCCACCAGGCACATTCAATATGCCGGCTGCAACTGCTTGTGCTGTACGATTAAATAGAGTGTGGAAATGTGAAATAACTGGGACTATAGTATCCTTTACTTTAAAATTATCCAAATTAGGGATTAATTTACCGGGAGGGGTACATGATTTCAAAATGATAACGAAAGTAGCCAATGATGATTTTACAGTAAGTCAAAGTGGTGTAAATAATCGTGTAAGAATATATAATGTTACATTAGATGTAAATAAAGATGAATTAACTTTTACCACACCTCAGCAAGGTCTCAATGGTGTTTTTTATTTTACTTTTTTAGGAGTAGATCCTTTGCCTACAGTACCCACCATTACAGATCCAGGAAGTGCTAATGTTTGTATTACGGCTACCCTACAATTATCTAATACAACAGCCAATGGGATTTGGTCAAGCGATGATGCGACTATTGCAACGGTTGATGCAAACGGTCTAGTTACTGGGGTTAGCCCAGGCAAAGTAACTATTAAATATACGGTAGCAAATTCTAGTGGCTGTACTACAATTGTTACCAAAGAAGTTACTGTAAGCCCAAACAATACGGTGGGTACAGCTTCGAGTAGTCCTACCTTGTGTATCAATAGTCCTTTAAATGCGATAACTCATACTACAACAGGCGCCACTGGCATTGGAGTAGCATCTGGGATACCAGCTGGAGTAAGTGCTTTTTGGAACAACGATACGGTAACAATTTCCGGTACTCCCACTACAAGTGGTGTTTTCAACTACAGTATTCCTTTAACTGGAGGGTGTAGCTCGTTAAACGCAACCGGCACCATTACTGTTACTGCTTTACCGACCAAACCCACTATTTCAGCTAGCGGCCCTACGGCTTTCTGTGCTCCGGGGTCTGTATTACTAACCAGTAGTGCTGCCTCAGGAAACCAATGGTACAAAGATAGTACTGCTATTTCTGGTGCAACAGCTCAAACCTATAGTGCAACGGATACCGGTGCATATACTGTGGTAACCACCAGTACAAATTGTGATAGCGAAACAAGTGACCCAATTGTGGTAACCGCTAATGCTACGCCAAGTATTCCAATTATAAAAGCAGCTAAATCAACAACGGCTTGTGGAAGTGATACCGTGACCTTACGCACCTCCTCTCCAGTCAATAAATGGTTTAAAGATGGTAATGAAATTCTAGGGGTAACTTCTAATTCTTATACCGCCACAGCTAGCGGTTCCTATACCGTTGAAGCTGTCAATCCTTCGGGATGTATCAGCGGATTGAGTACTCCTATTGTAGTTACTATTAATCCTTATCCTGTGGTAAACCCTATTGTAGGAGCTACAACTGTATGCGCAATGTCATCCCTACAATTAACCAATACAACTCCAAATGGAGTATGGTCTTCTGATAATACTGGTATTGCAACAGTGGATAGTAACGGAGTAGTTACAGGGGTAAATCCCGGAACGATTGCTATCAACTATACTGTCGCAAACTCTAGCGGTTGTACAACTGTTGTAAGTCAAAACATTACCGTTACTGCTAAACCAACTAAACCAACTATTTTAGCTGGTGGGCCTACAACTTTCTGCGCTCCTAGTACTGTGACACTTACCAGTAGTTATCCTACTGGGAACCAATGGTACCAAAATGGGGCAATTATTTCTGGGGCAACTAATCAAACCTATAGCGCAGCACTAACTGGTGCGTATACTGTAGTAACCACATTAAATAATTGTACTAGTGATATAAGTGATCCCGTAACGGTAACCGCTAATCCAACTCCTACTGTGAATCCAATTGTTGGTCCCACAATAGTGTGTGCAATGTCAACCCTACAATTAACCAATGCAACTCCAAATGGGGTATGGTCTTCTGACAATAATGGTATTGCAACTGTGGATGGTAACGGAGTAGTCACAGGCGTTAATGCGGGTACGATTGCTATCAATTACACCTTTACAAATTCTAATGGTTGCTCAACTAAAGTAACCCAAAATATCACCGTTACCGCCAAACCAGCGCAACCAACTATTTCAGCTAGTAGCCCTACGTCTTTCTGTGCTCCTGGGTCTGTGTTACTAACCAGTAGTGCTGCCTCTGGAAACCAATGGTACAAAGATGGAAAACTAATTACTGGAGCAACAAATCAAACGTACACAGCAACTGATACAGGGGCCTATACGGTGGTAACTACACTTACAAATTGTGCTAGTGATGTTAGCAACCCAATTGTGGTAACTGCTAATGCTACACCAAGTATTCCAGTCATTAAAGCAGCAAAATCCACATCGGCTTGTCAAGGGGATGCTGTGACCTTACACACTTCCTCTCCAGTCAATAAATGGTTTAAAGATGGTAATGAAATTCAAGGGGTAACTTCTAATGCTTATACTGCAACAGCTAGTGGTATCTACACCGTTGAAGCTACAAATCCTACAGGATGTATCAGTGGAAAGAGTACTCCTATTGTCGTTACTATTGATCCTTATCCTATTGTTGACCCTATTATAGGAGCTACAACAATATGCGCAATGTCAACCCTACAATTAACCAATGCAACTCCAAATGGAGTATGGACCTCTGACAATAGTGGTATTGCATCGGTTGATAGTAACGGATTAGTAAGAGGGGTTAGTGCGGGTACCGTTGGGATTCATTACACCCTTGCCAACCAACCTAGCGGCTGTGCAACCGAAATAACAGAATATGTAACTGTTACTGCTTTACCAACCAAACCATCTATTTCCGCTGGTGGATCTACGGCTTTCTGTGCTCCTGGGTCTGTATTGCTAACTAGTAGTGCTGCCACTGGAAACCAATGGTACAAAGATAGTATTGCAATTTCTGGCGCTACAGCTGCAACATATATCGCAACAGATACAGGTGCGTATACCGTGGTAACAACCCTTAACAATTGTGCTAGTGACCAAAGTAATCCAATTGTAGTAACCGCTAATGCTACGCCAAGTATTCCAATTATAAAAGCAGCTAAATCAACAACGGCTTGTGGAAGTGATACCGTAACCTTACACACCTCCTCTCCAGTCAATAAATGGTTTAAAGATGGTAATGAAATTATAGGGGTAACTTCTAATTCTTACACTGCCACTGCTAGCGGTTCCTACACCGTTGAAGCCGTAAATACTTCAGGATGTATCAGCGGATTCAGTACTCCTATTATAGTTACTATTAATCCTTATCCTGTTGTAGATCCTATTGTAGGAGCCAATACTGTATGTGCGTTATCAACACTACAATTAACCAATGCAACTGTTGCTGGGGTATGGTCTTCTGATAATACTGGTATTGCAACAGTGGATAGTAATGGAGTAGTAACAGGGGTGAATCCCGGAACGATTGCTATCAACTATACTGTGGCAAACTCTAGCGGTTGTACTACTGTTGTAAGTCAAAACATTACCGTTACTGCTAAACCAACTAAACCAACTATTTCAGCAGGTGGGCCTACAAATTTCTGCGCTCCTGGGTCTGTGACACTTACCAGTAGTAATCCTACTGGAAACCAATGGTACAAAGACGGAAGCCTTATTGCTGGTGCAACGGCTGCAACGTACATCGCAACCAATACTGGTACTTATACTTTAGTAAATACAATTAGTAATTGTGGTAGTGATTTAAGTGATCCCGTAACGGTAACCGCAAATCCAACACCTGTTTTGAATCCAATTGCTGGTCCCACAATAGTTTGTGCTAAGTCAAAAACACAATTAACCAATACAACTCCAAATGGGGTATGGTCTTCTGACAATAATAGTATTGCATCGATTGATGGTTACGGATTTGTAACTGGGGTTAATGCGGGTACGGTTGCTATCAATTACACCTTTACAAATTCTAATGGTTGCTCAACTAAAGTAACCCAAAATATCACTGTTACCGCCAAACCAGCACAACCAACTATTTCAGCTGGCGGTCCTACGGCTTTCTGTGCTCCTGGGTCTGTGATACTTACCAGTAGTGCTGCCTCTGGAAACCAATGGTACAAAGATAGTGTGGCAATTTCTGGCGCAACTAATCAAACGTACTCAGCAACTGATACTGGGGTCTATACGGTGGTAACCACACTTACAAATTGTGCTAGTGATGTTAGCAGCCCAATTGTGGTAACTGCTAATGCTACACCAAGTATTCCAGTCATTAAAGCAGCAAAATCCACATCTGCTTGTCAAGGGGATACTGTGACCTTACACACTTCCTCTCCAACCAATAAATGGTTTAAAGATGGTAATGAAATTCAAGGGGTAACTTCTAATGCTTATACTGCAACAGCTAGTGGTATCTACACCGTTGAAGCCGTAAATCCTACAGGATGTATCAGTGGATTCAGCACTCCTATTGTGGTAACTATTGCTCCTTATCCTGTTGTTGACCCTATTATAGGAGCTACAACAATATGCGCAATGTCAACCCTACAATTAACCAATGCAACTGCTGCTGGGGTATGGTCTTCTAACAATACTGGAATTGCTTCTGTTGATGGTAACGGATTAGTAACAGGTGTAAATCCCGGAACAGTAGCTATCAACTATACCTTGGCAAACTCTAGCGGATGTACAACTGTGGTAACTCAAAATATTACTGTTACTGCTAAACCAACTAAACCAACTATTTCAGCTGGTGGGTCTACGGCTTTCTGTACTCCTGGGAATGTTTCTCTCACCAGCAGCTATTCAAATGGAAATCAATGGTACAAAGATGGTATTGCTATTTCTGGAGCTACAGCTGCAACATTTATCGCAACAGATACAGGTGCGTATACGGTGGTAACTACACTTACTAATTGTGTTAGTGACGAAAGTGATCCAACTGTGGTAGCCGCTAATGCAACTCCAAGTATTCCAATTATTAAAGTTGCTAAATCAACAACGGCTTGTGGAAGTGATACCGTAACCTTACACACCTCCTCTCCAGTCAATAAATGGTTTAAAGATGGTAATGAAATTATAGGGGTAACTTCTAATTCTTACACTGCCACTGCTAGCGGTTCCTACACCGTTGAAGCCGTAAATACTTCAGGATGTATCAGCGGATTCAGTACTCCTATTATAGTTACTATTAATCCTTATCCTGTTGTAGATCCTATTGTAGGAGCCAATACTGTATGTGCGTTATCAACACTACAATTAACCAATGCAACTGTTGCTGGGGTATGGTCTTCTGATAATACTGGTATTGCAACAGTGGATAGTAATGGAGTAGTAACAGGGGTGAATCCCGGAACGATTGCTATCAACTATACTGTGGCAAACTCTAGCGGTTGTACTACTGTTGTAAGTCAAAACATTACCGTTACTGCTAAACCAACTAAACCAACTATTTCAGCAGGTGGGCCTACAAATTTCTGCGCTCCTGGGTCTGTGACACTTACCAGTAGTAATCCTACTGGAAACCAATGGTACAAAGACGGAAGCCCTATTGCTGGTGCAACAGCTGCAACATTCAACGCAACCAATACTGGTACTTATACTTTAGTAAATACAATTAGTAATTGTGGTAGTGATGTAAGTGATCCCGTAACGGTAACCGCTAATCCAACACCTGTTTTAGAATCAATAACAGGAAATTCATCCATCAATATTGGAACAACTACTCAATTAGCTAATTCAACTAAAGGCGGAGTGTGGAGCTCAGCTGATAACACAATAGCCACCGTTTCATCAAATGGTCTTGTATCTGGTATTGCTACAGGAGATGTTTTAATAAGTTACACCGTAACCAACACATTTGGTTGTAGCTCCGTTCAAACAATTTTAGTTAAAGTAAATTCATTTACACTTTTAATCATTGATGATGACTTTACCAATAACCCAATTAATTCATCAAAAGGTGATTCTTTAGATGTTTTGTCAAATGATAAACTAAATAATTTACCTATTCCAATATCAAAAGTATCGGTAACTATATCCGATTCAAATGGACTGAGTGGTCTAACGGTTGATAATTTGGGTAGAATAATCATACCAATAGGCGCGCCAATAGGAAACTATACTATTACTTATACTGTATGTGATATTTTAAATCCAAATAACTGTTCCTCTGCTATATTAAAAGTAGTAATAAAAGATTCCTGTGATTTTGATGATAGTACAACCTCTTGTGATATTTTAGTTCATAATGCTATGTCACCAAATAATGATAATTACAATGATCTTTTCATCATTGAAAGAATTGAAAACTATCCTAACAATAGTGTAGAAATTTATGATCGTTACGGAAAACCAGTTTTTAGAATTGAAGGGTATAATAATAATAGTAAAGTGTTTAAAGGCTTATCTAATGGACCAATAACTATCGACAGAGATGATTATTTACCTAATGGCACTTATTATTATGTGATTAAATACTTCAAACCTATCAGTGGAGTTACCAATCAAAAAGCTGGTTATTTATACATATCCAGATAAACTAGAGTGATAATAAAATTTTAACAATTGTCAAAAACATCTATTATGAAAACAAGATTGATTAATTTCATTATGATATTATTATCGTTTGTTAGTTATGCACAACAAGATGCTCAGTTTACGCAATATATGTACAACACCATTAATATCAATCCTGCTTATGCTGGAAGTCGTGGAGCTATGAGTATTTTTGCGCTACATCGAACCCAATGGGTAGGTCTTGATGGAGCGCCTACTACGAATGCTGCATCATTAAATACTCCGTTAAATAATAGTAATCTAGGTCTAGGTGTTTCATTTGTAAATGATGAAATAGGGCCCACAAGTGAAAATACCATTTCTGCAGATTTATCATATACGATTCCAACCTCAGAAACATTTAAACTTTCATTTGGTATGAAAGCTACTGCTAACTTATTTGATTTGAATATAAACAAACTCAATCCTCTTGACCAAGGTGATCCACAATTTCAAAACTTAAGAAATGTTTTTACACCCAATATAGGTGCGGGAATTTATTTTCATTCCGACAAAGCCTACATTGGATTTTCGGTTCCCAATTTTATTCAAACGAATCGTTATGACGATAATGAAGTGGCCATTTTCAAAGAAAGGATTAACTATTACTTAATGGCAGGATATGTCTTTGATTTATCCGATGACATAAGATTCAAACCTGCTTTCTTGACAAAATTAGTTGAAGGTGCTCCACTACAAGTTGATGTTTCTGCAAATTTTTTATTTATGAAAAAAGTTGTGATTGGAATGTCATATAGATGGAGCGCAGCATGGACTGGATTGGTTGGTTTCCAAGTAACAAATGGAATGTACATTGGCTATGGATATGACCTTGAAACCACCAATTTAGCAAACTATAATTCTGGTTCACACGAAATTTTAATTCGTTATGAAATTTTCAAAAATAATGGAAAGATTGTAACTCCTCGTTTTTTCTAGTTTTGATTTAACACAATATATATATTTCTGTTTTTTAAAAAAAATGTAACTTGTCTTATAATCTTAAAACAAGTTTCTATGAAAACAAAAAGCGTTTTATTTCTTCTTTTTTTATGCTTTCAATCCATTTTTGCTCAAGATATTCAAGGAGCTTGGGAAGGAAGTCTTAGTATTCAAGGAACATCTTTACCTTTAATTTTTAATATTCAAAAAAAAGGAGATTCGTTTCAAACTACGCTTGACAGTCCAATGCAAGGCGCCAAAGGAATTCCTGTAAAAGAGACTACATTCGTAAACAACGAATTACAACTAAGTGCTCCAAATCTTAATTTGAAATATAGTGGTCTGTTTAACGGTACAGCTATTGAAGGAACTTTTGTCCAAAACGGTGCGTCCTTTCCTTTAGTCCTTACCAAAATGAAAGCCGGAACAAAAGCACTTGTTCGCCCTCAAGAACCGCAACCGCCTTTTGATTATCCTATTGAAGAAGTAACTTTTGTAAATCCAAAAGATAAAAATACCCTGGCGGGAACTTTGACATTGCCCAAAAACAAAAAGTCCTTTCCAGTAGTAGTCCTAATTACGGGATCTGGTGCACAAGATAGAAATTCAACGTTATTTGGTCATCAACCTTTTGCTGTAATAGCTCATGATTTTGCCCAAAAAGGAATTGGTGTATTGCGACTAGACGATCGCGGCGTTGGCGGATCTAGCAAAGGAGGTCCAGAAGATACTTCTGCCAATTTTGCCACTGACATCTCTTCCGCTGTTGATTTTCTTTATTCCAAAGGCTATAAAAATATTGGTATACTTGGTCACAGTGAAGGGGGATTAATTGCTCCAATGGTAGCCAATCACAACAAAAAAGTACAATTTGTTATTTCAATGGCAGGCCCAGGTATTCCTATTGACCGAATGATGCTCTTACAAAGCCAATCGATTATGAAAGCCGAAGGAGCCAATGCCAACCAAATTGCGACAACCACTGCTTTTAATGAAAAAGTATATGCTTATATCATAAACTACACTGGCAATAACTTAAAAGCAGATTTTAAAGACTATATCAAACAAGAATTCAAAAAACCAACCCAAAATCAAGGGTTAACTGAATCACAAATCGATGAATTTGTATCCCAACAAACCAACTCGATAACGAATCCTTGGTATGTCTATTTCTTAAAATTCAATCCTGATACCTATTGGTCCAAAATAAAAATTCCGGTATTAGCACTCAATGGCACTTTGGATGTTCAAGTAAAATCAGCAGAGAATTTGGCAGGAATACAAACTTCACTTCAAAAAGCGGGTAACAAAAAAGCAACAATTACGGAACTTCAAGGCCTCAACCACTTATTTCAAGAAGCCAAAACAGGAACCGTAGCTGAATATGCTACAATTGAGCAAACAATTGCGCCAAAAGTACTCAACACTATGAGTAACTGGATTTTGAAATGGGGATCAAAAAATTAAAGCAAAGTCCAAAAAGGTAGTTGAAAGAGTTTGGATGTTTTTGTTTTCTATGAAATGAATTGAAATAGAATATAAATTTTAGTAATTTTAATACTTTAAGAAAATCTATTTAGCGAAACGCTCCGCAATATGAATCGTCAACTTCTTTTGTTGCTATTAATTCCAACCTTTTTACAAGCGCAACTTCGTAATTTTAGAAAAACGACGCTCGATTCTTTGCAATCCAAAATCATAAAAGGTACCGCCTCTTTGAGTATGAGCTATACCAAAGATTCTGATAAAAACTTAATTATTTATTCTGATGTTTCGCTGTTATACCCAGACAGTCATCACTTATATTCATTTGGCAGTAACCTCCGCTACAATAGTTTTTACACCGGAAGTGCAAGTAGCAACAACCGATTTTATGCAAGTGTTAATGTTCATTTATTCAATCATACCCTTTTAGAAAACAATCATTTGAAAGAAAAAGTCATTGCACCAGAACTTTTCTCTTTTTATCAATATGATGAAAATCAGGGGCTCAAGCAACGCATACAACTGGGTGCAAATGCAGCAATCAAATTGGTACGATCCAAAAATTTCCGAATCAATACGGGAGTTGGCTTTTTTTATGAATTTCAGCGATGGAGTATGCTCACCGATGAAGATATTGAAACGATACAAGCCTTACCTGATTCTTTTTTAGAATACATCAAAGATTTATATGAAATGGACAACAAGTTTAATGTGATTCGAAAAAATGTTAGGGCTCAAGTATACCTCAGCTCGCATGCTATTTTGAACAAAAAACTTGACTTTGATTTTATGTTTAGCTACCAACAACCTTTCAAACCTCCTTTTAGAGGATTACCTGATGATGGCCCTTTTCCTGTCATCACAAGATTGTATCCCAGATATACTTTTGAATGTGTACTGAGTTATAAGTTCTCCAAAAAAATCTCTGCGCAAGGTCGCGTGTACTTGCAACACGACAAAGGCCATGTGTCACCTTTTGCTTCAAACGAAACTTTTAATTTTATCCCAAGTCTCAATTTTAGATGGTAAAATAGAGTCCTGTCTCGACAAAAACAAAAAGAAGCTTACCTCTAGAAGAATTCAAATCTTGTCAAATGTTTCGCTTTCTTTTACCATACAAAATGTTGCCTGTTTTTTTGAGTATTTTTTAAAATAAAAATCCCAATGCTTCTGCCGACAAAGAACAACTAATCGATGGGCATAGACCTATCAAGATCACCCAATTCATCAAGACTTCGTCAAAAAGTATTCGCATCTCTGGCAAAAAGTTGTGGTTTATGACGCTATTGATGTGTAAGGTGCCAACTCCCTTTTTCATAACCTAGTTGTAACGTTTGACTCAAATAAATACTAACTAAAAACGAATCAAACAACAACTAAAACAGTGCTGTTATGAATAAAAAAATGATCATCGAATCGTTACTAGGGATGGTAATTGGAGGTATTGCAATGTTTACTTTTTTACATTTCATTCCCAAAGAACTCCTTATGAAATTCTATCCAAAAGGTGATTTTGAAACTTTTGCTTTTTTTGTTTCACTTTTAGTGGGTCCGTTTTTTGCTATTGCTTTGCACGAATTAGGACATTTAACAGCAGGACTTTTGCAAAAACACCAATTACAATTGTTTGTTGTGGCTTTCTTTGGTTTAAAAAGAGAAAACCAGCGAGTACGATTATTTTTCAACAAAGAAATGCAATACTTTGGTGGTATTTCTGCCACTTCACCAATAAATTTAGAGGGTAATTTAAAGATACAATTTGCAAGAATTTTGGGTGCCGGACCCTTGTTTTCATTGCTTTTTGGTGGTGTTTTTCTTTTTCTTTTTTATTACTTTGATTCCGCTTGGAATGGTTTCAATGGAATAGTTGGCCTCATTTCAATTGCACTTTTTTTTGCTACTACCATTCCGTCAAAATCTGGTCTTTTTTTTACGGATAGAAAAAGATTGCAGCGTTTGTTGAACAAAGGCAAAGTTGGCGAAATAGAATTAGCGCTTTTGCAAGCATCCTTCCAAATGTTATTAGATCAAAATGCCAAGAATTTGGAGATCAATAAACTTCAATTGATTCAAACCGATACTGAACCTGTGGTCCAATTTTGGGGTTTCTTCTTTGAATACGCTTACTACAAAGACCATCAAAACACAGAAAAAGCCACTTTACTTAAAAATAACTTACTGAATTATCAAACACTCATTCCAAAAGGGATATGGAAAAGTCTAGCTATTGATTAGAGCTTAAACCACAACGTCTATCATTCAATTTTAAATTCAAGATAAAGGATTGATTTCGAATCTGAGAGTTCATTTATTCCGAGCCTAAATTTTAACTCGAAAAAAAAGAGTACTATCTCGGAGGAAATAGTACTCTACATTTAAATTTGTTCCGAATCGTTATTCAAATGATGAATAATTTCGGCTATGAGGCCCGTCCATCCTGTTTGATGATTGGCGCCCAATCCTTTTCCGGTATCGCCATCAAAATATTCAAAAAACAAATGATTCGAATTGAAGTTGGGGTCTTTTTGAAACTTTTCATAAGGCCCATACATTGGTATAAATTGCTCTTTATTAGGAACAAAAAGTGAGAGTAAACGATTCGCAACGCCATCAGCTGCATCTTTTATATTCATCATTACTCCCGAATGCGTTGGAAACTCTACTTTGTAATCGTTTCCGTAATAGTTACAGAACTTCTCGAGTGAGTCCAAAATCAAATAGTTCATTGGAAACCAAATCGGACCTCGCCAATTGGAATTTCCTCCAAACATATCTCCAGTAGCTTCGGCAGGTGTATAATCTACTTGAACGGTTCCACCATCATAGGTAAATCGATAGGGATGTTCTTTGTGAAATTTAGACAACGAACGAACACCAAAATCAGACAAAAACTCCGATTCATCGAACATACGTTTCATAATCATCTTCATTCGGTGCCCACGCAGAATAGACAATAACTTGCTCTCTCCTTTTCCGGGATTGTACCAACTTGAAACTAAGGCCGCCAAATCTGGTCGGTTTGAAATAACCCATTCCACCCTACGCTTGAAATCTGGCAACTGATCTAATAATTCTGGGGTTAAAACTTCAACAGCAAAAAGCGGAATCAATCCAACCATCGAGCGCACTTTGAGCAATTCGGCTTCGCCATTTTCCTTATGCAACATATCATAATAGAACTGATCGTCTTCGTCCCAAAGATTCAATTTGTCTCCACCAATGGCTTGCATAGCACCAGCGATATGCAAAAAGTGTTCAAAAAACTTAGAAGCCATATCTTGATACACCGGATTTTCAATCGCAATTTCACAAGCAATTCGCAACATATTCAGGCTATACATTGCCATCCAACCCGTTCCGTCGGCTTGTTCTAAATGACCGCCTGTTGGTAAAGCTGCCGAACGGTCAAAAACACCAATGTTATCCATTCCAAGGAATCCGCCTCCAAAAATATTGTTTCCACCTTCGTCTTTCAGGTTGACCCACCAAGTGAAATTGAGTAACAATTTATGGAAAATGCGTTCCAAGAAAACACGGTCGCCTTTACCACCATTCATTTCTTTATCAATGGCATACACTTTCCAAGTTGCCCAAGCGTGCACGGGAGGATTTACATCCGAGAACGACCATTCGTAAGCAGGAATCTGCCCGTTGGGATGCATATAATATTCTCTCAAAATCACCGATAATTGACGTTTGGCAAAATCGGGATCTAATCGTGCCAAAGGCAAAGTATGAAAGGCTAAATCCCAAGCGGCAAACCAAGGATATTCCCATTTATCAGGCATTGACAAAATGTTGGAAGTGTACAAATGTTTCCAAGCATTATTTCTTCCTTTACTTCTATTCGCATCGGGTTTAGGCATCGAAGGATCGCCTTTGATCCATTCATAAACATTGTAGTAATACCATTGTTTGGTCCACAACATTCCAGCATAAGCTTGACGTTGTACCGATTTCAAATGCTTCTCTTTGATGTTTTTTTGCAAACTATCATAAAACAAATCGGCTTCCTTGAGACGTTGCGCATAAATAGCATCAAAATCTTCAAAAGGAGCTTTTGGCGTTTGATTGGTAAAACGCAAACGGATTACTTTTTTCCCTTTGGCAGGAATAAGTTGTTCGTATTTTGCCGAAGCTTTTGTTCCAATTTTATTAGGATTAACGGCTTCTTTTTTCTTGTTGATGATATAATTATTAATACCATCTTTGGTATATTTAGTCAAATTTTCCGAATGATACAAACGCTCAAAATTCGTTTCGTTTTCACAAAAAAGGAGTTCATCTGCATTTTCAGCATACAAAGTATAATGCCCCACCACACGATGATTGACTTCAATTACTGACTTTCCGTTGCCAACCAAAGAAGGTTTGTGCTTGTAATTGTCATAGCCCCAGCACCAAGTATTTCGGAACCAAATAGTAGGTAAAACCGTTATAGGTGCAGGTAAATCTGAGTGATTCTCTATAGTAATTTGAATCAAAATATCCTGCTGATCGGCTTTGGCATATTCAATGCTAATATCAAAATAAGCATCTTTATCAAAAATGCCTGTATCCAAAAGTTCGTACTCGGGTTGCTGGCGATTGCGCTTTTTGGATTCTTTGACTAACTTTTCATATGGAAATGCCGCCTGTGGATACTTGTACAGCATTTTTTGGTAGGAATGCGTAGGCGTAGCGTCTTGGTAATAATAAATTTCTTTGACGTCTTCTCCGTGGTTGGACTCGTTTCCGGTAAGACCAAAAAAACGTTCCTTAAGAATTTTGTCGTGATGGTTCCAAAATGCCAAAGCGAAACAAATGTGTTGTTTATTGTCTGAAATGCCACCTATGCCTTCTTCTCCCCATCGATAGGCTTTGGAACGCGCCATATCGTGAGTAATACTATTCCAAGCATCTCCATTGGCAGAATAATCTTCTCTAACAGTTCCCCATTGCCTTTCAGTCAAATAGGGACCCCATTTTTTCCAGCCTTTGTTATCTTTTCTTTCGAGTAATCGGGCTCTTTCTGCGTCTATCTCTGTCATAGCACTATTTGTTTTTGTCTTTTGCAATTTATAGAAATACGGTTAAAAAAAGAGAAAAAAATCCATAAAAATCCCTAATCAATTCTTTCCAATTGATTTTTTTTCGAAGTGTAAAATACTAAATCTCTAAATTCTGTTCTTTTGAAAAGGTTTTCTGAGAAATGAACAACGCCTTTTGAACACTTTACCCATAAAATTTTAGCCAAAAATGATAGGAAAGCGGGCAAACTTTGCGAACTTTGCGATTCAGAAACTACAACAATGGCAAAAATATTAACGGGAGTACAGAGTACAGGAACTCCGCATTTGGGTAATTTATTAGGCGCAATTATACCCGCAATTGCATTATCGAATGATCCAAAAAATGAATCATTCCTTTTTATCGCCGATTTGCATTCGATTACACAAATCAAAAATGGCGAAACCTTAAGAAACAATACTTACAGTACCGCAGCTGCTTGGTTGGCGTGTGGACTAGATGTTAATAGAGTTACTTTTTACCGCCAATCCGATGTGCCTCAAACAGCAGAGTTGTCTTGGTATTTGAGCTGTTTTTTCCCTTTTCAACGTTTGACTTTGGCGCATTCTTTCAAAGACAAATCCGATCGTTTAGACGATGTCAATGCTGGATTGTTTTCGTATCCAATGTTGATGGCTGCCGATATTTTATTGTATGATGCCGAATTTGTACCTGTAGGAAAAGACCAGTTGCAACACCTCGAAATCACTCGTGATGTCGCTTCTCGTTTCAATCACCAAATGGGAGAAACTTTCGTGTTGCCCGAAGCCAAAATCCAAGAAGACAGTATGTTGATTCCTGGTACCAATGGCGGAAAAATGAGTAAATCAGCCAATAATGTCATCAATATTTTCTTGGATGACAAAGCGTTGCGCAAGCAAATCATGAGCATCGAAACGGATAGTACTCCATTAGAAGATCCAAAAAATCCTGATACTTGTAACGCTTTTGCTATCTACAAATTATTGGCCAATGAAGACCAAATTACCACGATGAGAGCCAACTATTTAGGAGGTAATTATGGCTACGGTCACGCCAAACAAGCCTTGTTCGAACTGATTGTAGAAAAATTCAAAACTGAAAGAGAACGTTACAATTATTACATCAATAACCTGATAGAAGTAGACGCCTTATTGAAACAAGGTGCCGAAAAAGCAGCAACTATCGCCAATGGTGTTTTAGATCGCGTACGCTTGAAATTAGGTTTCGAGTCGTTACAGTAAACGTTACTACGAATAAATTATGAAAAGGAATATTCCGAATTGGGGTATTCCTTTTTTTTATAGCTTTTAGCAATAGAAAAAGAATAGTACTCCAAAGTATATTTGTTGCAATATAAAATTAAAAGGATACCGTTTTAGCATAAAACCAGCCAAATGTTGCCAAAATTTGCAATATCACTATTAACCAAAACTTCAAAAGATAACTATTTTTACTTGTTTTGTGTCTGAACAAAAGCATCGCTAATCCACTACCGACAGTTCCTCCGAAGAACACGAAGGTTAAAAGTGTTGTTTCGGGGATTCTTTGTTTATGACTTTTTGCTTGCTGTTTATCAAAAACAGTCAACAGAAAACCGATGACGTTCAGAATCAAAAAATAATACAATAAAATATCCATTGCGATACATTTACGCTCCAAAGATATTATTTTAGCTGTCCGAAAAATTCAAAAAATGACCAACCTACAATTCATCGCCCAAAAGGTAGCTACCGCAGCCATCAATATTCAAAACACCGTTCAATTATTACAAGAAGATTGTACCATTCCGTTTATTTCGCGTTACCGAAAAGACAAAACAGGCAATCTAGACGAAACACAAATCGAACAAATTGCCAAACTCCAAAAAGAGTACGAGGCCATCTTGAAACGAAAAGAAGCCATCGTAAAATCCATCGAAGAGCAAAACGCTTTGACGCCCGAATTGGATAAAAAAATCCAACAAAGTTTTGACCTACAAGAGTTGGAGGATTTGTATTTGCCGTACAAAAAGAAAAAAAGAACCAAAGCCGATGTTGCTCGTGAAAACGGACTAGAGCCTTTGGCCAAAATTATAATAGCACAGAAAAATGACGATGTCGATTTCTTGGCTACACAATACTTGAACGACGCTATTGTCAATGAAGAAGGGGCTTTACAAGGCGCCAGAGAAATCATTGCCGAATGGATTAACGAAAATATTTACGTTCGTAAACAATTGCGCCGTTTGTACGAACGCAAAGCGACCATCACCACCAAAGTAGTCAAAACGAAAAAAGACGAACCTGATGCACAAAAGTATTCGCAATATTTCGATTGGTCAGAACCGTTGACCAAAGCGCCTTCGCACCGACTCTTGGCGATGCTGCGTGCCGAAAATGAAGGTTTCATCAAGTTCAAAGTAGAGGCTGATATTGACGAGGCCTATGATGTAATCGACGAATTAGTTTTGAAAGGTCAATGTCCTAGTACCTCCCACGTACAATTAGCCATAGAGGATTCTTATAAAAGATTGCTGCAACCTGCCATTGCCAACGAAACCTTGCAAGAAGCCAAAGCCAAAGCTGATGCCAATTCCATTCAGGTTTTTGCGAATAATTTAGGGCAATTATTATTGGCTCCACCTTTGGGCGAAAAACGAATTTTAGCCATCGACCCAGGATTTCGTTCGGGTTGTAAAGTGGTTTGTTTGGACGAAAAAGGCGACTTGCTCTACAACGAAACCATCTATCCGCACGCGCCACAAAATGAAACGGCGATGGCGATGAAAAAAATCAAATCGATGGTCAATTCCTATAAAATTGACGCCATTTCTATAGGGAACGGAACCGCCTCAAGAGAAACCGAATTCTTCATCAAGAAAATCGCTTTCGATAAACCTGTTCAAGTATTTATTGTTTCGGAGGCAGGAGCTTCTGTGTATTCCGCTTCAAAAATTGCCCGTGAAGAATTCCCCAATTACGACGTCACCGTTCGTGGTTCGGTGTCTATCGGACGTCGCTTGTCGGATCCTTTGGCCGAATTGGTAAAGATTGACCCCAAAGCTATTGGTGTAGGACAATACCAACACGATGTGGACCAAACCAAACTCAAAGAAGAATTGGATGCAACGGTAATTCGTTGCGTGAATTCGGTGGGAATCAACATCAATACCGCTAGCAAACATTTGTTGAGTTATGTGAGTGGTATTGGAGAAAAGCTGGCCGAAAATATAGTGACGTATCGTTCTGAAAATGGTCCTTTTGACGATAGAAAACAACTCAAAAAAGTACCGCGTTTGGGAGATAAAGCCTTCCAACAAGGCGCAGCATTTATCAGAATTGCCAATGGCAAAAATCCATTAGACAATTCGGCAGTACATCCCGAAGCTTATGCCATAGTAGAAAAAATGGCCAAAGATTTGAAAACTTCTGTTACTGATTTGATTGCCAACAAAGAAAAAATTGCGCTCATCAAACCCGAAAACTACGTAACGCCCGAAATTGGAATTTTGGGTATCAAAGACATCCTCAAAGAGCTCGAAAAACCAGGATTGGACCCTAGAAAATCGGCTAAAATATTTGAATTCGACCCGAATGTTAAATCCATTAAAGATTTGAAAACCGGAATGATTTTGCCCGGAATCGTAAACAACATCACCAATTTTGGTTGTTTTGTCGACATAGGAATCAAAGAAAGTGGCTTAGTTCACATTTCTCAACTCAAAGCCGGTTTCGTAAGCGATGTCAACGAAGTAGTCAAACTCCACCAACACGTTGAAGTAAAAGTAACCGAAGTCGATGAAGACAGAAAGCGAATACAGTTGACGATGGTTATTTAAAAGTGGAAATCTCAAAAAAGAAATTCCAATGCGTTACATTGAGGTATCATTTTAAACTAAAAAAGCAATATAAAATGACATTATTCTGTTTAAAAGTTGTCTTTTAAGAAGTGATACTCCCCTTTCGAGAGGGACTGGAGATGTGTTTTCATTTTGAGAAGATGTTTAATTCCAAAACAAAAACCGTCAATATTAGCTCGGTCGAAGTGCAAATTTCGAGGAATTTCTAAAAGTCTTTCCATTGGAAAATGTATAAATGAACAAAACCCGGCAAGAAAAATTGTCGGGCTTTGTTTATGAATTTCTGTTGTGAATATAGAACTTAATTTTAAGCTATAATAATACCTTAATTAAGTTTTATGTGGATTTCTTTCAATCTATCAATATAGCTTTAATATTAATTATAGGGTTATTTAAATCTTTACACCCAAAACTCTAAATAAATCAATTGTTTTAATACAAGAAACATTATGTGGGGTAGCTGCATCTGGGAGCATAACTCTTTTTCGACTGTTTGGACTACTTGTTTCGTGTGTTACAATTTGATTGCCGTTTGTCATTGCATAAGCTATCAACCAAGCGTCTGCTTCGTCAGCATCCAAAAACTCGCTTATAGCTGGTTTTGAGTATTGATCAGATTTTGAATATACCCAGCCACTAAGCAATGCATAATTTGCAATTGTAGAAGTTGTATCTTTAAAAAAATCAGGAGGTAAATTATCAATACACCATTGTGACAGTTCATCATTATTCTTTAACAACTCTTTCTGAACTTTATCAATCGATATGATTTTCCCATTAGAGACCAATTCCTTTACCTTTATCCAAAAACTAGGAACAACGTCAAATGGATAGCTCGTTCTGTGAGCTTCAATAAAAAAATTACTATCGAGGAGGAAAGGTTCTGACATTTTATTAATGCAAATGTTGTGTTACAAACTTTTGATAAGTATCTCCTTTCAAACCAGTTATCTTATAGGCATCACGATAAAGCAATTTATTCTGATTAACAGCTTGATTTACAACAGAAGCAAAACTAACGCTAACACGCTTTCGAGCTGTAGCATAAAAATCACCACCACTTCCTTGCTTTTCTTTCTTTTGTCTATAGCTTTCCATATAAGCATTATAAAAAACAAAGAATTCACCTCTTGTTATAAGACCTAAATCCATAGCTCTTCTACCAATAACTACTGGGCTTACTTTAAAAACACGTCTTGCATAATCAATACTTGGTTTGTCTTTCCAAATATCGATTAAAGAACTAGCGGGTACTAAAAATTCTGCGGCAATAGCATCACATAACTTTTCAATTGGATCGTTGGCAGGCAACAAATTTTGATTATCAAAACCAGCACTTTCGCCTAACCAAACGTGAGCCAACTCATGAATAATTGTGAATAACTGAGCCGCTTTAGCATCTGCGGCATTAATAAACATAAAAGGTGCATATTGATTTACTAACACAAATCCTCTACATTCACTAACACTAATAGGTCTATGTGTATTATTTTCCACCACTCCATTAAAATTGATAAAAACACCAATCTCTTCAATTTTGTGCGTTATAAAATTTAAAGTGTCTTCAAACGTTGCAAAATCACAAGCCCAATTAGGGTGTAAACCTAGAGTATTCCTCATATTTACAACAACATTATTAGCGTTCGCGTTTTTATCAAATTTTCCAACAAAAGCCAGAGGTTTGTGTTCGTTATCTATTAAATAATCAGTTATCCAATCTTGGCGTCTTTGTAGTATTTGAATAGTATCAAACACATTTAAGCTCACTTTTTCAGTATTGATATTACCCGTTCTAAAAAAAGGAAAAGGAATGCTTTCTTTAGGTGGTTCAGGAAGAAATAAATATCCAAACGGAATATGAACCTTGTTTGCAAAATCTTCAAGTTGCTTAACGGTTGGTTTTTTTATCTCTTCTATCCATTTTTGAATAATGGGATGATTATTGAGAAACTGCTCCATATCAAACCCTGCTCGAGTAATAGCCCAAGTAAGCAAGGTAGGGTTTATGGTGACTTCTGTTCTCATAGCTACAAATGTAGTAATATAAATTAATTTTTACTCTCCATCCAAAATGTCTTTAGCAACGACTAAATTATATCCTAGACATTTTTTGATACATAACTCAATACAAAAAACATTAATTCTTTATAATTGGTAGCATTTACTCTTATCCATCTGTGTAAGTTATAGACATATGAAGCAATTTAAATTCTGTATTTTTTCTACCAAAAATACTTTAATAAATAATTTGTCTGTCCACACAAACATACAAAAAATGTATTGGGAAGTACCTTCGTAAATAGAAGAAAAACAAAATTATCTTACAAGTAATTAGTATCGGTAAACGATAATAGAAAGGATAATATTTAGAATGAAACCAAGTCCGAAAAGTTTATTCCATAAAAAAAGCCTGACATTGCTGTCAGGCTTTTAAGCTCCCCCTCTTGGGCTCGAACCAAGGACCCTCTGATTAACAGTCAGATGCTCTAACCAACTGAGCTAAGGAGGAAACTGTGTATTATAATGCGTAGTAGGAACGTTTTCTGTGGCTTTGACTGACATTGTTTGTTTGTCTAAGCGGTTGCAAAGATACACCTAATTTCAAGTTTTGCAAACAAAAAATAAAATTTTTTTGATTTTTTTTATCTGCCTACAATCGCTTTGTAAATGTCGTTTCCGTTAGCAAATAAAAGCAATGAGATAAGTAAAACAAAACCAACCATTTGAGCATTCTCTAAGAATTTGTCACTTGGTTTTTTGCCGCTAATGATTTCGTACAACAAAAACATTACGTGTCCACCATCCAACGCTGGAATCGGCAATAAATTCATTACCCCCAACATAATCGACAACAAAGCGGTGATGTTCCAGAACACTTCCCAGCTCCAAGAACTAGGGAAAATATTAAAAATAGCCGCAAATCCTCCCACTTGCTTGTACGCTTTGGTTTCTGGATTGAAAATCATTTTCAATTGTTTACCGTAGCCTAACAATTGGTCTTTCCCTCTTTCAATTCCAACCGGAATTGATTCGAAGAAACCGTATTCTTGTTTGCTGATTTTATAGTAGCCTAATTTCTCTAAAGATTCCAATCCTAAACTACCCATATTTATGCCCAATTTCGCTTCTTGGTTCACGATTAGTTGTACAGGTACTTCTTTTTCGTTGCGAATTACAACTGCTGGAAGGGTCTTACCTTTGTTCGCATTTAGGATGGCCTTAACTTGGTCGTAATATTTGGCAGGTTGGCCATTAATAGAAACGATAACATCTTTAGGCTGTAATTGTTTATTTAAGGATTCTTCAGGAATAGCAGTAACCGCAAATGGCATACGGATATTCACCAAAGGCCCTTTTTCTAATTTTGACAATTGGTCCACTAAATCAACTGGCATTTGAATGATTTGAGTAGTGCCATTTCTTTCGATTTGGACTTGTTTCCCCATAATCAATTTTATGTTGATTTCGTTGTCGTATTTTTCGATTTTTTCGCCATCAATACTAAGGATTTTATCTCCCGTTTGGAAACCAATTTTGTTCATCACCGGATTTTCTATCAATAATCCGTCTTTCATATCGGCCATCGCTACAAAAGCATCACCATAAGCAAAAGCCATTCCTATATAAATAATGAAAGCTAAAATGAAGTTTACCGTAACACCACCCAACATAATAATCAAACGTTGCCAAGCGGGTTTCGAACGGAATTCCCAAGGTTGTGGAGGCAATGCCATTTGTTCCTTGTCCATACTCTCGTCAATCATCCCAGAGATTTTTACATAACCACCAAGAGGCAACCAACCAATACCGTATTCGGTTTCGCCTATTTTCTTTTTGAGTAACGAAAATTTAAGGTCAAAAAACAAGTAAAATTTCTCTACTCTAGTTTTGAATAATTTGGCAGGAATAAAATGTCCCAATTCGTGAAGAATAATTAATAAGGACAAACTCAATAAAAATTGAGCAAACTTGATAACGATTTCCATTGTTTACTTTTAGTTCTTAAATAACGCACAAAAGTAGCGTTTCTATTTTAATTTGATAGCGCAATATACTACATACGGCTTTAAATGTTTGTTAAATACAAAAATTTAGAACACTCCTTTAAAGAGATGCTTTAACTTTACTTTTTAAACCGTACAGCCTTCATAGGTCGATGTACCACCCTAAAAGTTACAGTATATATGAATAGTCTTTTGTTTTCTCCGCTTACGCTAAAAAGTATCACTTTCAAAAACCGTATCGTTATTTCTCCAATGTGCCAATACTCTGCTACAGATGGTTTTGCCAATGATTGGCATTTGGTGCATTTGGGCAGTCGTGCGGCTGGAGGTGCTGGATTGCTGATTCAAGAAGCTACGGCAGTTTCTCCCGAAGCTCGCATTTCACCAGAAGATTTAGGCCTTTGGAAAGACGAACATATCGAAAAACTACAGTCCATTAACCAATTCATAAAATCCCAAAACGCGATTCCCGGCATTCAACTAGCACACGCTGGAAGAAAAGCCAGTGTTTCGGCACCTTGGTTGGGTAACAAAAAATTAAGTGAAAACGAAGGCGGATGGACCACCGTAGCCCCAAGCGCAATAGCGTATCACGAGAATGAAACCACTCCAATCGCTCTCGACAAAATAGGCATTCAAAAAGTACTAAATGATTTTCAATCGGCGACTCGACGTGCTGTAGAAGCGGGTTACGAAGTGCTGGAAATACACGCAGCTCACGGCTATTTGTTGCATCAATTTTTGTCACCTTTAACGAATCAAAGAACCGATGAATATGGTGGTAGTTTTGAAAACAGAATTCGATTAACGTTAGAAACCGTAACTGCGGTGCAAGCCGAATGGCCTTCGGATTTGCCTTTGTTCGTTAGAATATCAGCAACAGATTGGGCTGAGGGCGGTTGGTCGGTAGAAGAATCGGTGCAACTTTCACAAATTCTAAAAGAAAAAGGCGTCGATTTGATAGACGTCTCCTCTGGCGGATTGGTGTCCCATCAAAAAATCACCATTGGCCCCAACTATCAAGTTCCGTTTGCCGAAAAAATTAAAAAGGAAACCGGCATACCAACTGGCGCTGTAGGAATGATTACCGAAGCCCATCAAGCAGAAAACATACTGTCTGAATCACAAGCCGACTTAGTGTTTTTTGCTTGAGAGTCCCTTCGCAATCCTAATTTAGGGTTAGATTTTGCTACTGCTTTAGAGGAAACGGTAGCTTGGCCGAAACAATATGAAAGAGCCAAAACAAGATAAAAAGTCCCACTCCAAACCCATTTTTATGCAAAAAATTAAAACAGCACTACTCTCCTACGGAATGTCTGGAAAAGTATTCCACGCTCCTTTTCTCGATTTACATCCCGGTTTTGAAATAACGGGCGCTTGGGAACGCAGCAAAAGACTCATCCAATCCGATTTCCCTGAAGTAAAAAGCTACCCTACTTTAGAAGCTTTACTCCAAGACGATTGCGATTTGGTAATTGTGAATACGCCTGTGGGAACGCATTATGAATACGCCAAACAAGTCTTGCTAGCCGGAAAACACGCCATAGTAGAAAAAGCCTTCACCACAACCGTTGCCGAAGCCCAAGAACTAGCCGCTTTGGCCAACGAAAAAGGACTGCAATTGGCCGTTTTTCAAAACCGAAGATGGGATAGTGATTTCAAAACGGTTCAAAAAGTACTACAAGAAGAACTCCTTGGCGATATCGTAGAAGCCGAAATTCATTTCGACCGCTACAATCCTAATTTAAGTCCAAAAGTCCACAAAGAAACCCAAAATGCTGGTGCTGGAATTCTGAAAGATTTAGGGCCTCACATCATCGACCAAGCCTTATGCTTGTTTGGTTTTCCAGATGCCGTAAACGGAGACATTCGAATTACTAGAGCTCATTCTTTAGTAGACGATTGGATTGATATTACCCTATTTTATCCTGACCTAAGAGTCCGACTAAAAGCTGGTTTCTTTGTGCGCGAACCGCATCCATCGTATACCCTTCACGGCAAAAAAGGTTCGTTTTTGAAAGCTCGTGGCGATGTGCAAGAAGACGAATTAAAATTAGGCAAAAAACCCAACACCACAGACTGGGGCACCGAACCCGAACACCTAAAAGGATTACTCCACACCGAAAGGAACGGAACCATAATCAAAGAATTCATCCCCACAGAACAAGGCAATTACTATGCTTTTTTTGAGGGAGTGTACCAAGCCATTCTTCACGGAAAAAAAGTCCCTGTTTCTGCTGCAGAAGGCGTTCAAGTGATGCAAATCATAGAAGCGGCCATCGCTAGCCATCAACAACAGCAAAGAATCAAGGTAAGTAGTTTTGATTAAAGTTCAAATAAAATTTAATCACATAGAGCCATAGATTAATAGTACAAGGTATAAAGAGAAAATAGAAATAGTGCTATTTCTCACATAGTATTATGTAGCTATGTGAATAGTAAAACGTCTATACCTTTCTTTGTAAAACTATAAATTCTATGATTCTATGTGGTAAAAAAAATAAACACAACGTATTTAAATTATAAACAATATCGTTGTAAATCATTAAAATGTGTTATTATGACACAATAAGCCGTTCTTTTTTGTAATTTTGGCACTTAAAACTCTAAAAACCAATACCTTTGATTTACCTCAACTTCTTAGGCCGACTGAAACCCAAAGGGAAATACAAAAAAGCTTACGCCGAAGCCAAAGTCTCTTACCTCAACAGAATACGTTGGGCAGTGGCTATGTTTTATTTCGGAATGGGACTTACTTTTGCCACTTGGGCGAGTAGAATTCCAACCATCAAAACCGCTTTACAACTCAGTGAGGGTACTTTGGGCACCATATTATTTGCGCTTCCTGTGGGGCAACTCACTATGATGTTTTTCTCAGGAAAATTGGTCACACGTTATGGAAGTCACAGAGTATTGCCTGTCTCAATTTTGTTATATGCTGTTAGTTTGACCAATTTAGCTTTGGCACAAAACGCTTGGCAATTGGCTTTGGGACTTTTTGCCTTTGGACTTACCGCCAACTTAACCAATATTTCCGTAAACACCCAAGGTGTCTATACCGAAGGCCTTTTTAAACGCAACATTATGCTGTCTTTTCACGGAATGTGGAGTTTGGCTGGTTTTACAGGAGCCTTGGTGGGCTTGGGAATGTTGGCTTTAGATTTGACGACCTATACCCATTTTATTATTGTCGCTTGCATCGTTTTGGGACTGGTAGCCTTCAATTACAAATTGCTCATCCGCGCCAAAGAAACCCAAAAAACCGAAAAGAAAAAACCCTTTTTCAAACCCGACCCCACCTTAATTTGGCTGGGCGTTATTGGCTTTTGTTGTATGGCTAGCGAAGGCGTAATGTTTGATTGGAGTGGCGTATATTTCAAAGATGTAGTCAAAGTTCCGGGTCCTTTAGTCGTTTTGGGCTACACTTCCTTTATGATTATGATGGCCAGCGGCCGCTTTTTCGGCGACCGTCTTACTCAAAAATGGGGACGCAAAAAAGTAATGCAAATCAGTGGATGTGTCATTTCAACGGGTTTATTCACCGCCGTATTTTTTCCGTACATAATCCCCGCAACCATCGCCTTTATGTTTGTTGGACTAGGCGTTTCGACCATCATTCCAACCTTGTATAGCATCGCAGGAAAACACCCAACCATCCCAACAGGCGAAGCGCTGACGGCAGTCTCAAGCGTAAGTTTCCTCGGCTTTTTAATGGGACCACCCGTTATTGGGCATATTGCTCAAGCTTTTGGCTTACAATTTTCATTCGCATTTATTGGCATTTTCGGATTTTTAATCGCCTTTATGGTATCCAAAATAAAAATCGAAGCCTAATATTAAGGAGCACACGACCCTGCTATTCCAGACGAGTTGTCCTGCTGTACGCTATATCTTTTTTCCCTAGCTCACCGTTTTTCAAACGGCCAGCTAGGAAAAAAAGGATGCCGCTCCCATCAGGGCTAGACGAGAAATTTTCGTATTTCAACACAAGAAAAAAAAAATTCAATCGTTATCGTACAAGTTAATAGTTTTTTTATTACATTTATAAAACATAATCTATGATTATCAATTAGTTATAAAAAAAAACACTTTTTAATACCATTATATAAAGCAACGCATTTGAGTTTCGTGCTCAAATTTCCAAAAACGTTTTATTAATTAATGGGAGTGTTGCACTCCGCAAACTGTTGTATTGGAGGATTCCATTTTGTTGGGTCCTCCAATGTAACAGTACTTTATTTTTTATAAACGCCTATGCTGAAAAAATTATCAATTCTTGGTTGCCTATTATTCATTCAAAAAAATTACGCACAAAACACGGCTGGTTTTACGCTCAAAGTAATCGAAGCCCAATCCCAAAAAGCGCTGCCCTCAGTGGTCGTTAGTGTTCAAAACACTAGTTTTTTACAACTTACCTCCGCTTCTGGAACCGTGCTTTTCGACCAATTACCGCCCAACGCCTATTACGTACTGCTTCACAGTCAAGGCTACAAAGACCAATTACTAGCCGTTACCGTAGCGCCCAAAACCATCACCGATTTAGGGACTATTCCACTCTCCACAGACCCAATGGCCGAAATACAAAGCGCCACCATCGCCCTATCCGAAGAGCAATTGAATGATGATTTTAATGGTTCAGAAAGTACCGCACCGTTATTACAAGCGTCTCGGGATGTGTTCCAGCAAGCCGCCGCTTTTCAATGGGGACAAAGCCGTTTTAGGATTCGAGGACTCGATGCCGAAAATGCCACTTTACTGCTAAATGGATTGACATTGAACAAAGTATACGATGGTCGACCACAATGGGGCGATTGGGGCGGCATCAACGATGTGCTCCGCAATCAAGAAATCGTCATTGGCACCGCCGCTTTCGACTACAGTTTTGGCGGACTTTTAGGAGCACAGCAAATCAGCACCAGAGCCTCTAGTTATCGTTCGGGTTCCCGACTCTCTTTTGCTAGAACCAATACCACTTACAACTGGCGGATGATGGCAACCTATGCTTCTGGAGTAAGCAAAAAAGGCTGGGCATTCGTAGTTTCTGCTGGAAAAAGAATCGGAGAAAATCCGTATTTCGAAGGCACGCATTTTGACGGCAACTCGGCTTTCATCAGCGTCGAAAAACAATTCGGTGAAAAACATTCGCTCAATTTCACTGGTATCTATACACCCAACTCAAGAGCCAAAACCGCTCCCAACACCGCCGAAGTTTATAATCTAATGGGTTCGCGATACAATTCCTATTGGGGTTTTCAAAACGGCAAACAACGAAACGCCAGAATCAAAACCGTAGAAGAACCGCTGCTCCTTCTCAACCATTATTTCAAAATCAACGACAAAACACAACTACAATCGGGAGTGCTTTATCAGTGGGGCAACATCAGCAATAGCAATATCGATTTTCAAAATGCCAACAATCCCGACCCGACCTATTATCGCAAAATGCCAAGCTATTACACTTCGTTGTACGAAAAAGACCAAGGCGAATTTTCAGGTGCTTTCATTCCCGACGAAGAGAATGCCGAAAAAAGTCGATTGGCCTTTTTAGAAAATCCACAAATCAATTGGTCGACACTCTACCAAGCCAATCAACAACCTATTTTAAATTCGAATGGAACCATCATTGGCTACGAACCTTCCAAAAGCAACTACATCGTCTATGAAGACCGAGCCGACGAAACCATCCTAGCAGCAAATACGCTTTTGAATTCTCAACTTTCAGAAGCTGTTGCCTTAACGGCTGGCGCGAATTTCAAAAGCTCAAAAACACAACACTATCAAAAAGTAATCGACCTTTTGGGCGGCAGTTATTTTGAAGACATCGATGCGTTTTATAACGGCAATCAAGCCCAATCCGATTTGAATCATCCCAACCGACAAGTAGTCGAGGGCGATACCTATGGTTATAACTATTTTATAAGAGCGCAAGTAATCCAAGCCTTTACGCAGTTTCAATTCCGATTCCGAAAGCTGCATTTTTACCTCGGACAAGAATTTTCAATGACCAACTATCAGCGCGAAGGATTGTACAAAAACGGACTCTATGAGAACAATTCTTTAGGCAAGAGCCACACAATCAACTTCGAGAATTTTGGTTTCAAGGCAGGAATGACCTATTCGATTTCTGGAAAACAAGCTGTTTTATTTCACGCTGCTCACCTAAGTAAAGCCCCTACGATTCAAAACACTTTCCCCAACGCCCGCTTGAACAATAGCCTTGTGAATGGTCTTACCAATGAAACCCATAGTAGCATTGAAGCGACGTATTTGTATCGAACGCCAATCATAAAAGTAAGAGCGACTGCCTATTATTCTTACCTAAAAAATACCACCGAAAATTCTTTTTTCTACGCCGAAGGCATTTTCGATGACGGAGCGGGTTACACCAATACCGATGCTTTTGTGGGGCAAACGCTTACCCAACTCGACAAACAAAATTATGGCGCCGAATTAAGTATCGAATATCCCATTAGTACCACACTGAAAACAACTTTAGCAGCCGCCTACGGACGCTATACTTATGCCAGCAACCCCAACGTTACCATAACGAATGATGCCCAAGCATCGCTAGACAACAGCAATACTGTATTTGATTTTGGAAAAGCCATTCTCAAAAATTACTATCAAGCAGGTTTACCCCAACAGGCCTATAGTGCGGGATTAGAATATCGTAATCCTCACTATTGGTGGATTGGTACCAACATAAACTACATCACCGATTCCTATATCTCCATTTCCCCCATTGCTAGAACGGCTATTTTTTTCAGAAATCCAGCCAATGGTTTTCCTTTTCCTGAAGCCACCGAAGAACGAGCCAAAGCATTACTGCGCCAAGAAAAATTAGACCCTGTGCTTCTGCTCAATCTCACTGGTGGAAAAACGTGGAGAATCAAAGGAAAAACACTTGGATTGTTTATGAGTGTTACTAATCTTTTAGATACCCATTACAAAACCGGAGGTTACGAACAAGCCCGAAATGCCAATTTTAGACAACGCAACCAAGATGTCTCAAGCGGGACGCCCAACTTTGGCAACAAATATTTCCAAGGCTATGGCCGCAATTACTTTGTCTCCTTATATCTAAATTTATAATCAACCTCATTAAAATGTAAAAATATGAAGCGTTATATTTCTTCACTTTCAATCCTGTTTGTCTTTTCCTTCTTCTTGATGAATTGTGCACAAGAAGATTTTGACATTCCAAAATTAGAATGCACACAACCCGATTTAAAAGTCAACCAAACCGTGGCTCAGGTGAAAGCCAATGCTAATGCAATTGTAGCGCAATACCCTTATGACGATAGCATCGAAGCCTATGTGGTTTCAAGTGACGAAGGCGGGAATTTTTTCAAAACCATTAGTTTTCAAACGTTGGCCACGCCTACCTCGCCAGCCATTGGTTTTAGTGTGCCTATCGATGCTACTAATTTGTACATCGATTTTCGATTGGGGAATAAAGTCTATCTTAAACTCAAAAATCAATATACCGACATCAATTTCGGCGGACTCAGAATTGGGTCAATTTATGTCAATTCCTATAACGAAGGTAGCGTGGGAAGACTTTCGCAAAACGACTATAAAAAAGTGCTGTTCCCCTCCTGCACCATTATCGAAGAATCGCAATTGACCAAAGCTACGACCATTCCAGAATTACTGAATGACGCCAACTTAAACACTTTGGTCGAATTGCAAAACGTACAATTTACAACCGATGCTGTAGGACGAAAATACTATGAAGAAAGCGAAGATATCGGTGGCGGCACCAATTGGAATTTGATGGACCAATTGGGAAATCAGGTTATTTTTAGAACCTCTAGTTTTGCCAATTTCGCCACAAAAACAGTCCCAAAAGGAAGCGGAAAAGTCAAAGGTATTTTGACCAAATTTGGCACCGATTACCAACTCATCGCTCGTTCTGAAAAAGATGTAAACCTTACAGGCGCTAGTATCACACCCTTCTTCAAAGAAGATTTTGAAAAAGTAGTCGATAAAACCAACCTAAGTTTACCTGGCTGGACAAATCTAGCACAAAAAGGCACGCCAGTGTGGAAAGGTACGGTTTACAATGGCAATGGGTACGCCGAGTTTGCAATTTCGGGAACCAAAGTGGTTTCGAATGTGGCTTGGTTAATTTCACCCAAAATCGACTTAGATATTCACACTAACGAAATCTTGACCTTCCGCTCCGCCCAACATCATCTCGATGTCGATTCGCCTCTGAATACTTTAGAGGTTTTTATTTCCACCAATTTTGATGGCGTAAACATAGCTACCGCCACTTGGACTCCCTTAAAAGCCATAGTGCCCAAACAGGCCACTCCTTGGTACCAATTCATAGGCTCGGGCGCTATAGATTTAAGTGCGTTCAAAGGCAAAGTCAATATTGCCTTTCGCTACACAGGATCAGGAAAAAATGCCGCATTAGATGGTGCTTTTATGGTAGATGATGTGCAACTATTTGGGGATAAGTAGAGAATTATAAAATCACCGAATAGCAACCTTAGGAGAGTATAAATAAATTTGTTTACTGCGAATATTCGCAGTACATTTACAAAGTAAAATCAAACCCATAAAATGGAATTAACCGACCAAGAAAAGGAATTGATTGAGCAAATTAGAAATTATAAAAATGCCAAACATAATCCTTCTAAAACGTTAAGAGTTTTAATAGTAGAGTTGTTTTACAATTTATTAGACGGCTAACTTGAAAATTAAGTTTAATAAAATATAATAGTATGAAAGTCGCAGAGAAAAAAACAGCAAGACAACAATTAGATGATATAATTTTAGACATATCTTGGGCAGATATTGCTAAAACCTATTTTGGTAAATCAAGTTCTTGGATGTACAACAAACTCAATGGCAGAGATGGAAACGGCGGTCACGGCGAATTTACTGATGAAGAAAAAGAAATGCTACGAAATGCTTTGTTTGATATTTCGGCACGAATTAGAATGGCTGCTGAAAATCTAGAATAGCTCTCTATTTTACCTTCAAAGAAATGATTTTCTAAATCGCGTTTACTAAAAATCATTTTTGTATTTTGGTCGTCCCAAATCAATACTAAACAAAAATGAAAACCTATTTCGCGGCCTTCGCTCTGATGGCTTTTTCGTATGGCTTACAAAGTCAAACCTTAGACAAATCGTTGCAATTAAAGCAAATTGCCGTAGTCAAAACCAATTTTAGAAACCTAAAAAGTGGTGAAATGGTCAACAAAACCTATGCTTTTGACAACGGAAAATTAACCACCATCAAAACCTCGGATGTCACCCAAAGTTTCTTTTATAACAAAAAAGGATTACTCGATCACACTGTAAAAGACCGCAACGGAAGCAATTGGAAAGAAGTAATTAGCTACGCTTATGACGCTGAAGACCGCTTGATTTTGTTTACCAAAAAATACGACGAAGACGGTAAATTTGTAACCAAAACCGTAACGTATACCTATGACGGTTCCCGAATCAAGCAAGTCACCAAAAAAAGTACCACCCAGCAACTTTTTGTGGAAGAAGTAGATTTTGTAGTCGAAAACGGGAAGGTCGTTCGCCGCTCAGTTCGTGACAGAAACAAACAAATCATCCACAAAACCGAATTCTATTACGACAAAGAAAATCAAATCAAACAAACAGGACTTTTGGGCGACAAGACCATCAAGTATTTTGGTTATGATGACAAAGAATCAGCTAATTTGTTGATGGTAAAAAACATTTTTGGTCCCAATTACCAAGTGATTATTCCTTTGGTTTCGTTCCAAGAAGAGGAATTTGAGTTTACCTTTATAAGTCCTAACAACGAATTAAAATTTACCTCAACTGCTAACACAATAGTTCGCGCAGGAACGTTCAAATACAATGCTCAAAATTATCCTGCTTCTTATTCCCTAATCGAAGACAGTGGAATGATTAAGACTGTAAAAACCTATACTTACGAACCAACATCGGTTTTTAACGGAACAGCATCAGAAGTACAAAGCAAATGATTAAATTTGCGACTTATTTGATGATATGTTAGAAAAAGAAAAAATAAATTTCGAAAAAACGGCTATCGTCGGGATTGTTACTCAAAATCAAAGTGAAGACAAACTGAGTGAATACCTTGACGAATTAGAGTTTTTGACCTTTACTGCTGGTGGACAAGTAGTAAAACGCTTTTGGCAAAAAATGGACAAACCCAATCCCAAAACGTTTTTGGGTACAGGTAAAATAGACGAAATTCATCTTTTTGTAAAAGAAAATGACATTTCGACCTTGATTTTTGACGACGAATTAACCCCTTCGCAACAAAAGAATATCTCCAAAATTATCGACTGCAAAATCCTTGACCGTACCAATTTAATCTTGGATATTTTTGCGCAACGCGCCGAAACTTCTTATGCCAGAACGCAGGTAGAATTGGCGCAATGCATCTATTTGTTGCCTCGTCTTTCGGGTTTATGGACGCACTTAGAACGACAAAAAGGAGGAATCGGGATGCGTGGTCCGGGAGAAACCGAGATCGAAACCGATCGACGTATTGTTCGTGATCGTATCTCGTTGCTAAAAGACAAAATCAAAACCATTGACAAACAAATGGGGATTCAGCGCAGCAATCGCGGCGCTATGGTTCGTGTCGCGCTGGTAGGATATACCAATGTCGGCAAATCAACCTTGATGAATGCGGTGGGCAAAAGCGATGTTTTTGTGGAAAATAAATTGTTTGCCACCCTAGACACTACCGTTCGAAAAGTGGTCATCAAAAACTTGCCTTTCTTGCTTTCAGACACCGTAGGATTCATACGAAAGTTACCTACGCAATTGGTCGATTCGTTCAAAAGTACGCTAGACGAAGTACGCGAAGCCGATTTGTTATTGCACATTGTGGATATCTCACACCCTGATTTTGAAGACCACATTGCATCTGTAAATCAAACCTTGTTAGACATCAAAGCCAATGACAAACCTACGCTAATGGTGTTCAACAAAATCGATGCTTACCAACATTTAACGATAGACGAAGACGATTTAATGACCGAAAAAACGCCACGTCACTTTACGCTAGAAGAGTGGAAACAAACTTGGATGAGTCGCGTGGGCCACGAAAATGCCTTATTCATCTCGGCCACCCACAAAGAAAACTTCGAGGAATTTAGAGAACGAGTATACGAAGCCGTGCGACAAATTCACATCACGCGCTTCCCGTACAACAAATTCTTGTATCCAGATTATAAGGATGCCATTGAGAAAGAAGAAAAAGAATAATACTAAAAAAGCCCTTTTGAGAAACCATCAAAAGGGCTTTTTTTTATTATTAGGAGCAGTCTGCATTGGGCTTTCTTGTTAGCATCGTCCCGTGATTCGCTATATCTTTGTTGTCTCGTTCAAAAAAAACGAGACAACAAAGGATGCCGCTACTCCCGGGGCTAAAAGGAACTATTTTGATTTTTGGGTTACATCAGCTACTAAAACCCATAATTCACTCCTAAACCAAAAACTTGTCGGGTTTGAAATCCCTGAAAAGCATTGTCGTCATAAATGGCTTGAAAGTTCAAATTGGCTGATAGAAATTTATTAATTTTCATCACGATAGCCAATGAATAATCCATATCGACGTTTTGAGGGTCTTCTAAATAATTGGTGTAAAGATTCAGCGTATTCTCTGCAGAAACATTCGTCATTAAGTTGAATTTATAATAAGCCGAAGCATAAAAACCCAATTCGTAGCGCAAGCTTTTATTGGCATCAACCCCAAAATACGCTCCATCTACATAACCTGGTTGAGAGGTATAAAAATCGTCTACGAAGGTCATTTTGGAGGTCAATGGTGCAAAATTCAAACGCAAATGGTCACCTTTTTTCCAGAACAAACCAGGACCAAAAGTAAGATACCCAGGCGATAAAAAGTTGGTGTTTTCGGTTCTTATCTCGGCTCCATTGGCATCTTTGCCATAAACATAACCACGAGTAAATTGAGTCCTAAAATTAAGGAATAAAGAGTAATACCAATTACCAAAAGCGTGTTGCCCTAGCGTAGAATTGAATTCGAAACGGTCATCGGTTTTTTTCTCAAAATCGGCATTTTTGGTTTGTAGTAAACCGTAAGATGCAATGATTTTGTTGTCCCAAGTCAGTTTGTCTTTTTTGTAGTTGAAATCATAGTTGATGCCTAAATTTCCAGACAAGTTATTTTCTCCACCTGCAATCCAGTTATTAAAATTGGACTGACTGAAAAGAAAAGCAATATTTCCTTTTTTGCGCCAGCCGTTAGGTAAAGTATCGTTGATGTTCTTAACCGCAGCTTCGGTGTTTTTGATTAGCTCTTTCTCGGTGTTTTGTGCTTGTGCTTCAGTAACGGAATAAAGCAAAAACAGGGTAATTACAATGGCTCTCATTTCGTTTGGTTTTAAGGTTCTTACTCAAATGTAGTAAAAACCATTAAAACACTGAAAAATAAATGGTTATAAACTACAAAAATCATAACAAAAAGGAAAGTTGTAGCTCCCTAACCCCGATTGCTTCGCCAGTTCGCTATCGCTCGGGTGCAGCGAAAATCCTTTTGTGCTGGGATTCAGCACAAAAGATTACTTCGTCAGTTCGCTATCGCTCGGGTGCAGCGGATAGCGGGACTTTGCATCCTGAAAATGCCCATTGCTGGGGTTTCTGAAAAAATTATGTTTTGGGCCTTTTGTACAAAGGCACTGCTGAACAAGCCTCACCATACATAATGCTTTTGGCCAAAGGTTGCAGTTTTTGAATGGCGGCTATGTAAGCACTCTCTGGAACGGGCTTTTTGGAACAGCCCTTTAGTATTACTGCTTTATCCAAATAGTCTGAATAATCTATCGTATTCAAGACCTCGAGATACAAAGCTGTGTTTAGTTCAGGAACGGTTCCCAATACTACTTTCTTGGCATAAGGCACCAAATAAGTAGCTGCCAATATGCAGGCCCAAGCAGGAACAATAGCATCTGTACCACAATATACTGCCACATAATGGTCTTGATATTGGGTCCAATCGTGTTGCTTTAATGCTTGTCTATACTCTGTTTCTTTGAGTAAGAATCCTTCGACTAGCCATTGTGATATGTCTATTTGAGAACGAATACCAACAGGCCAATAATCTTCTAAATCAAAAACTTGTAACGAACTGTTCGCTACTTTATTAATTATTTCGTCCATCTTTTTAAATTAGTAGTCAGTGGTCAGTCCTTAGTGGTCAGTAAAACTGGGTACTAAAAACTGAACACTGAGCACTTTTTAATTAAAGCATTCCCAATTCTAATTTAGCTTCTTCGCTCATTAAATCCTTGCTCCAAGGTGGGTCGAAAGTGATTTCTACATCGGCATCTTTTACGTGCTCAATCGATTTGATTTTCTCTTCTACTTCTCTTGGTAAACTTTCTGCAACAGGGCAATTTGGTGAAGTTAAAGTCATCAAGATTTTTACTTCATAATCGGTATTGACCATCACGTCATAAATCAATCCCAATTCGTAAATGTCTACTGGAATCTCTGGGTCGTAAATCGTTTTTAATTTCTTTACGATGGCTTCTCCTAACTCGGCGGTATTTATTTCTTCTGTCATTTTTTTTAATTTATTAAAACATATTAGTCATATGAGTTTTTTTGTTTTCTAAAGTCTGGATATAAGTTCATTTAATAAACTTATAAAAATATCATCTAATTAAATCTGAACCAACATTAATCATCTAGCTTTCTATAATATTAATTTACCATTGTTTTTTGTCCTTCATAGTATATATTCTTAACGCCAAAATTAATTAACAAACCCATTGGAGCCTTCAATAAATTCATATAGGTAAGTAGTTGAGCATCAAAAATTGGATTGATTTCAGCAACAGATTTTAATTCAACAACCAACGAATTCTCAATAAACAAATCACATCTAAGTTTTGATTCCAATTCAAAACCTTTATATGTTAAAGGAATTTGAAGTTCAGAAGAATAATTTATTTTGCGCAATTCTAATTCCTTTTTAATACATTGATGATAAATGTTTTCTAGTAAACCTGGTCCTAAAATTTTATGAACTTCTATCGCTGCTCCATTTACCTGATACACCAATTCTTTTAAAAAAGTTCTTGTTATTTTCATCTTTGAAAAAAACTTTAATGGCTTATATGTTTAATTATTTTTTGCATCAAACGCCAAAGCATACATTTTGATGTTTTTAATCATCGATACTAAACCATTGGCTCTGGTGGGTGATAAATGTTCTTTAAGTCCAATTTCATCAATAAAATCCATCTCGGCGTTCAAGATATCAGCAGGTTTCTGGTTCGAGAATGCGCGTATTAAAATAGCGATAATCCCTTTTGTCAAAATCGCATCACTATCAGCAGTGAATACAATTTTGTCCTCGTTTTGCTGGCCTTGTAACCAAACTTTCGACTGGCATCCTTTGATTAAATTATCATCGGTTTTGGCAGTTTCTTCTATTAAAGGCAAATTTTTTCCTAACTCAATAATGTATTCGTAACGCTGCATCCAGTCGTCGAACATCGAAAATTCATCTACAATTTCGTCTTGTATTTCTTTGATACTCATGCTTATCTTTCGCTATATGAAACTAATAAAGTTACTATTTTTTCTATGTCTTTTGGGGCAAATCCGTGGTCAAAACTTTTGGAGATGTAGGCCTTTCCACCAGCTGAAATGGCTAGGTTGGCAATGGCAGCTCCGTCATATAATCGCTTTGCCGTTGGGGCTTTCAATGATGGTACTTTTTCTAAATTCAATACAGAAAAAGTGCTTTCTAGCTCCTTCATTTCTTGTGCTGTCAGCACAACTTCATAGGGCTTTTCATTCCTACCTTTGATGACCCAAACCTTTTGATTTTCCATCCAAACACTCAAATATACTCCTCTAGATTGCGCAGTATACGTGATGGATGAAGTACTAAAATCATTGATTTTTTGACTTTTACAACTACTCATGATAACAAAAACAAAAATCAATTGACTAATCCACTTCATCTTTTTTAGGTGTTTATGACAGCATCATTTTGGCTTTTTTTACCGCCTCCACTAAGCTATCGATTTCTTCTTTGGTGTTATAAAACGAAAAAGACGCTCGAATCGTTCCTGGAATTTCAAAGAAATTCATAATTGGTTGGGCACAATGGTGTCCCGTTCGAACAGCTATTCCTAATTTATCGATAATGGTTCCAATATCATACGGATGAATTCCATCAATATTAAATGAAATTACCGAAGTTTTATTTTCTGAAGTACCAAAAATACGCAAGCCTTCTATTTCTAACAAGCGTTGTGTACCGTATTCTAAAAGTGCCAACTCTTGGGCCTGAATGTTTTCAAAACCTATGGCATTCATATAATCTACGGCTGTTCCAAGGACAATTCCTCCAGCAATATTAGGCGTTCCAGCTTCAAATTTATGTGGCAAATCGGCATAAGTGGTCTTTTCAAAAGTCACCTCTTTGATCATTTCACCTCCACCTTGATAGGGTGGCAATTTGTTCAACCAAGCTTCTTTTCCATACAAAATTCCAGTACCTGTTGGTCCACACATTTTATGCCCTGAAAAAGCATAAAAATCACAATCCAACGCTTGCACATCGGGTTTCAAATGTGGCACCGCTTGGGCGCCATCAATAAACACTGCTGCTCCAAATTCGTGCGCTTTATCAATGATATATTTTATGGGATTAATAGTTCCTAAAGCATTAGAGATATGATTTACCGTAACGATTTTGGTTTTTTCGGATAGTAATTGATCAAAAGCTGACAAGATCAACTCCCCTTTTTCGTTCATCGGAATGACTTTTAGCGTAGCGCCTGTACGTTCGCAAAGCATTTGCCAAGGCACAATATTGCTATGATGCTCTAAAGCGGACACTAACACCTCATCACCCGATTTTAATAGAGAGGCAAACCCATTCGCTACCAAATTCACACCATGAGTCGTACCTGAAGTAAACAAAACTTCGTGGGCGTGCTTGGCATTGATATGGCGTTGCATTTTCCCTCTGGACAATTCGTAAGCATCTGTAGCTAATTGGCTCAAGGTATGTACGCCACGATGAATGTTGGCGTTGATTTCTTGGTAATACTTTGCAATCGCATCAATCACCACTTGTGGCTTTTGCGAAGTCGCTCCGTTATCGAAATAAACCAAAGGTTTTCCATTTACTTTTTGAGAAAGTATCGGAAAATCGGTTCTTATTTTTTGAAGGTCTAACATGACTTAATTTAGAATTTTTCTAAATACAAAAGTAGTGAAACTGTAGCTAATTTTTAGCAAACAGTTGTTAATAAAACTTGATACCAAAATAGGCATCATTTATTGAAAAAACCATTCTTAGTTTGAGCAAGGAAAGAAAAAAATAAAACCAAACACAAGGTTTCTAACTTTTTGCTACATTGCTTAAAAATAACATTTTATGAAGAATATAATAAAAAGTATCGGAATCCTTCTTTTGCTTGTTCTTGGGTATATTGGATATACCACCTATCCTAAACTCGATTTAATCTCTGGTTTTTCGGCCAAAAGTATGGCTTCAGGGCATTTTATTGACCATCGCTCACAAGAGATGATCGAAAAAGGAGATAACGATATTGACCTGATTGATCTTGCCAAAAATGAAATCGAAGACAACGCCAAAACCGCTACTTCATCTGTTTACGGATTAAAAACTAGAAAAGCGATTTATCGAGAAGGTTTAGGGGCCACCTTAATCAATGATGATTTTGATGTTTCAAAACCCTATTTAATACCAAAACGCAACTTTACAAAAAACAATTTGCCCTTTCCCTATGGAAATAATGAGCCCAAAGACACTGTTTTTGCTAATGTGGATTATTCAAAACTAACAGCCGCAGTAAACAATGCCTTCGATCCAAAAGGGCAAAAGAAAAAAAGATCAAGAGCTGTTTTAGTGATTTATAAAGACCATATTGTTGCCGAAAAATACGATACTGGATTTACCAAAAACAGTAAAATTTTGGGATGGTCTATGACTAAAAGTATTACTGCTACGTTTTTTGGGATACTTCAAAAACAAGGAAAATACGACATCAACAAACCCGCTCCAATTCCCGAATGGCAAAACGATGAACGAAAAAAAATCACGACCAACGATTTGTTGCATATGAATTCTGGATTGGAATGGGAAGAAGCTTATGATAAAATATGTGATGCTACCAAAATGTTGTTTATAGCCGAAGACATGGGACGCGTACAGCTCGAAAAACCAGCCGCTTTTGCTCCCAATACCCATTGGAATTACTCCTCGGGAACTAGTAATTTATTGTCTTACATCTTGCGTAAGCAGTTCAAAACCCATCAAGAATATTTGGATTTTTGGTACACTCAATTGATTGATAGAATTGGAATGCATTCTATGCTAATCGAAACCGATATGGTTGGGAATTATGTTGGATCTTCCTATGGATGGGCTACCGCAAGAGATTGGGCCAAATTTGGATTATTGTATTTGCATAAAGGCAACTGGAATGGCGACCAAGTATTTGATCCCAGTTGGGAAAATTATGTAAGCACACCTACTAACGATTCTAACGAAGGTTATGGAGCGCACTTTTGGCTGAATGCAGGTGGTCATTTCCCAGCTGCGCCGCGAGATATGTACTCTTGCAATGGCTACCAAGGACAAAAGGTATTTATTATTCCATCTTTGGATTTAGTTATTGTTAGAATGGGATTAAGCGACGAAGGAAAATATGATGTAAATGAATTGCTAAAAGGAGTGATTGGAAGTTTTAAGAAGTAACACCTACCCTATTGAACCACAAACCCGACAATTTAGAAAGTCGTCGGGTTTGTTGTTTTTAAATTATTTTATTCCGAGTAAATCCTTTTTCAATTGTTCGTCTACAGGGTTGTTGGAAAGCCAAATTCCAAATAATGCAATTTTAAAATCAATCCCGGGAACGGTGCCTTTTAATTCATCATTTTTATACACATACACTGAGGCGTCAGCAGGATTGTATATCAAATTAAATACATCTTTCTCTACAATTTGATCTGATAAATAGCTTTTAAATTTTTCAATTCTTGGGCGTAAGGCCTCCAAGTTGGCTCCCGCAGATCGTTCAAATCCACTATTAAAATTTCTAGTCAATTTTCCTGAGGAAACCATAGCAGAAGTAATTTGGATACGAATAGCCATTTCGGTATTGCTTTGCATTACTTCAAAAGGTTTGTCGCTGTAAAAAGATTGATAAAGCGCCTGTACATATACGTCTATCCACATTTTCGATCGAACACCAAAACCACTTAACTCCATCACTTTTCCTTTAAATTCTAGTGTTCTAGGAATAACTACGCCATTGGCGACAAATGTATTTTGAGCAGAAAGTGAGGTAAATTGAAAAGCAACAAACAATACGGATAAAATAATTTTTTTCATATATGTAAAATTTATTGGTTAAACATTTTGGAATACTCTATCTTTTGTTTTTTGACAACAGCGAAAGGAGAGTTGTAATGACAATTGTATTTTGACATACCAAAATCTATTCTAAAAACTAAGTTTAGATGATTGATAAAAATTTTGCTTTAAATTAAGAATAAAAAAATATTCTTACGCTAAAAATACTGAATTTTTAATGCTAATGATTTTATGTTAGAAAAAAATTTCCTTTAGTCTTGTAAATCTTTAATTTTTTGATCTACAGTTCCAACCTCAAACAGGCGCATAATTTTGAATAAAAAAACAGGAATTCCGCCCAAATTGGTTATCAATTTTGCTTTTTGAGCGACTTTAGCATCTCTAATTGTAATAGATTCCTCTGCCTTATTTCCTTCAAGAGGAGCTAATTCTAAAGCATATTTCCAAGCACCTTCTCTAGCTTTTTGCATACTAAAATCGATAAGAAAAGTGTCTATGGATTTTGTTTTTTCTAGAATCCACTTTAAAATTGGCCAAACTTCGGTCAAATCCTTCTCGATATCGGCTACCAAAGAAGATAAAATAGTATTGATTGTATTGAAATCATTTTGCAAACTATGGATTTCGTCTTTTGGGCTTACTTGAGCCGCTGCAATTCCTAAATCAAGGTTGATGTGTGCGTTCATTCCGAGTAATAAATGCTGTAATACAATAATCCAATAATTATCTGCTTCTACAAAAGCTGCTTCCCAAGATTTTGATGTAGGTTGCTGTGTTTGGTATTGATAATAAGCTTTAATGTATCGATTGGCAAAAATTACATCCAATTTTTCCATTCTCGGCCCGTTTTCGAAAGTTCCGTTTTGAATTCCTTCTTTTACTTTTTGTGTGACTTTGAGATAAAGTACTGCAAAATACCCTTTGGTCGATTTTTGTGTAATGGATTGTTGAATAATTTCTTGAAGCAATTGTATCACTTCGTCAATTGTGGTTGCTTGTGGAATCATCGATTACTTTTTTATAAAATATTTATTATGAATGGTTTAAGTTCATAATATTACAAAAAAATAATTTTTAAATGAAAACCTATGTTCAAGATTGAAAAAAAAGGACAAAGTTTAAGGTTAAACTTTGTCCTTTTGAGAGGTTTAAAAGATATATTTCTTAAGAATTAGATTTACAAATCAAACCCTAGTTTTACACCTAATTTATCAGCTATAATAGCGGTAATTCGTTTTTTAAGTTCCGGTATTTTGATGTTTTCGATTACTGCATCCGAGAAAGCGTACATCAATAATGCTTTGGCTTCTTTCTTTGGAATTCCTCGTTGTTGCATGTAAAACAAAGCCGTTTCGTCTAATTGACCAACCGTGCAACCGTGAGAACATTTTACATCATCGGCAAAAATTTCTAACTGTGGTTTCGCATTAATTGTCGCTTTGTCACTCAACAAAATATTGTTACTCTTTTGGAAAGCATTGGTTTTCTGAGCTTCTTTTTCTACGTAAACTTTCCCGTTAAAAACACCTGTGGCTCTATCTGAAAATATTCCCTTGTAATCTTGAAAACTTTCACAGTTTGGAGCTGCATGGTGTACTAAGGTATAGTGGTCAACGTGTTGCTTCTCTCCTATTATCGTAATTCCGTTTAGCGTACTGGTAAGACGTTCTCCAAAATGATAAAAGTTCAAATTGTTTCTAGTCAAATTACCTCCAAAAGAAAAGGTTTGTACAGAAACATGACTTTCTTGTTTTTGCGAAACGTAGGTATTATCAATTAGGTTCGCTTCGGCAGCATCATTTTGAATTTTATAGTAATCCACAATAGCGCGTTTTGCAGCAAAAATTTCAGTAACCGAATTTGTCAATACCGCATTATCATTCAAACATTGGTGTCTTTCAATGATTTGCACATGCGAATTCTCGCCTACAATCACCAAATTACGTGGCTGAACCAACAAAGCTTTTTCAGAACCCGTAGAAAAATACATGATTTCGATAGGCTTATCTGCTACTTTACTTTTTGGAATGTTGATATAAGCACCTTCATTAGCAAATGCCGTATTTAAAGAAGTCAATGACTCGTCTTTACTTGCAATTTGATTAAAATAGGTATCAATAACCATTTTATATTTAGGCTTGTTTAATGCCGATGACATCAAACAAACATCAATTCCGTCATGGGTAGTTGAGGACAAATTCGAGCTAAAAACTCCGTCTACAAAAACCACTTTATAGCTATCTATTTCGTGTAAAAAATATTTTTTTACATCTCTATATTCAATCGTATTTTCGGTTTTAGGGAAAACACTAAAGTCATTTTTTAGAATAGCATTTAAGGATGTATATTTCCAAGCTTCCTCTTTTTTGGTTGGAAAACCTTTATTTTCAAAGTTCTTTATTGCAGCAGTACGAATATCATGAAGATCCGTTTGGACATCAATCTTTTCTTCAAAAGCCATAAAGGACGATACTAATTTTTCTCTTAACATATTTCTTATTGTTTAAAGTTTAAGGTTTAAAAGTTTAAAGTGATCATAGGATCGCATTAAGCTTTAAACTTCAAACAAATTTTTACGCTTCTTGTTCTTGTTTGATCCAATCGTATCCTTTTTCTTCTAGCTCATAGGCCAATTCTTTGGTACCCGATTTTACAATTTTACCATTGTATAAAACGTGTACAAAATCAGGAACGATATAATCTAATAAACGTTGGTAGTGCGTAATCACAACAATTGCGTTTTTGTCGCTTTTTAGCTTGTTTACGCCATTTGCTACAATTCTAAGCGCATCAATATCCAAACCAGAATCTGTTTCGTCTAGGATGGCTAATTTTGGCTCTAACATTGCCATTTGAAAAATCTCGTTACGTTTCTTCTCTCCTCCAGAAAAACCTTCGTTAAGCGAACGAGATAAAAACTTACGGTCAATTTCTAACAATTCTGATTTTTCGCGAATTACCTTCAACATTTCGTTGGCTGGCATTTCTTCTTTACCATTGGCTTTACGCGTTTCGTTGATAGCCGTACGCATAAAATTGGTTACAGAAACTCCTGGAATCTCCACCGGGTACTGAAACGAAAGAAATACTCCTTTGTGCGCTCTTTCTTCTGGACCTAATTCTGCAATATCTTCGTTGTCTAAGATAATTTCTCCTTCGGTTACATCGTAGTTTTCATTTCCAGCAATAATGGCCGAAAGTGTACTTTTTCCAGCACCGTTAGGTCCCATAATCGCATGTACTTCGCCAGCTTTTACCTCAAGGTTGATTCCTTTTAATATTTCTTTGTCGCCTATCGAGGCGTGTAAATTTTTTATTGATAACATAAGTTGTTTTGTTTTTATTCGTAGTGTCCTTTTAACGATAATATATCAAGGATTTCTATTGTATTTTCTTCTGTAACTTTATAAATAATTCTATGTTCTTTATTTATTCTTCTGGACCACCTTCCCGAAAGTTGGTGCTTTAATTGCTCTGGTTTTCCTAGGCCTTCGTATGGATGCAATTGAATATCTTCAATCAAAGCAGATATTTTATTCATTATTGCTTTGTTTCCAGATTTTTTCCAAAATTCTCTGTCTTTCTGAGCTTTTTCAGAATAAATTACTTCCACAAATCTTCTAATTTAATTCTAACTCCTTTCCCTTCTTTAATACTCTGTTCAGCCTCCAATATTTCTTTTACAAATTCTGGATTATAAGGTTTTTCTACTTCTTGAACGATTTCAAACCCCAATGATTTTGCCAATGATTTCAAGACTGGAAAATCTTTTTTCTTAACGTTTTTTAAAATGAGTTCCATAAAATTCTGAATTAAATAATGCTTTTGTAAATTTATAAAAAATTACCCCACAGAACCTTCTAAACTTATTTCTAATAATTTTTGGGCTTCCACAGCAAACTCCATCGGTAATTTATTCAAAACGTCTTTACTAAATCCGTTTACAATCAAAGCAATTGCTTTTTCGGTTGGAATACCTCTTTGGTTACAATAAAACACTTGATCTTCTCCAATTTTACTTGTTGTAGCCTCGTGTTCAATTTTTGCTGTTGGATTTTTACTTTCGATATAAGGAAAAGTATGTGCCCCACAATTATTACCCATTAACAATGAGTCACATTGCGAAAAGTTACGAGCATTTTCAGCTCTTGGGCTAATTTGTACTAAACCTCTATAGCTGTTTTGTGATTTTCCTGCCGAAATACCTTTAGAAATAATAGTCGATTTGGTGTTTTTTCCCAAATGAATCATCTTAGTTCCCGTATCGGCTTGTTGGAAATTATTCGTTACTGCAATAGAATAAAACTCTCCTACTGAATTATCTCCTTTTAATACACAAGATGGATATTTCCAAGTTACAGCTGATCCTGTTTCTACTTGAGTCCAAGATATTTTAGCATTGGTTTCGCATAATCCTCTTTTGGTTACAAAATTATACACCCCACCTTTACCCTCTTTGTTCCCAGGGAACCAATTTTGTACGGTTGAATATTTAATTTCGGCATTATCCATTGCAATCAATTCTACCACAGCAGCATGCAATTGATTTTCGTCTCGACTTGGAGCGGTACAACCTTCCAAATAAGAAACGTAACTTCCTTCATCAGCAATTAAAAGAGTTCTCTCAAATTGTCCGGTTCCAGCCTGATTGATTCTAAAATATGTAGAAAGTTCCATTGGGCAACGAACGCCTTTTGGAATATAACAGAAAGAACCATCTGAGAAAACAGCCGAATTCAATGCGGCATAAAAATTATCTTTTTGAGGAACAACCGTGCCTAAATATTTACGTACTAATTCTGGATGTTCTTTAATGGCTTCAGAAATACTCATAAAGATTATCCCTTTTTCGCCTAATGTTTTCTTGAAAGTTGTAGCTACCGAAACCGAATCAACTACAATATCCATAGCCACATTGTTCATCATTTTTTGTTCATCGACAGAGATACCTAACTTTTTATACATTTCTAAAAGTTCAGGATCAACATCATCTAATGTCTTGTTTGGATCTACTGCTTTTGGAGCAGAATAATAGGAAATAGCCTGAAAATCTGGTTTTTCATAATGCACATTGGCCCATTCTGGCTCGATCATTTCTTGCCAAGCACGAAATGCTTCGATACGCCAATCGGTCATCCATTGTGGTTCTTCCTTTTTTTGAGAAATCGCACGAACAATATCTTCATTTAAGCCAATGGGAAAAGTTTCCGATTCCAAATTAGTGTAAAATCCGTACTCGTATTCTTTATTTTCTAATTCGATTTTTAAATCGTCTTCAGTGTATTTACTCATTTTTTTGTAATAAAAATTTAAAAATCTAAGGTCTTAAAGTCAGTTTATAGTCTTCCTACATTTTGGCTTTAAACGTTAGACTAAAGTGAAAATGACTCTCCACAGCCACAAGTTCTTTGCGCATTTGGATTATTGAAAACAAAACCTTTACCATTTAATCCACCAGAGAACTCTAAAATAGTTCCCGCCAAATAAAGAAAAGATTTTTTTTCTACTGCAATTGTAATATCATTGTCAACAAATATCTTGTCGTCCTCGCCTTTGGACTTGTCAAATTTTAAATCATAAGACAAACCTGAGCACCCTCCGCTTTTTACGCCTACTCTCACGTAGTCGCTGGCAGCATCAAAACCATCTTCTTGCATTAAATCGATGATTTTCTTTTTGGCTGTATCAGAAACTTTTATCATGTGTTTGTTTTTTTATTTTAATTAAAATTTCTTGCTTTGATAACACTATAAATTGATGATAAATCAATCTTATATTGATTTTGTCTAAATTAACTGCAAATGTATTACATTAAAAAGTTTTTGCTACTCTTCTTAACATTTTTATGATTGATAACTCAATAAGAAAAATTGATACTGCTATTAATTAAAAAAATAATATATTTAGCCAATCGTATTTATTAACAAGAAAAATAACAAATCCAAAATGGAAGAAACCACTACCAAAAAACTTGATTACCAATTGTCTTATACTGGAAAAGGGGGCGATTTTTTTAGCATCATTATTGTTAACTGGCTATTAACATTGATTACATTAGGTCTTTATTACCCTTGGGCCAAAGCCAAACAACTTAATTATCTGTATGGAGAAACCCATCTTAATGGTGACTCATTTGCCTTTCACGGCACCGGAAAAGAAATGTTTAAAGGTTTTATCAAAGCCATTCTGATTTTCGGAACACTTTATGGTTTATTATTTTTATTTATTTACTTAGAAATTCCTGCAGTTGGTTTAATCCTTTTTTACTTGGGTTTTTTGGCACTTTTACCATTGGCTATTCATGGTTCTTACCGTTATAGAATGTCTAGAACTTCTTGGAGAGGGATTCGATTTGGCTATAGAGGAGATCGCAAAGAATTTACTTTAAATTTCTTCAAATGGATTCTTTTAACTATCGTTACCTTAGGTTTTTATAGCTTTTGGATGTCGATTAATATGAGAAGATATGTTCTTGGAAATGTTCGTTTTGGAGATGCTGAATTTAATTATAGCGGAGACGGAACAGATTATTTCTTTTTATACATAAAAGGTTACTTTTTGAGTATCATTACTTTTGGTATCTATATGTTTTGGTGGCAAAAAGACTTATTTGATTACTATGTTTCCAATTTAAGTTTACACAAAGACGACAAAGAATTACAGTTGACCTCTACAGCTACTGGTGGAGATTTCTTAACATTAGGAATAACAAACCTTTTGATTTTGATTTTTACTTTAGGACTTGGATATGCTTGGGTAGCTACAAGAACGATGAAGTATATTTTCGAACATATTGAAATTGAAGGAAATATCGATTTGGATAGTCTTACGCAAACAGAGGAAAACTTCAAAGATGCAACAGGCGAAGATATTAGTGACTTCTTAGATTTAGGATTTATAATTTAAAAAATGATTACAGCTTCTAAAAGTGTTTTTTACGACGGACAATCAGCAGCGCCAAAAGATATTCAGTTATGGTTTGATTCCAATACTGCACAATTTACATTCGAAATAGAAAATAAAAGTGTTGACAATGAAGAATTGGAATCGTATCCTAAACCTGTAGAGTCCTTTACTTGGTTAATGAGTGATATCGTTTTTGAGAATAGAAGTAATGTTCTGTTTTTACAACACGGTCAAGATCCTATTCAAAGTATTAAAATAACAGATGTTGCTTTAATAACAACCATTAATCAGTACAGAAAAGATTCGGGTCAACTAAATTGGTATCAAACGCTTATACAAAAGCCCTTACAATTTCATGTTTTATTAGCGTTTTTTCTGTTAGCAACTATAGGATTATCATACATCTATATTTTACCATGGGTTGGTGAGAAATCTGTAGTGTTAATTCCAGAAAGTTACGACGACGCATTGGGTAGCACTTTTATAGATGAAAACTCTCTTTTGGGGACTAATGATACTTTGAAATCAAAACTTCTCAATCAATTTGCAGCTGAATTACAATTGAATAACAAAAAAAGATTGAAATTTAATGTAATCGACTCAGAAATCATGAATGCCTATGCATTACCTGATGGAACAATAGTGGTATACACTGGTATTTTAAATGAAATGAAAAGTTATGATGAGTTAGTTGGTTTGATAGGTCATGAAGCAGCGCACGTAAACAATCGTCATTCGATGAAAATGCTTTGTAGAAATCTATCTGGCTATATATTCATTTCGACTGTTTTGGGTGATGTTAATGGCGTTATGGCAGTATTAGGAGACAATGTGAATACTTTACAGTCCTTATCTTTTTCAAGGGAATTTGAGCGAGAAGCAGATGAAGATGGTTTTGCAATTGTAACCAAGAATAAAGTTAATCCTAAAGGTATGGTGACTTTATTCAAACGTTTACAAGAAGAACACAGTATAGAAGTCCCAGAGTTTCTAAGTACGCATCCTGTTACTAAAGACAGGATTGAAACTATAAAAACATTAATCGACTCGAAAAAGTATTCTTATGAACAGAATACAAACTTGAAGTCAATTTTTGAAAAATTGAAAAACTAAAAAAAGCCGCTTTGAAAATAATCAAAGCGGCTTTTTTATCATAAATGGTGCGAAGCACCTCGAAATTTTTTTTATTGACAAGCAATTTTATTCACTCTATTTTGATGTCTTCCACCTTCAAAATCAGTAGTTAAAAAGGTTGCTACAATCTCAACAGCTTGTTGAATAGAAGTGTAACGTGCTGGAATACTAAGAACATTAGCATCGTTATGTAAACGTGTTAAATAAGCAATTTCTTTGGTCCAACAAAGACCAGCTCTTACACCAGCGTGTTTGTTTACCGTCATTGCAATTCCATTTCCACTACCACAAATCACAATTCCAAAATCGGCTTTACCTTGTTCTACGTCATTGGCAACAGGATGTCCAAAATCTGGGTAATCTACTGAATCCTCTGAATCTGTTCCATAATTAGTCACTTCGTGTCCTAAAGATTCTAAATAGTGAACAATTGCTTTTTTATAATCTGGTCCTGCGTGATCGTTTCCGATAGAAATTTTCATTTGTCAATATATTAAGTTGTGAGTTTGCAAATTTAACCAATCTAATTGAGTTTTAATGATAAATTTTACTTTTGCAACGGCTTACATTAAGAGCTTATTTAATTAAAAATTACAAAAAAAGTACAGTACGATTAACTCACATAAAACGAGCATTTTAGTCACTTTTAACAATTTCTATATTTCTATAAAATACTAAAAATCAAGTCATTTACTTTAATTAAAATGTTAATTTTTTGCAGTGTTAATAGCAAAACGTAAATACTTGATATTCAGTTAACTTTAAATTAACATTAAATGTTAATAAGTTCGGAAAGAAAATTAGAAGTTTTTTTAGGTAGTATTTAAAAAAAATGTAATCCAAAATAGGAATGAATAAAACAAAAAAAGTTTGGCAAATTTTTAGAATACTTATCAATAGCTAGTCATAGTTTATTAACAATTTTTTTAAAATTACTTATTTACATTTTGAATTCAATTTTGGTTATTAACCGTTGTTAATTAAAAATAAAAAAGTGCTAAAAATAAACCTTTTACGTATTAAAAACAGTGTTAATAACTCTAAATAAAAAAGTAAAACTCCATATTTAAACATTTACTAAAAAAATTATTGCCATTATTAACAGGCTATAATAACCATCAAAAAATATTTAAATTTTAAATTTTCTTTTTTATTATTTTAATGAATGTTGACAACTTTGAATTTTGAAAAAGTAGGCTTGGAGCTGTTAGACAATTTTCAAATGGTTATTGAGATTGTCTAAAATGGTTTGAACAGTTTCGAAATCGTTGGGATGTACTTTGAGTTTGATTCCGCCCAGCGCATTGGTGTAGAAAGGAGCTACCGAGAGAGTGATTTCGTTTTCAAAGAAAAAAGGGATTTTTTCTAGCTCTAAAATGTGTTTTAAAACCACTATTTCATGTGGATAAGTAAAGACTGCTATAGTTTTAAAATCTTCCATGAGGGTTGTTTTTATAAAGATAAAAAAAATATTTAAAGTTATATTTTATTTAAAACTAAAGCACATGCACTGTTTACCGTTAACTATTTTGTAATTTTAGACTTTATAAGAAAAGATATATGCGTAAAAGATTAAGAAAGCCAATCAAAAAAGAGAAAGATTTTAGTGATAAAATTTTAAAAATATTGGCTCAAAACCCTAACAAAGGGTTTAACTACAAACAAATAGGAGCTACGCTTGAACTAGATGATACTCAAAGTAGAAATCAAATTATCAAAGATTTGAAGCTTTTGGCCGCTGCCAAAAAAATAATTGAAACTGAACCAGGAAAGTATCTTGTAAAAGCCATAAGTCAAGATTATTACGAAGGAACCATCGATATGACAGGGCGTAAGACCGCTTATTTCATCTGTCCTGATTTTGAAGAAGACGTTTTCATTCCAACCAATAATCTGAATAGAGCTTTAGACAAAGACAAAGTAAAAGTCTATGTTTATAATCGAAGAAAAGGAAAACGTCCTGAAGGCGAAGTAATTGAAGTAGTAGAAAGAGCCAAAACTGATTTTGTGGGTGTAATCGACATTCAAAAGAATTTTGCTTTTGTTTCTACTGCCAATCCAAAAATGTACACCGATATTTTTATTCCAAAGGATAAAATTGGAGAGGCAGAACAAGGAGATGTCGTTCTGGTTCATATCGAAGATTGGCCTAAAAGAGCCGATAGTCCTTTTGGTAGAGTAGAAAAAGTACTTGGTAAACCAGGAGAACACGATACAGAAATTCACGCTATTTTGGCAGAATATGGTTTGCCTTCTGAGTTTCCAATAGAAGTTGAAACCTTTGCTCAAAAAATTGATACTACGATTCAAGAAAGTGAAATAGCCAAACGTCGCGATATGCGAGATACACTCACTTTTACCATAGACCCAAAAGATGCCAAAGATTTTGATGATGCTTTGTCTTTCAAAAAATTAGAGAATGGTAATTTCGAAATTGGGGTTCATATTGCCGATGTTTCGTATTATTTAGAAGAAGGAACGATACTTGATGATGAAGCCTATCAACGAGCCACTTCGGTGTATTTAGTAGATAGAGTAGTACCTATGTTACCTGAGGTTTTATCTAATTTTGCTTGTTCGTTGCGTCCTCAAGAAGAGAAATATACGTTTTCGGCTATTTTTGAATTGGATGCCAAAGCAAAAGTAGTGAACCAATGGTTTGGAAGAACGGTTATTTTTTCAGACCAACGATTTGCGTATGAAGAAGCACAATACATCATTGAAACCAAAGACAATACGATTCCAGTTGAAACTTCTATCACAGGAAGTAGTTATGTTGTTGCCGATGAAATTGTGGAAGCTACGCTTAAAATGGATGAATTAGCCAAAATTTTAAGAAGAAATAGAATGAATGAAGGGGCTATTTCTTTTGATAAAGTCGAAGTAAAATTCAATTTAGATAAAGAAGGAGAACCTGAAGGAGTGTACTTCAAAATAGCCAAAGATGCCAATCATTTGATTGAAGAATTTATGCTTTTGGCCAACAGAAAGGTAGCTGAATATATTGGGAAACAAAAGAAAACGTTTATTTACAGAATTCACGATGAACCCAATGAAGATAAGCTAATCGCAATGCAAAATGTGATAGCTAAATTTGGATACAAAATTGACTTTAGAAACAAAGGCGATATCTCCAAATCATTGAATGCTTTGATGGAAGAGGTGAGTGGTAAAAAAGAACAGAATCTTATTGATACTTTAGCCATTCGTTCGATGAGTAAAGCCAAATATTCAACCGATAATATTGGCCATTACGGATTAGCTTTCGATTATTATTCTCATTTTACTTCACCCATTCGTAGGTATCCTGATGTAATGGTGCATAGACTATTACAGTTTTATTTAGATGGAGGAAAATCTGTAGATGAAGAAACCTATGAAACCAAATGTTTGCATTCTTCGACTATGGAAGGTTTGGCTACTAATGCAGAACGTGATTCTATCAAATACATGCAAGTGAAGTACATGCAAAACCATGAAGAGCAAGAATTTTTGGGTGTAATTTCAGGAGTAACCGAGTGGGGAATTTATGTTGAAATCATCGAAAATAAATGCGAAGGAATGGTAAGAATTCGCGATATTAAAGAAGATTATTATACTTTTGACGAGAAACAATATGCCTTGGTAGGAGCTACTTCGCATGATTTGTTGCAATTAGGAGACGAAATTTATGTAAAAGTTAAGAACGCTGATTTGGTTAAAAAACAATTGGATTTTAATTTTATCAGAAGAAATAATTAAAAAAAAGTAAGTTATGAAAAAGATAGTTGTTGTTGTTACCTTGTTTTTAACGAGTTATTTACAAGCGCAAGTCACCAAGAATTTAGGTGATTTTGATAGCGTAAAAGTATTCGATAAACTTACCGTTAAACTAGTTCCATCTAATGAAAATAAAGTAAGCATAACCGGAACTAGAGCAAATGAAGTTGAAGTAATCAATAAAAATGGTGAAGTTAAATTGCGTATGCCTTTCCCAAAATTATTAACAGGGAATGACATAAAAATACATTTGTACTTCAAAAAAATAGAAAGTATTGATGCCAGCGAAGGCAGTTATGTGTCTAGTGATTTGCCATTCAAACAAACTGTTTTATCGGTTAATGCCAAAGAAGGAGCACAAATAAAAGTAGAATTTGATACCGAAAAAGCAACGATTAGAGCAGTTTCCGGAGGTATTTTAGACTTGACAGGAAAAACCAACAATCAAACGATTACGATTGCTTCTGGTGGTGTTTTAGAAGCTAAAGATTTAATCAGTTCTCAAACTACTGTAAACGTTTCTGCAGGAGGAAAAGCCGAAATACACGCTACAACCTTAGTGGATGCAAAAGTGAAGGCTGGAGGCTCTATTTACATTTATGGTAAACCCAAACAAATCAATCAAGAAACCATCCTTGGTGGAACTATAATTGAAAAGTAGTTCCTAGTGAACAGTACTTAGTGATTAGTAGTTAGCACTAGTTTTATTATTCAGGAAATAAACATTTTAAAATTTATAATGATTAATGATATTTTAGCTGGAATTCCTTGGGGAATTTTTTTAAGTTTTATGATTGGCCCAGTATTCTTTATTTTACTAGAAACTAGTATTAGTAAAGGATTTAGAGCCGCAATGGTATTTGATTTAGGTGTTATATTTGGTGATATTGTCTTTATTTCTATTGCTTATTTAGGAAGTTATCGTTTAATAACTAGTCTTAAAGACGAACCTTCTTTATTTATTTTTGGTGGAATTGTAATGTTGGCTTATGGTATAATTTCTTTTATCAAATTGCGAAATACCGAGAAATCTCCAGAAGAAATTTTACAAGATGAAATTCTAAAAAAGAACTACGGAAGCTTATTTATGAAAGGCTTTTTTCTGAATATTATCAATATTGGTGTGTTGGGTTTTTGGTTAGCCGTTATCATTTCTGTTGGTCCAAAAATGGACATGCAAACTTCTAGAATGCTCACTTTTTTCACATCGGTTATCCTTTCTTATTTGTTAATTGATTGTATTAAAATTGTTTTAGCTAAAAAATTAAAATCAAAAATGACACCTACTAACATTCATAAAATTAAAAAAGGAATTGCTGTAGTTTTGATGATTTTTGGAATTGTTTTAATAGCACAAGGTGTTTTTCCAGGTAAAAAAGAAATGGTAAAAAATGCCTTAGAAAAGATAGAGTAGGAGCAATTTCTATTCAAAAAAAGATAAAAAAGCTTCTGAATTTCAGAAGCTTTTTTTGTTTAAGACTACACTTTATTTAGTCTTCTATACTATCATATTTTTTAAAATAGTGAGTAACTAATCAGGTTTTTTTTGACATTAATTGCCTCCAACTTTAGTTGGAGAAATGAAATTTGAAATTTTTAAAGGCTTTATCCAAAATTTGTTGCTTTTATTTGGCTAAAGCCAATACAATCAATCCCCATCATAACTCCAGCTAAAGCTGGAGGCAATTGAAAGTAAGACAAGCTGAGTAGTTACAACAATGATAAAAAAAGAGATACATTTATGCATCTCTTTTGAGTCATCGTCCGGATTTGAACCTTTTCTTTATCTAATTTTTTCTAAAAATTTATCATAAAAAAAACTCAAATTTTTCTTGAAGGTTTATAAAGTATCTTCTGGATTCGAACAATTCTTTATCTAATTTTTCCTAAAAATTAACCCTAAAAAAACCTCCAAGTTTCCTTGAAGGCATTAAAGTTATCGTTCGGATTCGAACCTTTCTTTATCTAATTTTTCTTAAAAATTATCCATAAAAGAAACCTCCAAGTTTCCTTGGAAGGCATTAAAGTTATCGTTCGTATTCGAACAATTCTTTATCTAATTTTTCTTAAAAATTATCCATAAAAGAAACCTCCAAGTTTCCTTGAAGGCATTAAAGTTATCGTTCGTATTCGAACAATTCTTTATCTAATTTTTCTTAAAAATTAACCATAAAAAACCCTCCAAGTTTCCTTGAAGGTTTCAGAGGAATCGTCCGGATTCGAACCTTTACTTTATCTAATTTTTCTTAAAAATTATTCATAAAAAAACCTCCAAGTTTCCTTGAAGGTTTCAGAGGCATCGTCCGGATTCGAACCTTTACTTTATCTAATTTTTCTTAAAAATTATTCATAAAAAAAACCTCCAAGTTTGCTTCGCCAATTCACTTTGTTCGTGTCCTTGAAGGCATTAAAGTCATCGTTCGGATTCGAACAATTCTTTATCTAATTTTTCTTAAAAATTATCCATAAAAAAACCTCCAAGTTTCCTTGAAGGTTTCAGAGGCATCGTCCGGATTCGAACCGGAGTAGGAGCTTTTGCAGAGCCCAGCCTAGCCGCTCGGCCACGACGCCATTGTTTAAACGGATTGCAAATGTAATACAAAAATTCCAAAAAGCAAATTTCAGATTCTAAATAAAAAGAGAATCCCTTTTCTTTTGGTCTTTCAATTTTTGAAATTTATTAGCGTGTTTTACTCATAACTATGGTAACCGCTTCTACATCACCACCAATAGGAGGATTTATTTTTGAAACTTCAACCTCAATTTTTGTAATAGTCGGAGCTTCATTCATAGCACGAACAATGATTCTATGAGCTACATTTTCCAATAATTCCGCTCTAATTGCCATTTCTTCAACCACAATTCGGTTCAATAATACATAATCTACGGTATCATTTAATTTGTCTGATAGCGCAGATTGTGTTAAATTGGTTTCAATTTCTAAATCAACTCGGTAATCTGAACCTATTTTTGATTCTTCAATCAGACAACCGTGATAAGAAAAGGTGCGTATATTTTTTAGTTTAATTTTGCCCATTATTTGATGAAATAAAGTATTTTTTTCTTGCGTTAAAAGTACAAATTCTTTTGTTTTTTTAGTGGAATAAATAAATAAAGAACCCTATTATATCTAGATTCCTCAACAATTTTGATAACTTTGCCGTTCAAATTTCAATATAATGGCTGCAGAAGAAAAATCACTTCATTTTATAGAACAAATCATTGAAGATAGTATTGCTAATGGTTTTCCTAAAGAGCAATTACGCTTCCGTTTTCCACCCGAACCTAATGGTTATTTACACATTGGCCATGCCAAATCTATTTGTCTCAATTTTGGTTTAGGTTTAAAATATAATGCCCCAGTTAATCTTCGATTTGATGATACGAATCCTGCAAAAGAAGAGCAAGAATACGTAGATGCTATCAAAGAAGATATAAAATGGTTAGGTTTTAATTGGTCTGAAGAATTGTATTCTTCTGATTATTTTCAGCAATTGTATGATTGGGCTATTGTTTTGATTAAGAAAGGAAAAGCTTATGTAGATAGCCAAACTTCTGAAGAAATGGCCGCTCAAAAAGGAACTCCAACGCAACCTGGTGTTGATGGACCTTATAGAAATCGTACGATTGAAGAAAATCTTCAGTTATTTGAAGGCATGAAAAATGGTGATTTTCCGGAAGGAAGTCATGTTTTGAGAGCCAAAATAGACATGGCTTCTACTAATATGTTGATGCGTGATCCATTGATGTACAGAATTTTACATCGCCATCATCATCGTACAGGTAATGACTGGAATATTTACCCTATGTATGATTATGCTCATGGTGAAAGCGATTATTTGGAACAAATTTCTCACTCTATTTGTACTTTGGAATTTGTAATGCATCGTGAATTGTATGACTGGTTTTTGGATCAAATTTATGATACCAATAAAGTAAGACCTCATCAATATGAATTTGCTCGTTTGAACTTGAATTATACCGTTATGAGCAAACGAAAATTATTACAATTGGTTCAAGATAAAGTAGTTAATGGTTGGGATGATCCAAGAATGCCTACTATTTCAGGTTTACGTAGAAGAGGGTATACCGCTGCTTCTATTCGTAAATTTTGTGATACTATAGGTGTTGCTAAACGTGAAAACATCATTGATATTTCTTTATTAGACTTCTGTTTACGAGAAGATTTGAATAAAAAAGCACCTAGAGTAATGGCTGTTTTGGATCCTGTTAAATTGGTTATTACCAATTATCCAGAAGACAAAGTAGAATGGTTAGACGCTGAAAATAATCAAGAAGATGAAACTGCTGGTTTTAGAAAAGTTCCTTTCTCACGTGAATTATACATTGAAAAAGAAGATTTTCTTGAAGTGGCTCCAGCTAAATTTTTCAGATTAAGCATTGGTAATGAAGTACGTTTAAAAAATGGTTATATTATTAAGGGTGAGTCTGTTGTTAAGAATTCTGACGGTTCGATAAAAGAAATCCACGTTACTTATGACACGGATTCTTTGAGTGGAAGTGGGAGTGAAGCCAGCAAACGTAAAGTAGCTGGAACGCTTCATTGGGTTGCTATTAATCACGCTATTGAAGCAGAAGTTCGTTTGTATGATCGTTTATTTACCGATGAAGCACCTGATAGTCATAAAGAGAAAAGTTTCTTAGAATTTGTAAATCCTTCTTCTTTGCAAATTGTAACTGGTTTTGTAGAACCAAGTTTACAAGAAGCAGTTTCTGGTACGCATTATCAATTCCAAAGATTGGGTTATTTTTCTGTTGATAAAGATGCAACTGCAACAAAATTAGTGTTTAACAAAACAGTTGGTTTGAAAGATGCTTGGGAAGAGAAAGACAAAAAAGAAGCAAATCTTTTGATGAATACTCAAAAAGAAATTAACAAATACGTAAAAGAAAAAGATAATAATGTAGCTTCTACTTTGCTAGCTTCCATTGTTAATAATATTGAAAGTATTGATAATTATAGTTTATTGACTCAAACAGTAACCAAGAACATCAAAAATGATAATAATGCATTATTGTTTTCTAATTTAATTTTGAAATATTCAAATAAAGTATCTTTTAAAGATATAGAATCTGAAGCGTTACAAAAATTGTATACGATGTCTCTAAAAAGTCAATCTACTTTGGTTCGTGAAATCGTTATTCATAATTTACAGAATGATGTTGTTCATTTGAATCAATTTCAAACTTTAATTTAAGATTTTAAAGTATAAGTTTTTATTATAGAAAGCATCCTTTATTGGGATGCTTTTTTATTATTAATAATTTCTATTGTTTTATGTTAAATAATTAATTTTTATTATTAAAAATGACTTTCATAAATTAATTTTAAGACATTTTTTTTATTTCTTCGACTCAATTTATGTCTTTTAAATTTTCTTTAAAATAGAGGCTTTATTTTAATTTTAACTACCCTTTTTAATAGTTTTACACGTTATTAACTTTGTTTTGTTAATAAAGTAGTATCTTTATATTTAATAACACTAATTTTTAAGTATCATGGCAAGTAACACTGGAAATACCATTTTAGCACTTTTAACAGGAGCTGCTATTGGAGCAGGAATCGGAATTTTATTTGCTCCCGACAAAGGAACTAATACAAGAAGAAAAATTCGTGAAGGAGTTGATGAAGCTAAAGAAAATTTAAATGAAAAGTTTTCTGAGGTTTCTGAAAAAATTGTTGAAAAGGCTTTTTTAACAAAAGACAATTTCGATGAAAATTTCGAAAATTTTGTTTCTACTGCAAGTCATAAAACTGAAGACTTGATTACATTACTAGAAGAAAAATTGGCAGCTCTAAAATTAAAGAATGCTAAATTTCAAAAATAATTCTTTCTATTATGGCATTAGACGAACTTAAAGAAAAGACAGAAGACATTCAAGAGCAACTCCAAGCATATATAGAAAGCAATGCTGCTTACTACAAACTTTGGGGCTTCAAAGTAACTATGAAGTCCACAACCATGATTCTGAAGTTTTCGTTGATACTTCTATGTTTCTCAATGGTTATGTTATTTTGTTCTATTGCAGCCGCTTTAGCCATTGGTAAGTATTTAGATAATAATGCTTTAGGTTTCTTAGCTGTTGGCTCTTTTTATCTTTTGATAACTTTTGGTTTGTTTTTGATTAAAGATAAAATTGTCGAAGGACCTATTTTAGAGAAGTTTTCAGAAATCTTTTTTAACGATTAATTATGGAACCAAAAAAATATTCATCTTATGCAGATATTGATCGTGATTTAGAAATTCTGAAAATAGAAAAAGAAATCCATTATCAAAAATTACTATTGAGTGTTCAAAAGACCAAAGAGAGTTTTGAACCGCAGAATATAATTAATAGTTATTTAGGTTCTTTTAAAACCACCATTTCAAAAAATTACGTTCAAATCATACAAACAGCCATTCCCTATATTATTGGTTGGTTTATAAATAGAAAAAGAGGCCGCTAAGCCTCTTTTTTTTGATTATACTTCTTCTGAATTTGGTTCTTGAGTTTCTTCAGGTGGTTGCGGTTTAACAATTTCTTTTGGTTTAATACGTTCTGTTTTTTTCATCATTTCTCCAACTTGATTGGAAGCTGAGAACGAAGCTACCATATTATTTAGCATATCGCTTCCTGCTTGTGGTGAATTTGGCAACAAAATCAAATTAGAATTTGTATCAGCACCAATGGCTTGTAAAGTATCATAATGTTGCGTAACTACTATAAGTGCTGATGCTTCTTGTGAATTGATTCCCACTTTGTTTAAAACATCCACACTTTCTACTAAACCTCGTGCGATTTCTCTACGTTGATCTGCAATACCTTGTCCTTGTAATTTTTTACTTTCTGCTTCAGCTTGTGCTTTTGCTACAATTCGGATACGTGATGCTTCGGCTTCAAATTCTGCTACTGTTTTTTCTCTATCTGCTGCATTGATTCTGTTCATGGCATTTTTTACTTGAATATCAGGATCAATATCTGTAACCAATGTATTGATAATTGTGTATCCATAAGTTGTCATAGCTTCGTTCAGCTCTCTTTTTACGGCAATAGCAATGTCATCTTTTCTTTCAAAAACATCATCTAGTTTTAGTTTAGGAACTTCGGCGCGAACAACATCAAATACATAGGATGTTATTTGATCATGTGGAAATTCTAGTTTATAAAATGCATCATAAACTGTTTCTTTTACCACCATAAATTGAACAGATACTTTTAGTTTAACGAATACATTATCCTTTGTTTTAGTTTCAATGATAACATCTAGTTGTTGAATTTTTAGATTTACACGACCTGCAATTCTATCAATTAATGGAATTTTTAGTTGCAAACCAGATTGTCTTATACTGTGGAATTTTCCAAAGCGTTCAACAATAATACTAGTTTGTTGTTTCACAGTAAAAAAGGAAGACAATAAAATTAATAATCCGAAGACTAGTAACACAATTAAAATAGGATTCATAATTCTTTTTTTAAGATTAGTTACTGTTTATACGTAAGAATACTTTTAATGTTACAAAAAAAAATAGCTCTCCATTTGGAGAGCTATTTTTTACAAAGTTTTAATTGCATTTTGTATTCTTTTTATGGTTTCTTCTTTTCCAATTAGTTCTACAATATCGAATAGGTGAGGACCTTTTAATGCACCAACTAAACTTAATCGGAAAGGTTGCATAATTTTCCCCATTCCAATTTCATTTTCTGTCATCCAATCTTTTACGGTTGTTTCGATTGTATTGGAGGTAAAATCTTTTATATTTTCCAAGATTTTTATTAATTCAAGCATTAATCCTGGTGTTTCTTCCTTCCAATTTTTTGCTGCTTTTTCATCATATTGATCAGGGGCTTCAAAAAAGAAAACACTTAAATCCCAAAATTCATTTACGAAATGAGCTCTTTCTTTGATTAAAGAAACAATTCTGGTCAATTTATTGATTTCTATTTCTTCAATTTTTCCAGTATTCTCAGCAACAATTAGTTGAAATTGTTTCGCTAATTTTTCATCACATTTTTGGATCAAATATTGGTGATTGAACCATTTGTTTTTCTCAGGATCAAATTTTGCACCTGCTTTATGTACCCTTTTTAAATCAAAAGTTGCAGCTAATTCCTCTAAACTAAATAATTCCTTTTCGGTTCCGTCATTCCATCCCAATAACGCTAAAAAATTGACAACAGCTTCTGGGAAAAATCCTTTTTCTCTGTATCCTGATGATATTCCTTCTTCTGTTTTCCATTCTAATGGAAACACAGGAAAGCCCATTTTATCACCATCTCTTTTAGATAATTTACCATTTCCAATTGGTTTTAGAATTAATGGTAAATGTGCAAATTCTGGAGCTTCCCATCCAAAGGCACGGTACAACATAACATGTAACGGCATTGATGGTAGCCATTCTTCACCTCTAATTACGTGTGACGTTTCCATTAAATGATCATCTACAATGTTTGCTAAATGATAGGTTGGCATTCCATCACTTTTAAAAAGTACTTTATCATCCAATAGACTAGTTTCAAATTTTACATCACCACGAATACTATCTTTTAGATGTAATGTTTCATCTATCGGTGTTTTAAAACGTATAACAAAATCTTCTTTGTCAGCTATTCTTTTTTCTGTTTCTTCTTTTGATATAACTAGAGATGTATCCAGTTTTTCACGAATAGTATGATTGTATATAAATGTTTTACCTTCAGCTTCGTATTGTTTCCTTATCGTATCTAATGCTTCTGCAGTATCAAAAGCATAATAGGCATTACCTGATGCTATTAATTGATCAGCATATTGTTTGTACAATTCTTTTCTTTCGCTTTGTCTGTAGGGTCCAAATTTTTCGTTTTTTCCAACGGTTTCTTCTGGCGCAATTCCTAACCAGTCAAGTGCTTCCATTATATATTCTTCCGCACCTTCAACAAAACGTGTTTGATCTGTATCTTCTATTCTCAAATAGAAAGTTCCATTATTTTTTTTTGCAAATAAGTAGTTAAAAAGGGCAGTTCTTACACCACCAATATGTAATGGTCCTGTTGGACTTGGTGCAAACCGCACGCGTACTGGTTTTGACATTTTTTCAATATTTTTTTGCAAATATACGATTTTAGTCTCCTTTATGATTTTACATGAGCTATATACCATGTTTTTGATGGTCTTTTAACTTTGTAATTCATATAAAATTGTACTTTTATAGGTTATATCATCAATTTTAATTATTGTGAATACATCTACTATCATATATCAAAAATTAGAAGCTTTTATAAAGAAGTTTTACACTAATGAACTTTTGCGTGGAACATTATTATTCATTGGTTTTGGTCTTTTGTATTTCTTATTTACGCTTTTTATCGAATACTTTTTATGGTTGCAACCAGCGGCTAGAACGTTTTTGTTTTGGACATTTATCCTTGTTGAAGTTTATTTGCTAACTCGTTTTATTGCATTTCCAATTTTTAAACTTTTTAAGTTGAAAGAAGGAATTTCTTACCTTGAGGCATCTAAGATTATTGGTAGTCATTTCCCAGAGGTGAGTGATAAACTACTTAATTTTCTCCAGTTATCACAGAATTCAAACGCTGGTTCAGAACTTTTATATGCTTCAATTGAACAAAAGTCTCAAAATTTAGCACCTATTCCATTTGGTAGAGCTATAAACTTTGGTGAGAATAAGCGTTATCTTCCTATAGCTTTAATTCCTTTAGTTTTCCTTTTACTTTTTTTTATTTCTGGCAACAGTAGCGTTATTTCTCAAAGTTTAAATCGTGTTATTCACTACAAGGCATCATTTATTAAGCCCGCACCTTTTAATTTAGTTATTCTTAATCCTAATTTGGTTGTACAACAGAATAGTGATTTTGTTCTGAAAGTTAAAGCGGAAGGCTCAATTTTACCTGAAAATATTCTTCTTTTTATAGGGGATGAAAGTTATTTTATGGAGAACAATGGCTCGGGTATTTTTCAATACAAAATCAATTCCCCTTCAGAAACAGTCTTTTTTCATCTAGAGGCTAATACTGTTATTTCACCCGATTATGAGTTAAATGTCGTTTCTGTGCCTACAATTTCTAGTTTTGAAATGAAGTTAACTTTTCCCAATTACTTAAAAAGAAAAACGCAAATAATCAAGGGTACTGGTAATGCGGTTATACCCGAAGGAACTCTAGTGGAATGGAAAATTATTGGTTCTTCAACTGAATCTATAGTTTTTAATTCAAATAAAATGTCATCAAAATTTGTAGCTAATGATAATTCTTTTGTTTTTGCAAAAAAAATAAATCAAAATACAGAATATCAAGTAATTACATCTAATAGTAATCTTAAAAACTTCGAAAAATTACAATATCAGATAGCTATAGTAAAAGACCAGTTTCCTTCCATAGATGTACAACAAGCTCCCGACAGTCTTAAGGTTGATAAGAGTTTCTTTATTGGTAAAATTGCAGATGATTATGGCTTTTCTAAACTTCAAATTGTTTATTATGAAAAAGGAAAACCTGCTACTGCCACACGTGGAACATTAACTACTAATACAGGAGTTTTTGATCAATTTGTTTTTTCTTTTCCTGGTAATTTAAAAGTTAATCAAGGTGTTGCTTATGATTTTTACTTTGAGATTTTTGATAATGATATACTTCATAATTTTAAAAGTGTTCGTTCTTCTGTTTTTAGTAATCGTATAAGTACTGAAATTGAACAGCAGGATGCTTTGATTGAGAATCAAAATTCTAATTTGAATAGTTTAGCAAAAACGCTAAAGAATCAGTCTAAACAATTTTCTGATATTGATAAGCTAAATAAATCAGATAAAGAGAAGAAAGATTTAGAGTTTAAGGACCAACAAATGATCAATGATTTCATCAAAAAACAAGAAGCACAAGATCAGTTGATGAAAAATTTTTCTGAAAAAATCAAAGAAAATTTAAATCAAGATAAGAAGGATGCTAATGACAAAACCAAAGAATCTTTAGAAAAAAGATTAGATAAAGTTACGGATGCTTTAGATAAGAATAAAAAGTTATTAGACGAATTAAAAGAATTAAATGATAAACTATATAAGGAAGAACTTCAAGATAAATTACAGCAATTTAAGCAATCTAGTAAGAATCAAGTAAAGACTTTAGAGCAATTAGTCGAATTGACTAAGCGTTATTATGTTGATAAAAAAGCTAATCAATTGGCTGATAAATTAGAGAAATTATCAGAAGATCAAAAAAAAATATCAGAAGAACAAGATGGTAATACACTTAAAGAGCAGGATAAAATCAATGATGAATTTAAATCAATTGAAGAGCAATTGAATGAATTAACTAAAGATAATAATGCCTTAAAATCTCCGCTAGATTTACCTAATACTAAAGAGTTAGAAAATAGGATTCAAAATGACCTTAATAACGCCAAGGAGCAGTTAAGTAAAAAGAACCCATCTAAAGCAAAAGATTCTCAAAAGAATGCTTCCCAGAATTTGAAGAAAATGAGTCAATCACTTAAACAAGCTATGGAAGGGGGAGAGCAGGAACAATTGCAAGAAGATGTTAAAATGCTACGTCAAGTTCTAGATAATTTATTGGCATTTTCAAATTCTCAGGAAGACGTTATGAAGCAATTTAAAGCCACCAAAGTTGGTTCTGCTACTTATAACAAATATTTAAAAACGCAGCAAACTCTAAAAACGCAATTCAAGCATGTTGATGATTCTTTATTTGCTATGTCATTGCGTAATGCTAAAATTGCTGAGGATGTTACAAAAGAAATCGGTAATGTTCAGTATAATATAGATAATGCAATTGATAAATTAGGAAACGGCATAGTATCTAAAGGTATTTCTCATCAACAATTTAGTGTTGCATCTGCTAATAAACTTGCGGATTTTTTAAGTGAAATTCTTCATAATATGCAAATGGATCTTTCTGGTATGAGTAGTGGAAATCCAAAACCTGGACAAGGTAAAGGTATGCAGCTTCCTGATATTATTTCCAAACAAAAAGGTCTTGGTGAAAAAATGAAGCAACAAATGAAGGGTGAGGGTAAGCCTGGTGAGGGTAACTCTAAACCTTCTTCCAGTGGTAGTAATTCTAAGCAAGGTGAGGAGGGCTCAAGTGGGGAAGGTGATGCAAAATCTATTTTAGAAATCTATAGAGAGCAAAAACAATTGCGTGATGCATTGCAAAAAGAGTTGAATAAAAACGGCATCAATGGTGCGGGACAAAATGCATTAGAACAAATGAAACAGATAGAAAAGCAATTATTGAACAAGGGTTTTAAGAATGAAGTATTACAACGTATTCTAAATCTCAACCACGAATTGCTTAAACTTGATAATGCTTTACAACAGCAGGGTCAAGACACAAAACGTCAATCTGAAACTAATCTTAAGTCTTTTTCTAACCCTGTTAAACAGCTGCCAACTAACTTACTTCAATTTATAAATAGTATAGAAATATTAAACAGACAATCACTACCTTTGCGCTCCAATTTTAACCAAAAGGTTCAAGAATATTTTAATAAAAATGATTGATTTTAATTACGAACTAGAGTTTACTCTAGATGATGAAGCGGTTTATGCTTCTTGGCTTACAAAGGTTATAGAGTCTGAAAACAAAAAGTTGGGTGAAATTAATTACATTTTTTGTGATGACGAATATTTACTTGCTATAAATGTTGAGTATTTAAATCACGACACTTTAACGGATATTATTAGTTTTGACTATTCATTAGGCAATGAATTGAATGGTGATATTTTTATTTCTATTGAAAGAGTTAGAGATAATGCTAATGATTTTAATGTTTCATTTACTGAAGAATTGAAACGCGTTATGGTTCATGGTGTTTTACACTACTGCGGATATAAAGACAAATCGGAGTCCGATGAATTTTTAATGCGTCAAAAGGAAGATGAAAAAATACAACTGTTTCACGTGGAACAGTAATTTATAAGCTCTCTTTTATGTTTCACGTGAAACATTTTTTAAGTATGTTTTTTTGTTTGTTCCACGTGGAACTCTAACACGGGTTTTATTTGTAACTGAAGTATAGTTTCACGTGGAACATTTATAGATTTTAATTTTAGTTTTATGTTTTTAAATGAGTATGATGTTATTGTGGTTGGTGCAGGACACGCAGGTTCTGAAGCTGCTGCTGCCGCCGCAAATTTAGGTTCTTCGACTTTATTGGTTACAATGAGTCTTCAAAACATTGCTCAGATGTCTTGTAATCCCGCTATGGGTGGAATTGCGAAAGGTCAGATTGTTCGTGAAATTGATGCTCTTGGTGGATATTCTGGGATAGTTTCTGATCGTACTGCAATTCAATTTAAAATGTTGAACAAATCAAAAGGTCCAGCAATGTGGTCACCACGTGTTCAAAGTGACCGTATGCGTTTTGCTGAAGAATGGAGAATGATGTTAGAAGGTACTCCTAATCTTGATTTTTATCAAGAAATGGTTAGTGGGCTTATTATTGAAAATGGTCGTATAAAAGGAATTAAAACTTCACTTGGTGTAGAGATTCGTTCTAAAGCAGTTGTTTTAACTAATGGTACTTTTTTAAATGGTTTAATTCATATTGGAGAAAAACAATTTGGTGGTGGTAGAGCAGGGGAAAGTGCTGCTTATGGTATAACCGAAGATTTGGTAAAAGTAGGTTTTGAATCTGGAAGAATGAAAACAGGTACACCGCCAAGAGTTGATGGTCGTTCCTTGGATTACTCAAAAATGAATGAAGAAAAAGGGGATGCACGTCCTGATAAATTTTCTTATTCTGATGTGACTTCTCCGCTTACTCATCAGCGTTCTTGTTTTATGACATATACTTCAAATGAGGTGCATTCTATTTTGAGAGAAGGTTTTGACCGTTCGCCAATGTTTAACGGACGTATTAAAAGTTTAGGTCCTCGTTATTGCCCTTCTATAGAAGATAAAATAAATCGTTTTGCGGATAAAGAGCGTCATCAACTTTTTATTGAACCAGAAGGGTGGAATACTTGTGAAGTTTATGTAAATGGTTTTTCTACATCTTTACCCGAGGATATTCAATTTAAAGCATTGCGTTCCGTTGTAGGTTTTGAAAACGTAAAATTTTTTAGACCTGGTTATGCTATCGAGTACGATTATTTTCCACCAACTCAGTTAAAGCATACTTTAGAAACAAAATTAATCGAAGGTTTATATTTTGCTGGTCAAATTAATGGAACGACCGGTTATGAAGAAGCTGCTTCGCAAGGATTGATGGCTGGTATCAATGCGCATTTGAAAATTAATGAAAAAAAGTCATTAATTTTGAAACGTGATGAAGCGTATATTGGTGTTCTTATAGATGATTTAATTACCAAAGGAACTGAAGAGCCTTATCGTATGTTTACTTCTAGAGCAGAGTATAGAACTTTATTGCGTCAAGACAATGCAGATTTTAGACTTACTCCTTTATCTTATGAGATTGGTTTAGCTTCTGAGAAAAGATTGCGTAGAATGGAGCACAAGTTAAATGAATCGGAAAAAATGGTTTCCTTTTTCAAAGAAACGAGTGTTACTGTTGCTGAAGCAAATCCAATTTTAGAATCCAAAGGAACTGCTTTGATTTCTCAAGGGGATAAAATGTTCAAAGTATTTTCACGTCCACAGATTGATTTAGAAGATATTTTAAAATTTGAAAAAGTGCAGCAATACGTTCAGGATAATAATCTAGACCAAGAAATTTTAGAACAAGCAGAAATACAAGTTAAATATTCTGGTTACATCGAAAAAGAACGTAATAATGCAGATAAATTAACCCGTTTGGAAGAAGTAAAGATTCCTGAAAATTTTGATTATTCTAAAATTAAATCAATGTCTATTGAAGCAAGACAAAAGCTGAGCAAGATACGTCCAGTAACGATTTCTCAGGCATCACGTATTAGTGGAGTGTCTCCTAGTGATATATCTGTGCTTTTAATCTATATGGGCAGATAAAATTTTTAATCGAATTGTTCCACGTGAAACTTAAATAAAATAATATTGGCATTACTCTTTTCGAGTAGTGCCTTTTTTAGCAATTAATCAACCTCAAATGAATTTAACTGATAAAAAACATTTTCTTACCGTAAAAGATTATTCCGTTTCCCAAGAAATTTTTGATTTGCATCACGATGCAACTTTGGATATGTTAGTTACCTATCCACAACCAGAATTGGATAAATTAGGAAGGTACTACGAAAGTGTAGATTATATTTCGCATACTGACTCAAAACGCAGTTTATTTGAAAAAGCCTATCATTTTGTAAAAGGTATTGCTTTGAAAAATAAATTAGAATTAATCAATACAGAGCAAACTTCAAAAGGTCAGCTTTTGGATATTGGTGCTGGTACAGGTGATTTTTTGTTAGTAGCCAAAAATAATGGCTGGAATACGACAGGTATCGAACCAAGTGAGAAAGCTAAAGCCATAGCAATTACAAAAGGAATTTCTTTTGTACCCGATACATCTTCTTTAGCTTCTCATAGTTTTGATTGTATTACTATGTGGCATGTATTAGAACACGTACCTGATTTAGATTTTCAAATAAAAGAATTAAAGCGATTATTGAAACCTACTGGAACTTTAATTGTTGCTGTACCCAATTTCAAATCCTATGATGCCAATCACTACCAACAGTTTTGGGCAGCTTATGATGTACCCATTCATTTTTGGCATTTTTCGAAAAAAGCTATCGAAATACTTTTTCAAAAAGAAAATATGAAATTGAAAAGAGTACTTCCAATGAAGTTTGATTCATTTTATGTGAGTCTATTATCAGAAAAATATAAAACGGGAAAAATGAATTATTTTTCAGCTTTTTTTGTTGGATTGCGTTCTAATTGGAAAGCAAGACGCACAAATGAGTATTCTTCGTTAATTTATGTGCTAAAAAACAAGTAGAATCTATTTTTAAGCTTTTTTAGCCACGATTTTAATAGAAAACAGTCTATTTGGTCGTTTTTTTTAAAACGCGCCTTATTTTTAATTTATGAAAGTCATTTTTTATCAAGTATTCTTATTGTATTTAAGGCTTTAATAATAAAAATTGATGTTGTTAATTTTGTTCATTTTTTAAACTTTATGTCGCTACTAACTATTTTTTTATATTTTTGTCAAACATCTTAAAATAATAAATTAACTCAAATGAAAAAATCATTACTTATCCTTGCACTAGCAATTTCTATCGTGTCTTGTGATAAAAAAGCAGAAGTAAAAGAAGTAAAAACGGCGTATGTAGATACTTCTGAATTAATGAAGGAATATACAGAGGCAAAAGACCTTGAAGCTAAATACAAAGCACAAGCACAAGAGAAAGGTCGTCAATTAGAAGCTGAAATTAATCGTTTCAAACAAGAAGCTTCCAATTTTCAAGCTCAAGCACAAGCAAATGGTCAAGAATGGGCTCAAAAGAAAGGTGCTGAATTGCAAAAAAGAGAGCAACAGTTAGGTTATGCTCAACAAGCATTGTCTCAGCAGTTGCAAATGGAAAGTGGTAAAGAGATGGATTCATTAGTTAGTGGTGTAAAGAAATTTATAAAGGCTTACGGTAAAGAAAAAGGATACGCTTACATCTACGGTACAGGCGATGCTGCTTCAATTTTGTACGCGGAAGATAAATTTGATATTACTAAAGATATTATCAAAGCTTTAAATGAAAAATATAAAGCTTCTGGTTCTACTAAAGAAAAAGAAGAAACAAAGAAATAAGCTTTTTTAGCTATTGAAAAGCCTTCATCTATTAAAGATTGAAGGCTTTTTTTTTACTTTTTATGGAGTGATTTCAAGATACTTATTTCTATTTTTTTGATTAAAGTTTATTTGATGCTCTCTATTTTTATATTATTTTAGTTTTTTATTATACGCCTTATGAAAACTTTATCACCAGCTGCTGCTTATACGTTGCAATTTATCAACCAAACCAATCGTTCTATTTTTTTGACAGGGAAGGCAGGTACTGGAAAAACTACTTTGTTAAAAGAGATTATTAAAACGACTCATAAAAACACAGTTGTTGTAGCTCCTACAGGTATCGCTGCTTTAAACGCAAATGGAGTAACTATTCACTCTATGTTTCAATTGCCTTTCGGTGCTTTCATACCAGACCATTCTGACCCACAGTTCTTTGAAAGCACTAAGTTTGAAACCAAGTCCACGCTTAAACGCCATTTTAAGATGAATGGTGTCAAGAAAGCGGTTATTCGCAATATGGAATTGCTTATAATCGACGAGGTGAGTATGTTACGTGCTGATTTATTGGATGCAATGGACTTTATGATGCAGACTGTTCGTAAAAATTCATTTCCTTTTGGTGGGGTGCAAATATTATTTATAGGAGATTTACTACAATTACCTCCTGTTGTTAAAGATGAAGAATGGCGTATTTTGCGTAATCATTATAGAGGAAAATTCTTTTTTCACGCTCAAGTTTTAGTCCAATTTCCGCCTTTGTATATTGAGTTGTCACATATTTACAGACAAACAGATGAGCGATTCATTACGGTTTTGAATCATTTGAGAAATAATCAAATCACTAATCAAGATATTGCTACTCTAAATCAATTTGTTAAGCCCGATTTTGATTTGAAAGAGAATAAAGGTTTTATTTGTTTGACCACTCATAATGCTAAAGCAGATACGATTAATACGGAATCCTTAAAAGAATTAGCAGGGAAATTATATCGTTTTTATCCTGAAATAACTGGAGATTTCCCCGAAAAAATTTATCCTCTAGATTCGCAGTTAGAATTAAAAGTGGGTGCACAAATTATGTTTGTTAAAAATGATTTATCTTTTGATAAACAATATTTTAACGGTAAAATGGGAACTATTGCCTCTTTGACCGAGAAAGAAATTAGGGTACATTTTCCAGAGGAGAACAAAACAATAGACGTTGAAAAGTACGAATGGCAAAACATCCGTTATCAAGTAGATCCTCTTACCAAGGAGATTCAGGAAGAAGTTTTGGGTACTTTTGTTCAGTATCCCATCAAATTGGCTTGGGCAATTACAGTGCATAAAAGCCAAGGTTTAACTTTTGACAAAGCTGCAATTGATGTATCGCAAGTTTTTTTACCCGGACAAGCATATGTGGCATTATCTCGTTTACGTTCCTTAGAAGGGCTTATTTTGCTTTCTCAGCTACGAATGAATGGTATTTCTAGCGATCAAGATGTGATGGAGTATGCTCAAAACAAAGCTAGTGATACGTATTTGCAATCTGCATTACATTTTGAAACCAAACATTTTATTTTAGACTATTTGTGTACGACCTTCAATTGGAAGGAATTAGCACAAGAATGGCGCAATCATCGATTTAGTTACGCAGAGGTTTCTGATTCTTCTCTTAAATCTAAGAATGCAAATTGGGCAAAGGAACAAGCTGATACTATGGAACAGCTATTAGAGCCTGCGTCTAAATTTATTTTGCAATTGCAAAAACTATTCGCAAATGAAACGGTCGACCTCAATCTTATTTTACAACGTATCAATGCCGCATTCGATTATTTTTGGAAGCCAATGGATGCAATGGTAGAATCACTACTTTGGAAATTGCAAGAAACACAGTATAGTAAGAAATCCAAAGGTTATTTTGAGGAATTATCCCTTTTGGAAGAATTACAGACCAAAGCAGTTCTTAGATTGATGAAAGCTCAACTTTTAGTCACAACGGTAGTTGCTGGCGAAGCTATTTCAAAAGAAAAGTTATCCTCTCCCGAAATAAAAAATTATTTGTCCCATAAAATTGAAAAAGTAAAAAATGCTTTTAATGAACAATATGCCAATTTAATTGAAGAGGAAACATCTGTTATACGCTATAAATCAAAGGATATAGGAACCAAAAAACAAAAGAAAAATACCGTTGAAGAAACCTATGCTTTGTGGTTAGAAAGTAAAACCATAACAGAAATAGCGCTTCTTCGAATGTTGACAAAAGAAACTATTTTGTCGCATTTAACTAAGCTAATAACGCAACAAAAAATAAAAATAGAAGCTGTTTTATCAGAGGATAAACTCAAAGCACTTTCGGAAGCTTTTTACGGTTATAGTGAAGAAACATTGGCACCTCTAAAAGAAAAATACGGTGAAACCTTCACTTGGGAGGAACTTCGAATGTTTAAGGCGAGTTTAAATAGCTGATTTACAAAAAAAACCTATTCGTTTGTGAATAGGTTTTTTTTATTTATTTATAAAGATTGAATTAAAATCCAAGCATCAGGATTATGGTCTTCTATGATTTCTTTTTGAGCTTTTTGAGCTTCGGCAAACGTAGCATAGCTTCCATAAACAACGGGGTAAAGACCATTTTTGTTCTCTGGAATTCTTTTGGCATCATAGCCTAATTTTTTTAATTCTCTAAGTTCTTTATTGGCATTAACTTCACTTCTGTAAGCTCCTGCCATAATGTGATATTTAAACGAAACTACTTCTTTTTTCGGATTCGTTTTAACTGACAATGTTACTGTTGGGATTGGGCTTTCTATAAAAAAAGTAGCTTCTTGTATTTTGTTTTGCACTTTCTTTTGTACAGATGTCTCTACCAAAAGAGTAGCATCTTCTATTTGTTTTTGGTAAATGCTATACCCAACACTAGAAGTGATACCCAAACCTAATACAAAGATTGCTGCATAACGTAAAAACGGGTAACGTTGTCCTTTTGTAACTTCTTCTTCCTCTTCTTCAGGAGATAAAGTAAGTGTATGTTTAATTATCGGTTCTTCAACCAAAGTTTTAGCTTCTACTGCTTTTTCGAACAGCTCTCTTTTAACCATTGGAGAAACAAACGGACTAAGTCCAAATGAACTAGTCAAGTAATTGTTGCTATCTTCGGCAGTAAAGACCAAGTTAGCATCAGCGTTCAAACGAAAAGTACCAATGTTTTTGAAAGAAAGAACACCGTGTGTCTCTAACCTTTTTTTCCAATTAAATACTTCAAATTGAATGGCACTTACGGCATAATCGTAAGAAGTCTTTTCCGCTTGAGCGATGTGATGCGCTAGTAATCCATCATTGTTTTTTAAATTCGCATTAAACGAAATCATTTTTTTGGGCGGAAAAAAAGACGTGCTACTTTCATGCAATTGAGCAGACTGTGTTTCAGTTAAAAAAGCACCAAAACCCGGTACAGCTACACATTGGTAACGGTACAAAAGCTGAGAGATGTATTGTTCGATTTTCATAGTAACAAAGTTAGCCAACCAAAATAGTTATCAAAATTTTATTCACAATTTTTATTAACAAATTCCATTAAAATTTATATATTTCACTTTCAATAACTTATTACATTTGAATCAGCGATAGTTCCATTTGATTCCTCTTAAAAAAAAAATTTTTTGAGGATGTTTTTTGGTTTATTTCTGTTCAATTTTTTTCTATACGCCAAAATTTTAAAGTAAAAGCATGACCAATCAAGATTTATTTTTTCTGCTAGCCCTGCAGCGTGTTGAAGGGGTTGGCGATATAGTTGCTAAGAAATTACTACAACATTTAGGTACAGCCGAAGCCGTTTTCAAAGCAAAACCACAGCAATTGGCTGCTATTGATGGAATAGGAGCGACCCTCATTAAAAATTTAAAAGACCCAACCGTATTTTCGAAAGCACAAGCGGAACTCGATTACCTTCTTAAAAATCAGATAAATGTTTCGTTTTTTCAAGACAAAAATTATCCAGAATCTTTAAAACAATGTGTTGATGGTCCACTACTTTTGTTCAGTACAGGCGAACAAGATTGGAACAATAAAAAAATGATTAGCATTGTTGGTACGCGTCAAATCACCGCCTATGGTACCGAATTTTGCAAACAATTCATCTCCGATTTGGCTCCTTTAAATCCAGTAATCATTAGCGGATTTGCTTACGGTGTAGATATAGTGGCGCACCAAGCAGCAATGGATCATGGTCTTCAAACTATTGGAGTCTTGGCACATGGGATGCAACATATTTATCCCAAAAACCATAAAAAACACATGGTCAAAATGGAACAAAATGGCGGATTTATCTCCGAATTTTGGAGTACAACACCACCAGATAAAGAAAACTTTGTCCGTCGCAATCGCATTGTAGCCGGTATGGCTCAGGCAACTATCGTCATAGAGTCTGCCGAACGTGGGGGTTCATTAATCACCGCTCAAATGGCCAACGATTATAATCGTGACGTATTTGCGGTTCCGGGTCGATCAACCGATAAGTATTCATTAGGTTGCAACAATCTTATCAAAACTCAAAAAGCTGCAATGCTTACCAGCGCTGCCGATTTAATATATAATCTCAATTGGGATATACAAACCAATCCAAAAGCCATTCAAAAACAACTCTTTGTGGCTTTAGAGCCCGATGAACAAAAAATCTACGATTACCTTTTACAATCCGGCAAAGAAATGCTCGATAATATTGCAATAGATTGTCAATTGCCTACTTTCAAACTTTCGAGTTTACTCTTAAATATGGAACTCAAAGGGGTCATTCGTCCTTTACCAGGGAAATTGTTTGAGGCGATTTAGTTATGATTTTTTATATGGGCGTGCCCCTACGTAAAAACTTCGGGTCGGGCTGTACGTTCCCGCTTCCCGATGAAAAATCGGGAGAGCTCCACTGCCATCCCTCACGCAAATCCCTATCTTAACTTATAATTTTCATTTTTCTTCACAATAAATCATACTTTTGAAATAAAAATCAAAAATGAAGTTATACGCTATAGAAACAGGAAATTTTAAGCTTGACGGAGGCGCTATGTTTGGCGTGGTGCCCAAAACCATTTGGAACAAAACCAATCCCGCCGATGCTAATAATTTGATAGACATTGCCGCACGTTGTTTGTTAATCGATGAAGGCAATCGCTTGATTTTGATAGATACTGGAATGGGAAACAAACAATCCGAAAAGTTTTTTGGGTATTATTCGCTTTGGGGCAGTCATTCTTTGGACGCTTCCTTGGCAAAGCATGGATTCCATCGCGATGATATTACCGATGTTTTTATGACCCATTTACATTTTGACCATTGCGGAGGAAGCATTCAATGGAATAAAGAGAGAACAGGCTATGAACCCGCCTTCAAAAACGCTAAATTTTGGACCAACGAAAACCATTGGCAATGGGCCACACAACCCAATGCGCGTGAAAAAGCCTCTTTTCTGTCCGAAAATATTTTGCCCATGCAAGAAAGCGGTCAGCTTCATTTTATCCAACGTCCAGAAGGTGATTTTGGTGTATCAACCGAAATGGGTTTTGACATTTTCTACGCCGACGGCCACACCGAAAAACAAATGCTGCCCCATATTTCATACAACGGAAAGACCATCGTTTTTTGTGCCGATTTGCTAGCTACTGCAGGTCATATTCCGCTGCCATATGTGATGGGTTACGACACCCGCCCGTTGTTGACTATGCCTGAGAAAAACAAAGTACTCACCGCAGCTGCTGACCACAACCACTTTTTGTTCTTAGAACACGATGCCCATAACGAAATCATTACGGTACAACACACCGAAAAAGGCGTTCGTTTAAAAAATGTTTTTAAATGTGAAGAGGTGTTGTAAAAACAAACGCCTATCAATAAAGAGGGTTTGAAATAGATGCAAGTTGCTTTTCTCACAAAAAACAGTTAACAATTGCACGCTATCTAATTCACTTCTCTTATTTTTGGAAAGAAAAACTAATTCTAATACTTCATCAATGAAAAAAATGAAATATACCCAATGGGCTTTGGCAGTTGCTTTGGCCTTTTGTTTATCAGGGAACGCACAGACATTTACCGGTAAAAAAGGAAAATTAACCGAGAAAGAATTGCAACGTTGGTCGCATTTAGATTTGGGGAAAGACAGCATACCTGGGATGAGCGTCGACAAAATGTATGCGGAATTAATCAAAGATAAAAAAGGAAAAAAAGTCATTGTGGGAATCATCGATTCTGGAGTGGATATCGAGCACGAAGACCTGAAATCAGTGCTTTGGACCAACAAAAAAGAAATTGCTGGCAACGGTATTGACGATGACAAGAATGGGTTTATTGACGATGTACACGGATGGAATTTCTTGGGCAACGATTTGCACGAAACCTTAGAAATGACGCGTGTTGTCAAAAAAGGTGACGATGGTTCAGCTACTTACAAGCAAGCCAAAGCAGCCTATGATAAAAAATATGCTGAGGCGATGCAAGGTAAGCAACAAGTTGATTTTATTATCAATGTTGATAAAGTCGTGCAAAAACACCTTCAAAAAGAGGTATATACGCTAGATGAAGTAAAAGCTATTACGACTACAGAGCCTGAGTTGACCAATGCGAAAGCCGTGATGACTCAAATTTTGACCAATGCTGGAGCAGACTTTAAAGGGCAAATCGAAGAATACCGTAAGTATGTCTACGATCAATTGAACTACAATTTGAATTTGGAGTTAGACGGACGTAAAGCGGTTGGCGACAATCCAGACGACATCAAAAACACCAAATACGGTAACAATATTGTTTTTGGTCCAGACAAAGAAGAGGCTTTACACGGGACTCACGTTGCGGGGATTGTTGCACAATCACGAAACAACAATTTAGGTGGAGATGGAATTGCCAACAATGTTGAGATTATGACCATTCGTGCCGTTCCAGATGGAGATGAATATGATAAAGACATTGCTTTGGCTATTCGTTATGCGGTAGACAATGGAGCGAAAGTCATTAACGGAAGTTTTGGAAAAAGTTTCTCACCACACAAGCAATGGGTGTATGACGCTATCAAATATGCTGAGAAAAAGGATGTGCTTTTTGTACACGCAGCGGGTAATGATGGACTTAATATAGATTTAGCCGAAAATGCTAATTTCCCAAATGATTCAGACGATAATAAAATAGAATTTGCTTCGAATGTAATCACGGTTGGCGCTTTAAACTATAACTATGGCGAAGGAGTAATTGCTTCTTTTTCAAATTATGGCGCTTTCAATGTAGACGTTTTTGCTCCAGGTGAAGAAATCTATGCTACCATCCCGAATAACAAATACAAATATTTGCAAGGAACTTCAATGGCTTCTCCAAATGTAGCGGGTGTAGCGGCAATGATTCGTTCTTATTTCCCAAAATTATCAGCCAAACAAGTAAAACAAATTTTGATGAGTTCTGGAACACCATTACCATCAAAAGTAGTTGTTGGCGAAAAGAAAGAATTGAAAAACGCTACCGAAGTAGGCAAATCGGCTTCAATGATTAATGCCTATAATGCTTTTAAAATGGCAGAGCAATTGAGTAAAAATCCAAAAGCAAAACTGAAAATCCAAGGATAAAACCTTGTTATGAATAATAATAAACCGTTGGTGAATTTCAAATAAATTATAACCACATAGAAACATAGGTCAAAGCTAATTAAACAAAGAAGGAATAGAAATAGTTTTATTTCGCACATAGATGGCTATGTGAATAGTAAAACGTCTATTTTCATTCTATTAAAAACTATAAACCCTATGTCTCTATGTGGTAAAAAAAAGTTTCACTTAACGGGTCATAATAAATAAAAAAGTATGAAAAAAATAGTTTTAGTCTCCTTTTTATTATCCGTTTTTGGATGGCTTTCGGCTCAAAACACTAGCTATTGGCAACAGCACGTCGATTACAAAATGGAGGTGTCAATGGATGTCAAAACCTATCAATACAAAGGCAAACAAGAATTGGTGTACACCAATAATTCGCCTGAGACCTTGACTAGAGTTTTCTATCATTTGTATCCCAATGCTTTTTCACCTGGAAGCGAAATGGATGCGAGAATCCAAAGCATCAAAGATCCTGATGCGCGTATGGTGCACAAAGCCACGGTAAATGGAGTGGAAACCAAACAAAGCCGCATCAAAGATTTGAAACCCAACGAAATTGGTTTTTTGCATATTGCTAATTTTAAACAAGATGGAGTAGCGGCTTCGGCGAAAGAAGTTGGAACGATACTCGAAGTTACTTTGGCTAAGCCTTTATTACCAGGCGCAAAAACGATTTTCACTCTAGATTTTGAAGGACAAGTTCCCGTTCAAATTCGTCGTTCTGGGCGCAATAACAAAGAAGGTGTTGAATTATCGATGACGCAATGGTACCCAAAAATGGCCGAATTCGATTTTGAAGGTTGGCATGCCGATCCGTATATCGCTCGTGAATTTCACGGTGTTTGGGGTAATTTTGATGTGAAAATTACGATTGACAAGGCCTACGTTTTGGGCGGATCGGGTTACTTGCAAAACAAAAACAACATTGGTTATGGCTACCAAGATGCTGGTGTTACGGTGCCAGTCAACAAAAAAGCAAAAACGCTGACTTGGCATTTTTATGCTCCAGACGTGCACGATTTTACTTGGGCTGCCGACAAAGACTATTTGCACGATGTGATAAAAGGACCGAACAATGTCGATTTACACTTTTTGTACAAAAACAATCCAAAGATAATTGCCAATTGGAAAGCCTTGCAACCCAAAACCGCAAAGCTAATGGAAATCTATAATGAAACCGTTGGCAACTATCCTTACAAGCAATATTCTGTAATTCAGGGAGGCGACGGCGGAATGGAGTACGCAATGTGCACTTTGATTTTAGGCGAAGGAACTTTCGAAGGTTTATTAGGAGTTACGGGTCACGAAATGGCGCATTCTTGGTTCCAACACGTTTTGGCGTCTAACGAATCTAAACACGGATGGATGGACGAAGGATTCACCTCGTTTTTGGAAGATTTTGGTCTGAATGCCATTTCCGATAAGCCCGTTGAAAATCCTTTTATTAATGCTTACAAAGGTTACCTTGCTATGGCCAATTCTGGTGAAGAGCAGCCTCAAAGCACGCACGCCGATCGTTTCGACAAAAACCGTTGGTACAGCATTACCTCTTACAGCAAAGGCGAAGTTTTCTTAACGCAATTGGGTTATTTGATTGGGAAAGACAACCTATTGAAAACCCTAAAAAAGTACTACCAAGACTTTCAATTCAAACATCCAACGCCAAATGATATCAAAAGAAGCGCAGAACGCATTTCTGGCGCCAATTTGGACTGGTATTTGACCGACTGGACCCAAACCACCAACACGATTGATTACGCCATAAAAGACGCCAAAGACGCCTCCGGAAAAACCGTGGTGACGTTAGAACGTATCGGGCGTATGCCAATGCCTATCGATTTGTATGTAGAATACACCGATGGCACTACCGAAAGCTTCTACATTCCGTTGCGAATGATGAGTTTTGAAAAAGAAAATCCAACGCCAGCCATCAAAAGAACGGTGGCCAAAGATTGGGCTTGGGCGTATCCCACCTATGAATTAATGATTGGCAAACCCAAGTCAGCCATCAAAAAAATCACCATCGATCCTAGTGGTTTACTAGCCGATGTAAAACCCGCCAACAACATTTTGGAACTGAAATAATTTTTTCGAAATATCTTAAAAAGTCTAGTGAAAGCTAGACTTTTTTTATTTAACCCTGTCAGAGTTCAAAACTCTGACAGGGTTGAAGAAGGGACTACCATTTGACTACGAATTCGTGCCCATTCGTGTTTATTTTTTTTGGAGCAGCACTTCTTTGCGTACCACACGAGTTGTCCCGCTTTCCGTTATAATCTTATGCCCCGAACCCCGGGCCATAAGGATTTCCACTACAATCGGGTCTAGGTGAGAATGTTTTGTTTTCATAATAAAACAGCACTATCGTTTTAATACTATATGCTGTTCTCCTTCGCTAGAGCGATGTCTTTGTCTTAAAGTTTTTTTATAAAAAAGTGAACCCAATTCGTTTATTCAACCCAATTTCGAAAATTCTGATTAGTGTGGAGAGCTGAATGTTTCCTTTTCCATTTTCAATTCTCGAAATGTAGCTTTTCTTGGTACCTGTTTTTGCAGCAAGCTCTTCTTGTGTGATTTTGGCTTCTCTTCTGGCTTCTTTGAGCATTTCACTAATGATAAACATCTGAGATTTTTCTTCGTAAGTATTTCTGCTTTCTGTACCAATTTTTCCGTGTTCAACTTCAATAAGTTGATCAAAAGTTTGAATGTTTTTATACTCTTTCATAGTTATTCGTTTTTCTGTTGAAAAAATTCCTAAATAGTTATAGTAGAATTATGTTCAACAGCTAGCGCGATGCCTCTGGCTCGTGCGCACAAAGATAAATATTTCAGATTTGTCTCGAGAATGTTGAAGTTTATAAACTATTTTTATATTGGGTACGAGCGTGACGCTCGCACTAACGGGGAATAAAAGAGATTATTTAGAGTTATTTTTTTTATGATATGGATGAGCTCCTGTTTTTTTTTCCAATTCTTCAATACGTTTTTTTTGCTCTTTCATTACATATTTTATTTCTTGTAGTTCTTTATCGGATTGCATTTTTAATATTGTAAATTTAGCTGTTAATGATAATACAGCAACCAATAGAGCTAATACAGGTATAACAATTTGAACAAAAAGTTTAAACCAATTAATAATTATGTCTTCATTTTTTTTTAAATACTTTTTATTTGAGAATGAAGAAACACCATTTTCATTTATAAAACATCCATTTACAGAAAGAGAAAAAGAAATTATTTCATCATTTTTGTATAACTCAGAAAGAATTAACTCTCTTTCTGTACTAGTAACTTTTAAAAAACGGTCAATTTCATCTAAACTTAAACCTATTTCATTTGCGTCTATTCTAGCATTTCTAACATCAATTTTAGTATTGCGTTTTTCTACTAATTTCTTTAGAATGAAATGTCTTTTTCTGTTAAAATGCATCTTTTTTTTATATTTATTAATCTTATTGCCAAGTTGTTTATAGTCTAAATAGACCTTGTATATACATCCATAATCAGGGAGCCAAGCAAAGCTTAATCTTGTTTTATGTTCTTTCAAATATATTCAATTATTCCTACAAAACATAATCAAACTATTTATTTTATAGCAGTTTCTAAGTAAAGACTAAAACACCTACAAGGTTTTAAAAACCTTGCAGGAGCTAGGTTTATAGCTTATACTACGCGTTATTTAAACAATACGTCTCGATTAGCCTCGGGAGGAGCGGCATCCTTTGCTGACGGGGTTCGGCAGCAAAGATATAGCGGATCACGGGAGGAGTCGTGTGGTAAAGACCGTTCGTGTGCTCCAAATGCTATGAACAATACTGCTATTGTTGGAGTCTAGTCGACCTATTTATTTTTTCATTAGGATGCATTTTGAGGCGATGATAACTTGGCTTTTTTGTTCCGCCGAAACTATTGTGATCGAATAAATTAAAGCGTAGTTTTGTGAGGACATCAATAGATTCAGAACTATGAAATCGCCATTAACAACAGCTTTGTTGCAAACAAACAGCTATAAAAAAAGGCGTAACAAATAACTTTTACATATATGAAACCAAAGGTAACCATTATTGGCGCAGGAATTTCGGGGCTTTCGGCGGCTTTGCATTTGCACCGTCAAGGATTTTCTGTAAAAATTATAGAGGCTAGTGATCGACCCGGCGGACGCATCAAGACGGATATGGTGGAGGGATTTAGGCTAGATCGCGGGTTTCAGGTCTTGCTTACTTCTTATCCAGAGGCTCAAAGTCTTTTGAATTATGAGGCGTTGCAGCTCAAAACTTTTTTGCCGGGCGCTACCGTTTTGTATGACGGTGGTCAATTTGACCTTGCGGATCCGTTCCGAAGACCGTCGGCTTTTTTGGCAACGGTTTTGGCTCCTGTTGGTTCGCTTAAAGATAAAATCAACACTTTTGTATTGAAGCAAAAATTGCTAGGCAAATCGATTCAGAAGATTTTTTCGCAAGAGCAACAATCCAGCTTGGCGCAACTTTCGGACTACGGTTTCAGTGCCAAAATGATCAATCGTTTTTACAAACCGTTTTTCTCTGGGATTTTTCTAGAAAACGAATTTTCGACACCCAACCGAATGTTTGATTTTGTAATGAAAATGTTTTCCGAGGGCGATGCGGCTATTCCGGCATTGGGTATGGAGGAAATTTCAAAACAATTGGCGGATCAATTGCCTTCGAATACTTTTATGTTTCATACTAATGTCACTGCTATTCAAGATGTAACAATCGTGACCAGTGAAGGTTTGGAAATCACTTCGGATGTTATTGTGATTGCGACTGAGGCCAATGCTTTACTTTCGAAACATAAAGAAAATGCAATTACGGATCATCATTCGGTAACCAATGTCTATTTTCAAGCTACGGTAGCGCCTTCTCATCAAGCGGTGGTTATTTTGAATGCTTCTGAAAACAAACAATGGGTGAATAACCTCACGGTGATGACCAACATAAGTAAAGCCTATGCTCCTGAAGGGAAGGTTTTGATTTCGGTGTCTTGCAATGGAGCTTATGATCTCAGCGATGCCGAATGGTCTCAAAACATCAAAGCAGAATTGCGACCTTGGTTTGGAAATCAAGTCGAAAATTGGTCGCATTTGAAAACTTATACCATTGCGTATGCGTTACCCAAGTTACCAGTACTCCAAGATGAGGTTTCGGAATCGGAACTGAAATTGGCTCCCAATCTATACTGTTGTGGGGATCATTTGTTAAACGGTTCCATCAATGCCGCAATGAAATCCGGTCGATTGGTAGCGAATTTAATCGCTTCGGAATACGGAAAAAAGTAATTTTCTGTTACAAAAACCAATTCAAAGCTTTCATTTTCAAAATAATGTAACAAATCGTTAGGAAAGCATACCAATACCAATAATTAAATAACCATTAGATTAGCCTTAATCAAAAAAACACTTTATGAAAAACATCAAACTATCGCTTTTGGCGGCCACATTGATTTTGGCTTCTTGCGATAAAAAACCAGAGCTGGTTTCGGGAATACTCCAAAAAAATATGGATACTTTAGTGAAACCGGGAGACAATTTTGCGGCTTATGTCAACGGAACTTGGGTAAAAAATACCAAAATTCCTGCCGATAAATCCAATTATGGTGCGGGTTATATGCTGTACGAACAAGCTCAAAAAGACGTAAAAACGATTATCGAAGAAGCTTCGAAAGGGAATTTTTCTGAAGGTTCGGATGAGCAAAAAATCGGTGACTTCTACAATTCATTTTTGAACCGAAAAGACCGAGACGCCAAAGGGATTACACCACTTCAACCCGAATTAAAAGCCATAGACGCGATTGCTACCTATTCGGATTTGGCGGCTTATTTTGGCGAAGCCAATAGAACGGGGCTTTCTGTGCCGTTTTCGATTGCAGTTACAGAGGATTTTAAGGATCCAAAACAATACACTTTGATGACTTGGCAAGGTGGCTTGGGCTTACCAGAACGTGAATATTATCTTCAAAGCGATGCCAAAACAGCGGATATTCGTAAAAAATATGTGGCGCATATTGAGAAAAAACTTCAATTAGGAGGGATTGCTAATCCAAAAGAAAATGCGGCAAAAATTATGGACTTGGAAACAGCTATAGCGAAGATCCAAATGACCAAAGAAGAAACAAGAAATACCGCAGCTTTGTACAACAAATACGCCATCAAAGACTTGAAAACGGTGATGCCAGATTTTGATTGGTCGGCTATGCTCAAAAAAGCGGGAATGGATAAAGAAAAAAGCCTTGTTTTATCGCAAGTGGCGTATACTAAAAACTTGAACGGCTTGATCAAAAATACACCAATTGATACTTGGAAAACTTATTTGAAATGGGGATTGATCAATAAGAGCGCGAGTAGTTTGACCACTGCTTTGGATAAAGAGGATTTTGAGTTTTATAATAAAATATTGTACGGAACTCCAGAGCAAGAAGAGGATTGGAAAAGAGCCGTGAATGCCGTAAATGGTGGTTTGGGCGAAATCATCGGGAAAGTCTATGTGAAAAAACATTTTACACCTGAAGCCAAAGAGCGTATGACCGAATTGGTGAAAAACTTGTTGAAAGCCTATGCCGAAAGCATTAAAAATTTGGATTGGATGAGTGCTAAAACCAAAAAAGAAGCCTTGGCTAAAGTGGATAAATTTATGATCAAAATTGGTTATCCAGACCAATGGAAAGATTATTCTTCTATGAAAGTAGTAAAGAATGATTTGTATGGCAACCGTGCCCGTGCGAAAGCCTTTGAATACAACAGAATGATTGCCAAATTAGGTAAGCCTGTAGACAGAACCGAGTGGGGAATGACACCACAAACGGTAAACGCTTACTACAACCCAACGCTAAACGAAATTGTATTTCCAGCGGCTATTTTGCAAGCGCCTTTCTTTAATTTAGAAGCAGACGATGCCGTAAATTATGGTGGAATCGGGGCTGTAATCGGTCACGAAATTGGTCACGGATTTGACGATCAAGGGAGTACTTTTGACGGAGATGGCGTAATGAAAAACTGGTGGACGCCAGCAGATTTGGCTGCATTCAAAGCCAAAACCAATGCTTTGGTGGCACAATACAATACCTTCAAAGTTTTTCCAGATTTGAATGTAAACGGAGCGTTTACTTTGGGAGAAAATATTGGAGATTTGGGTGGATTAACCATTGCCTTAAAAGCTTACAAAATGTCGCTAAACGGCAAGGAAGCTCCAGTGATGGATGGTTTTACAGGCGTGCAACGTGTATTTTTGGGTTGGGGACAAGTTTGGTTGGAGAAATCGCGTGAAGCTTCTTTGCGCAACCAAATCGCCACGGATCCACATTCGCCAGCTAAATTTAGAGTAAACGGTGTGGTTCGTAACATACCGGAATTCTACGAAGCGTTTAAAGTACAACCTAAAGATTCTTTGTATTTAGCACCAGAAAAGCGTGTTAAAATTTGGTAATCGATAAAGTTAATAAAGCAAAAGCCCAACAGACGTTGGGCTTTTTTTGTGGTTACTCAATGGAGCTTAAGCGGGTAATGGATTTATTTGTATTTGTCCACCAATTGCTTTTAAAACTTTCATTATAGTTGAAAATTGTGGATTTGCCCCTTCTGATAATGCTTTGTACAAACTCGGTCTGCTCATACCTGTTTCTTCGGCTATTTTAGTCATACCAATGGCTTTTGCAATATGTCCGATAGCAGTAACCATTTCTGTGTCATTTCCTTCTTCTAATACCGAATTTAGATACTCGGCAATCATTTCGTTGCTATCCAAATAATCTGAGATATCAAATTTTGATGTTTCCATTTCCTATTGTTTTAATTTTCTCCAAATCTCTTTTGCTTTTTCAATGTCTCTTTGTTGACTTGATTTGTCTCCTCCAATAAGCAGAATGATAATTTTGCCATCCATTTCTTTGAAATAGACTCGGTAGCCTTTTGCATAGTTAATTTTTAGTTCCCTAATGCCTTCTCCAACCGCTTCACAATCGCCAAAATGTTCGTCTTTTTCTAATTTTTGAAGTCGGAATAAGATTTTAGCTTTTGCTTTAAGGTCATTTAGCTTTCGCAACCATTTATCAAATTCTACTGTTTTTTCAAGAAAGTACATTTAAAATTGTATTCGTTTGGATACAAATTTACACAAAAAGCTGTATTAACAACCATTATTTTTGCTCAAATCACGTTCATAAAGCACCTTATTATCGTGCTCAATATAGTCGCTAGATAAAATCAAATGGGGATGATTATCAGAAAGTCCGGCGCTGCGGCTTTTGATAGTTATTTTGTCGTTAACTTTTAAGTCTTTTAATAGCTCGAATTCTTTAGGAATGAATTGCATCATATATCGTTCACCATTAATTTCCACAATAAGCCATTTAGGACCCGAATTATTTGTGCTTGGACGCTGATAATTAACACAAGTAACCACGGCTTCCATTTTGCTGAAAGCTTTTAAAGAAGGCTTTATTTTTTCATAACTAGCCTGTACTTTTTTCCCCAATGGAGAAACTTTCCAAGCCATATACCGTTTGCCGTCAGGGGAAGCTTCCCATTTTTTTCTTGCTTTTTCATTGGCTTTTTTGTCAGCAATCGAGCTTGGTTTCTTGGGGACATTGTTTTCATTTTTCATTTCATAATTAGCCAATACAACTCCGCTTACTAAAGTCAGGACTAAGGTCAATAAATAGATGGTTTTTTTCATAGCGTTGCCGTTTTTTAAAATTGATACTGCGAATGTATTTGAATATTTTAAGGCTGAAGCAATTGGGATTGTAAATAAAAATGTAAACTTTGTAAATATAAACTTGACACTATGCAATTTACACAATATCTCCTTTCCAGACAACGCAACTACCTTTTCGTATGGATGGGCATCTTATTCATTGTGGTAATCTGCGTTGGGTTTAGCTTTGGGGATAATGACAACTATGCTAGTTCTAAACGAGAAGTGTTATTGCGCCGCATCGGACACGATATACTCCTGCAGTCTGGCGACAGTACTTCAAGAGTGCTTCCCATAAAAAAGATAGCAGAAAACGAGTATCAAATTACTTTTGAGAGTGCGTTTAGCTTTCAACCCGATGCTCTGGTGAAAACGACGCAGCGTTGGTTAGCCAAAGACCCGCTCGCCAACGATTATGTGGTTAGCGTGCTTAACTGCGCCAACTCGACTGTCGCTTATGGATACGCCATTTCCAAAAATAAAAAAGATGATATTGTAGCCTGTTTAGGAAGAAAACAACCGGTGGCTTGTTATACCATCATTATTACCTTTAAACCCAATGGCATCGCAACAAACTATGCTTACATTTTGGGAGGTTTGTCCTTTTTTGCCCTGCTTGGTTTTGTCTTTTTTAAGCCAGCTAAGCCGAAAAATACAGTAGCTAAAACGGAGGATGCCAAGCTTTTCACTTTTGGTTCGGTGGTTTTTGATGCACAGCAACGACAACTGAAAATCAACGAAACAACCGAAGTCCTCACCGCAACCGAAACACGTTTGTTGCGCATTTTTGCTTCAGCTCCCAACGAAACTATTGAGCGAAGCCGCTTGCAAAAAGAAATTTGGGAAGACGAAGGTGTCATCGTGGGCCGTAGTCTGGATATGTTCATCTCAAAACTCAGAAAAAAACTAGAACTTGACCCAAAGAGCAACATCGTAGTGGTACGCGGCAAAGGATACAAGCTGGAAGTAACGGTTTAAAGGAAAACTAACACGGCTGCCAAAAGTGGGGAGTGGGAAGAAAACATTTTAAAATAAAACCCTTTCAGAGTTCAAAACTCTGAAAGGGTTTTTTATTTAGAAAAAATGGCTCATTTCTATTGAATACCAAACTTTCTTAAAAGGTACACTTTATGAATTTTTCGTTTAATAAGTGTAACAAAAAATTCATCGATTATGATTGATAAAATACAACTATTTTTAGAAAGTTTTGAAGATGCTAACGACGTTCTTGAAGGTCTTTTTACCGTAATTAAAACAGTAAAAAAGACAATCGGTTTTTTTCGTTTTTTAAGAAGTTTTGTAATTAGTAAAATAATGCTGAAAAATGATATTAATCAAAAACAATCTGCAGAACAAAATAGTTCAAAAAACAAGAGCAAATAATTTAAGATAAGTTGCTTTTTTTTGGAAATTTTGAAAACAATTCGCCTCTACTAGCCCCGGGTGGAGCGGCATCCTTTGCTGACGGGGTTCGGCAGCAAAGATATAGTGTATCACGGGAGGGGATGTGTGGTACAATCTGTTTGTGTGCTCCTAATGAATTGTTCAAAAAAACTAAGGCACATAAAGATTTAAGTTAAAAAAAGGAATAACTTAAATGTCCTTATGTGCCTTATATGGTTTTAAAAATGCAGCCACGAATACAACTTCTATGCGCTACTTTCTGCTTACTATTATAAGAAAAACTTCAATGACTTATATGTTCGAAAACATCAGCCAGTTGCCGTTTTATTTCAAATGTTCGAGCATATCTACCGTCATATTGTCGAGGGCAAAATGGTGGTTCCAACCCCAATCTTCGCGCGCTCGGCTGTCGTCGATGATGGCAGGCCAACTGTCGGCAATTTTTTGACGGAAATCGGGTGCATAGCTGATGGTGAAATCAGGAATGTGCTTTTGGATTTCGGCAGCGATTTCGGTGGGTGTAAAACTCATAGCGGCCAAGTTATACGACGAACGAATTTTGATTTGCTCCGCTGGCGCCTGCATAATTTGGATGGTAGCCGCAATAGCGTCGTCCATATACATCATAGGCATTTTGGTTTCGGCCGACAAGAAACATTCGTACGATTGGTTTTCGAGGGCTTTGTGGTAAATGTCTACCGCATAATCCGTAGTACCGCCGCCCGGAGGTGAAGACCAGCTAATCAAGCCCGGATAACGGATACTGCGCACGTCTACGCCAAAAATATTATGGTAGTATTCGCACCATCTTTCGCCTGATTGTTTGCTAATGCCATACACGGTCGAAGGCTCCATTATGGTGTATTGAGGCGTGTTTTCTTTGGGAGTAGTAGGTCCGAAAACCGCAATACTTGAAGGCCAAAATATTTTTTTGATTTTTCCGGCTTTGGCCAAATTCAGGACGTGAAACAAGGAATTCATATTCAAATCCCAAGCAAAGGCTGGGTTTTTTTCGGCAGTAGCCGAGAGCAAAGCGGCCATCAAATAGACATCGGTGATTTGGTGCACTTCGACTAAATGTTCGATTTGGTTAAAATCGAGCGCATTGATGACTTCAAAAGGACCCGAGTTGACCACATCTACATTCAGTTTTCGAATATCGGAAGCGATGACGTTCTCGGTACCGTAAATTTTTCTCAATTTTTGGGTCAGTTCGGTTCCGATTTGACCACACGCGCCAATGATTAATATTTTTGGATTCATAAGTTGCCGTTTTAAAAGAACAAAGATAGGAATTTATCTTAAAAATATCGATTTCGCAAAAATGACAATAAATTTAATAAAAAAATGTAATTGAACTCAGATTAATCTTTAAAAAAATAGAAACAACACAAAAGAATACAACATTCATAAATTCGAGGATAGATTCAGAAAAGAGAAAATCCGGAAACCAATAACTTAAATTTACTTTGTAACTTTGTGCTTTTAATATATTCTTCAGATGAAACACCAATTCTGGTTCCTTTTTGTAGTCGTACTTTTTTTGTCTTCTTGCAACGATGACAACAAACTCCGAATGGAAGCCCAAAAAAAGGAAGCCCAAAAAAACGAAATCATTTTTACCAATATCAACAAAGGCTGGGTTTTTCAGTCTGCGCCAATAAATGCAGTTGCTGAAAATAGTATGTCTTTTTGGCCACAATGGCGTACGTTTATGGATGAATTGTCACAGAAACCAAAAAGTTCAATTAGTGCTTTTCAAAAGAAATCCAAAGTATTGACCAAAAAAGCGTTGGAATTAAAAGATAATATTCCAGGACAATACAACAATCCCGCCATCAAAAGCAGGATTTCGATTTTGATAACCAATGTAAGTTTGTTGGATATGTACTTGCATTTGACTCAAATTCCACATAAAAAAGTAGTCAAACAAGTTGCTGAAATTAACTTGGAATTGATTGCTTTGCAACGCGAAATGGACAAGATTGATGTAAAAAGTAAGATACCTGTTGAAGCGGGAGAGTCTGAAATGTTACAAATGATAAGAGATACTGCAAGAGCGATTCCATCTAGTATGCCACCTTCACAAAATACCCCACGCGTTGAGTAAGCCAATTTTATACAGTACCTACGAGAAATCACCCAAGTGTATTCAAATAAGTTCGAGTTTGACGGTGCAACCCGCCAGCAAATGGCATTTGACAGGTTTGTTAGGTTCAGGATTCTCATTTGTGACGCGTTCGTTATTTACCCAAACCGAATTGCCTTTTTTGTTGGTGTTCAATAACAAAGAGGAAGCAGCGTATTACTTGAACGATATGGAGCAATTGGTGGGCGAAAAAGATGTGTTGTTTTATCCCGCCTCTTTCCGAAGACCGTATCAAATAGAAGAAACCGACAACGCCAATGTACTGTTGCGCGCTGAGGTGTTGAACCGCATCAATTCGCGTAAAAAACCAGCTGTAATTGTCACTTATCCCGAAGCGCTTTTTGAAAAAGTGGTTACCCGAAAGGAATTGGACAAGAACACTTTGAAAGTCGCCGTTAATGATAAGATTTCTATCGATTTTATCAACGAGGTGTTGTTTGAATACGAGTTCAAAAGAGTCGATTTTATTACCGAACCCGGAGAATTTTCCGTGCGCGGAGGAATTGTAGACGTCTTTTCGTTTTCGAATGATAATCCGTACCGCATCGAGTTTTTTGGCAACGAAGTCGAAAGTATCCGAACCTTTGATGTCGCCACCCAATTGTCGATTGAGACTAAGAAAAAAATCACGATTATTCCCAATGTAGAAAACTCCTTTTTTCAAGAAAATCGGGAATCTTTTCTAGATTATATTTCGCCACAAACGGTGATTTTTATTCAAAATACCGAGTTGTTGTTAGCTGATTTAGACAAACAATTTGGCAAGGCCGAAGAAGCTTTCGCAAAATTATCCCAAGAAATCAAACGCTCCACACCAGAGCAGTTATTCTTGAACCAAGCCAGTTTCATCAAACGTGCTTTGGATTTTTCGGTCGTAGAATGGGGGAGTAAAGCGGTTTTCAAAACCACAAAAACGTTTCCTTTTCATTTTCAGCCACAACCGTCATTCAACAAACAATTCGATTTGTTATTGAATAACCTGAACGAAAACCATTTCAACGGTTACAAAAATTATTTATTTTGTTCCAATGACGGACAAGTCAAACGCTTTCACGATATTTTTGAGTCATTAGATGAAGCCAATGCCGAAAACATTCGAAAGCAATACCATACTATCGTGTTGCCAATGTATCAAGGCTTTATCGATGAAGAAAACCAAATAGCCTGTTACACCGACCACCAGATTTTTGAGCGCTATCACAAATTCAGCATCAAAAACGGCTATTCGAAAAAGCAAAATTTAACGCTCAAAGAACTGACCTCACTTTCGGTTGGCGATTACGTGACGCATATTGACCACGGAATTGGGAAATTCGGAGGCTTGCAAAAAATACAGGTCGAAGGCAAAAACCAAGAAGCGATTAAGTTGGTGTATGCCGATAATGACATTGTGTATGTGAGCATTCATTCGCTACACAAAATCTCCAAATACAACGGCAAAGACGGAACACCTCCCAAAATTTACAAATTAGGCTCGAATGCTTGGAAAGTTTTAAAACAAAAAACCAAAGCGAGAGTCAAACATATTGCGTTCAATTTGATTCAGTTGTACGCCAAACGTCGCTTGGAAAAAGGCTTTCAATTTGCACCCGATAGTTATTTGCAAAACGAGTTGGAAAGTTCGTTTATCTACGAAGACACCCCTGACCAAGTAAAATCGACTCAGGATGTCAAAGCCGATATGGAAAGCGAACGCCCAATGGACCGATTGGTCTGTGGGGATGTAGGTTTTGGTAAAACCGAAGTGGCGATTCGTGCCGCTTTCAAAGCAGTGGACAATAGCAAACAAGTGGCGGTTTTGGTACCCACCACGATTTTGGCCTACCAACATTTCCGAACGTTTAGCGAGCGTTTGAAAGATATGCCTGTGACTGTAGGTTATTTGAACCGTTTTAGAACCGCCAAGCAAAAAGCAGAAACCCTAAAGCAACTCGCTGAAGGAAAATTAGATATTCTTATTGGTACGCACCAATTGGTCAACAAAAATGTGGTCTTCAAAGATTTAGGTTTGTTGATTGTAGACGAGGAGCAAAAGTTTGGCGTAAATGTAAAAGACAAACTGAAAACCATTGCTGCCAATGTAGATACTTTAACTTTGACAGCAACGCCTATTCCAAGAACCTTGCAGTTTTCGTTGATGGCGGCCAGAGATTTATCGGTAATTACTACGCCACCGCCCAATCGTTATCCGATAGAAACCCACGTGGTAGGTTTTAATGAAGAAACCATTCGAGATGCGATTTCGTATGAAATTCAGCGCAATGGTCAAGTGTATTTCATCAATAACCGCATTGAAAATATTAAGGAAATCGCGGGTATGATTCAGCGTTTGGTGCCCAACGCACGAGTAGGTATTGGTCACGGGCAAATGGATGGTAAAAAACTCGAAGAATTGATGTTGGCCTTTATGAACGGCGAATTCGATGTTTTGGTAGCGACCACCATCATCGAAAGCGGATTGGATGTGCCTAATGCCAATACCATTTTCATTAATAATGCGAATAATTTTGGACTGTCGGATTTGCACCAAATGCGAGGACGTGTGGGACGAAGCAACAAAAAAGCGTTTTGTTATTTCATTTGTCCGCCGTATTCTGCGATGACCGAGGAGGCTCGAAAACGCATCCAAGCCTTGGAACAATTTAGTGAATTGGGAAGTGGTTTCAATATTGCGATGAAGGATTTAGAGATTCGTGGCGCAGGCGATTTGTTGGGAGGCGAACAAAGTGGTTTCATCAATGAAATTGGCTTTGATACCTATCAAAAAATTATGAACGAAGCTATTGAGGAACTCAAGGAGAATGAATTCAAAGACCTATATCCAGAAGAGAACAACATCGAAACCAAACAATACGTAAAAGACCTGCAACTCGACACCGATTTTGAGTTGTTATTCCCAGATGAATACATCAATACCGTTTCGGAGCGATTGCTGTTGTACAACGAATTAGGAGAGGTCAAAAACGAAGAAGAACTGACCGTTTTCATCAACAAGTTGATAGACAGATTTGGACCTTTGCCAGCAAGAGCCAATGCCTTGATGAACAGTATTCGCATTAAGTGGATTGCAACCCGCGTAGGTATCGAAAAACTAGTGCTCAAACAAGGCAAAATGATTGGGTATTTTGTTTCCGACCAACAATCGGATTTTTACCAATCGAATCGTTTCAATAAAGTTTTGGATTTTGTACAAAAGCATCCTAATCTATGCAAAATGAAAGAAAAGCAAACCCCAGCAGGCCTGCGTTTGTTGCTGACTTTCGATAATGCCAAAACTACCCGTAGATGTTTGGAGTTGATGGAATTGTTGGGAGGGGAGAAGTAGTTATTAAGAAGAAAATCATTTACTTTAAAATTATTGATTCTGTTTGAAGTACTATAACTATTGTACTTTTAAAGGTTTTGTAACTTTCTGTTAATTAGAAATAAATTGTTTATTTTTGATAATTAAAAAATTGGCGTAATGGATAGTACTTCACAATTAAAGAAAAATTTGATTTCAAGGATAAAAGAGTCAAAGGATGTAAATTTTTTAAGTGCTTTACAGACCATTTTTGATTCCTCAGAGCAAGAACTCTATCAGTTAACAAACGAACAAGAGGCTTCAATTGAAATTTCGAGAGCAGAACTACAAGAAGGTAAATTTCGTAAAAACGACCAAGTAATTTCAGAATTGAGAGAATGGTTCCAAAAGAAATAGTTTGGTCAACTTTATCCGAAATTCAGTTCAAAACGATACTTGAATTTTATTACTACAGAAATGGAAATGCAAATTATAGTATGAAATTTCTGTCGGAAGTAGAAGATTTATTAGAAACGTTATCCAAAACACCTTTTATTGGAAGACTAACTTCTAACAAATTTACTCGTGTTATTCCTGTAAAAAAGTACTTGATTTTTTATGAGATACGAGAGAATACTATTGAAATTGTAGCTTTTTGGGATAATCGACAAGATTCAGAAAAACGAAAAGTTAGATAATTTCTGTTTTCTTCTTTTTATATTCGATTTCGAAAAGGAATTTCGATTATAATTTTCTAATTCAAAACCTATGCTCCCTCTACAGCCCCTTACTTCCGAAGAACAAAAGCAATTGTTGCAATTGCTACAAAAACGTTTTGAGCAAAATAGCCATCGGCATCAGGGCATACTGTGGGAGAACGTAGTAACAAAACTACAGCAACAACCGTTGAAGTTGCATTCGCTCCAAGCTATGGAAGAAACTGGTGGTGAACCAGATGTGGTGGGCTATGATGAGGTTACTAATGAATATCTTTTTTATGATTGTTCGGCTGAGAGCCCCAAAGGGCGTCGCAGTTGGTGTTATGATGCCAAAGCTTTAGACGAAAGAAAAGAATTCAAACCTGAAAATTTTGCGGTAGCAGCGGCTGAAGCTATGGGAATTACGCTACTAAACGAATCCGAATACCGCTATTTGCAACAATTTGGACCATTCGACACGAAAACTTCTAGTTGGTTGTTGACGCCCTCTCCAATTCGCGCTTTAGGAGGTGCTTTATTTGGCGATTACCGTTACAAAACGGTTTTTGTATACCACAATGGCGCATCATCTTATTATGCAGCCAGAGGGTTTAGAGGTAGTTTGCGAGTGTAACTTCAAAATCTACGGAATAGTAACCGTAGTTTCTAAAGTAGTCGTACAAGAAGAATTTCCTTTATTCAGGGTTACTTTTGCTTTTACAGTGTATTTGCCTGCTGCGGTAAAAATATGTTCTGCCGTGGTGCCACTTAACGTTGCTTTTTGACCGTCACCAAAATCCCATTGAATGGTGTTATTCAATGAAAGTGACCCAGTGTATCGGACCGTGTACAAGCTTTTCTTTTGATTTTGAGTATCTAATGAATGCGAAAGCTTTAAGTTGATTTGTTCCGTTAGACAATCTACAATTCTTTCGGCATCTGAAGAACAAGAGCTATAAACTCCACCAAAACCAATGCAAACAATTGCTAAAATAAGTACTAGCTTTTTCATTAAATGAATTTTTTTAAATTACTAGTACAAATTTATTTATTTTTTGCTAATTACCAATTTAGCCAAATAGTGATTCCTATTTGAAGGTCTTGACCATCAAGGTTTTTTGTAAATGACGATTAAACACTATATTTATGAAATAAAACCATAAAAATTATGAAAAAAGCAATTACGTGCATATTGTTTCTTTGGGTAATTTGCTTGTACTCTCAAGAAAAAACAACATTAGGATTAACCTTGAATCATTTGGCTATTTCGGTAAAAGATGTCAATACAGCCGCGACTTTTTATTCCAAAATCTTGTACTTGCCCGAGATTACCAATCGCACTCAAAAAGAAGGCATTCGTTGGTTTTCTTTAGGCGATGGCAAAGAGTTGCATTTGGTTTCAACGATTACTTCGCCTGTGACAATCAACAAGGCGGTGCATTTGGCTTTAACAACGCCACATTTTGAGGCTTTGATAAAACAATTGCAAAAAGAACACATTCCATACTCCGATTGGCCAGGAGAACCCAACAAAATCACCACCCGTGCTGATGGTATTCAGCAAGTTTATTTTCAGGATCCAGATGGGTATTGGATCGAGGTTAATAGTGTCGCAAGCAAATAATTTAAAATAATTCAAGCGTTTTTTTCCCCTATTTTTGCATTTCTATTTTAGAATACCACACTATATGAGAACATTAGTTATTGGAGATATACACGGCGGTTTGCGTGCCTTGCATCAAGTGTTGGAGCGAGCAAAAGTTACGCCCTCCGATCAATTGATTTTTTTGGGCGATTATGTCGACGGCTGGAGCCAATCTCCACAAGTTATCGATTTGCTCATCGAAATGAAAAAAACACATAACATAATCTGTATTAAAGGGAATCACGATGAACTTTTTTTAGATTACCTCGATAGCGGAAAAGACAATCCCTTGTGGTACAAACACGGTGGAGAAGCAACCGTATTGGCTTATGAAAAAGTGGACGATGCTACCATTCAACAACATATCGAATTCTTACACTCTTTAGAAAATTATTACCTAGATGATCACAATCGATTGTTTATTCACGCGGGTTTTACCAATCTTAATGGAATTCATTACGAATATTTTCCTCGCTTATTTTATTGGGATAGAACCCTTTGGGAAACGGCTGTAGCCTTGGATAAAGCATTGCCAAAAGACCATTTGTCGTACCCCAAACGCCTAACGCTTTATAACGAAATTTATATTGGCCACACTCCAGTCACTCGATTAGAGCAAACGATACCCGTTCAAATGGCCAATGTTTGGAATGTAGACACAGGTGCCGCCTTCAAAGGGCCACTCACAATTATGGATATCGATACCAAAGAATACTGGCAAAGCGAACCCTTACATCAGTTATATTTCGACGAAAAAGGAAGAAATTAAAGTTTTTTAGGAGCAGTAGTCATTAGGCTTTTTTTGGAGCAAAGTCCCGCTGTCCTTCCAATCTTTTTATCCCGAAAAAGGGATAAAAAGGATTTTCCCTCCCATCGGGGCTAAGGAGTTACATTAGTCTTTTTTTTGGAAACAATTAGCCATAAAAAACCCTTTCAGTTTTCATACTGAAAGGGTTTTCATTTATATAAATCGATATTACAAATCAAATTTAATCCCTTGTGCCAAAGGTAAATTGGTCGTGTAATTGATGGTATTCGTTTGGCGACGCATATACACTTTCCAAGCGTCAGATCCTGACTCTCTTCCGCCACCAGTTTCTTTTTCTCCACCAAAAGCACCTCCAATTTCCGCTCCAGAAGTACCAATATTCACATTGGCAATGCCACAATCCGATCCTGCTACAGATAAGAAACGTTCTGCTTCACGTAAATTATTCGTCATAATAGCAGAAGACAAACCTTGAGCTACACCATTTTGTATTTCAATCGCATTTTCAACATCGCCACTGTATTTCATCAAATACAATACAGGGGCAAACGTTTCGTGTTGTACAATTTCGAAATTGTTTTGAGCCTCAGCAATAGCTGGTTTTACATAACAACCGCTCTCATATCCTTCACCCGAAAGTACGCCACCTTCAACTAGAATTTTACCGCCTTCGGCTACTACTTTAGTCAACGCTTGGTTATACATTGCAACGGCTTGTGTGTCAATAAGTGGTCCCACGTGGTTTTTTTCATCCAATGGATTTCCAATTCGCAATTGTCCATATGCAGCCACAATAGCGTCTTTTACTTTGTCATACATACTTTCGTGGATAATCAATCTGCGTGTTGAAGTGCAACGTTGTCCTGCGGTTCCAACAGCGCCAAAAACAGCACCAATTACCGTCATTTTGATATCAGCATCAGGAGTCACAATTATCGCATTGTTTCCGCCCAATTCTAAAAGTGATTTTCCTAAACGACCTGCAACTGTTTGTGCTACAATTTTCCCCATTCTAGTAGAACCTGTAGCCGAAATTAAGGGAACACGAGCGTCTTTGGTTAACAATTCACCAATAGTGTAATCGCCGTTAATCAAACAAGAAATTCCTTCTGGAAGGTTGTTTTCTTTTAACACTTCGGCAATAATATTTTGACAAGCTACTCCGCAAAGAGGTGTTTTCTCAGAAGGTTTCCAAACGCAAACATCGCCACAAATCCAAGCCAAAGCCGTATTCCAAGCCCAAACCGCTACCGGAAAGTTGAAAGCAGAAATAATACCGACTACCCCAAGCGAATGGTATTGCTCATACATCCTGTGTCCCGGACGCTCGGAGTGCATTGTCAATCCGTGTAACTGTCGAGACAATCCTACTGCAAAGTCACAAATGTCAATCATTTCCTGAACTTCACCATAGCCTTCTTGCAACGATTTCCCCATTTCATAAGAAACCAGTTTTCCTAAAGCTTCTTTGTTTTTGCGTAATTTTTCTCCAAACTGACGTACAATTTCTCCACGTTGTGGGGCTGGCATCAATCGAAACGTTTTGAAAGCAACCGTAGCAGTTTGCATCACTTTTTCATAATCCGCAGCAGAACTTGTCGTTACCGATGCAATTAATTGTCCGTCTACAGGAGAATAACTTTCTAATAATGAACCGCTCGCAAAATGCTGCGTTCCAGTAGAAGTTCCTTCATTTACTGCTTTAATTCCTAGTTGCGCTAGGGCTTCGTTCATTCCGAATTGAGTTGCTATTGTTGTCATTGTAACTTTTTTAGTTAAAATTGTTATATTTTTTCGTAAAGATAATATTTAGATGCAAATTTCAAAGAAGTGTTTCTAGTTAAAATTAGTAAACACCAAAAAATCAAGACTTTCTGTTGATTGAAGTCCTTTTGAGAAGCCGTAAAAGTAACCTAAATCCCAAAATTAAGATAGATTTCATATAGAAAAAACAGTCATTTTCAGCAGAAGCCGTACTTTTAACCTTTAATTTTCAATGCAGAAAAGATGAGAAAGGTTTTTGGATGGGTGCTGTTGTTTTTAGTGTCCACGATAGTTTCTTTTGGACAAAAAGCGAAACCCGTTTTTGAAGTGGTGCCTTTGGGAGTTTATGGCGGAATCGATGAACGAAATTTGTCGGCCTATTTAGTGGCTCCTTTCGGGACAAAGGAATACGTTTGTTTAGATGCAGGAACCGTTCATTCAGGCATTGAAAAAGCAATTGAAAAAGGTACTTTCTCTGTACCTTCAAGTACAGTTTTGCGCCAATACATCAAAGGCTATTGTATTTCACACGCGCATTTGGACCACGTGTCGGGTTTGATTATCAATTCACCCGCCGATTCGACCAAAACCGTTTACGCCATAGCTCCTGCTATGAAAATGATGCAAAACCATTATTTCAACGACCAGACTTGGGCGAATTTTGGCGATGAAGGTTTGGGGAAACCCTTAAAAAAATACCATTTCGAAACGCTTTCTTTTGGGAAAACCATACCCATTTCGAATACCTCAATGACGGTACAAGCATTTCCGTTGAGTCACGTAAATCCTTACGAAAGCACAGCTTTTTTAATCAAAAAAGACAACAATGCGGTCTTGTATTTAGGCGACACAGGACCCGACTCCGTAGAAAAAACCACAAACCTAGCCGACCTTTGGAAGGCCATCGCGCCCTTGATTCAAAAACAAGAGTTGAAAGGCATTTTTATAGAAGTTTCGTTTCCTAACGAACAACCCGATGCATTCCTATTCGGACATTTAACACCAAAACATTTGATGAAAGAAATGCAGGTTTTAGCAGCACTCACTGGGAAAGAAGCCTTGCAAAAATGCAAAATCATCATTACCCATTTGAAACCTCCTGCAGCTTCAATCCAAAAAATAAAGCAACAATTAGCGGCTCCAAACGATTTGGGATTGACTTTTGTTTTTCCTGAACAAGGGGTACGTATGGAGTTGTAGAGTATTATTCAAAACATATAAGACATTTAAGTTTTTGTGTCTGTTTCGATTTTTTTCAATCATATAAGGTATTAAAGGTCATTTAAGTTTCGCTTGAATCTGGGTTAAAAGCTTAAACGCCAAGTTCGCAAGGGTTTACGCAATGGACGCAAAGTTTCTTTTTTTTTAATTTTTGTCGGTCTGTGTAATTCTATATAATTCTTTTCAATTTAACCAAAAAGTGCAAAACCTTGCGTGCCTTGCGTTTTTTCTTTGCGAACCTTGCGGTTAAAAATTGCAAAGCTCACAAAGAACAAACTCCTATGACTTATATGTTTTAAAAAATTTAGTTCAATGCTTATTTCTTCCCCATAAATCTTGGGTCGGTATCCATCACGGTGCCACAATTTTGGCAAGTACGCAACGTCTCAGAACTATAGAAATGTTGAAAATGAGGCAGAAAATCTTTTTCAATGTTGTGGAGTTCAAAATAGACTTCGTGCAGTTTATGATTACAAGACTCACAATGCCAAAGCAAACCATCGGTAAAACCCAATCCTGCTCTTTTGCGTTCAATGACTAGTCCAATAGAACCTTCGGAACGTACAGGCGAGTGCGGAATTTTAGCGGGATGCAAATACATATCTCCTGCGTGCAGTTCCATTTCTTTGCGCTGCCCTTCTTCTTGAATGATCACTTTTATGCTGCCTTCGAGTTGGTAAAACAGCTCTTCCGTTTCGTTGTAGTGGTAATCTTTTCGGGCATTCGGACCCGCCACAATCATCACGATATAGTCGCCAGAATCAACATAAAGATTCTTGTTGCCAACGGGTGGTTTTAATAACGCTCGGTTATCTTGAATCCATTGGTTGAGGTTGAAGGGTTTTGCTATGGCCATTGTTTTTGTGCTAAAATTGGAAAGGCTAAGATAAGGAAAAGGCTTGACTTTTGAATCGTTGAGCGTGTGAGAGCATACTATTCAATCTAATTTTATGTTTGTAAATGTTTACAAATTAATTTTTTTTGATTTAAAAATTGATAATGAAATCATAAAAATAGTACTTTTGATACTATCAAATGATACTATCATAATGAAACCACCCTACGATATTACTCCTGATATTTTGCGATTAATTGCTTCTATTTCAACTAAAATAGGAGAGGTTAATGCCAAATATCTAGTGAAACAAAGTCCAACATTAAGAAAGCAAAATCAAATAAAAACGATTCATTCTTCTCTTAGTATTGAAGGGAATACCTTGTCTGAGTCACAGATTACTGCAATTCTTGAAAACAAGAGAGTGATAGGTCCCGAAAAAGATATTGTAGAGGTGTTAAACGCTTTAGAGGTCTATAAAAAAATCCGTTCTTTTAAGTATCATTCCAATAAAGATTTTCTAAAGGCTCATCAAATGTTGATGAAAGGATTGGTCGAAAATCCAGGAAAATATCGAACAAAAGGTGTTGGTATTGTAAAAGGAACTCAAGTAGAACATATTGCTCCTCCCTACGAGAATTTACCTTTTTTGATGCAAGATTTGTTTCATTATTTAAAAGACACTTCAGAATTGACGCTCATTAAAAGTTGTGTTTTTCATTATGAGATGGAATTTATTCATCCTTTTATGGACGGAAATGGTAGAATGGGGAGATTATGGCAAACCATTATCTTAATGAATGAATATCCGATATTTGAATTCTTGCCTTTTGAATCACTTATTGCTAAAAACCAGGAGGCTTATTACAAAGCGTTGTCAACCTCTGACAAAGAAGGAAAATCAACTGCGTTTATTGTCTATATGCTTCAAATTATTGAAGTCTCATTGACTGAATTACTACTAAATAGTAACCGAAAATTAAATGAAACCGAACGATTGGAATTGTTTTTAGAACAACCTATCACTGTTTTTTCTAGGAAAGATTACTTAAAGTTTTTTACGGAATTGTCTACGGCTACAGCAAGTAGAGATTTAAAAAACGGAATTTTAAAAGGCTTAATCACTAAAGAAGGAGACCAGAAAAATACCATTTACCAAAAAAGCGTTTAGATTTTCCGCCTATTTCCCTTCTCTAATCAAATAGACATACACAGGGAAATGGTCGCTATACCCAACTTCGGTTAGGGAATGCCTGAGTGGATAGCCTTTGAATTTTCCTTGAGTTTGAATGAGGTAATTCCGTTGGAAAATGCCTGCTTTCCAATACTGCCAAGTCGAATAATCTGAACTGAGCCAAGTGCCTGTAAGCATAATTTGGTCAAAAACATCCCAAGCATCTTGGTGTGCAATCGTACCTAATCCTTTGCTCAACAAAGCTTCAAACGGATTGAAGATTTCGTATGGAGCTACCGCTGTTTTTATTCCTTTGGCTCCTAAAGCTACTTTTATACTCTTGTTATGAGGACCATCATTGAGGTCACCCATCGTAATGATTTTTGCATTGACATTGAGTTGTTGCAACGAATCGATAATTTTCTTGTTCAGTTTTCCTGCGGCTTCTCTGTACGCACTTGTTTTTTGCTCGCCACCCGAACGAGAAGGCCAGTGATTGACAAGGAGATGGATTTCTTCTCCATCTAAATAGCCACTAACGAGCAATTGGTCTCGAGTGTAAATCCTTTTGGTTGGTGCTAGAATGGGAACATCATCTTCTGTTTTTTCAGCTATTGATGCAGCGGTATTGTTTTTTTCAGATTCTGGACTAGCATTCAAATACAATGGAATCACACTGAAGTTTGTTGGTCGAAACCATTTTTTTCGGTATAACAAAGCCACATCAATACCGCGCTTGTCGGGCGAATCAAAGTGAATGATACCATATTCGGCCTCTTGTAGTTGAGATTGTTGAATCAAATCTTCGAGTACGGCTCGGTTTTCGATTTCACAACCACCGATAAAAGTGGGCAATTCTTTGTTTTCAGGAGTGCCTATTTCTGAAAGTACTTGTGCCAAATGATGGAGTTTGGTTTGGTATTTTGCTTTTGTCCATCGTTGCAAACCATCGGGCGTCCATTCTTCGTCAAAAGTATCGGGGTCGTTGATGGTGTCAAAAAGGTTTTCAAAATTGTAAAACGCAACCGTGTGTATTTTGAATTTTTTGGTTTGTGAAAATAGAGGAGATGTCCCCAAAGCAAGCAAGAATCCAAAAATCAACCATTTATATCTCATATTTATTATACTAAAATCGCTACAAGTAAAGTTAAGGGATTTCCGTTAGAAACCGCTGCATATTTTAGGATTTGCCTATATTTGTTTTTTAACTCAGTTTTGAATCTATTGAAACCCAATTTAAACATTATTACAAATCGACAAGCAAAAGCCAATAGCAAGAGTCATTTTTTATGGCAAGCTTTGTTTTTTGTTTTTGTATGCTCGATTACTAACAGTCAAGCTCAAAAAAAGATGATTACACCACCCGTACTTCAAAAAGGAGATACCGTTGCCATTTTGGCTACTGCTCGAAAAAATATCGAAGACAATTTACAACCTACTATCGATTTGCTGCACAGTTGGGGACTCGAAGTGGTCATTGGAAGCACCATTGGTTTAGACCAAAATCAATTGGCGGGAACAGATGCGCAACGTGCGGCTGATTTTCAAAAGCAAATGGACAACCCAAATATTAAAGCCATTTGGTGCGCTCGTGGCGGTTATGGAACGGTGAGAATGATTGATTTATTGGATTTTTCAACTTTCAAAAAGCATCCTAAATGGATTGTAGGTTTTAGCGATGTAACCGTTTTGCACAATCATTTGAATACGTTGGGTTATAAAACCATCCACGGAACGATGCCTGTGAGTATTCCTAGAACCGCTCCTGAATCGATTGCTACTTTGTACAAAGCCTTGTTTGGACAACCTTTAGCCTACACTATTGAACCTACTGCAATGAATCGTTTGGGCAAAGCCAAAGGAGAACTGGTAGGTGGAAATTTATCGATTTTGTATAGTTTGTTTGGTTCGCCTTCTGCTATTGATTGTTCGGATAAAATTCTTTTTATCGAAGATTTGGATGAGTATTTGTACCACATCGACCGTATGATGATGAATTTGAAACGTAACGGTTGTTTGGAAAGCATCAAAGGAATTATCGTAGGCGGTATGACCAAAATGAAAGATAATGATATTCCTTGGGGCAAAAATGCGCTTGAAATTATTGAAGATGTAACCAAATCCTATAACATTCCCGTGGTATATAATTTCCCAGCGGGGCATATTAAGGACAATCGCGCGTTGATTTTGGGAAACACCATTACACTTGAAGTCACGGCTACAAGAACTACTGTGGTTTTTGAATAGTTTTTGGGTTGAAACATAGGAGTCATATTAGTTTACAATTATTATATGGTGAATTTAAAAAACTACTATGACTTATATGTTTAAAATTTGAAAAGGATTTTGATTTAAAATATGGCAGCACATAACGAATTAGGAAAACTAGGTGAGGAGCTAGCGGTTGATTTTCTGAAAAAAGAAGGATACACGATTTTAGCAACGAACTGGATTTTTCAGAAGGCGGAGATTGATATTTTGGCTCAAAAAGAAGATATTTTGGCGGTTGTTGAGGTCAAAACACGGTCTTCTATCGAGTTTGGATTGCCTCAGGACTTTGTAAAACCCCAAAAAATCCAATTATTGGTAAAAGCTGTCGATGCTTATGTGACCCTCAACGAAATCGATGTAAATGTACGATTTGACATTATTGCGATTCATAAAGAGAAGGAATCCTTTGCTATTGAACACCTTACCGACGCTTTTTTTCACTTTTAATCAAAAAAAATCCAATGTTATATTTGTAACAAATTGTTTTTTATTTATATTTGCAAAGAGATTTAACACATTTTGTCAGTTAAATCTAATCTTTCTCTAAAAAAATTAAAAATGTATTTGTTATGAAAACTGTTTCTTCAATTGTTGAAAATTACATCAAAACCAAACCTTTTTTATTGAACGCTCTTTCTTTGGGTATTATCAACTTGACTTCATTATCTCGGAATATTATGACCGAATTAGAAAGTGAATTTGGTAAAGAGGTAAAACAAGGCGCAGTGGTGATGGCTTTGAAACGATTAACAGAAGAATTGGATTTCAAATTGAATCATAAAATCAATAAAGTAATCAAAAATATTGGTGAAATTACCGTTCGCTCGGAGTTGACGGATTACACTTTTGCGGTTTCTGACACTGTTTTGAACAAGCAAGCTGATTTGATTACCGACATTAATACGTTTTCGGATATTTTCTATACTTCCTCACGTGGAGTTAATGAGATTAACATTGTAGTGAGTAATAGCGTGAATCACTTGGTTGAAAAGCATTTTTCTAGTGAGAAATTAATTCAGAAATTAGAAAATTTGGCCTCGATTACGGTTAAGTTACCAAAAGAAAACATAGTGGTTCCGGGTATTTACTACTTCATTTTTCAGCGTTTGGCTTGGGAAGGAATCATTATTAATGAGGTGATTTCGACTTCGAATGAGTTTACAATCTTGGTGAGTGAGAATGAAGTGGATGTAGCCTTTAAAGTAATCAAAGACTTGAAAAATTAGGAATACATTCCAAAAATAGTATGAAAACGAGGCCTAGTGCTTCGTTTTTTTGTGCAAGAAAGTCAAAGAAATGTTTACAAAAAAAGACTATGCTTACTCTTAGCCCCGATGGGAGGGAATATCCTTTTTATCCTTTTTCTGGATAAAAAGATAGGAAGGACAGCGGGACTTTGCTTACTGATATATCCATTTTTTGCTGCTCCAAAAAACAATGGTGCGTCTTGGGGTGAAATTAATGGTCGCTAATGCTTAAATTTACATTTTTATTACGCAAAACAATGTCATTATCTCCTTCTTATCAAAAGTTTAAAGACCAAATTGCAGCTGTGCTCGACACTGGGCGCATATTGACGAATCCTTTGCAAACCTTGGCGTATGGAACGGATGCGAGTTTTTATCGGTTGATTCCGAAGATGGTGCTTTTGGTACATTCTGAAGCCGAAGTGGTGGCGATTATCAAAGCGGCAAATGCCTTGAATATTGCTTTGACGTTTCGAGCGGCGGGAACGAGTTTGTCGGGACAAGCGATAACGGACTCGGTTTTGGTCGTGGCGACGCACGGCTGGAAGAATTACGAATTACTAGATGATAAGCAAAAGATAAAGCTAGAACCCGGAATTGTAGGCGCTAGAGCGAATACTTTTTTGGCGCCATACGGACTAAAAATTGGTCCCGACCCGGCTTCTATTGGTGCGGCGATGATTGGTGGAATTGTAGCCAACAACGCCAGCGGAATGTGCTGCGGAACGGCTCAGAATTCCTATAAAACGATTGCAGATATTCGGATGATTTTGCACGACGGGACAGTCCTAGACACAGCCGATGCGGCTAGTGTGGCTTCGTTTTATGAAATTCAGGCGCATTTAATTGAGGAAATTAAAGACTTGCGACATACGATTGTTGCGAATCCAGCTTTGGAGGAACGCATTCGTCAGAAATTTAAAATCAAAAATACTACGGGATATAGCATCAATGCTTTGGTGGATTACGAAGAGCCTATTGAAATTATCAAGCATTTGATGGTGGGTTCTGAAGGAACTTTGGCGTTTATTTCGAATGTGACTTTTAAAACGGTTGTAGACGAAAAGCATAAATCTTGCTCGTTGTTGATTTTCAATTCGATTCAGGATGCTTGCAACGCGACGATTTTGCTGAAGTCAAGTCCCGTTGCTGCAGTAGAATTGCTAGACAGAGATTCCATTCGCTCGGTAGAAAATGACCCTGAAGCACCTGATTATTTTAAAACGTTGCACGAAGATGCTTGCGCATTATTGGTAGAATGTAGAGATAATGATAAAGAAGTGTTGTTGCAAAAACAACAACAAGTGAAAGCTCAAATTGTGAGTATACCGACTTTTACGGATTATGAATTCACATCAGACCCCAAACAATATTATTTTAATTGGAAGGCAAGAAAAGGTTTGTTGCCGACGGTAGGCGGTTTGCGAAAAACGGGAACTACGGTGATTATTGAAGATGTGGCTTTTCCGTTACCGCAATTGGCAGAAGCTTGTGTGGCTTTGAAAGGATTATTCAAAAAATACGAATACCACGACGCGGTTTTGTTTGGACACGCGCTAGAAGGGAATTTGCATTTTGTGTTTTCGCAAGATTTCTCGAATCCGAAGGAAGTGCAGCGCTATGAAGATTTAATGGCTGAATTGGCTATAATTGTTGTGGATCAATTTGGAGGTTCTTTGAAGGCGGAACACGGAACGGGGCGTAATATGGCGCCTTTTGTGGAAAAAGAATGGGGAGCGGCGGCTTATGATATTATGAAGCGGATTAAGAAGATCTTCGATCCTAAGAATCAAATCAATCCCGATGTTTTGATCAATCCCGATCCAAAAGTGCATTTGAAACACTTAAAACCTTTACCAGAATCTCACGCTATTATTGATAAATGTATGGAATGTGGATTCTGTGAACCGCATTGTGTCTCCGAAGGATTGACGCTTTCACCTAGACAACGCATTGTTATTGCCAGAGAAATCAGCCGATTAGAAGCAACTAATGACGACCCGCAACGATTGGCAGCCATTCGAAAAGATGTTACTTATCAACTGGATGAAACTTGTGCTACCGATGGTTTGTGCGCTTTGGCTTGTCCTGTTCATATTGATACGGGCAAGTTTGTCAAACATTGGCGAGCCGATGCGATTACGGATACGCAAAAGAAAGTGGCCAACTACATAGGTTCAAATATGGCAAGTACCACCGCTATGATGCGAATGGGATTAAAAGTAGTGTCGTTTTTTCATTCGATTTTGGGTACAAGTGTTATGTCATCGATTTCTAGTGGATTACATTGGATTTCAGGAGGCAATATCCCAAAATGGATTCCTCAAATCCCGAAAGGAGCGGATAAAATTAAGTAAACGAAATATTGACCGCGAATTCACAAATTGGTTTAAAAAAAAGGGCCACTGATTCGCAGATTTTAATTGGAATAGCATAAAGGAAATAACCGCAAATTCGCAAATTTTAATTTAAGTAGTTGTAAAACTTAATTTGCGAATTTGCGGTGAAATAAATTTAAAATTTAGTGCATTCGTGGCAAAAAATAAAGAAAGATGGCTGATTTAAAAGTAGTGTATTTCCCTTCCTGCATCAATCGTGCGATGGGAAAAAACGAATTTCAAAAAGAAGAAGACCTACAACTCACAGCACTGACCCATCAGTTGTTGTTGCGGGCGGGCTACACCATTATTTATCCAAAAGAAGTGGATGCGCATTGTTGTGGAATGCCTTTTTCGAGCAAAGGTTTTGTTGCCGTGAATCATAAGCAATCCCAACTTTTAGAAGCGGATTTGCTTCGTGTTTCAGGGAATGGCAAGTATCCTATTTTGTATGATATGAGTCCTTGTTTTTACCATTCCAAAGAAGAATTCACCAGTGCTTTGAAGATAGTAGACCCCATAGAGTTTATGTTGGATTTTGTGCTCCCAAAATTAACCGTAAAAAAGAAAAAGGAAGCAGTGACTATTTTCCCCGTTTGTTCGGTTAAAAAAATTGGAAAAATGGAGCAATTATTGGCTTTGGCGCACTATTGTGCTGAGGACGTAACGATGATTGACAGCAACTGTTGTGGCTTTGCAGGTGACCGTGGTTTCTTGATTCCTGAATTAAACGAACACGGATTAAGAGATATTAAAAATCAAATACCGAGTAATTGTACTAGTGGCTATTCTACTAGTAGAACTTGCGAAATTGGTTTAGAAAAAGCCAGCGGAATGTCGTTTACTTCTATTTTTTATTTGATTGAAGAAGTGACGCGATAAGCAGATACAAAAGGTTTTAGATTTTAGGAATTCCCTCAAATAAGCTTATAATTTTCATTCTATTGCTTTATCATGAGGTATTCTCCTGTATTTATGCTTGCTGGTGGTGGCGGTGGATCTCCCTCCTTTAAGGTTATGAATCCATCCCAAAAAATTTTTACTTTTATTGCGCTAACACCATTTACTTCTACTTTTCGGATGTCGATACCAGCAATGTTGGGCGATTTATCATCAACAAAACTAAGTCTTAGCCGTTTCTCTGTTGGGGAACAATCTGGGCAACCCAATTCGGTTCCAGTTATGATTCTATTTCCTGTTATAATATGGTTCAACTCTTCATCAGTATAATTAATTGCCATATTGGCTAAGGTATTTCCTTTTTCTATTCCGTTTTTGATAAACTGAAATTCTCCTACCACAAGATCTACATAATAATACCCATAGGATTTTATTTTTTTCTTCAAAATAAATTTTAAAGAGGTATTTCCATTAGTATAAAGGTAAGTACCATCATAGCCATCGAGTACGCCATTGATATCTTTGTAGTAAGCTCCTTGGGGACCTTCTTTAGGTTCTGAAATATCATAAACGGGACTTTGGGCTTTACAAGTAGTCCCTAGAATTATAAATACTATATAATTTAGATAATTTTTCATACAACAAATATTCTCTTAAATATTATTTTGAAAAAGCTTGTTTAAGATTGTTGTTAAGGTGTTATTTTCATAATTTTGATTTCTATATCGATTTTATAGGTTAGTCGTCAATTGTATGATAGGCACCTACTTTAGCCTTAAAAAAAAATGCTTTATTATCATTTTTTTGGACAAAAATCAACACATAATTGTCCATAAAATATGCAAGAGAAAAACATTCAGGTCCTCCATCTTTTAAGTTATAAAATCGTGAGGAGTGTATATACTTTTTTAAATCTAATATTAGTTGCGGTTTTAAGTTTTCTCTTAGCTCTTTGAATTCAAAATCAAACGAAAAAGCAGCTCCCCCTAAACAGTTTTCACCATTTAGAATAAATTTGTTTTTAGCATGCTTTGAGGGAGTTATATATTTTTCATCATAGTTAAAATAGAGAGTGTCTTTTTTGGTTAATGGATGAGGTAAACGATTACCTTCTTTATCCATATTAGTATAGTATTGCTTATATTCTATTACTCTAGGTTGGATAAACTCCTTTCCAATAACAAAAAATATAGTGTATTTTCTAAATAGTGAATCGTTTAACTTGTATACATCTACTACATTGTTGTATTTACCATCCATATAAAAATTTCTGTTTTCTATGAAATCTTTAATTGATAGAATTTTTTTAGGCTTTAGCCCTGTGTATAAAAATCCATTTCCTATAAAATAAATATATCCAAGAGTGTTTGTGTTTTTTAATTCATCTTCTGTTGCAGTAATTAAATCTGGGTTTCTTAAATTAGCCATATTTGGTGTAATTGTTGGCGATATGGTATAATATTTTTCCAATGCAAAAAAGAGAGTGTCCTTTGGTTTTTCTTGTGCGTAAATATTTGTGATGCATAAAATAGAAACTAAAATAATTGTAAAAATCACTTTCATAACTGGTTATTAGTAAAATAGCAGATAGTTAATTAAGAAAATTATTGTTTAGTCAAAATGATTTGTTCTTGCGGAATTATTTGTTCTAATTTACCGTATGGACACTCCTCAGACGAAATCATTATTTGCTCTGGCTCTAGAAATAATCTCATCTTACTTTTATTACTGTCTTTAAGCCAATCAATAAATATAGTTCCTAATTGTCCACATTTACAGTCTGTTCCAATATAATTTAATGCATATGTAGAACTTTCTATGTAGTCTCCTTTTATTACAAAAGGACTAGATTCTGCGAGTGCTCTAGTATCCGCAATGATTACTCCATTTGTGTTTGTAATAAAATAACGAATAATTAGTATATCTTCTTTTATTCTTCCGGGCTTGATAGTGCTTTTTACTATACTAAATTCAAAGATTTTATTACTGTAAGTGCCTTTCCAAGTCCCTATAAATTTATTTAATAAACTATTGGTATCTTGTAAATATGTAATATTTTCAGGAATACCATTTCTAGCGATAATATAATCTATCTTTTTTCAATTGAAACAGTTGATTGTGCTTTGAAAGAAAGCACAAATCTGTAAAGTAAACCAAAAAGCATTATTTTTTTTCAGTCTATTGCTTTATCATAAGGTATTCTCCAATTCTTATACTTGCGGGACCAGGAGCAGGATCACCTTCTTTGCGAGTGATAAACCCGTCCCACCAAATCTTTACTTTAATAGCTGCTACACCATTTACGGTTGTTTTTCTTACATCCATATCTGCGATGTTGGGCGATTTGTTGTCAACAAAACCAAGCCTTAGTCTTTTCTCTGTTGGAGAGCAATCCGGGCAACCCAATTCAGTTCCTATTATAATGGTGTTTCCTGTTATAATATGATTCACGGCTTCATCTGTATAGTTGATAGCCATATTAGCTAATGTGTTTCCTATTTCTACCCCTTCTAAGATGTACTGGAATTCCCCCACAACAAGGTCCTCATAATAATATCCATAGGATTTTACTTTTTTCTTTAAGAGGAGCTTGAAAGAAGTGTTGCCATTGGCATATAAATAAGTGCCGTCGTACCCATCGAGTACGCCATTGATATCCTTGTAGTAAGCTCCTTGAGGCTTACCTCTTTTTGGTTCTGAAATATCATAAACAGGACTTTGGGCTTTACAAGCAGTACCTAGAATTATAAATACTATAAAATTTAAATATTTTTTCATAATGTTTTTTTAGTTACAAGAAATTGAGGTTACGGTTGAGTTATTTAATACCAGCTTATTAAAGCCGCTAAGTGTGGCATCGGCTTTATAAATCGAGATGCCAAAGGCAGCAAATTGCTCTAGAAAACTTTTTTCTAATTGTCCGTTACTTTTGGCATAGAGTTTTGCTTGATCTTTGTGAATTGCTTTGATTCTTGCCTCTTCCTCTTGAAATATAACATAATTTGGGTCATTCCATACTGCATCGATTTGAGCTCTTAAGGCGTCTATGTTGTCTATTTTTAGTATATAGGTATTGATGTTTCCTGCTTTATCTTTGCAAACAACAGAATTAAATACTTCGCCCTTTCTTGTTGAACTCGCTCCATCATAAAGCGAAAGCAAAAAGCGGACATCTTGGAAAGAAAACATCGCTTCTCCATTTGTTGGATGTGAATGAGAAGCTCCAACATAACTTGAACCTGTTGATAAAGATACTGAAAATTCATCCTCAGATAAAACCTGAGCAAATTCATATCTATAACTTTCGTCAGGATTCATCATCTTTTTTACTTCTATACCACATTCTTTGTTGTTAACTGAAGCATTAACTTTGCTTTTTAACCAATTTAGACTAGCTTTTAGACTATTTGCATCATTCGGGTTATAGTTCATAACATTTTTAATTTGAGCACAAGGATCAACATACACATCTTCATAAGTAGTCACTCGATAGGGTACGTGGTGAAAATCTGCATCGGTTCCGCACGGATACGGCACACTCATATAGGTTCCTGTAATGGTGGTGGTATATGTAGAATAAGTGTATCCCCAATTGGTGTAGGTGCCCACAATAATAGTGGGTACATAATGACGGGTTTCATGTACATTAATGATTTGCACAAACTGTGTCATGTTGCATGAAGGTACTTTACTTGTGGTGTTTTTTGAAATGTAGAACGAGTTTATAGTTTCATCAAGGAGTGTGAGCTTATTGTTTTTAGATGTATTTGTGCTTTTCCCGTTAAAGACCACCAATTGTCCTATTAATTTTCCGCTTAACTCATACACACTAAGTGTACCTGTAAATTGTGCTAAATCGTCTATTTTATTGGTATATAATGAATGATTCACACTAGAATACGCTTCAATAAGATAGGAATGCATAAGCTCCCCTTTTTTAATAGCAATCAATCCATATTTTAATGGCGCCTGAAATATATTTGATTCAATGGTAGTTTGATTTTTTTCTGAAATTTGAACTTCATATATGGTTAATTGCTCTTTTTCAAGAGTTGTAATAGTTTCCCAATTAACCACAATGTTTTTAGCAAAGTTTTTCTGTGAAAAATCATCTAATTTTAATTCTTTTTTTAGTTGGTTTATAACCGAAGAAGAATTCTTGATTTCAAGATCATCATTGGTACAAGAAAAGAGGATCATAACTAAAAATAAATTCAAAGAAGAAAACAAAATTGTCTTCTTTACTTTATTTGTTCTTAAAATCAAACTCATATCATAAAAATTTATTAATCAAATACATATAATAATTTTGTAAAATAAATCTTTATTTTAATAATTGATTTTGTTAGATAAAAAAATACCTTTAATTAGCCGCCGACTGCCCATCATATTTCATTTTTCTCAAAATCCTCAAGGCTTCTTTGAAAGACAAATACACTTGAGGGAATGGTTTAAGAAAAGTTTTGGCATCAATTAATTTTTGTTTGGCATCGTCAAATCCGTTGAGGTAGCAAATCATCAAGGTTGAAGGTAAGTTTTCTAGGTCTTTTAACTCTCTATCGTTAAGTTGTTGTCCTTTTTCGAGTTTGTTGAGCAAAGCGCCGTTTGCATTATAAATGTGGTACAACATTTTGGTATTGAATTCGGGAGGTTCAAACAGAAAATCCCTGTCGATTTTGTAATAGCCATTATCGTGAAAACGCAAGGTTTGTTTTTCCAAAGGATAATAACTGGTTTTGTCATTCAATCCCAAAGGCACATATTCAATAATCGTAAAGGTATCCTCATCAAAAGTAATTTCTACCACGTCTTGAGCAGAGTAAAACAGCTTAATTTGTTCGTTGATAAGGGCAATATCTACTCTAGACAAATACGTTTTTCCTTTGTAATGTTTAGCTATTCCCGCCCAGCAAATCACGAACAACTCTTTGAAGACTTTGTATTTCGGCGACATATCTTTATGACGAAAATTCATAAAATCAATCACACCGTCTAATGTATACGCAATGCTGTTACGCGAATTATTTTCGATTCCAATAACTGTTTCGGTGTTTTGATGATTGCGTTCTATTTCGCCTTCTATCGGGAGCGTATTACTGCCTCTTCGAATAAAAACACTATTAGCAAGTATGGTATGAATTCCTTTTTTGAAAAAAGAGGTTTTCGGATTGGGTTTAATAGTGACAAGACCTACCACTTTATCTTTGGGCAGATTGGGGAAAGGCACATTTTCATACTGAATCTGAGGCGGATTTTCGAGAAAGGCATTGACTAAATTCTGAATCCGACTATCATCAAAAAAATCATCGCCTACAATGGCATTGTCTTGGTCTTCAACGCCGACGACTATATATGAATTGTTGGTAGGATTGGAATTGGATAAGGCGCAAATGTGTTTCAAAAATTTCGCTTTCCCTTCCCTAGAATGCAAATTCAATTGTCGCTTTTTGTCATAAAAACTGCTCTCATCATTATGAGCCAATAGGTTCTTAATAAGCAAGCGTTTATTAATCATAACTAAGGTTGTCTTTTATGGACTTTGGGTCTCTAAAAGTACACTTTTTTGATGGTATAGTAAAGAAAAAGAACTATCTAGCTTTTTTTGAATGTAATAAAAGGTTGAATAGCTCTTATTTCGAATAAAACAAAAATGTAACCACTTAGAATCATAGGTTAAGTTAATTTGAAGAAGCATAAAATAGAAATAGCACTATTTTACACATAGAATGGCTATGTGAAAAGTAAAACGTCTATTGCATACTTTTAAAAACTATGAATTCTATGTTTCTATGTGGTGATAAAAGGTTAATTCCTTTTTACAATAGTTGGCGAAGCCTGAGCCGTTGGATACACAATCAAGTCTGCGATATTGACGTGATAAGGTCGTGTCACCACAAAGTGAATAATATCCGCAATATCTTCCGGTCGCAAAGGCGTTAATCCTTTGTAAACAGTAGCAGCGCGTTCGGTATCGCCTTTAAAACGGACTTCGCTAAACTCCGTTTCTACCATTCCGGGATGAATGCCCCCAACACGAATTCCGTAAGGATTCAAATCGATTCGCATACTCTGATTGAGCGCATCTACCGCATATTTTGAAGCACAATACACATTGCCATTCGGGTACACTTCCTTTCCCGCAATCGAACCAATGTTAATGATATGTCCAGATTCTTTAGCAATCATTTTTGGAATAATCGCTTTAGAAACATACAGCAATCCTTTGACGTTGATATCTATCATAGCGTCCCAATCGTCCATATCCCCATTTTGGATGGAGTCAAGACCGTGGGCATTTCCAGCGTTATTTACCAAAATGTCAATATCCGCAAAGGCTTCGGGTAAAGACCCAATGCTTTCAAAAACCGCTTTTTTATCGCGAACATCAAAACACAAATGCTGAACAGCAGTAAAGGCGCTCAATTCTTTTTCCAAGGCTTCCAATCGGTCTTTTCTTCGGCCACAAAGCACAATTTTAAAGTTGTTTTGAGCCAGTAGTATGGCGGTTGCTTTTCCGATACCGCTGGTAGCACCAGTGATTAAGGCAGTTTTTATCATAAAATATAAGTTGATAAGAGTTTAAGAATTTTTAGGAACAGTAACAAAGGGAATTATCAGGAGACAAAGTCCCGCTATCCGCTATATCTTTTTTTATAAACCTGACAGGTTTTTAACACCTGTCAGGTTTATAAAAAAAGGATGCCGCTCCTATCGGGGTTAAAAGGCAACAAATTACCTTTTTGGTATCATTTATACTACCACTAAGGTACTTCGTTACCCATACTTTCTGTCCAAATCGCAAACCAATCTTCTTGCGACAATTGTAATTCAGTAGCTTTCATCAACGACTGAATACGCGCCACATTTACCGTTCCAGCAATTGGAACAATATGAGCAGGGTGTTTTAAAATCCAAGCCAATAAAATCGTATCGGCACCAATTTCATATTTAGAAACCAGCGTCGCCAATAATTTACGCAAGCGGAAAGTTTGCATATTTTCTTGACGAAAAACACTTCCTAGCGGATTCCAAGACAACGGACGAATTTGGTGCAATTGCATATAATCCAAGCTGCCGTCAAGCATCGGCTGATAATCCGTAGCCGAAAATTGAATTTGGTTAAACGAAATCGGAGTTTTTTGTCGAATCAATTCCGTTTGTGAACTGGTAAAATTCGACACTCCAAAATCAATAATTTTTCCTTCGGATTTTAACTTTTCAACCGCTTCAGCAATTTCGTCGGCTTGCATCAACGGACTTGGTCGGTGCAATAAAAGGACATCAAGGTAGTCTGTCTTTAGGTTTTTCAAAGAATTTTCTACAGACCAAATAATGTAGTCTTTCGAATAATCGTAATGCTTAATGGTGTTGTTTCTTTTTTCAGCCAGCATTTGAATGCCACATTTCGAAATCAATTGAATTTGCTCTCTTTTAATTTTTGAATTCGAAAGTGCTTTTCCAAACTGAGCTTCAGTGGTATAACTGCCATAAATATCGGCGTGGTCAAAAGTGGTTATTTTGTTTTCAAAACAGATGTGGATGAGATTTTCCATCTCTTTTGTTTTGAGATTTTTGTCCCAAACGCCCCAATTCATCGCACCAGCAATAATAGGGGATAATGAAGATTTAGTCATGCTTAAAATGTGATTAAATTGTAATTTAACTTTGGAAATAAAGTAATTTTTTCAAAGTTCTTAAAATTTAATAGATAGTATCATAATTCTTACTTAAAATTCGGGAATCTTCCGAACTTTTAACCATTTTTTAACACCAAACGTCTAAAAAAAAATTCAATTTGCACCATCAAAACAAGGGACAAATATCAAAGAGAATAAAAACTAAACAATGGAAGAAAATACAACAACTTTAGACATTAGAGCAATCAATGAGAAAATAGAAAGGGAGAGTGCTTTTATAGATTTGCTTACAATGGAAATGAACAAAGTTATTGTGGGACAAAAACATATGGTAGAGCGATTGCTAATCGGGCTTTTAGGTCAAGGACACATTCTGTTAGAAGGAGTGCCAGGATTAGCCAAAACATTAGCCATCAATACCCTATCACAAGCCGTTCAAGGTTCTTTTAGCAGAATTCAATTTACCCCAGATTTATTGCCTGCCGATGTTATTGGAACAATGATTTATAACATCAAGCAAAATGAATTCTCTATTAAAAAAGGACCCATTTTTGCCAATTTTGTGCTTGCCGATGAGATTAACCGTGCACCTGCAAAAGTACAATCAGCTTTGCTAGAAGCGATGCAGGAAAAGCAAGTAACCATTGGTGATACTACCTTCAAATTAGACAAACCCTTTTTGGTATTAGCCACACAAAACCCAATTGAGCAAGAAGGAACCTACCAGTTGCCAGAAGCTCAAGTGGACCGTTTTATGCTTAAAACAGTAATTGACTATCCTAAAATGGAAGACGAACGCTATGTAATTCGTCAAAATTTAAAAGGAAGCTACGAAAAAGTAAATCCAGTAGTCTCTGTCGAACAAATTTTACGTGCTCAAGAAGCGGTTCGTGAAGTGTATATGGACGAAAAAATAGAAAAATATATCTTGGATATCATTTTTGCAACGCGTTACCCTGAAAAATATAAACTAGCCGATTTGAAACCTTTGATTGGTTTTGGAGCTTCGCCTCGTGGAAGTATCAATTTGGCCAATGCTGCTAAATGTTATGCGTTTATCAAACGTCGTGGCTATGTAATTCCAGAAGATGTTCGCGCAGTGGTTCACGATGTATTGCGTCACCGTATCGGTGTAACCTACGAAGCCGAAGCTGAAAATGTAACTTCGGTAGACATCATCAACAAAATCGTAAACGAAATCGAAGTACCCTAAAAAGTGACTAGTAACTAGTGATTAGTAATTAGCTTTTACTATTCACTAATTACTAATCACTAATCACTTAATAAATGGATACAAAAGAGCTTTTAAAAAAAGTACGAAAAATAGAAATCAAAACCAGACGATTGAGTGATCATATCTTCTCTGGTGAGTATCATACCTCTTTCAAAGGCCGCGGAATGACGTTTAGCGAAGTGCGTCAATACCAATATGGTGACGATATTCGCGCTATCGATTGGAATGTAACTGCCCGTTACAACGAAGCCCACGTAAAAGTTTTTGAAGAAGAACGCGAATTGACGATGATGTTAATGGTCGATATTTCGGGTTCTGAAAATTTTGGCTCTACAAGTCAGTTCAAGAAAGAAATTGTCATTGAAATTGCCGCTACTATGGCTTTTTCAGCCACTCAAAACAATGACAAAATAGGTTTGATTTTGTTTTCTGACGAAATAGAATTGTACATTCCACCCAAAAAAGGACGTTCTCACGTTTTGCGTCTGATACGTGAACTAATCGAATTTGAGCCTAAAAGCCATAAAACGGATATTGCTCAAGCCTTGAAATTTCTATCAAGCACTCAAAAAAAGAAAGCGATTGTGTTTATGATTTCTGATTTTATGTGTGAAAACTACGAGCAAACCCTGAAGATTGCTTCCAAAAAGCACGATATTACTGGAATACGAGTGTACGATATTCGCGAAGAAAAAATGCCCAATTTAGGAATGGTGACGATGCTCGATGCCGAAACAGGACGAACTCAATTGATAAATACTGGTTCAAAAACAGTTCGAATGAATTATGAAAAACATTATCAAGATAAAGTAAATTATTTCAAAGAATCTTTTCGTAAGTCAGGCTCAGGAGTAGTTAATACAAGAGTCGATGAAAGTTATGTGACCAAATTATTAAGTTACTTTAAATCTCGTTAAACTAGCTTTTTCAGTCTTTTAAATCGTTGAAAAAGTTAAAGTTAAAAACCAATGAAAATTAAACTTTACCTATTATTTATTGTTCTATCGACTTCTCTTTTTGCTCAGCAAAAACAAGTACTGACGTCTATAGACACCACCAAAAATAAAATTGGTGCCGAGTTTAAATTGACCCTAAAGACCACCGTAAAGGCCACTTCTAAGGTTACTTTTCCTAACCTAAAAAATGTAGGACCACTTGAAGTAATCGAATCTTATCCAATTGACACCGTTAAAAAAAATGATCAATTGGAGTTGGTCAAAAAATATGGTTTGACTCAGTTTGATTCTGGAAAATACACGATTCCTTCGGTTAAAATTTTAATTGATAAAAAGCCTTTTTTCTCGGATTCTATTAAAGTGGAAGTAGCCAATGTTGCTGTTGATACTTTGAAACAAAAAATGTACGATATCAAAGGCATCATCAAAGCGCAAGATTCGTGGGGCAATTGGTGGTTGTACCTTTTGATAGCTCTTGTTATCATTGGGGCAGTAGCCTATTGGTACTTCAAAATTCGTAAAAAAACAGTGGTATCAGAAGTTGTCGTTTACAAAACGCCTATCGAAAAAGCCACGAGTTTATTGAATACTTTAGAGCAAAAAGAGCTTTGGCAAAAAGGCGATGTAAAAGCGTATTATAGCGAATTGACGGATATTGCTAGAAATTATATTGAAGAAGCCATTGCCATTCCAGCGATGGAAAGTACCACAGCGGAATTAGTTGCGGGATTAAAAGCGGCTTCTCAGAAAAAGAAAATGAAGTTATCTCAAGAAACGATTGAGAATTTAGAGCGTGTTTTAAAACAAGCGGATTTGGTAAAATTTGCCAAATCAAAACCCCTAGATTTCGAAATTACCGAAGATAGAAACAAAATTCAGAAAGCCATTTTAACCTTAGATAATGCAATACCTGTTGTAGTTGAATCTGAAGAGGAAAATGTGTTGAACGAAGCACAAAAACAAAAACAATTGCAACTGCAATTAGAAAAAGAACGCAAAGCTAAAATTAGGACTTATGTTGGTGTTGGTGTAGGAATCGTAGTTGGAGTATTCTTGTTTTTTGTAGTGACCAAAGGACTTATGTACACGGTACACTCTATTATCGGACATCAAACCAAAGAATTATTGGAAGGAGAATGGGTGAAAAGTCAATACGGAAACCCAGGTGTAATCATTGAAACTCCAGAAGTATTGACGCGTGTCGATTTGAAAAAAGCATTACCAAAAGAAGGTTTGGCCTTAATTAAAGATATGCAATCCTTTGGTTATGGAAGCTTTTTAGGAGATTTCTATTTGATGGTGTCTACTTATAGTTTCAAACAAGAAAATGCCCTTGATTTGTCAAAAGCCCTCGAAGGTTCTATAAAAATGATGGAATTACAAGGCGCTCAAAATATGCTCGTTAAACAAGAGGATTTTGAAACTCCTGAAGGATTAAAGGGTATTAAAGGGTACGGAACATTCTCCAAAGTTGACGATAAATCCAATAGCAGTACTAAATTGTATTATGAGATATTATTGTTTAGTCAAAATGGCGGATTGCAACAAATTATGATTTTGCACGAAGAAGGAGATGAGTACGCTATAAAAATAGCAGAACGTATATTGAATTCTGTTGAATTAAAACTAACAAGGAACTAATGGAAAAAATCACTTTTTTAAATCCTGAGTTTTTTTGGTTGTTCTTGTTACTACCAGTAGTTATTGCTTGGTTGTTTTGGAAAAAGAACCAGCAAGTGGCCTCGCTTAAAGTGAGTTCTACAGCAGGTTTTCAAGGCAAAAAATCATTTTGGGTGTTGTTGAAACCGTACTTAAGTGTGTTTAGAATTTTGGCTTTAGCGTCGCTGATTATCGCAATGGCAAGACCAAGAACAGTCGATGTAAGCAATAGAACCAAAACCACCAAAGGAATTGATATTGTTATGGCAATAGACGTTTCAGGAAGTATGTTGGCCAAAGATTTAAAGCCCAACCGAATGGAAGCCCTAAAACGTGTGGCAGCCAGTTTCGTTGACGAAAGACCCAATGACCGTATTGGATTGGTAGTGTATGCTGCCGAATCCTACACTAAAACTCCTGTGACTAGTGATAAAGCGATTGTTCAAGAAGCTATCAAAAGCATAAAATACGACAACGTTTTGCAAGACGGAACTGGAATTGGAATGGGATTGGCGACAGCTGTAAACCGTTTGAAAGACAGCAAAGCTAAAAGTAAAGTCATTATTCTCTTGACCGATGGTGTAAACAATGCTGGTTTTATTGAACCAGAAACCGCTTCAGATATTGCCAGACAATACGGAATCAAAGTCTACACTATCGGAATTGGAACAAACGGAATGGCAATGTTTCCTTATGCAATCGCACCGAATGGAGGCTTTTTGTTCCAAATGATGAAAGTAGAAATCGACGAGCAATTGATGAAAAACATAGCCCGAAAAACCGATGGTAAATATTTTAGAGCGACGAGTAATGACAAACTAGCACAGATTTACAACGAAATCAACAAACTCGAAACCACAGAAATAGAAGAGTTAAAATTCTATGACTATGATGAAAAGTTCAGATTTTTTGTGTTGCTAGCAGGACTATTGTTGCTCATTGAAGTTGGTTTGAGAAATACAGTGTACAGAAGTTTTATTTAAAATATTGATTTAAATAAAACAAAAATCAATTTTTAAAACTCCAAATTCCAATGGATGGGATTTATTTCGGAGTAGTTACACTCCCAATTGGAATTTGGGATTTAATTTTTGGAATTTAAATAAAAAATGGAATTAGACGAAAAAAAATATTTATACCTACTCATCTTATTGCCTCTTTTGGTAGTGGTTTTCTTGTACAATTTGTATTGGAAAAGAAAAAAACAACGCGAATTTGGTTCGGTTGAAATGGTGCAAAAGTTGAGTCCAGATAGCTCTAGTTTTAAATCGGTATTGAAACTAATTGTTTTAGTATTGGCTTTTGCATCCTTGATTTTAGGCTTGGTGAATCCTAAAATTGGCACCAAAATGGAAACGGTGAAGCGTGAAGGTATTGATATTGTTTTCGCGGTCGATGTTTCTAAAAGTATGCTGGCAGAGGATATCGCGCCAAGTCGTTTAGAAAAAAGTAAGCAAATTGTATCGCAAATCATCAACCAACTCGGCAGTGACCGCATTGGTATTGTTGCTTATGCTGGAAGTGCTTTTCCAGTGTTGCCAATCACCTCAGATTACGGTGTGGCGAAAATGTTTTTACAAAGTATGAATACCGACATTGTTTCGTCTCAAGGAACTTCTTTGGACGAAGCGATTAAATTATCGGCTACTTATTTTGATGAAAAAAGCAAAACAAGCAAGTTGATGATTATGATTTCGGATGGAGAAGACCATTCTGAAGGATCCGAAAGCGCCGCCGAAGAAGCCAATAAAATTGGGATGAAAATCATTACGATTGGTGTTGGTACTGAGAAGGGTGGTACGATTCCTTTGCGCCGAAACGGTGTGATTGAAAGCTATAAAAGAGATAAAGACAATCAAATCGTTATCACAAAGTTGAATCCAGAAAGCTTAAAAAGCATTGCAAAGGCGACGAATGGAAATTATGTAAACGGCGCCAATACTAAAGAAGTGTTAGAGTTTGTAAAAAACACTTTGGATAAAATCCAAAAAACAGAATTCGAAGCGACTGAAATGGCAGAGTATCAATCTCAATTTCAATGGTTTTTAGCCATTGGTTTTCTGCTGCTTTTGGTAGATGTTTTTCTGTTAGAACGCAAAACAAGTTGGGTGAAAAAATTGAATTTGTTTAACGAGAAATAAAGTTTTCTAACCTCCCAATGTGAAGTTGATAAATGTACTTGAAAGTGATAAAATACAAAATTACAAATGATTAAAAAATATTTCATATTCCTTTTCTTGTTTTCCCTTTTGGGGCTAGGAGGTCTATTTGCTCAACAAAAAGACAAAGCATTACCAAAAGCGAATGAAGAATTTGCAGAAAAAAAGTTTGTAGAAGCGGAAGCAAATTATAGAGTTTCACAATCTAAATTCCCTAACCGAACGGTAGCTCCTTACAATTTAGGAAATGCAATTTACAAGCAAAATCAAAATGCCGAAGCACAATACGCCTATGTTGAAGCATTACGCAAAGCAAAAATAAAATCTCAAAAGCACAAAATATTGCACAATTTGGGCAATACTTTTATGAAAGATAAAAATTATGAAGCCGCAGTTGATGCCTACAAAAACGCTTTACGTTCTAATCCCGAAGACGAGGAAACACGTTACAATTATGCTTTGGCCAAAAAAATGCTAAAAGACAATCCACCGAAAAACGATAAGGATAATAAAAAAGACAAAGACAAGGATAAAGATAAGAAGGACGACAAGAAAGACGGCGATAAAGACAAAGACAAAAAAGACGATAAAGGCGATCAGGACAAAAAACAAGATCCTAATCAAAACGAGCAAAAAAACAGCAAAAATCAAGACCAAAAAGGACAACCCAAACCCAAACCTGGAGACATTTCTAAAGATCGTTTAGAAAACCTTTTGGATGCTGTAAACAACGAAGAAAAGAAAATTCAAGATAAAGTAAAAGCCAAACAAGGCCAAGGAAAACCAGTTCAAACCGAAAAAGATTGGTAATTCAAAAACCGCATTTTAAAATGAAAAAATTTATTGCAGTTGCACTTTTTATAATTGCTAACCCACTTCTGGCTCAAGTTCAGTTCGAGACACGAGTGAGTAAAAACACTTTGGCACTAAACGAACGCCTTCGTGTTGACTTTATTATGAATGTAGATGGTGATAATTTTATTCAACCTTCTTTCGATGGTTTCCGAATCATCGCTGGACCTAGCCAACAAGTGAGTCAATCGTGGGTGAACGGAAGAAGTTCTTTTGAAAAAGTCTATTCTTATTTTTTGGTACCCGCTAAAAAAGGAGCTTTAGTGATTAAACAAGCCGCCATTGAGTTCAATGGCCAGGTATACAAAACTTCTCCTGTAAAGATTACTGTGACCAATGCTGTACAACAAAGTCAAGAAGAGAATGACGGCCAAATTTCTGCCGATAATAATTTGTATTTAGTAGCCGATGTTTCTAAAACCAATCCGTATATAAACGAGCCAATTACCGTTGTATATAAATTGTATTTCAGCTACAATATCGGAATTGGGGTAAATTGGGAAGAAAAGAGTAAACCAAAATACAATGATTTTTGGAGCCAAAATATTGATATCAAGCAATTGGTTCCTGAAGAGGGAATGTTTAGAGGGGAACGTTTTAGGTATGTAGTCCTTCGCAAAACAGTTTTGTATCCTCAAAAATCAGGGAAATTAGTGATAGAGCCACTTTCATTAGATATACCTGTTCAATTGCCTACCAATAGAAGAGATATGTTTGGGCAATTTATTGTAAAAGATGTAACTAAGAATGTAACTACAGGAGCAAAAACTATTGCGGTGAAAGGATTGCCAGAATCGGGTAAGCCAGCAGATTTTTCAGGTGCCGTGGGAAGTTTTGATTTTAAAGTTACGCCAAGCAAAACAACGCTTCACAATGGAGAAAGTTTAGAATTGGTAGTTAGCGCCGCTGGAAAAGGAAATCTTAAATTATTTACCTTGCCTAAACCAGTTGTTCCAAACGCACTAGAAATGTATGATCCTGTTCATACGGAATCCGTAAATACGCCACTTTCTGGAATGGCAGGTAAAATTTCGGATAGTTATACCATTATTCCGCAGTTCAAAGGAACCTATCCGATTAAGCCTATGCAGTTCTCTTATTTTGATTTGAATTCGGGCAGCTACAAAACGATTACTTCACCAGAAATTTTAGTGACTGTTTTAGATGGTCCGACTGCTACAGACAGTACCGCAGTGGCGAGCACGGCTAAAAATAAAATCAGCAATTTGGAGCAATTCAAGTTCATTAAGCTTAAAACAGAACTTGAAGATGTTCACGGAAAGGATTTCTTAGGCTCCAATAGCTTTTATGCGTTGTTATTACTTCCTTTTGGAATAATTCCTTTGATTGTGATTTTCAAAAAGAAAAAGGAAGCCATAGATAGCGATGTCTTTGGTAACCGAATCAAAATGAATAATAAATTGGCTAAAAAATATTTGTCGGAAGCCAAAAAACAAATTGCGAACAAAGAGTTGTTCTATGTGGCACTCGAAAAAGCGATGCATAATTTCTTAAAAGCCAAATTACACATCGAAACCTCAGAAATGAGTAAGGATAACATTCAAGAGTTGTTGTTGTCTAGAAAAGCCAATCCTGAAGCTGTAAACGATTTTATTACCTTGACAGAAAATTGTGAGATTGCTCGTTATGCGCCTTCTTCTAGTGCTTCAATTCAACAGGATTTTGATAAAGCTGTCGAAATTATTTCGGGATTAGAAAAACAAATTGTGTGAACCACAAAGAACAGAAGTGTAATCAAGAAAAATTAAATGAGCACTTTAAAATAGTGGTCTTAGTGCTTTCTTTGTGATCTTTGTGTTTAAAATTAAATCAACAAATGAAAAATATAGTTTATTTATTATTGTTTATAACCAGTGTTTTAACTGCTCAAAATGGTTTTGAATCAGGGAATGCATTGTACAAAAAAGGGCAGTATGAACAAGCCATTCAGGCCTATGAATCGGTGGTGCAAACGGATAAAAAAGAAT